>NZ_JBWKUX010000005.1:0-125771 GCF_059421065.1 Pseudomonas sp. GW821-FHT03A09 | reverse complement strand
ACTGGAGACATCGCCAACGGCGGTCGAACCAACGACACCACACCAACGTTGAACGGTACCGCCGAAGCCGGCAGTGTTGTGCGTATCTACAACGGCGTCACCTTGCTGGGCAGCGTCGTCGCTACCGGTGGCAACTGGACGTACACGCCAGCGGCATTGACCAACGGCACGACCTATAATTTCAAGGCTACGGCCACCGATGTGGCGGGCAACGTCTCCGCTGATTCGGCGACGCGTCAGATCATTATTGATACCACTGCTCCGAACGCGCCGGTAATTACCAGCGTGATGGATAACGTGGGTAGTGCAACGGGTAATATCGCGAATGGTGGCGATACTGACGACAGCACCCCAACGCTGAACGGTACCGCCGAAGCAGGTAGCACTGTACGTATTACCGTGGATAACGGCACGGTATATAGCGTCACGGCTACTGGTGGTAACTGGACCTGGACGCCGCCTGCAGGACTGGCATTGGGTAACCATACCTTTAGCGTTACGGCAACGGACGCGGCGGGGAATACCAGTGGGGCAACGAGTCGTTCGGTTAATATCGTGTCGCCGGTAACGAGTGGTTTTGAAAACTTCGAAGCGATTGCTCTAAATACGAAGTATGGTGCGGGAGCGCTCGTCACGACGCCGAATGGTTTGAAACTTACGCTGGGTACACCAATGTTTGGTATACCTCCGGAAAATGCGGGGACAGTACTTGGTCAGGGTGTTGGAAGTAGCCATGGGTTAGGTGTTGCTAGTGACTTGTCGCTGCGGTTTGACGGTATGACTGCTGTAAGTTTCCAAATGATTAACGTGAATGATGCTTACCAATCATCGAGAACCAAGACAACATATACGGTTTACGATACCGCAGGCCAGGTTATTACAACCGGGCTATCCGTCAGTGGACTAAATAGTTACACCGCGCCAACCGGGAGATTGATCGGACGTATTGACATTGCGATTGGCTCGTTTAGCACCGGAGTGTCAAATCCACCGATATCACCTGACCTCTATTCTATTGATGATGTCAGATGGACGGCTCCATCGGGTACAACGGCGTTTGGCATTGCTTCTGTAGACGACGAGAGTACCGATACTAGTGGTGTTGAACATCTCGCAGCTCAGGATGAAGCCACTACACCGAACGTTGAAATCCAGGAGCAGGAAGGTAAAGGCGATATCCTGTTGTTAAACGGTGCAGATCAGGTTCTGGATCTCAGCGCGGTAAGTGATCAAGTAAAATCTATTGAAACAGTAGATATTACTGGTAATGGTGATAACACCTTGAATCTAAGTTTGAATGATGTGCTGCACTTTGGTGAGAAAGACTTGTTCATCAACGATGGCAAAGTTCAGATGATGGTGAAAGGTGACGAAGGCGACGTCGTTAATCTCGAAGCAGAGCTTGAGGGCACCGATCCAGCGGACTGGGCGAAAGCGGCAGAAGCCGTGGAAGTTGCAGGCGTCCGTTACGAGGTATACCAGAACAGCGCCATGAACGTTGAACTGCTGGTTCAGGAGGGTGTAACAACCAATCTTCATTAATCCCCTGTAAACCTGACGTCGCTGCCGATAGTGGGCGACGTCAGGCTTCTGGGCTTAACCGATTTTTACTTACCCCCTTTTGAATATCGGCCTCGTTGTGAGGCCGTGGAGAAGTTATGAATGTTTTCAAAACTTGCGCCTTGAGCGTGTTAATCGGCGGCGCTTTTTTCGTGTTGTCCGCTCAGGCTGCAGAGATATTTGGCAAGGGTTATTCTCCTGTTGCAGGGGTGAGCCCGAGCCAGGCGCAGGTGGTGTTTTTCCGCGAGGCTGATCAGGCTGCGGGCAGTGCTAACGTCTATATCGACGGCGAGTTTCAGTCGGCGCTATTGCCTAATGGGTTTACCACTTTCTGCGTTAAACCCGGCACTCACAGCCTGGGGGCTTTCATCAAGGATGCGCCGCTGTATCAAGGCAAACGCGATCAACCTTGGAGTGACACTCTGGAGGCTGGCAAAACTTACTTCCTGAAGGTGGGTAACCAACAAGATGGTAAACCCCAACGGCTAACCCGTGCGGATGCCGAGAAAGCCCTGCGCGCCATGAAGACACAGGTTAATCTGTTGTCGCGCGCATCGGCGGTTGAGGCGTGTCAGTACGTGGAGGAAAAACCTAAGGACTACACGCTTTCGGGCGATGTGTTGTTCCGTTTCGGTAAAGCCGATCGCAGTAACATCACTACGGAAGGACACCGGGCTATTACCGAACTGGTACAAAAAATCCGCGGTGAAAACAGCAGCATTCGCAGCATTCAGGTCACGGGGCATACCGACCAGATTGGCGCCGAGAACACCAATATGCTGCTGGGTCAGCGCCGTGCGGAAACCGTGCGTTTGCTGATGATTCAAGCCGGTATTGCAGCGCGCGACATTACCGCCACGAGTGCCGGTATGGGCGAGCCGGTGGTGACTGACTGCTATGGCAGCAAAGCCGAAAAGATTGCCTGCTATGCGCCAAACCGTCGCGTTAGCGTGCGTGTCGATGGCAGCAGTGCCGCTGCAGAGTGAACAGTGAGTGACGGCGTTAGCCATCACGTCTTAACCGCTCACACCTTGTTGTGATGTTAACTTCGCGGGACGGAATCATCCGTCCCGCGCTTTTTTCCCGGTAAAGGCGTCAGCAATTAATCCCGTTTCGACATTCATGTCCTGCTCTTATCGGCAAAGGACTTCGCTAGTTACTCCTCGTGTATCCCACCTCTTAAGCGCCGGTTCGTTCAACACTCGCGGCCCCGTCGCTCCTTCCCAAACTCTCGTAGGCATTGTCCCAAGCACCTGGCAGGCCCTTGCAATGCCGGCACTCACTTTCCTCCAGAAAACCAATGGCTTATGTCAATTGAATGGTCTTGGCGCTGAGGGGAAAAGCAAATTTGAGACATGTCTTGTCCTGCGCTTCTACGTACCAGTGTCAGAATTTTCTGACTCATGCAGCGATGCCTTTTTTGTGTAGACGCTGTTCAACCTACGTTGATTGCACGGAGAACAGCATATGCGAAATGAAGCCGAGCCGATGGCGGGTGAGGAGGCTGTGGAGGTAAAGCCTTTTACCCGCCTCGACGACAGCCTGCTGCGGAGTGTTTCCTGGATCTGCCACCATTATGGCTTGGGAAAAACAGACCAGGGATTACTGGCCGGTCTACCGCGTGCCGGGTCACTGACACCCTCATTGGCGCTCAAGGCACTGGAAAACGCCGGGTTGACTGGTGGCTTGGTCGAGCGTGGGTTGCAAGAGCTACCCGAGCAAGTGATGCCCATTATTCTCATCCGTGACGGGTCTGCGGGATGCATTGTGCTGTCCCGCCGCGCATTCGTTAATTCGGACGGTAAACGAGACCTGGCGTATCAAATCATACTGCCGGAAGTGAGCGATCAACCGGTCGAAGTACCTCACGCCGAGCTGATGACCTATTACGCCGGTTACGCGATTCTGGTTAAACCCATGGCGAAGGTGGAAACCAGCGATAGCGATCCGTTGCCTCAGCCCAAGGGCCACTGGTTGTTCAGCACGCTGTGGCGCTACCGTCGTTACTACCGAAGTGCCGCGATTGCTGCCGTCCTGGTGAACCTGTTGGCGTTGGCCAGCGTTTTTTTCACGATGAACGTCTATGACCGCGTGATCCCCAACCAGGCATTCGTGACGCTGTGGTCGTTGGCCATCGGTGTGACGTTGGCAATGGTTTTCGAAGCCGTGACCCGCTACATCCGCGCGCATTTGATCGACGTGGCCGGGAAAAAAGCCGACCTGGTACTGGGCAGTATTTTATTCCGACAGGCGCTGGCCGTCCGTATGGAACATAAGCCTGCCTCCTCAGGCAGCTTTGCGAATCAAATCCGCGAATTCGAGTCGGTGCGTGATTTCATCGCCTCAGCCACGCTGGCGGTGATTACCGATCTGCCGTTCGTTTTGCTCTTCCTGGGGGTCATTTTTGCAATCGGTGGGCCACTGGCCTGGATACCGACGCTGATGATCCCGCTGATTATCGTGGTGAGCGTAGGTATTCAGTGGCCGCTTGCCCGAGTCATGAAGGACAACCTGCGAGAAGCCTCCCTGAAACAAGGCGTGCTGATTGAATCCATTGAGGGAATGGAAACGCTGAAATCTACCAACGGTGAAGCCTGGATGCAGCGCCGCTGGCAGAGGTTCAGTGCGATGCAGTCCGCATCGGGAACGAGATCCAAACAATATTCAGCCATTGCGACGGGTGTTGCGGCCTTCTTGCAACAGTTTCAGACAGTAGCGTTGATTGTCACCGGCGTTTATTTGATCGACGCCGGTACGCTGACCATGGGCGCACTGATTGGTACGGTCATGCTCGCCGGTCGCTGTACCGCACCGCTGAGCCAGGTCGTAGGACTGGCAGTCCGTTTTCAGCAGGCCAAAGCCGCACTGGACGCGCTGAATAAACTGATGGAAATGCCTGTCGATCGTGACAAGACCTGTAGCTATCTGCCGCACCCGGAGATCAGCGGGAATATCAAATTACAGGGCGTGAACTTCTCCTATCCCGCCCCACCTATGCAACCGAACCCGGAAGTACTCAAAGGCGTCAGCCTGAGTATCCAAGCCGGAGAGCGCGTGGCGATCATCGGGCGCATCGGCAGTGGCAAATCCACGTTACTGAGACTGATTGCTCGCCTGTACCAACCGGTCAAGGGCCAGATGTTCGCTGACGACCTGGATGTCAGTCAGATCGACCCTGCGGACTGGCATCGGTCCGTGGGTTTCGTGGGCCAGTCCGCACGCCTGTTTCACGGTACGTTGCGTGAGAACGTGATGATTGGTTGCCAGGATGCCACCGCGCGTGAACTGCTGCGCGTCCTCAAACTGACCGGCCTCGACCAGGTAGCCGCCCGGCACCCTGCGGGGATCAATCTGCCCGTCGGTGAGAGCGGTGACAGCTTGTCTGGAGGTCAGCGACAGCTGATTGCCCTGGCCCGGACCTTAATTGCCAATCCCACACTGCTGCTGATGGATGAGCCTACCAGTGCGATGGACTCTCAGACAGAACAGTATTTCATCACTCAGTTGAAACTGGCCGTCCAGCAACAAACGCTCATCGTAGTCACGCATCGTCCATCGATGTTGGCGCTGGTTGACAGAATTATTGTCGTCGAGGAAGGCCAGGTCGTGTTGGACGGACCGAAAGATACGGTGCTGGCGAAGCTGCAGCAAAAGCCCGCGACGCCTGCGGCAAGCCGGGTAAACAGAGTCCATTCCGTGGATGCGGCGATGCCTCCTGCCGGGAATTCATCAACGGCACCTGAACACCAGCCGGCTTCGGTCTGAGAGGGTCATGATGTTATTTAAAGCTAAGAAACAGGAAATTTCGCGCAACGACTCTGCCTTCATGAGTGACATCCATGAGTCGCTGCTCGCACAAACAACACCCGGCTCCAAGCTGGTGCTTTATATGGTCATGTTTGTCCTGGTGGGTGGCCTGGTCTGGGCGCATTTTGCTCGCGTGGAGGAAATTACGCGTGGCGAAGCCAAGGTTATTTCCAAAGGCCGTGAACAGGTGATCCAAAGCCTGGAGGGCGGCATTCTCGCCAGTATGAAAGTGCACGAAGGGGACATTGTCGAGCGTGGGCAAGCGCTGCTGCAGATGGACCCCACTCGGGCTCAGTCCAGTTTCCAGGAAGTGCAAAGTAAAGCTGTCGGCCTAAAGGCCACCATCGCGCGTTTACGCGCAGAGGCGTTCGATATTCCGCTGGTGTTCGACAAGGAGGTGCTTGCCGTTCCTCGCGAAGTGGAACTCGAAACCAGTGCCTACCGATCACGCAAAAAATCCCAGGATGCGAGTGTTGGCGCGTTGCAAAAAAGCTATGAGCTGTCGATGCGAGAAATTGCCCTCGCTGAACCATTGGCCGCTCGGGGGCTGATGTCGGAAGTCGAGCTGCTGCGTATGCGCCGCCAGGCTAACGACCTGATTTCTCAGATAGCAGACCGGAAGAATCGCTTTCAGTCCGAGGCCAATACCGAGCTGACCAAGCTTGAGCTTGAACTGGCCCAGACGACGGAGAACCTGGTCGGACGTGCGGACGTGGTCGAGCGCACCACCATCACCGCGCCGCTGCGTGGCACCGTGAAAAATATCCGCGTCAGCACCATTGGTGGCGTTATACAGCCGGGTGAGCGGATTCTGGAGATCATACCGCTGGAGGATCAACTGCTGGTCGAAGCGCAGATCCGGCCATCCGATGTGGCGTTTCTACACCCAGGACTCAAGGCGACGGTGAAGATCACCGCTTATGACTACGCCATCTACGGCGGCCTTAACGGACAGATTGAGACGATCAGCCCGGACACCCTGAAAGACGATCAGAAAGCCGCCGCCGGGCGCCCTGACGCTATCTATTATCGCGTGATGATTCTGACCGATAAAAGCAGCCTTGAGGCGGGCGGCAAGGCGCTGCCTATCATCCCCGGTATGGTCGCAAACGTCGAAATCAAGACAGGTGAAAAGACCATTCTTGACTACCTGCTGAAGCCAGTTTTCAAGGCTCGTGAAGCCTTTCGTGAGCGTTGATCATGTCTAGAGAAAAAACTTCATGGTATCCAGTGCGTTTGTTGAGTTTATCCATCGCGCTGGCGCTATACGGCTTCAGCGATAACGTTGCACTCGCGTCGGAAGGCGATGATGAATTACTGATGTTTGCCGAGCTACGACACGGTGCGGTCAATAAGCCAGCTCCCGTCGTGCCTGCCAAGCCGTCTCCCGCGCCAGCGGAGGCTCAGCAGAGCACGTCGTTCTCACCCCCCATAATTATGAGTGACGTCGCTCCGGTGCCCCCGGTGGTTATTGCGAGCCAGCCGATTGTCCGCCCTGCTGACGCGCCGTTGCCTACGCCTCCCGAGCCACCCGTTCTACGTGAGACTGCGGCTCCTGTGGTGGTCGTCCCTGCCAAGCCGTCTCCCGCTCCAGTGGAAGTTCAGCAGAGCAAGTCGCTCTCACCCCAGATGATGAGTAGCGTCGACCCGGTGCGCCCGGCGGTTATTGCCAGTCAGCCTATTGTCAGGCCGGCTGATGCACCGTTGCCCAAGCCCTCTGAGCCACCCGTTCAACGTGAGGCTGCGACTCCAGTTGTGAGCGCTCCTTTGGCGACGCCTGTCGTTGACAGGAGCACGCCACAGTCTGAGGGGGTTTCTTTGCTCAACTTACGCGCGAGCGCTGCATTACCCGGCCAACGGAAACCGTCGCGTGCCGAGCTGGAAAATTCGCTTTCCGAAAGTGAAGTCAGGGCTCTGTTTTCCCAAGCGGTCATGCAGGCCCTGAGCATCAACCCAAAAATCCATAGCAGTCGTTCGCAAGCGGACGCTGCTAAAGAGAGTATCGATGAAGCGAAAGGGCAGCGCTGGCCGCAGGTGAATGTTACCAGCAACAGTAAAGGTCTTAACTTCGGCAGTGGTTATCGCCAGGACAATGACAATAAGGACCCTGTATCCCTGAACCTCAACATGGCCACGACTCTGTATGATTTTGGCCAGACCAGTAACACCATCAAAACGCGTGAGGCCCAGGCCGAAGCCGCTACGCTGACGATCAGCGCGGAGTCGGAATCCACCGCATGGGACGTGACCAGTGCGCTGACCGAACTGAGTAAACAACGCTTGGTCATTGCCGTCAGTCAGGATTTCGTCGCGCGTATGAAAGAGTTAACGAAAATGCTGCAAGGGATCGTGGCCGTGGATCAGGGGCGAAAGAGTGAGTTGACCCAGGCAACAGGAAGATTGCTTTCCGCTCAGTCGCAACTTGATGCCGCCGTGGCCAAAGCCCGTGATACGGAGATTATTCTTCAGCGTTTGTTGGGAGAGTCTTCGATTACGTTGCCACCCTCCACCCAGTGGAACTTGCGCCTTCCCGACCCGCAAAGCCAACTGAGTATGGTGGAGTCGCATCCGACTGTTCTGAAAGCGAGGGCCGATAAGCAGGCCGCCGAGCATGAGGCTGCGGTTGTTCGAGCTTCGGGATTACCGACGTTCAGTTGGGTCGTCAGCAAGAACACCGGTCAGGATGAGTTGGGACGCCGACAGGCCTATGAAACAGGTCTACAGGCCAGTTGGGGGCTGTTTCGAGGTGGATCCACCCGGGCTGCAGAGCGTGCTGCACTGGCGCGTGCCGAGGCGAGCAGCTATTTGGTAGAAGATCAGCAACGGGATTTGGAACAGCGGATCAGGGCCGCCAATCAAGATGCCAGCTCATTGCTCGAGCGTGCGGTTCTTTATCATAGCTTGGCCGCGGAGACCAATCGTATTCGGGTGGATTTTTTTGATCAATGGTACCATCTAGGTAAACGTACTTTGCTTGATGTATTAAGTTCGGAGACTGATTACTATAACAACAGGGTCAGTGAAGTAAGCAGCCGTTTTGATGGCTACGCAGCCATCATCCGAAGCTACGCGAGCTCTGGAACCTTGATAAGTTGGTTGAACAATCATTCAATTTGAAGCTGGCATCGTTGTTCGAGTCTTAATGGATGGATGTTTACAATGAGGAAGCAGTTATGATTTCCAATGCGCCCAACGTGCTTCGCGTGGGAGTGGTTGACGATCATCCGTTGGTTCGTAGAGCTGTCGAGTTCAGCCTGGAGCACGAGCCGGATATGGTTCTGACTGCCAGTTGTAAAAGTCGCGATGAAATCATTCCCTACCTGGACAGTGGGGTAGTTGATGTTCTTGTGCTCGACTACATGCTTGAGGGCAGTAAGAGCATGGATGGTCTTCAGCTGGTTAAACACCTGATGTTGCACTACCCAGATATAAAGATTTTATTGTATTCCTCTGTTGAAAGCGCTGCCGTGGTCCAGTTGGTGGTAAAGGCGGGGGTGAAAGGCTTTATTGGGAAGAGTAAAGAGCTGGAAGAGTTGATCGATGCTATTCGCCATGTAGCCACTGGAAAGCTTTTTTTGACTGCCGATATGCAACACGAACTGGACAAGTTTGCCGTCGCAGAAAAAAGTATGCTGCCTTTTGTTCCTGTTCGACCTGAAGGCGAAGAGGCTGAAATTTCGCTTCGTGAGTTATCACCGAAGGAATTGGAGGTTATTCGCTACTTTCTGGGTGGGCTGAGTGTTTCAGCTATCGGATTAAAACTGAGCCGTAGTCGTAAAACGATCAGTGGACAAAAGCAGTCTGCCTTGCGCAAACTTGGTTTGGACAGCGATTCTGAACTGTTTAAATTTAAAGACCTGTTTATTGGTTGATTACCGGGGATACTCCCCATCAGAAAAAACGTGTTCAGGCGGTTTAGAATCTTTAGGGCGTAAGGCACGCCCTAAAGATTATTCATTATCGGGCTTGGCGAATCACAAGCTGCGACAGACGAGTCTTGACTCGGAAGCAGAACTCACGAATTTGAAATTGATAGCCCGGCATCGCCATATCGTTGATGTCAGGACTGATTGAGTCTTTGATCTGCATGTATTTATTGGTCTTGCTGGCGATGGTCTGGAATTCAGCCTCGTATTTATCGTAAGACGCTTTGTTGTAGAGCTTTAGTGTATCCAGCTCTTTACGGCATTGTTGGACGCGCAGCTGGTTTGAGCTGAGTGCGGATTCTGGTTGAGCCGCCGCCGATGCGGTAGGGGTTGCGGTTTCCGAGCTGGTATTCGCAGATGCGGTTTCGTATCGGATTGGCGGAGTTGCTGCTGGCGGTGCGGGTACACGGGAGGCTTGCTGGGCGACAGCAGGCGCTGGTGTCACGCTGGGTTTTTCTGGGGTTTTTGTAGCGCATCCCGAGACCGCAAGCCCTACCAATACAACCATGCCGGAAATCTTTTTCATCGGTTTCACCAAGGAGTCATTATTGTTGCCTGAGTTGTTACGTTCTGGGTGACGGTAATAACTCATTCAATGATTGAGTGTCAGCTTCTAGCCTCAAGGTACTCAGTCTCTCCCTGTGAGTGCGTAGACGAAGGATACTAGTAAAAAAACAAGGGAATGACGAGTAAAGGCTGTCAGAATCGCTACAAATTTATGTAGGAATCATGGACGAGGTCCGCTGGTTGGAGACGCGACCACCTGCATCGCTCCAGCTTTGAACTCATCGACGAGAAAGAAAGGTACGCCGAGGAGCCACTCGCCATTCTTTACCGTAGCGTAATACCGGACCGTCATGCCTTGGCGGATCAGATCTACCGGTTGCCGCTCTCCCGCGGGCAGTTCGCATTGACCTCTAAGGCTGGAGTAAGAGGTGTTGCTGCCGACATGGAACGCGGCTTGCTGCCACCTGATTGGCTTATGTTGCGGCCAACGCTGCGCGTGATGAAAACCAAATATCTCGTCATGGCTTAACAGGCTTTCCCTGATCGTCGGCCACAGGACTTGGCGAAGAAAGGATTGATCGGTGAAACGCTCGCTGCCCTGATACTGATGGATAAATGCCCGCATCATCCCTTCGACAGGCGGGAAGCACCCATTCACACCACCCCACATCCCTGCCAGCAATAACTCCGTATGGGTGAAATAGTCGCGCATATGGTGGAAGTGAAAGGGTGAGTCCAACCACTCTTCTACCGCTGCGGCTTCGCGCTCTGAAAGAAGGGAGTCAGCATCTCGAACGATGAAACGCTCAACACTCGGGTCATCCATGACCAGAAAGCGCCAAAGGGTCGGTAATATTTCTTTTTCATCGCTCATGTCGATCAGCACCATTCCTGCGTTTTGCAGGCGGGTCTTGACGTGGTCCGGAACGCTGTTATCCAGATAAACCCTGCACGTCCAGGCGGGGTAGAGTTCACGAGCAAGCGAGGCATTCTCGATCAACGTTTCGCAGTAACGTGGCTGATCACCGTAAAGACTGTATGCAATCACGTTTTTTTCAGGATGGCTGGCATCGAATGGTTTTACTGGCGTCTGTGATAGCTCCCACTTTTTGCAATCTTTCAGGGCGTTGTCAGCAGACGTCAGTGACTCGTTTCCGTAACGACGCAACTCATCCGTTTTACCTAACCAACCACAAACCTCGGTCAGTCCGTCAAGCCATGTAGCCGACGCGTTGGCACGTTGCGGGGACTGATAGATTTGCCGGTAGGCGTTATACGAAGCTGCATGTTTGCCTTCCCGCAACAGACACAATGCATAGTCACTGAACACCGACATATTTCCCGGCATCATGCTCAGTGCTTTTTCACAGCAAAGGCGAGCGGCAGAGTAATCCTGTTGTGCCATCGCGTGGCGAAACTGAGCCGCAAATGAGCTCAATTTGCTCTGTGAGGGAATATTGCGTGGCTGAAATGGACGCGCTGGCTGTGATTGGCGCACGGGATGGCCTCGTGACATAAAATATGTCCACCATGTTAAGCCCGTGCCGGGTGTATCGCCCTTGCGAAACGTCTCAAAAACGTCATCCCAATGACCGTCTGATGAAGGGCGGGCCGATTCTATCGGCAAGAATACAGCCCGCGCAGTTCAGCCTTTACGCGCGCCTTGCAGGGCCAGCTTGATCAGAGGGATCAACCCGGCACCCAATCGCACCAGGCGCGTCAGGCTGCTGATACTGCCGCCCTTGGCGCCTTTGCCGGTAAAAAAGCCCAGCAGCGTCACCGCCGCCACGCCCCATAGCGGCGCATGCTTGATGCCCAGGCTGTCTTGCCAGTTATGGCGTATGTCGCGCATTTTGTGCAGGGGCGCTAGCAGTTGTTGGGATTCGTGGCGAATCTCCTGGCGATGCATTTCCATGCGCAGGCGGATTAACGCCTTGCGCATTTCCCGGCGTGAAGTGGAGGGTGGGATTTCAGTCAAGCTCATGGCAGCAGGCGCTCCCGGTCATTGGCCAACTCTTCAAGCGTGGCGTGGAAGGGCGTGGATTCATCGAAGATCGCCGCTTTCAAGCGCAACCCGCAGAACGCTGCGGCCAGGATGTAAAACACGCAGAGACTGATGATCCCCGTGAGCCGGTAGGTGTCCCATACCAGGATCATCACCAGCGCCGACAACCCCACCAGCAACAGTAGGGCAAACACCAGCGCCAGCCCGGCAAACAACAACAGGCTGACGGTGCGCGCCTTCTGTTCCTGCAGTTCGATGCCAAACAGTTCGACGTGGCTGTGCAACAAGCCCAGAACGGCCGCGCCCAGGCGTCGTGAGGTTGAGCTTGCGCCCTTGGACGACTCGGTTTCGCCGATAGACATGATTAGCGCCTTGTAGCCAGCAGGCCGATCAGAAAGCCCACGCCAGCGGCGATGCCGACCGACTGCCAAGGGTTGGCCTGCACGTAATCCTCGGTGGCGGCGACGGCTGCCTGGCCACGTTCACGCAGGGAGTCTTCGGTCAGTTGCAGGGTCTCGCGGGCCTTGAGCAGGCTTTCATGAATCTTGCTGCGCAACTCATCGGCCTGGTCACCGGCCAGTACGGCGGTGTCGTCCAGCAGTTTCTCAGTGTCGGCAACCAGGGTCTGAAAATCTTCCATCAGTATTTCTTGAGCAGTCTTTGCCGTTTTTCTGGCCATGGTTATCTCCGTGAGTGGCTGATTCGGTACGTATGATTTCGAGTCACCGGCTTCGGTGAAGGTTCAGTGCAATTGTCTGGTACAGCTTTTGCTTTGCCTTGGTGCGCCTCCCCGAGGGCTGCGCTGAATCTGGGCGGGCTGCGGCTAATGCCTTGAAAAACCTTACCCTAAATAACTGAAACTCGCGGAAAAACCCTGTCGGCAACGGCCTGTTGTGTTGATCGCTGCGCTAAAGCGGTTCACGCCCTCTGAAGAGGGGGGGGGGCGCTGGTGCCAATTTAGTGCGCGATACCCTGGCTTGAACCGCTTTGGTGCTTTTTGCCTTTAATGCAGGCCTGCCAACCTCCATGGAAAATATACAAAGCGCGGTGGCTACCCTAGTCCACAGCTCCAACACCCTGTTCATTTTGATCGGGGCGGTCATGGTCCTGGCCATGCACGCCGGTTTCGCGTTCCTGGAAGTCGGCACGGTGCGCCAGAAAAACCAGGTGAATGCCTTGTCGAAGATCCTCAGCGACTTCGCCATCTCCACCTTGGCCTATTTCTTTATAGGCTATTGGATCTCTTACGGCGTGAGCTTCATGCAGCCGGCGGCGGTGATCAGCGCCGATCACGGCTACGGCCTGGTGAAGTTCTTCTTCCTGCTGACGTTCGCGGCGGCGATCCCGGCGATCATTTCCGGGGGCATTGCCGAGCGCGCAAAGTTCGCCCCTCAGTTATGCGCTACCGCGCTGATCGTAGCGTTTATCTATCCGTTTTTCGAAGGCCTGGTGTGGAACGGCAATTTCGGCGTGCAAGCCTGGCTGCTCGCAACCTTTGGCGCCAGCTTCCATGACTTTGCCGGTTCCGTTGTGGTCCACGCCATGGGCGGCTGGCTGGCGCTGGCGGCGGTGCTGCTATTGGGCCCGCGTAATGGACGATACAGGGAAGGGCGGCTGGTGGCGTTTGCACCGTCGAGCATTCCGTTCCTGGCGTTGGGCTCGTGGATTCTGATCGTCGGCTGGTTCGGCTTTAACGTTATGAGCGCGCAAACCCTCAATGGCGTCAGCGGCCTTGTCGCCGTCAACTCGTTGATGGCGATGGTCGGTGGCACGGTTGCGGCGCTGATCATCGGCCGCAATGACCCGGGCTTCCTGCATAACGGCCCGCTGGCTGGGCTGGTGGCGATCTGCGCCGGTTCAGACTTGATGCACCCGGTGGGCGCGCTGGTCACCGGTGCGGTCGCGGGTGGGTTGTTTGTATGGTTCTTCATCGCGGCCCAGGATCGCTGGAAGATCGACGACGTACTGGGTGTGTGGCCGCTACATGGCCTGTGCGGCGTATGGGGCGGTATCGCGTGTGGCATCTTCGGCCAGACGGCCTTGGGCGGCCTGGGCGGTGTCAGCCTCATCAGCCAATTGATCGGCACTGCCCTTGGCGTGACGGTGGCACTGGTCGGCGGCCTGCTGGTGTACGGCCTGATCAAGCGCGTGCACGGCCTGCGCCTGAGCCAGGAAGAGGAATATTACGGCGCCGACCTGTCGATCCATAAAATCGGCGCGGTCAGTCAGGATTGATCTGTGGCTTTGCCTGCGGACAGCTGGGCAAGAAGCGTGAGAATCGCTGAGTCAGTTATAGGCCATGGCGATCTGGGGCCGTTTTTTGTGGTGGTGGGCTTCAGGCAGTCAGCGGGCTTAGAATGATCGCCTGTTTTCTGATCAGGTCCTTTCGTCATGCTTCCTGAATGCCAGTTGTTCGGCACCCTGGGTTGTCATCTTTGTGAGATTGCCGAAGCCGAAATCATACCGCTCGTCGAGCACGGATTGCTGGTGGAGCTGGTGGATATCACCGACCCCGACGACCTGACCGAAGCCTACGGCCTGCGAATTCCGGTGCTTCGCCGGGTGGATACGGGGATGGAACTGGATTGGCCTTTTGACACACAACAGGTGGTGGCCTTCCTTCGTTGAGTGTTATCCGATGGCGGGTTTCTAAATATTACGTTACTGTATGTTTGTACAGCGATTGAATAGAGGGAACGCCCGTGGTGAATGTTGAACAACTGAAAAGCAGCGTCAATCGCATGTCCGCCGATGTCGTGCGCGACGCGGTGAACGAGCTGCGCCTCGACGGCCTGGTCACGGAAGGCAAGACGCCGTTTAACAAAGTGCATTTCAACACCTGCTTTGCGGAGATCGAGGCGTTGTTCCAGCGCGCCGGTTATCACAAGCAATTGGATGTGGTGGGATATCAGGGCTTGTTGTACGCGCTGTACGACCCCGGCCGCTGGGAAGCGGTGGATGTGCTGCGCTGGCTCAAGGAGTTTACCGAGGCGGCGAGTGCCTCGCCCATCCTGAGAGCGCAATTGGCCAAAGCCTGAGATCAACCCTAGGCTCAGTCCCGCTCCTTGCGGGATAATGCCGGCTTGTTCTTCCGGGTTTCGAGCATCTTCATGAGCACTTCGGGTTTTTCCGCCTCCCAGCACCAAGCCAGCACCTTGTATCTGCCTCCTGGCCCTTGGGCCACGGTGCTGGATTGCCTGTGCGACCACTTTGCGGCCATCAGCCGTGAACACTGGTTGGACCGCATCGCACGCGGTCGGGTGCTGGATGTGAATGGCAGCCCGATCAGCCAGAGCCTGGCTTACAAGGAAGGCCTGTGCATCTACTACTTCCGTGAAGTGCCCAATGAGAAGGTGATTCCCGTACAGGAAACCATCCTGTATGCCGATGAGCACCTGGTGGTAGCGGACAAACCCCATTTCCTGCCGGTGACCCCGGCCGGTGAGTACGTCGAACACACCCTGTTGCGCCGCCTGATTCGTCGTCTGGACAATCCCTCGCTGGTGCCCCTGCATCGTATTGACCGGCACACGGCGGGGCTGGTGCTGTTCTCGGCCAACCCGCAAAGCCGCTCCGCTTACCAGCAGCTGTTTCCCACGCGGCGCATCGATAAATTCTACGAAGCCATTGCCCCGGCGTTGCCGAACCTGACCTTCCCCCTGGTGCATAAAAGCCGCCTGGTGGACGGCGAACCGTTCTTCCGGATGCAGGAGGGACCTGGTGCCAGCAACACCGAAACGGCCGTGGAAGTGCGGGAAAAACATGGCGATCTATGGCGTTACGGTCTGTTCCCCGTGACCGGGAAAAAGCACCAGCTGCGCGTGCACATGACTGCGCTCGGCGCGAGTATCTGCAATGACCCGTTCTATCCCGACGTGATCAAGGATGCCGAGGACGACTACGCCAAGCCCCTGAAGCTGCTGGCCCAGGGCGTGCGTTTTATTGACCCGGTTACTGCTGAACCACGGGATTTTCGCAGCCGGATCACCCTCGACTGGTAACCCGCAGAAACGACAAGGCCCGCACGAGGCGGGCCTTGGCAGACAAGCGTTAAGACTTACAGCTCTTTAACGGTGCGAACCTGATCCTTGTTGATCCGGGTTTCCTTACCATCGAGCTGTTTGAATTCGTAGAAGCCCGACGCTTTGTCGAAAGTCGGGGTGTCGACGGCCTGGATTTCGCGACCGTCATTCAGGGTGATCACTGTTGGCGACGCGCAACCGGCAAGGGTAGCGAGGCCCAGTGCAAGCATGAGAGCGGCGATGGTCCGTTGAGTCATGAGATTGTCTCCGAGAGAATACTTTTGAATAGCTGACCTTGTGACGCGCAGGGCGTCGCCAAAGTTCCTGGTGCGCTGATCATTCTGACACGCCAGTTCTCGTGTGCAACAGCTCGGGTGTATTAAGGTTGGCCAGGCGGGGGTCATTGGCCGGGCATTCCAGGGCGATGCCACCCAGTTGCAGCATAATGCTGCGCGGACTTCGCTCACCGGCATCCCAGGCGCATTCCACTTGGCTTTTGAGGGCGGTGGGAATGATGCAGAGCAAGGGCTCCCAGAACTCGCCTTGTCGGACCATGACTGGCACCAATGGATTGCGACTCGAAAGCTCACGCAGATCAGCCAGCAGTCGTGCATCGATGTTCGGGACATCGCACGGCAGTATCAGCAGGTGCTGATGACGTGCGGCGACCAAGCCCGCACGTATACCCGCGAGCGGGCCGGGGAAGTCCGGGCTGTCGTCGCTCACCAGTTGGTCGGCGTAGGGAGCGTACAGCTCATGATTGCGGTTGCACGAGATGATCAGGTCATCCGTCAGCGGCCGAGTCAGTCGCTGCAAGTGTGCAATCAACGGTTGGCCGCGCCATTGCAGCAAGCCTTTGTCCTGGCCGCCCATGCGCTGGCCGCGGCCACCGGCCAACAACAGGATCGAACAGGGCAGGGGCGAATAATCAAGGGGCATGGTGGTTCCGCTGCGACAGGTAAATAAGGCCCTGTGATATAACATCGGGCTGTTCCTTCGACAACCGGACCGAGCCATGAAAGCCAAGGCTGATGCGCCCTTCGTACCCCTGAACATCGCTGTATTGACCGTCAGCGACACTCGCACCCTGGACACCGACACCTCGGGCCAGGTCTTCGTCGACCGCCTGACCGCCGCCGGCCACTCTCTGGCCGAGCGCGTGTTGCTCAAGGACGACCTCTACAAAATCCGCGCCCAAGTCGCCCACTGGATCGCCGAAGACGTGGTGCAAGTGGTGTTGATCACTGGCGGCACCGGTTTCACTGGCCGCGACAGCACCCCGGAAGCGGTGAGCTGCCTGCTGGACAAGCAGGTCGACGGTTTCGGCGAGCTGTTCCGCCAGATCTCCGTGGCCGATATCGGCACGTCCACCGTGCAATCCCGCGCCTTGGCCGGCTTGGCCAATGGCACGCTGGTGTGCTGCCTGCCGGGCTCCACAAACGCCGTGCGCACGGGGTGGGACGGTATCCTCGCCGAGCAGTTGGACAACCGTCACCGCCCGTGCAACTTCGTGCCTCACCTGAAGCAGGCCGAACCTTGTGAATCCCGTGGATAAGCCCGGCAAGACCGGCGCGCTGATGCCGGTGGAAGAGGCGCTGCAACGACTGCTGGACATGGCAGAAGCCACGCCGATCCGCGAGCAGGAAGTGCTACCCCTGGCGGACATCGATGGCCGCGTGCTGGCGCAAGACCTGATTTCTACCCTCGACTTGCCGCCTTGGCCTAACAGCGCCATGGACGGCTATGCCCTGCGGCTGTCGGACTGGACCGGTGCGCCATTGCCGGTCAGCCAGCGCATCTTCGCCGGCCAGGCGCCGCAGCCCCTGGCCGCTGGCACTTGTGCGCGAATCTTTACCGGTGCACCGGTGCCCGAAGGCGCGGACTGCGTAGAAATGCAGGAAAACGCCGTGGTCCATGGCGACGAGCGCGTAAGCTTTACCGAGCCATTGCAGATTAACCAGAACATCCGCCCCCGAGGCCAGGAAACCACGGTCGGCGAGTGTGTGCTGGCTGCCGGCACCCGCCTGGGCCCAATCGAGCTGGGCCTGGCTGCCTCCCTGGGGCGTGACCGCTTGAGCGTGGTGCGCCGTGTACGGGTGGCCGTGTTGTCCACTGGCGACGAGCTGATCGAACCCGGCCTGCCGCTGGGCCCGGGCCAGATCTACAACAGCAATCGCCGTGTGTTGTGCAGTTGGCTTGTGCGCATGGGCTGCGAAGTGGTCGATGCCGGGATTCTGCCGGATGATCTGGAAAAAACCCGCACACGTTTGGCGGGGCTGGGCGATGTCGACTTGATCCTGTCCACTGGCGGTGTGTCGGTGGGCGAGGCGGACTTCCTCGGTATCGCCCTGCGCGAAGAGGGCGAACTGGCCCTGTGGAAGCTGGCGATCAAGCCGGGCAAGCCGCTGACCTTCGGGCATTTTCGCGGTGTGCCGGTGATCGGCTTGCCCGGTAACCCGGCTTCCACCTTAGTGACGTTTGCCTTGCTGGCCCGTCCTTACCTGCTGCGCCGTCAAGGCGTGCAAGACGTGGCGCCATTACGTTTCGAGGTGCCGGTGGGGTTCGTCTGGCCGCAAGCGGGCAACCGCCGCGAGTACTTGCGCGGGCGTATCGAGCAAGGCAAGGCGATCATCTACCGCAACCAGAGCTCCGGTGTGCTGCGCAGTGCGGCGTGGGCGGAAGGGTTTGTGGAGGTGTTGGAGGGCACGACGCTGGCTATCGGCGACCGGGTCAACTTCATTCCTTTGAGTGAGGTATTTAGCTGATACACAATTCACCGATGGCGTGGACTTAGTCAAGATAAGTCCTATGAGCCAACCCAGGCTGGCAGGCTAGTTTTCCGAGTTCTGGTTACTGGAGAGCTGAAGATGACTATCCAATCTGCTACATCCATTAATGGTGTGGCGGCACCCGCTCGCACCGAGCCCGGCTTGCCCACGGCAGCGTTAATCAATTCAAGCCCGGCACGTGGGGTTTTGAATCAACTGATCGTTAGGCCGCTTTCCGAGAACAACTACCGGGAGCGGCTTGCCTGCATGATCGCCGATCCGAGTATTACCTCCTGGCAGGCGCTGACGCGTAACCCCGGGCAGTTGCAACGGCTGCAGGACAATGAACGGCTGAGGTGGTCCGATCCGACTGCGGCTGATAAAAGCATGCCGACGTTGGCTCAGGCCCTGGGCAAGAAAAATGTCTGGCTGCCCGAGGTGGAAAACCTAAATGCCAACATCCTGAAAAACCTTACGGCACAGGTGGCAGAGAAATACCTGACGCAGTTTCAGTCCATTCTTCAGGACCCGGCACCTGCATTGTCGCAAGATGTCTCGATAGTGCGCGGTGCGCCATCAGCGGGTAAAACCACCTTTCTCACTGGCCAGTTCGCGCTCAATACCGATGCGGTGAAGAATATGATCCAGCACCGTATGCCCGGCACGAGCATGCTGCAGGTGCATGACCAAGGCGCGGCATTGGTTCAGCAGTTCATGGGGTCCATGGAAAAGCACTTGGGGCAGCCATTGACGCGGGATGCGTTGTACCTGTGGCCAAGCGATTTCAACCAGAAAATCGCGGATATCGCACGCTTGAGCCAGGAGCCCAAGCTGCATTTCCACGATATCCAGGTGGACCTCGCGACCTTGTGCTGTCGGATTCTCAAGCGCGGCACCGATGAGGCGGTGATGGACTTCAATGTCCTGAGCCAGTTTTTCAGTGCGGGTCTGGAGCATCGTGGCCTGAGTATCGAGTCGGTCAAGAACAACCAGGGCAAGCTCAAGGAGTATTCACTGTCAGCCTGGGACGGTCAGCAGAATGTGCTCGTCGCCCAGCGTGCGCCGGGCACGGAGGCATTTGTGATCAAGGATCAGGCCCTGTTCGATAAGGTCACTGCGCGGGATAGCCGTTCCATAAAGGCGGAGGTCGATCGTGTTCAACACTGTCATTGACGCGCCGTTCATCGAGGCCTTCACTGCTCCACTTCCGCCAGCGCAGGCCGGCGCATTCGGTGCGGCACTGCGGCGGTACGAGGGGCAGACATTCGAGCAGGCGTTGAAGCAGCACGCCCAACGCAAGCCGGTTGCCACGTCGGTGGCCGCCCGCGTGTTGGCCGGTGTGATGCCCGGCTGATTCAGTAGTCATCCCCACGTTCAGTCACGTCGCGCTCTACCGGCGCGGCGTGCGGGTTATACCCCACTGGGAACTTGCCCTTCAGCGTCCACGCAAACGCAATGATCTCGGCAATCGTGCGATACAGCTCCTCCGGGATACTGTCCCCCAGTTCCATGCGCGCCAGCAGCTTCACCAACTCGGCATTCTCGTAGATAGGCACCTCATTTTCCCGCGCCAGCTTGAGGATGGCTTCGGCCAAGGCATCGTCGCCCTTGGCCGTGAGTGTCGGTGCCTGCTGGCCGTCGTACTTGAGGGCAATCGCCTGGCGGGGTGGGTTGGCGTTTTTCATGCGGTTTCATCCACCCAGCGTTGTTCCAATCCGGTTCGCGGCCCACGCGGCGGGGTGCCGACATGGCAATCCAGATCGCCCACATTGAGGCCGGAAGTCACCAAGCGCTCGCGCAGACTGCCCAGATGGCTTCCGATCAAGCTGGCGGTGAATGGCCGGGTCGCCCATAACTGGCTGGACAGTTTGCACTGGCTCAGTTGCGCTTGAACCTGCAACGGCCCCAGCGGTTCCATGTCGAACGCCAGTTCGACGCGCCAGAGCATCTGCTTGGGGTCTTTTTTCTCTTTGCGTTCGGGTTGGTCTTTGTCTGGCGCAGGCTCTTCACGCTGGAACTTGACCTGCAACGGCACGATGTCCTGCAAGGTGCGCATGGGGATTTCCAACTGCCAGGTGGTTTGTACGCGGCCGTCGGCGGTGGTGCCGGTCTGTTCCAGGCTCGACAGCTGATGGCTCTGCAACCGCGAAACCGCGGCGGCGGCCAAGCGCAGCAGGTTTTCCAGGTCGCCTTCGCCTTCCAGGCGCTGCATCAGCCGATCCGGCAGCGGAAAGCCGGCGGGTGTTTGCCGGGCGCCGATCTGGCCAAGGGTATTCAGCGGGTTACGCACGAAGTTGGGCAGCACCTGGGCCAGGGTATTGGCGGCGAGGATGGCGTTCAGGTTGGTGGGCGTGGGCAGGGCCGGCAGTAGGTCGGCGACCAGGCGCAGTAGCGCACCCTTCATATCCAGCGGAGGTGTTTGCGGGTTTTGCCCGGCCAGCAACTTGGCTTCAAGAAAAGCACCACTGTTCTGCACCAGTTGCGCCAGCACCTTGGGGTTGCTGACCTGGGCCAGATCGGGCAGGGCGGCGAGCAAGCGGGCGGCAGCGGCGCGCAGGTCGGCGGAGGTGTTGTCGTCAGTCGGCAGGTTTTGCAGCGCAGTGAAGACTACATCCAGTGAGCCTTGGCGGCTTTGCTGGGTCGAGAGCTGCTGTGCGACCGCCAATTGATCCTTGAGCCCGCTCAAGGGTACGAAGTTCAGGGTTTGTGCATTTTGCACCACCGCGCTGAGCAAGCTACCGACCCGCAGCGGCTGCGGGCTTTCCACCGTAAGGGTCGTGCCTGCCATGGCATTATTCAGCACGCTCACCAGCGAGCGGTAGATCGCCGGTTGCGTGGTGCCCTGGGGCAGCATCTGGGTGGTCAGCACCTTGGCTTGCAGCAGGGTGCCCTCGGGCATTTGGGTGGTGTCGATACGGGTGAGGGCGGCGACGTTGGCGCTCATGGCTTGTTGCAGGGTGATGGTCAGGTTGCCCGTTGGCGTCTGGCTCACCGCCACGTTGCTCCCCAACGGCAAAGGCTGAGCACTGCTGGCTTGGACTAAGGTCTGGCGACCGCCATCCAGGGTCAGCTTGAGCAACAGTTGAAACGTATCGCCACCTTGTTTAAGCGCGAGCACTTCGGCGTTCACGGTTTTTCCAGGGTCGATCAGCCCCGTCTGCGGCTCCAGCAGTTTGAGCAACTCACCGGCCGGGGGCAGCGGGGCAGGCCCGGGCGGCGGGGTAGGAGGCAGCGGAGGAAGGTTGATCTCACCGGTCATCGTGCGCGTCGTCTCTGGGGAAATTGCCCTCTTTAGAGTAGGGCATCACATGTATAATGCCGCCCGTCTGTAGAGAGAGCGGTAAAAACCTCACAACTAATTGATCCAGCTCTCTAAACTCGGTCGCCAAAGCCGTTATTGTGCATCTCTCTATAACGGCCGCTGCACCGCCGACTTGAACCGTAAAGGCCCGCGATCTCTTGACCAGCCCTCTTCTTGAAGCCGTAGCGCTTGCCTGTGAACGCGACCTGCGCCTGTTGTTCGAACACCTCGAACTGCGGCTGACGGGTGGCGACATGGTGCAAATCAGCGGCCCCAATGGCAGCGGCAAGACCAGTTTGCTGCGTCTGCTGGCCGGGTTGATGCAGCCGACGGCAGGAGAGATTCGGCTCAACGGCAAGCCCCTCCACGAACAACGCAACGAACTCGCGCGCAACCTCGTGTGGATCGGCCACGCTGCCGGTATCAAGGATGTGCTGACCGCTGAAGAAAATCTCAGCTGGCTCAGCGCCCTGCATCACCCTGCATCCCGCGACGCTATCTGGCAGGCTTTGGCGGCAGTTGGCCTCAAGGGTTTTGAAGACGTTCCCTGCCACACCTTGTCCGCTGGCCAGCAGCGCCGCGTGGCCCTGGCGCGTTTGTATCTGCCCGGCCCGCCGCTGTGGATTCTCGACGAACCTTTCACCGCCCTCGACAAGCAAGGCGTCGCCCAGCTCGAAGAGCATCTGGCCCGGCATTGCGAGCAGGGTGGTTTGGTCGTGCTGACGACTCACCACACCCTGGCGCGCATGCCCGCGGGTTATCGCGAGCTGGACTTGGGACGGTGGTCGGCATGAGCGTATTCGCCCTGTTGGTCGCCCGCGAAGCGCGGCTGTTATGCCGTCGCCCGGCTGAGCTGGCCAACCCGCTGGTATTCTTCGCCATCGTGATCGCCCTGTTCCCGCTGGCGGTCGGCCCTGAGACTAAACTGTTGCAAACCTTGTCTCCGGGACTGGTGTGGGTGGCCGCGCTGTTGTCCGTCCTGCTCTCGCTGGACGGGCTGTTTCGCAGTGATTTCGAAGACGGTTCCCTGGAACAGTGGGTCCTTTCGTCGCACCCCCTGCCACTTCTGGTACTGGCCAAGGTGCTGGCACACTGGGTTTTTTCCGGCTTGGCGCTAGTCTTGCTCTCGCCGCTGCTGGCGATGATGCTGGGGCTGCCTGTGGCGTGCCTGCCGGTATTGCTTTTGTCCTTGTTGCTCGGTACGCCGGTGCTCAGCCTGTTGGGGGCGGTGGGCGCAGCGTTGACCGTCGGCTTGAAGCGGGGCGGCCTGTTGTTGGCCCTGCTGATTCTGCCTTTGTATATCCCGGTGTTGATCCTGGGCAGCGGTGCTTTGCAGGCCGCGCTCATGGGCATGCCGGCGACCGGTTACCTCTTGTGGCTTGGTAGCCTGACCGCCCTGGCGGTAACCCTGACACCCTTTGCTATAGCGGCCGGCCTGAAGATCAGCGTCGGCGAATAATGAGGTCTGGCTGGGCGTTATACGTCAGCCAGTAAAGACCCTAAGCTTCTTGCCATGACAAGAAGCGCCCGTGATGGAAACAGCAATGAACTGGACCTGGTTTCACAAGCTCGGCTCGCCCAAATGGTTTTATGGCATCAGCGGCAAGCTGCTGCCGTGGTTGAGCCTCTTCGCGGTATTGCTGATCGGTATCGGCCTGGTCTGGGGCCTGGCCTTCGCGCCACCGGACTACCAGCAAGGCAACAGCTTCCGCATCATTTATATCCACGTGCCCGCCGCCATGCTGGCCCAGTCCTGCTACGTGATGCTGGCCGTGTGCGGCATTGTCGGGCTGGTGTGGAAAATGAAACTGGCCGACGTAGCCCTGCAATGCGCCGCGCCCATCGGTGCGTGGATGACTGCCGTGGCGCTGGTCACTGGCGCCATCTGGGGTAAGCCGACCTGGGGTTCGTGGTGGGTGTGGGATGCGCGACTAACGTCCATGTTGATCCTGTTGTTCCTGTACTTCGGCCTGATCGCCCTGGGCAATGCAATCAGCAACCGTGACAGCGCCGCCAAGGCCTGCGCGGTGCTGGCCATCGTCGGCGTGATCAACATTCCCATCATCAAGTACTCGGTGGAGTGGTGGAACACCCTGCACCAGGGCGCCACGTTCACCCTCACCGAAAAACCGGCGATGCCCGTGGAAATGTGGGCGCCGCTGCTGCTGATGGTGCTGGGCTTCTACTGCTTCTTCGGCGCCGTGCTGCTGATGCGCATGCGCCTCGAAGTGCTCAAGCGTGAAGCCCGCGCCAGTTGGGTCAAGGCCGAAGTGCAAAGCTGCCTGGGAGTACGTGGATGAGTTTTGCTTCTTTCAGCGAGTTTCTCGCCATGGGCCATCACGGCCTGTATGTCTGGACGGCCTATGGCATTTGCCTGGCGGTGCTGGCCCTCAACGTTGCCGCGCCGATCCTGGCCCGCAAACGTTACCTGCAACAAGAGGCGCGTCGTCTGCGCCGGGAGACCGAAAAGTGAATCCGCTGCGTAGAAAGCGTCTGTTGATCATCCTTGCCATCCTGGCCGGCGTCGGCATTGCCGTGGCCCTGGCCTTGAGCGCCCTGCAGCAGAACATCAACCTGTTCTATACCCCGACTCAAATCGCCAACGGCGAAGCTCCGCTGGACACGCGTATCCGCGCTGGCGGCATGGTGGAGAAAGGCTCGCTCAAACGCTCTGCCGACTCCCTCGACGTGACCTTTGTGGTCACCGACTTCAACAAGGCCGTGACCATTACCTACCGCGGCATCCTCCCGGACCTGTTCCGCGAAGGCCAGGGCATCGTCGCCCTGGGCAAACTCAACGCCGATGGCGTCGTGGTGGCCGATGAAGTGCTGGCCAAGCACGATGAAAAATACATGCCGCCGGAAGTGACCAAGGCCCTCAAAGACAGCGGCCAATCCGCGCCTGATACAACTGCAGCTCCAGCCAAGGAGGGCTAAGCCATGACGTCCGCACTGTTTATTCCAGAACTGGGCCAGTTGGCGATGATCCTCGCCCTGTGCTTTGCCATTGTGCAAGCTGTGGTGCCGTTGCTCGGCGCCTGGCGCGGCGATCGCCTGTGGATGAGCCTGGCGCAGCCGGCCGCCTGGGGCCAGTTTGCGTTCCTGCTGTTTGCCTTCGGCTGCCTGACCTACGCTTTCATGACCGACGACTTTTCCGTTGCCTATGTTGCAAACAACTCCAACAGCGCATTGCCCTGGTACTACAAGTTCAGTGCCGTATGGGGCGCCCACGAGGGTTCTTTGCTGCTGTGGGCGTTGATCCTCGGCGGCTGGACCTTTGCCGTGTCGGTATTCTCGCGGCAATTGCCGCAAGTCATGCTGGCTCGAGTACTGGCGGTGATGGGCATGATCAGCATCGGCTTCCTGCTGTTCCTGATCATGACCTCCAACCCGTTCAGCCGTATCCTGCCGCAGATTCCAGTGGACGGTCACGATCTCAACCCGCTGTTGCAAGACATTGGTCTGATCGTGCATCCGCCGATGCTCTACATGGGCTACGTCGGTTTCTCGGTGGCCTTCGCTTTTGCCATCGCCGCTTTGCTCGGCGGTCGTCTCGATGCCGCTTGGGCGCGCTGGTCGCGGCCATGGACCATCGTCGCCTGGGCTTTCCTGGGTATTGGCATCACCCTCGGCTCGTGGTGGGCCTACTACGAACTCGGTTGGGGCGGCTGGTGGTTCTGGGACCCGGTGGAAAACGCGTCCTTCATGCCCTGGCTGGTGGGCACGGCGTTGATTCACTCCCTGGCCGTTACCGAAAAGCGCGGCGTGTTCAAGAGCTGGACCGTGTTGTTGGCCATCGCGGCGTTCTCCCTCAGCCTGCTCGGCACGTTCCTTGTGCGCTCGGGCGTGCTGACCTCGGTTCATGCGTTCGCCTCCGATCCGGAGCGCGGCGTGTTCATCCTGATCTTCCTGCTCTTTGTGGTCGGCGGCTCGCTCACCCTGTTCGCCCTGCGCGCGCCGGTGGTCAAGAGCCAGGTCGGTTTCAACCTGTGGTCGCGGGAAACCCTGCTACTGGGCAATAACCTGGTGCTGGTGGTGGCCGCGTCGATGATCCTGCTCGGTACGCTCTACCCACTGGTGCTGGATGCCTTGAGCGGTGCCAAGTTGTCCGTTGGCCCACCCTATTTCAACGCGTTGTTCATCCCGTTGATGGGCTTGTTGATGGTGGTGATGGCGGTCGGCGTGCTGGTGCGCTGGAAGGACACGCCGGTTAAGTGGCTGGCTGGCATGTTGATGCCGGTCCTGCTGGGCAGCGTGGCCTTGGCGGTCATCGCCGGTATCGCCTACGGCGACTTCAACTGGGCGGTGCTCGCTACCTTCTTGCTTGCTGCCTGGGTGCTGTTGGCCGGCGTGCGCGATATTTTCGACAAGACCCGCCACAAAGGCCTGATCAAAGGTTTGCCGACATTGACCCGCAGCTACTGGGGCATGCAGATCGCCCACATCGGCATCGCCGTGTGCGCCCTGGGTGTGGTGCTGTCCAGCCAGAACAGTGCCGAGCGCGACCTGCGCCTGGCACCGGGCGAGTCCATGGACCTGGCCGGTTACCACTTCATTTTCGAAGGTGCCAAGCACTTCGAAGGCCCTAATTTCACCTCAGACAAAGGCACCGTGCGCGTTGTGCGCAACGGCAAGGAAGTGGCCGTGCTGCACCCGGAAAAACGCCTGTACACCGTGCAGAGTTCGATGATGACCGAAGCCGGCATCGATGCCGGTTTCACCCGCGACCTCTATGTGGCACTGGGTGAACCGCTGGGCGAAGGCGCCTGGGCGGTGCGGGTGCATGTGAAACCGTTCGTGCGCTGGATCTGGTTCGGCGGCCTGCTCACCGGGTTGGGTGGTTTGCTGGCCGCGTTGGACCGGCGTTATCGGGTCAAGGTAAAAAGCCGGGTGCGTGAAGCCCTCGGTCTGCAAGGAGCGGCGGCATGAAGCGTTGGTTGATGGTGTTGCCGCTGGCGGCATTTCTGGTGGTAGCGGTGTTCCTGTATCGCGGCTTGTACCTGGACCCCGCTGAACTGCCCTCGGCGATGATCGGCAAACAGTTCCCGGCTTTCAGCCTGCAGACGGTGCAGGGCGACAAGACCCTGACCCAGGCCGACCTGTTGGGCAAACCGGCACTGGTCAATGTGTGGGCCACCTGGTGCATCTCTTGCCGCGTCGAACACCCGGTGCTGAACAAACTGGCCGAGAAAGGCGTGGTGATCTACGGCATCAACTACAAGGACGACAACGCCGCGGCCTTGAAATGGTTGGCGGAGTTTCACAACCCGTACCAGATTGATATCCGCGATGAAGACGGCAACCTCGGCCTGAATCTCGGCGTGTACGGTGCCCCGGAAACCTTCTTCATCGACGCCAAGGGCGTGATCCGCGACAAGTACGTCGGCGTGATCGACGAAGTGGTGTGGCGCGAGCAATTGGCGGCCAAGTACCAGGCCCTGGTCGATGAGGCCAAGCCATGAAGCGTTTGTTGGCCGCCGCTGTATTGGCGTTGGGTTTGGCCGGCATCGCCCACGCCGCCATCGACACCTACGAATTCGCCAACGACGCCGAGCGCGAGCGTTTCCGCGACCTGACCAAGGAACTGCGCTGCCCCAAGTGCCAGAACCAGGACATCGCCGACTCCAACGCTCCGATCGCTGCTGACCTGCGCAAGGAAATCTTCCGCATGCTGGAAGAGGGCAAGGACAACCAGCAGATCATCGACTTCATGGTCGACCGTTACGGTGATTTCGTGCGCTACAAACCGGCCCTCACCGGCAAGACCGCACTGCTCTGGTTCGGACCTGCCGGGCTGTTGCTCATTGGCGTGGTGGTCATGGCCGTGATTGTCCGCCGTCGCCGCGCCGCGCCAACCGATGGCTCCGACGCGCTGTCCCCTGAAGAGCGCAAACGTCTCGACCAATTGCTGGACACCAAGACTGATGATTGATTTCTGGCTCGCAGCCGGCTTGCTGCTTTTGATTGCCCTGAGTTTCCTGTTGATCCCTGTACTGCGCGACCGTCGCGCCCAGCGTGAAGAGGACCGCACTGCGCTGAACGTGGCGCTCTACCAAGAACGCGTGGCCGAGCTGCAAGTGCAGCAGGACGAAGGCGTGCTCAATGCCGCCCAACTCGACACCGGCCGCGCCGAAGCCGCCCGCGAATTGCTGGCCGACACCGAAGGCGTGGAAAAACCCCGCGAATCGCGCCTCGGTAAACCACTGCCGTTACTTGCCGCTGTCTTGGTCCCCGTGTTGGGGCTCGGCCTGTACCTGCATTTTGGCGCCAGCGACAAGGTCGAACTGACCCGCGAATTCTCCCAGCCACCGGTGTCCATGCAAGACATGACCCACCGCCTGGAACGCGCCGCCGCCGCTCAGCCGGATTCGCCGGAAGGCCTGTACTTCCTGGGGCGCGCCTATATGGCCCAGGACCGCTCCGCCGATGCAGCCAAGGTCTTCGAGCGCACCGTGGCCTTGGCCGGTCGCCAGCCGGAACTGCTCGGCCAGTGGGCCCAGGCCCAGTACTTTGCCGACAACAAACAGTGGTCGCCCAAGGTACAGGCGCTGACCGACGAGGCACTCAAGCTGGACCCGAAAGAGGTCACCAGCCTCGGTTTGTTGGGTATCGCAGCGTTTGAAGGCCAGCGCTATCAGGAAGCCATCGACTACTGGAACCGCCTGCTGGCCCAACTGCCAGCGGAAGACAACTCCCGCGCCGCCCTGCAAGGCGGCATCGACCGCGCGGCCGAGAAGCTGAAAGAAAGCGGTGGCACCGTGGCGCAAAAAACCGCGCTGAAAGTGCGCGTGGACCTGGCGCCCGACGTCAAGGCCAAAGCCCGGCCGACCGATAGCGTGTTCATCTTCGCCCGTGCCGTAAGCGGCCCACCGGCGCCGCTGGCAGCCAAGCGCGTCACCGTCGCCGAACTGCCCGTCACGGTGGAACTGGGTGATGCTGACGCAATGATGCCGCAGTTGAAACTGTCCAACTTTCCCGAAGTCCAACTGGTTGCGCGCATATCCCGGGCCGGTCAGCCGACCACTGGCGAGTGGATCGGCCGCAGCCAACCCTTGGCCAGCAGCACGACTGCGCTGCAGCAGCTGACCATCGACAGTCCGGACAAGTAATTCGAGGAAACGCCCATGACCGCATTTGCACGCATCACCTTGCTCAGCCTCGTTCTCGGCTTGAGCGCCTGTGCGGTCCACCGCCCACCTCCGGCGCCCACTGGCCCGACGATTCCACCCTCTGGCCCGTCGACCCAGCCCAGCACTAAACCCTCCGGCCCGGTGATCCCAGTACCGAAACCTGTCCCGAGCAAGTCCCCGACCTTCGCGCCACCACCGGGTGCCGCCAGCCATTGGGATGGCAAGATGCAGGTGTATGTGCTGGACGACCAGCCCGACACCTTCTACCGCCAGCGCACTTACTACCGCTGGAGCAACGGCTGGAGCCGCTCGATCAGCCCGAACGGGCCGTGGGAAGAAACCGACGTGCACGGCGTGCCGCCGGGGTTGAGCAAGCAATACGCGCAATGACAAAAAGGCGACCTTCGGGTCGCCTTTTTCATGCCTGTGAAACACGCTCTTCAATCCAATGAATATCAACTGTGGGAGCCGGGCTTGCCCGCGATGGCGGTGTGTCAGGCGCCGAATCGGTTGCAGGTATATCGCCATCGCAGGCAAGCCAGCTCCCACAGGAGACCTCATCGGCTGTTAGGCCACCGGACACTCCCGATTCAGCGCCTGGTCCATCAATAACTGCGCAATTTCAATCATCTGCACCACCGCCAGCACCTCGCCGTACTCGCAACTATCCCACCGTTCCAAACACACTGAGGCGTGTTCTGAGGAACGCCAACGCGTTCTGAAAGAGTGGGTGCCATTCTTGGGTAGGCTCGCTGCTCAACGAATGCCAGAAAAACCGAAACTCATGCCCTCCATCATCATGCGCAAAATGTACCCAACCATCCGCAAGGTCCATCCTCACTTCACATTGATGAAATGCCCAGTGATGCCCAGTGTCGGCTGCCTGCCAAGTCCCCAAGTCGCCTATCACCTTGCCGGTGATTCCGGCTTCTTCACGTAACTCACGAACAGCGGCGGCAGCGCTGGTTTCACCTGGCTCCACGCTGCCTTTGACCAACTGAAAACCGGCCAGTGGGTGTTCGAAGGCCAGGACTTCCAAGGATTGTCTTGTACGAAGCACGACGGGGCATGCTTTGGTGATGATCATCGAGTGTTGTCTTCCCTGTTTTAGTCCGGCTGAGTGTATAGCCATGATCAGTGTGATCAGTCCTACAGTCACCGCCAACCTTTCATAAAACCTTCACCAAACCACCCTTGTGCCGTCACATGCAAGTCATAGGGCTGACACCTGCCGCGCCTACTGTCGTTTGAACTCAACCGCAGCCATTCCCCGGCTGTTCAAACAAGACAGAGAAGCCCATGACTCACGCTATCCATGTCGATCATTTGAACAAGACTTTTGCGAAGAAATCCGCACTGGTCGACCTCGAACTCACCATTGCTTCAGGTGAAATGGTCGCGCTGATTGGCGCTTCCGGTTCCGGCAAGTCCACGTTGTTGCGCCATCTGGCGGGCCTGGCGTGTTGCGACAAGAGCAACGGCGGCAGCGTCAAGGTGCTGGGCCGGGAGGTGCAGGCCAGTGGGCGGTTGAGTGGCAAGGTGCGGTGCTTGCGCGCGGACATCGGCTACATCTTCCAGCAGTTCAACTTGGTCAACCGCCTGAGCGTGCTCGATAACGTGTTGCTCGGTTGCCTGGGCCGCATGCCGCGCTGGCGTGGCAACCTCGGCTTGTTCAATGCCGAAGAGAAAGCCTTCGCCATGGAATCCCTGGCACGCGTTGGCCTGGCCGATCTGGCCGCGCAGCGGGCTTCGACCTTGTCCGGTGGCCAGCAGCAGCGCGTGGCGATTGCCCGTGCATTGACCCAGCGCGCCGAGGTGATCCTGGCCGATGAGCCCATCGCCTCGCTAGATCCGGAGTCAGCGCGCAAGGTCATGGAGATCCTCGCCGACATCAACCGCCGCGACGGCAAGACCGTGGTGGTGACCCTGCATCAAGTCGATTACGCCATGCGTTATTGCCCACGGGCCGTGGCGCTCAAAGGTGGGCGCATTCATTTCGACGGGCAGGGCAGTGCCATGAGCAGCCAGTTCCTCAACGATTTGTACGGTGCCGACGTCGACACCAGCCTGATGTTTTCCGACCAGACCCGCCATACCGAAGCCACACCTCGGCTGGCCTTGGCGCGCGCTTGAAACCCTACTCACGACCTACAGGAATCCTTTCCATGTTGAACCGTATCGGTCACGTCTTTCTGTCTGCGGTGTTGCTGGCCAGTGTGGCGCTGGGCAATGCCCATGCCGCCGACAAGGCTATCAACTTCGGCATCATGTCCACCGAGTCTTCGCAGAACCTCAAGAGCATCTGGCAGCCGTTCCTGGATGACATGCACAAGAAGACCGGCCTGACCATCAACGCCACCTTCGCCTCCGACTATGCCGGCCTGATCCAGGGCATGCGTTTCAACAAGGTCGACGTGGCCTGGCTGGGCAACAAGGCGGCAATGGAAGCGGTGGACCGTTCGAACGGCGAGATCTTCGCCCAGACCGCCGCCGCCAATGGCGCTGCCGGCTACTGGAGCGTGCTGATCGTGCGCAAGGACAGCCCGATCAACAGCGTCGACGACATGCTCAAGAACGCCAAGAGCCTGACTTTCGGCAACGGTGATCCGAACTCCACCTCGGGCTATCTGGTGCCGGGCTATTACGTGTTCGCCAAGAACAATGTGGATGCCGCCACCGCCTTCAAACGCACCCTCAATTCCAGCCATGAAGTGAACGCGTTGAGCGTGGCCAAGGGGCAGTTGGATGTCGCCACATTCAACACCGAAAGCTGGGACCGTCTTGAAGTCACCCAGCCGGACAAAGCGGCCATGCTCAAGGTGATCTGGAAGTCGCCGCTGATCCCCGCCGACCCGATGGTGTGGAGCAAGGCCCTGAGCGATAGCGAGAAAGCCAAGATCCGCGATTTCTTTGCCCACTACGGCGATACCGATGAAGAGAAGGCGGTGTTGAAGAACATGCAGCTGGGCAAGTTCCTCACGTCCAACGATGACCAACTGTTGCCGATCCGTCAGCTGGAGTTGTTCAAGCAGCGCACCACCATCAGTGCCGACAACAAGCTGGAAGCGGCGGACAAGGCCAAGAAGCTGGCGGATATCGACGCTGACCTGGCCAAGCTGCAACAACGCATCACCGAGCTGGACAAGAAAACTGCAGCCAACGGCTAACCCCCTGTGGGAGCTGGCAAGCCAGCTCCCACATTTTGATCGAGGACAACCATGACAACGTTGCACGCTGAAGCCGTCGGCAAACGCACCTGGCCCCAATACCTCGGCTGGGGCCTGTTCCTGGTCCTGCTGGCCTGGGCCTGGCACGGCGCGGAAATGAACCCGCTGGCGCTGTACCGCGATTCCGGAAACATGGCGACCTTCGCCGCCGACTTCTTCCCGCCGGACTTCCACGAATGGCGCTCGTACCTCAAGGAGATGATCGTCACCGTGCAAATCGCCCTTTGGGGCACGGTGTTGGCGATTGTCTGCTCAGTGCCGCTGGGCATTCTCTGCGCCGACAACATCACCCCTTGGTGGATCCACCAACCGCTACGCCGCGTGATGGACGCCTTCCGTTCCATCAACGAAATGGTCTTCGCCATGCTGTTCGTGGTCGCCGTCGGCCTCGGCCCATTTGCCGGTGTCCTCGCCCTGTGGATCAGCACCACCGGCGTGCTCGCCAAGCTGTTTGCCGAAGCCGTCGAAGCCATCGACCCAGGCCCTGTTGAAGGTGTGCGCGCCACCGGTGCCAGTGCCTTGCAGGAAGTGATCTACGGCGTGATCCCCCAAGTGATGCCGCTGTGGGTGAGCTATGCGCTGTACCGCTTCGAAGCCAACGTGCGCTCGGCCACGGTGGTCGGGATGGTCGGTGCCGGCGGTATCGGCGTGATCCTCTGGGAAAACATTCGGGCCTTCCAGTTCGTACAAACCTGCGCGGTGCTGCTGGTGATCATCGTGGTGGTGAGCTTGATCGACGTGCTGTCCCAACGCCTGCGCAAGCAGTTCATCTGACATCGGAGGGGGGCCGCGAGGCGCTTTTTTTAAGCATGCAGTTGTCTAGACAAAAAGAGCCGGTGTACCGCGAACTCGCAGACATCCTGCGCCGTGAACTGAGCAGCTACAGCGCCGGCGACTTCCTGCCTGGCGAGGTACACATGGCCGAGCGTTTTGGCGTCAACCGCCACACCTTGCGCCGCGCCATCGATGAGCTGGTGTTCGAGGGCAGCCTGTTGCGCCGCCAGGGCAAGGGCACCCAGGTGCTCGACCGCCCGTTGATCTACCCGATGGGCGCCGAGACCTCCTACAGCCAATCACTGTCGGCCCAGGGTGTCGGCGTCGAGGCGGTGTTGCTCAAGCGCCGTTACTGCTACGCCAGCCGCGATGAAGCGCTGCAACTGGGTATCGCCGAGATGGCGCCGATGATCGAACTGCAAACCCTGCGCAAGCTCGACCACCAGCCTGTCAGCCTGATCCGCCATCGTTACTGCGCCAGCCGTGCGCTGTTGCTGGCGGACTACAACGGCGGTTCTTTGCGCCAGTACCTGCGCGAGCGTGACCTGCCGCTGACCCGCACCCAAAGCCTGATCGGTGCGCGGTTGCCTAACCGTGATGAAGCCGCGCTGTTGATGATGCCCCGGCATTTGCCGGCCCTCACTGTTTTCACCCTTTCCCGCGATCGCGACGGCCAGCCGGTGGAGCTGGCGCAGTCCACCAGCCGTTCGGATCGCTTCCAGTACCAAGTGGTGACTTGAATGGAGTCCTCAATGAGCTTGTCCCCGCGTCAGCATTGGATGGGTGTGCTCGCCCGCGCCCAACTCAGTGAACTGCAACCTCATGAAGCGGCCTTGAAGGACGCTGACTACCAACTGATCCGCGCCCCGGAAATCGGCATGACCCTGGTTCGCGGTCGTATGGGCGGCAATGGTGCACCGTTCAACGTCGGCGAAATGAGCGTGACCCGCTGTGTGGTGCGCCTGGCCGATGGCCGCACCGGCTACAGCTACCTGGCCGGGCGCGACAAGGCTCACGCCGAGTTGGCGGCCCTGGCCGATGCGCATCTGCAAGGCAGCCAGCCAAGTCTCTGGCTCAACGACCTGATCACTGCGCTGGCCAATGCCCAGGCCGCACGCCGTGCAAAAAAGGAAGCGGACACCGCCGCCACCAAGGTCGAATTCTTCACCCTCGTGCGAGGAGAAAACTGATGAATGCGCAACTGTTGCAACCGGCGTTTGTCGACCCGGTCCTTGATGCCCAGCGTGGCTTTCGTGCTGCCCTTAAAGCGCTGGCTGAGCCTGGCCTGATCCAGTCTTTACCCTGCGCTCCACACCTTGATGGCCTGGCACCTGTGACGTATGCCCTGTGCCTGGCCCTGCTGGATGTGGACACACCGCTATGGCTGGCGCCGAGTTTCGATACGGCGTTGATTCGCGCCAATTTGGCGTTCCATTGCGGCTGCCCGCTGACGTCAGACCGTGCAGAAGCCGCGTTCGCGCTGCTCGCTGAACAAGATCTGCTCGACCTGGGCAGCTTCGACCATGGCAACGACCGCTATCCCGACCAGTCCTGCACCTTGCTCGTTCAGCTCACCGATTTGGAATCCGGTCGTGGCCTGAACTGTCGTGGTCCGGGTATCCAGACTCAACGCTTGGTGCACCTGCCGGTGCCGCAAGCCTTCTGGCAGGAACGCCAACGCCGCGAAGCCTTTCCCCGTGGCCTGGACGTGTTGTTCTGCGCCGACCATCACCTGATCGGCCTGCCACGCAGCACCCGCATTGCACAGGAGCACGCCTGATGTACGTAGCCGTCAAAGGTGGCGAACAGGCCATCGACAATGCCCACCGTCTGCTGGCGAAAAAGCGCCGGGGCGATACTGCGACTCCAGAGCTCAGCGTGACGCAAATCCGTCAACAACTGCCGCTGGCCGTGTCTCGCGTGATGACCGAAGGCTCGCTGTTCGACGAGGAACTCGCCGCGCTGGCGATCAAGCAAGCGGCGGGGGACCTGGTGGAAGCGATCTTCCTGTTGCGCGCCTACCGCACCACGCTGCCGCGCTTCAGCCCGAGCCTGCCGATCGACACTGCGCAGATGTCGTTGACCCGGCGCTTGTCTGCCACGTTCAAGGACGTGCCCGGCGGCCAGTTGCTCGGCCCGACTTTCGATTACACCCACCGCCTGCTGGATTTTTCGCTGCTGGCCGAAGGTGAATACCCCGGCCCGCAAACCACGCCTGATGCACGCATCGAAGCCTGCCCACGGGTGCTCGGCCTGCTCGCCAAAGAAGGCCTGATCAAGACTGAAACCGACGACAACGCCAGCGTCGCCGACATCACCCGCGACCCGCTGGAATACCCGGCCAGCCGCGCCGAGCGCCTGCAAGCCCTGGCCCGTGGCGATGAAGGTTTCCTGTTGGCGCTGGGCTACTCGACCCAACGTGGCTACGGCCGCAATCACCCGTTTGCCGGTGAGATTCGTATCGGTGACGTCGAGGTGTGGATCGACCCGCAAGAGCTGGGCTTCCCCATATGCCTGGGCAGCATCGAAGTGACCGAGTGCGAGATGGTCAACCAGTTCGTCGGCTCCGCCACCGAGCTGGCGCAGTTCACCCGAGGCTACGGGTTGGCGTTCGGGCATGCCGAGCGCAAGGCCATGGGCATGGCGCTGGTCGACCGTTCGCTGCGCGCCGGGGAATACAACGAAGAGATCGTGTCGCCGGCCCAGCGCGAAGAGTTCGTGTTGGCCCACTGCGACAACGTCGAGGCGGCCGGTTTTGTCTCGCACCTCAAACTGCCGCACTACGTGGACTTCCAGTCCGAACTGGAACTGATCCGCAAACTGCGCCAACCGGCCGAGGGCCCGAGCCATGAATGATGCCGCCTACAACTTCGCCTACCTCGACGAACAGACCAAGCGCATGATTCGCCGTGCCTTGCTCAAGGCCGTGGCGATCCCTGGCTACCAAGTGCCGTTCGGTGGTCGCGAGATGCCCTTGCCTTACGGCTGGGGCACCGGCGGCATGCAATTGACCGCCGCGATCCTCGGCGCGGAGGACGTGCTCAAGGTCATCGACCAGGGCGCCGACGACACCACCAACGCCGTGTCGATCCGGCGCTTTTTTGCACGCACCGCTGGCGTCGCCACCACCGAAGCCACGCCGGACGCCACGGTGATCCAGACCCGTCACCGTATCCCGGAAACCCCGCTGCACGCCGATCAGATCATGGTCTACCAGGTGCCGATCCCTGAGCCGCTGCGCTTTATCGAACCCTCGGAAACCGAGACCCGCACCATGCATGCCCTCAACGATTACGGGGTGATGCACGTAAAACTCTACGAAGACATCGCCACCTTCGGCCATATCGCTACCAGCTACGCCTACCCGGTGATGGTCGACGAACGCTATGTGATGGACCCGTCGCCGATCCCCAAATTCGACAACCCCAAGCTCGACATGAGTCCGGCGCTGATGCTGTTCGGTGCCGGTCGTGAGAAGCGCTTGTACGCGGTGCCGCCCTACACCCAGGTCACCAGCCTCGACTTTGAAGACCATCCCTTCGAGGTGCAGAAATGGGAGCACAACTGCGCCATCTGCGGCAGCCATGAATCGTTCCTCGATGAGCTGATTTTGGACGATGCGGGAACCCAGAGTTTTGTCTGTTCCGACACCTGGTACTGCGCGCAACGCGTCAAGGAGAACAACCAGTGAGCCTGCCTTTGCTACAAGTACGTGACCTGTCTTTGCTCTATGGCCCGGAGAAGGGTTGCCAAGGCGTCAGCTTCGACCTGTACCCCGGCGAAGTACTGGGGATTGTCGGCGAGTCCGGCTCCGGCAAGTCCACCTTGCTTTCGCTATTGAGCGGGCGTCTGCCACCGCAAGCCGGCAGCATCGGCTACCGCAGCCAGGACGGCGAATGGCTGGACTTATACAGCGCCAGCGAAGCCGAACGCCGCACCTTGTTGCGTACCGAATGGGGCTTTGTCGAACAGAACCCCCGTGATGGTCTGCGCATGGGCGTGTCGGCCGGCGCGAATATCGGCGAGCGCCTGATGGCCCAGGGTGTACGCAACTATGAGGAACTGCGCGGCGCAGGTCTGGATTGGCTGGCGCAAGTAGAGATCGACCCGCAGCGCATCGACGACCTGCCGCGCACCTTCTCCGGCGGTATGCAGCAACGCCTGCAAATCGCTCGCAACCTGGTGTCGAGCCCGCGTCTTGTGTTCATGGACGAACCCACCGGCGGTCTCGACGTGTCAGTGCAAGCGCGCCTGCTCGATCTGTTGCGCGGCCTGGTGCGTGAACTGGACCTGGCGGTGGTGATCGTCACCCATGACTTGGCCGTGGCACGCCTGTTGGCTGACCGCCTGATGGTGATGCGCCGCTCACGGGTGGTGGAAGCCGGTCTCACCGACCAGATCCTCGATGATCCACAGCACCCTTACTCTCAACTGCTGGTGTCTTCGGTACTGCAGCCATGACCAACATCTTGATCGAGGTCCGTGACCTCTCGAAAACCTTCACCTTGCATCAGCAAAATGGCGTGGTGCTCAACGTGCTGCGTGGGGTCGGGTTCAGTGTGCGGGGCGGCGAGTGCCTGGTGCTGCACGGCCAGTCTGGCGCGGGTAAAAGCACGTTGCTGCGCACGCTGTACGGCAACTACCTACCGGCGGGTGGCAGCATTCGTGTACGTCATGCCGGTGAATGGTTGGAACTGGTCGGCGCCGAACCGCGTGACATCCTTCAGGTGCGCCAGCAGACCCTCGGCTACGTCAGCCAGTTTTTGCGGGTGATTCCCCGTGTGGCGTGCCTGGATGTGGTGATGGAGCCGGCCCTGGCCCGTGGTGAGTCCAAGGCCAATGCGCAGGCGCGTGCCGAACACCTGTTGACTCGCCTCAACATCCCCCAGCGCCTGTGGCAACTGGCGCCCGGCACCTTCTCGGGTGGCGAGCAGCAGCGCGTCAATATCGCCCGCGGCTTCATGGTGGATTGGCCGGTGATGCTGCTGGATGAACCCACCGCGTCTCTGGACGACCAGAACCGTCAGGTGGTGCTGGAACTGATGAACGAAGCCAAGGCCGCTGGTGCTGCGCTGATCGGCATCTTTCACGATCGCGCTGCCCGTGAAGCAGTGGCTGATCGCCATTTCGACATGACCCCGACGCCCATCGCCCAAGAGGAATACGCCCATGCCCGCTGAACAGATCCTCAGTAATGCCCAGGTCGTCACCGCCGAGCGTATGTTCCTGGGGAGCGTGGTGCTGCGCGATGGCCACATCGTCGACATCGCTGAAGGCCGCAGCCAGTTGCCCCAGGCCCAGGACCTGGGCGGTGATTTCCTGCTGCCGGGCCTGGTGGAGTTGCACACCGACAATCTGGAAAAACACATGACCCCGCGGCCCGGCGTGGATTGGCCGTCGACTTCGGCGGTGCTCAGCCACGATGCGCAGATCATCGCGGCGGGTATCACTACAGTGTTTGACGCGGTGTCCATTGGCGATGTGAACCCCAAGGGCAACCGCATGCAAAAGCTGCCGGCGATGCTCAATGCCATCGCCGCTGCCGAGGGCGCCGGGCTGACCCGCGCCGAACACCGCCTGCACCTACGCTGCGAGCTGTGCCACCCGGACACCCTCAGTGTGTTCCGCGACCTGGTGGAAAACCCGCTGGTGCAACTGGTGTCGGTTATGGACCACTCGCCGGGTCAGCGCCAGTTTGTGCTCGAAGCGAAGTACCGTGAGTACTACATGGGCAAGTACCACCTGAACGATGAAACCATGGACGCGTTTATCGTGCTGCAAAAGGCCAACTCCCTGGCCTACAGCGACCGCTATCGCGCGGCCATCGTCGAGGATTGCCTGGGGCGCGGGCTGTCGGTGGCCAGCCATGACGATGCCACGTTGGCCCATGTACAGGAGTCGGCGCGTTATGGCATGACCATCGCCGAATTCCCCACCACCCTGGAAGCGGCGAAGGGCTGCCAGGCGCTGAACATGAAAGTGCTGATGGGCGCGCCGAACGTGGTGCGTGGCGGCTCGCACTCCGGTAATGTGGCCGCCGCCGGTCTGGCGGCCGAGGGATTGCTGGATATACTTTCCAGCGACTATTACCCGGCGAGCCTGCTGCAGGCGGCGTTTGTGTTGGCTGACCAGCAGGACGGTGGCGATTTGGCACGGGCGGTCAAGATGATCAGCCTGGCGCCGGCGCAAGCGGCGGGGCTCACTGATCGTGGTGAAATTGCCACAGGCTTGCGCGCCGACCTGGTCCAGGCCAGGAGTCGCGACGGGCTGCCGGTGGTACAACAAGTCTGGCGACAAGCGAAGAGGGTGTTTTGATGGCGGGCAGGTTGATCTATCTCATCGGACCATCGGGTTCGGGCAAGGACAGCCTGCTGGATGCCGCACGTGCGCGGTTGCTCGAGCGTGGCTGCCGTATGGTGCGCCGCGTGATTACACGCTCGGCGGAAGCGGTAGGTGAAGCGGCGCAAGGTGTAAGCCCGGAGCAGTTTGCCGTGATGCAGGCCGAGGGCGCGTTTGCCCTCAGTTGGCAGGCCAATGGGCTGTCCTATGGCATCCCCAAGGAAATCGACGATTGGCTGGCGGCGGGAGAGGACGTACTGGTCAATGGCTCCCGTGCGCACCTGGCGCAGACGCGTGAGCGCTATCCGACCTCGTTGGTGTTGTTGCTGACGGTGGATCAAGCCGTGTTGCGCGAACGCTTGATTGCGCGTGGGCGTGAGTCGTTGGCGGATATCGAGGAGCGGTTGGCCCGCAATGCACGGTTCACCGCCGAACTGATTGCCGGTAACGGCGCGGGGTTATTCGTGTTGGATAATTCCGGCCCGCTGGAGCACACCGTCGAGCGCCTGCTGTGTTGCCTGGACCACGGGCATTCGGCATGCGCCTGACGTTGTTGGGCACCGGCGACGCGCGGCAAGTCCCGGTGTACGGCTGCGAATGTGCCGCTTGCAACCTGGCGCGCAGCGACGAAAGCCAGCGCCGTCGTCCCTGCAGTGCGCTGATCGAATGTGGCGACCAACGCTGGCTGATCGACAGCGGTTTGCCCGACCTCACCGAGCGTTTCCCGCCGCGTAGCTTCAACGGTATTTTCCAGACCCACTATCACGCCGATCATGCTCAGGGTTTATTGCACCTGCGTTGGGGCCAGGGACTGGTGATTCCTGTGCATGGTCCTGCTGACCCGGAGGGGTTATCCGACCTGTACAAACACCCGGGCATCCTCGATTTCAGCCAGCCATTCGCCGAGTTCGAGACGCGCCGATTCGGTGTACTGAGCGTCACCGCGTTACCGTTACAACATTCAAAGCTGACTTTCGGTTATTTACTGGAAGGGCAAGGGCGGCGCATCGCTTACCTCACCGATACCGTCGGCCTGCCGCCTGCCACATTGGCGTGGTTGCAACGCGAGCCACTGGACGTGCTGGTGCTCGATTGCTCGATGCCGCCGCAAGCGCCGCGCAATCACAACGACCTGACCCTGGCATTGCAGAGCATCGAGGGTAGCGGCGCGCAATTGGGTGTGCTGACTCATGTGGGGCATACGTTGGATGCGTGGTTGCTGGAGCATCGGCATGAGTTGCCGCGTCATGTGACCGTGGCATGGGATGGGCGGATTATCTGACAGGCGCTGCATATTCTTGTGGGAGCAGGCAAGCCAGCTCCCACCGTTGTTCTTCATTCTCTTGCTGTCTCGACCCGCCAGTTCCTTGCTGAGGAAGGTTTAATGGGTATGTCCTGGGCGATGGGGAAAAAGCGTACTTGAGCAAAAAATGCTTTTTTTAATTTTGTTTTTCTCTTGGGAAAACAACTCGATATCGCCCAGGGTTTTGTGTTGTCGAGTGTTTAAATTGCAAAGGCATTCCTGGTTGTATCGCCTCATGTTTCGAGGCGTGCAGGTGTTGCGGTTAGAACCAAATCTACGTTGGTATCGGCTTTTTCAGCGTGCGAGTTTACCTCTGGAACGGTTGGCTAACGATCGGTTAGCCGGCTCTCTTTATTAACCCCAAAGGCGCCGCACCATGAACAATTATGACCTGCGTAGTATCCGTCCTCTCAACAACCTGCCGGTATCGGACCCCGGCCCGTTTGGTGTGGGGAGTGGTAATAAACCTTCTTACACAACGGACCAGGCAGCCAAACAGCTGACTCGGGAAAACCTGCGTTTTCATGACCGTAATGGCGATTCGAAAGTCGATGTGAATTACACAGTGGATAGCAGTTTCACCCACCAGCAGCAGCGGCGTGTCCGCCAGGCAGTGCAGTCCTGGCAGGATGTGGCCAATATCAACTTTCGCGAGCAATCAAGCGGGACCGACGGCACGCTCAACATCCGCAACAACCCACGTGGTGATCGGGGTGTTGCCACCTCTCCCAATCGTTTTACTTCCGAGACGACGGCTACGATTGGCACGCGGGGAGAGGGACGCGCGCCGGAATTAGGCAGTCATTTCTCGAACACCGCTGTGCATGAGATCGGCCACGCCATTGGCCTGCATCACCCGGGTACCTACAACGGAGGGGCTCCCAATTACCACAACAGTGCGGTCTACGCCGAGGATACAAAGGCGCGCACTGTCATGAGTTACTTTTCCGAGAAAAACCAGAAGGGTCACGACTTCAAGGGGCTGAACCCCTCCGCACCGATGATGGACGATATCGCTGCGGCGCAACGCCTTTACGGGGCCAATCATCAAACCCGCAACACCGACACCACCTATGGCTTCAACTCCAATACTGAGCGGGAGGCGATGAGCCTCAAAAGCGCTGCCGACAAACCCGTCTTCTGTATCTGGGACGGGGGCGGCGTCGACACGATGGATTTCTCCGGGTTCTCCCAGGACCAGGCCATCAACCTGAACGCCGAATCGTTTTCTGATGTGGGCGGATTGAAGGGCAATGTGTCCATTGCCAAGGGCTGTACGATTGAAAACGCGATTGGCGGCTCTGGGCGAGACAACATTTCGGGGAATGACGCGGCAAACCGGATCAAGGGCGGTGGGAAGGGCGACTCCCTGAGAGGCGGTGGCGGCGCGGACACCTTTGTCTACGACAAGGCCAGCGATTCCACGCCGACCGACCCGGACATGATCGAGGATTTCAGTAGTGGTACGGATAAGGTCGACGTGTCGGGAGCCTTGAAGGAAGCGGGTGTGCGGTCACTCGTTTTCACTGACCGGTTCACTGGGCGAGCCGGGGAGGCGGTGCTCAAGCATGACCCCAGCACAGGCCTCTCAAGCCTGGCCATTGACCTGAAGGGAACCGGTAACGCGGACCTGTTGATCAAGAGCAAGGGTGAGATCAAGCCAGCTGATGTGCTGTGGGGCGGTCAATCGCCTGAGGTTCAGCCTGCGCCAGCTCCCGCACCTACTCCTGCGCCGCCTCCGGCCCCAACACCCGCTCCCGCCCCGTTGCTGGATAAGACACAGGAACAGTCCGCCGGCTTGATTCAGATGTTTGCTATCACCCTGCTAGCATTTTTCTCGCAGTTGCTGAGCCTGCTGACATCAACATCCGGCCAAGCATCGGCGGAAAAAAAACAGTCTTGAACCGCTCCCTCAAGCAGTGGCGGCCGTGGCCTGGCGTGAAGCGCTGAGGAACCGCAGCAACGCAACCAGAGGGAACGCACTGCCTACCAGCATCACACCCAACCAGCCGCCGTGTTCATACACGCTGCTGGCAATCGCCGAACCAAACGCGCCGCCGATGAAGATACTGGTCATGTACAGCGCGTTCAGGCGGCCGCGACTGTGGGCGTCGAGGGCGTAAATCGCGCGTTGGCCGAGCACCATGTTCATCTGCACACAGAAGTCCAGGACCACACCGGTCACCGCCAGGCCGATCACGCTGTACAGCGGATGCACGAAGGCCGGCAGGAAACTCAGCGCGGCAAACAGCATGGCCAGCAACGAAGCACGGTGAGTGTGGCCAGCATCGGCCAGGCGACCGGCGATGGGCGCAGCAATAGCGCCCAGTGCGCCGACCAGCGCAAACAACGCGATCTCGCTTTGGCTCAGGCCATGATTACGCGCCAGCTCCAGTGGGGCGGCGGTCCAGAACAGGCTGAAAGTCGCAAACATGCAACCCTGGTAGAACGCCCGTTGGCGCAGTACCGGTTGCTCACGCAGCAGGGTGCCCAGGGAACGCAGCAACTGGCCATAGCTGGCGCTGTGGTCGGGCTGACGCTTGGGGATGGTCAGCAGCAAGACCACGCTGATAAATGCCATCAATGCGGCGGCGGCCATGAACATCGCGCGCCAGCCGAAGTGGTCGGCCACCACACTGGAAACCGGCCGTGCCAGCAGGATACCGAGCAGCAGGCCACCCATGATGCTGCCGACCACACGGCCACGGGACTCGGCGGGTGCCAGGTGTGCCGCCAGCGGGATCAGGATCTGCACCGACACCGAACTGAAGCCGATCAGCAACGACACCAGCAGGAACAGGTTCGGCTGCTCGGTAAAAGCAGCGCCCAACAAGCTGGCGATGGCCACGACGGTCGTGATGATCATCAGCCTGCGGTTTTCCAGCAGGTCGCCCAGTGGCACGAGGAAGAACAGGCCGAGGGCGTAGCCGATTTGCGTCAGGGACACGATCAGGCTGGCCATCGTCGGGGTCAGGCCGATGTCGGGCGCAATCAGTTCGATGATCGGTTGTGCGTAGTAGATGTTGGCCACGATGGCGCCACAGCAAAACGCGAACAGCATCACCATGCTCCGGGTCATGGTGCTTGTAGCGTGGGACGTAGCGTTCATGGTGTTCTCATAAAAGCGTAGGAAAGTGGGGCGAGCCTAAAGACAACACCGTAGCCCGGGTAGGCCGCTGGCAGTGATATCACTCATGTCCGGTATTGATGAGTGAATCGTTAACTTTCTGCGCGAAGGGTAATGATACATTCAGACACAACAGCCGAAACAGGAAATCCACTGCGATGAAGATCACGTTGAACAAGATGCTCCTGGCTTCCACCCTCGCCGCGGCCATGGCCATGGGGCTCGCCAATGCCGCCGAAGTGCCGCGTGTCGGGGTACGCGGCGCGATTACAGCAGTCGACGGTGATGCGCTGCACGTCAAGGTCAACAGCGGCGAGGAAGTCACCGTCCACCTGACCAAGGACACCCAGGTGCGCGCTGTCACCCTGGCCAAGATCGATGAGATCAAGCCCGGCAGCTACATCGGCTCCGCCGCGATGCCGAATGCCGATGGCACGCTGACGGCGCTGGAAGTGCACGTGTTCCCACCGGCCATGGCCGGCACCGGCGACGGGCACCGCGCCTTCGACTTGAAAGAAGGCAGCAGCATGACCAACGGCACCGTCGGCGACCTGGTGGTCAGCAACGGGCGCACCTTGACCGTCAAATACAAGGGCGGTGAGCAGAAGATCGTAGTGCCGGATGATGTGCCCATCGTCAACCTGGAGCCGGGGGATCGCAGTTTGCTCAAGGCCGGGGTGAAGGTGGTGTTGTTTGCAGCGAAGGGCGCGGATGGAACAATTACGGCGCAGGCCATCTCAGCCGGTAAGGATGGCGTAACCCCGCCGATGTAACGGCCAGACACAAAACCAAATGTGGGAGCAGGCTCCCACACTGGACTGCATTTCTTCAGCTAGAGCGGGTTATTGACCAGAGTAGATCTGGTCAAACACCCCACCATCATTGAAGTGGGTCTTCTGCACCGTACGCCAGTCACCAAAGGTCTTTTCCACCGACAGGAAGTCGACTTTCGGGAAGCGGTCGGTGTACTTGGCCAGCACTTTCGGGTCACGCGGACGCAGGTAGTTGTTGGCGGCGATCTCCTGGCCTTCAGGCGACCACAGGTACTTCAGGTAATCCTCGGCCGCCGCACGGGTGCCTTTCTTCTCGACCACTTTGTCGACCACCGACACCGGCGGCTCGGCTTCGGCGGAGACGCTTGGGTAGATCACTTCGAACTGATCACGGCCGAATTCACGGGCGATCATTTCCGCCTCGTTCTCGAAGGTCACCAGCACGTCGCCGATCTGGTTGGTCATGAACGTGGTGGTGGCGGCGCGGCCACCGGTATCCAGCACCGGCGCTTGTTTGAACAGTTTGCCGACAAACGCCTTGGCCTTGTTTTCATCGCCGCCGTTTTTCAGTACATAGCCCCAGGCCGACAGGTAGGTGTAGCGGCCGTTACCCGAGGTTTTCGGGTTGGGCACGATCACCTGTACGCCGTCCTTGAGCAGGTCCGGCCAATCTTTCAGGGCCTTGGGGTTGCCCTTGCGCACGATGAAGACGGTGGCGGAAGTGAACGGTGCGCTGTTGTTCGGCAGGCGGGTGACCCAGTTGTCCGGCACCAGTTTGCCGTTGTCCACCAGGGCATTGATGTCGGTGGCCATGTTCATGGTGATCACGTCAGCGGGCAGGCCGTCGATGACCGAACGCGCTTGTTTGCTGGAACCGCCGAAAGACATCTGCAGGGTCAGCTTGTCGTTCGGGTGCTCGGTTTCCCAATGCTTCTGGAACGCGGCGTTGTAGTCCTTGTAGAAATCGCGCATCACGTCGTAGGAGACGTTGAGCAGGGTGACCGGTGCGGCTTGGACGGCGCCGGCCAGGGCCAGGCCGGCGGCCAGTAGAGAGGCGCTGAGGATTTTTTTCACTGCTCATTCCTTGTTGTTCGAGAAGAAGAGGGGAAGGCCTTTTGCCAGCGACTATAGCCGGGGGGGCATAGTCGCTTAAAGATTAAAAAGAACTTTGCTTATTCCATTTTCTTAAACAGCGTACTGCCGCAACGGGAGCAAAACGCAGCGTTGGACTCGTGGGTGTTTTTCTTGCACACCGGGCAGTCGTGTTGCAGTTGCTCGCCGCGCATCGCGTTAGCCAGTTCCGCCGTAAAAATCCCGGTCGGTACGGCGATGATCGAGTAACCGGTGATCATCACCAGCGACGAAATGACTTGGCCCAGCGGCGTCTTGGGCACGATATCGCCAAAGCCCACGGTGGTCAGGGTCACGATGGCCCAGTAAATGCCCTTGGGAATACTGGTAAACCCGTGCTCCGGCCCTTCGATCACGTACATCAGGGTGCCGAACACCGTCACCAGGGTGCACACGCTGAGCAGGAACACCACGATCTTCTGCTTGCTGCCCCGCAGCGCCGACATCAGGTAATTGGCCTGCTTGAGGTAGGGGCCCAACTTGAGTACCCGGAAGATCCGCAGCATACGGATGATACGGATAATCAACAGGTATTGGGCGTCGCTGTAGTACAGCGCCAGGATGCCCGGCACGATGGCCAGCAAGTCCACCAGCCCGTAGAAACTGAAGGCATAACGCAACGGCTTGGGCGAGCAATACAGCCGCAGCCCGTACTCGATGGCAAAGATGATGGTAAAGCCCCACTCGATGTAGGCCAGCACATCGGCGTAGTTGTCGTGCACCTCTTGGATACTGTCGAGGATCACGATCACCAGGCTGGCAAGGATGATCAAGAGCAGGGTGCTGTCGAAGCGTCGTCCGGCCACGGTGTCGCTCTGGAACACCATTACATACAGTCGTTGACGCCAGTTGTTGCTGTCCATGGAAGTCGCCTGAATCGAAGATCGAGCCAGCCTAGGGGGATTCGAAGGGGCTGTCCATGCGGGTTTTCTGCAACATCCGCTGGCTGGCGCGCACCAGCCAGCAGGCGAGGATAAATGGCGCGGTCAGTGCAGGTAGGTGCAAGGCGGTGAAGCCGGGTGAAAGCACAATTGCCAACACTATGCCGAGTAACGGCAGCCAGGCCCGACGATAGATCTGGCTCAGCGCCAAGGCGGCAAGTGCGGGGTTGTAGCTGTGCAGGCCGAGCAGGGCGCTGGTGGGCTCGCCCAGTAGCACGCCGACGAACACGCCGATGCCGGCGCCGACCAACGCCCATAACGCGGCGCGACGGTTGGCCAGCAGCAGGCCCAGGGCAATCAAGGCTCCGGCCAGGGGGTGGTCCAGTAACAGGATTTGCGCGAGGCCGGTAAAAGGCGCGCTGATAACGGCCAGGGTGTCAGGTTCGCTCAGGGCAAACGTGCTTTCAGGCACCGTGCCCATCAGCAACCAGCTCAGCCCGACAAAAGGTGCCGTGTAGGCAGGCAGATCATCCGGCTGGGTGGCGTGTTTGAGCCATTGCCTCATGAGCATTGCACTCAGGCCACCGCACGCCAGAATCAACGGCGGTACCAACGCCGACCAGACGAAATGCTGGCTGATCAACACACCCAGCAGCACACCGTTGTAGCTGTACAGACCGGCCTGGCGTTCGGCCTTGGGATAACCTCGACGCTGGGCCGTGAGCAAACCCGCCACGCCGCCCAGCAACGCCCCGCCGAATAAAGCCGGGGCGCCGATCAGGATGGCCAACAGGCACAGCAGGCCGCACAGCGGCTGGCGTTGCAGGAAGATCTGGCTGAAGCCGTTAAGCAGGGCTTCGGCCCAGTCGGGGCAGGTGGGGTTGTGCATTTGGGTAAGTCAGTTAGACCGAGTTGCCCTTATCGCAGGCAAGCCCGCTCCCACACTTGACCGCGTTCAATCGTGTGGGAGCGGGCTTGCCCGCGAAGAGGCCCTTACAGACGCTAAATCAACGTCTCGATACGCAAGGAATTGGTGGAGCCAGGCTGCCCAAACGGCACCCCCGCCGTGATCACCAACGTATCCCCACGCTGCGCCATGCCCTGGGCCTGGGCAATTTCCAGCGCGGTGGAACACACCTCATCCACCTGCCGCAGCCGATCATTGACCACCGAATGCACGCCCCACGCCACGCTCAAACGCCGTGCCGTGGACAGGTTCGGCGTGAGGTTGAGAATCGGCGCCACCGGCCGCTCCCGCGCCGCGCGCAGGCTGGAGCTGCCCGACTCGCTGTAGTTCACCAGCACCGCCACCGGCAGGATGCTGCTGATGCGCCGGATCGCACAGCTGATCGCGTCAGACACCGTGGCGTCCGCCTTGGGCCGGCTGACGTCCAGTTGCGTCTGGTAATCCGGGCCGTTTTCCACTTGGCGGATGATCTTGCTCATCATCTGCACGGCTTCCAGCGGGTATTCGCCCGAGGCGGTTTCCGCCGACAGCATCACCGCATCCGCACCTTCGGCCACTGCATTGGCCACGTCGGTGACTTCGGCACGAGTTGGCGCCGGCGAAAAGCGCATGGACTCGAGCATCTGCGTGGCCACCACCACCGGCTTACCCAACTGGCGACAGGTGCTGATGATGTCTTTCTGGATTTGCGGCACGCTTTCCGCCGGCACTTCCACGCCCAGGTCGCCTCTGGCCACCATGATTGCGTCACTCAGTTCGGCGATCTCCTGCAGGCGCTGCACGGCCGACGGCTTCTCGATCTTGGCCATCAGAAACGCCTTGTCGCCGATCAATTCGCGAGCTTCGCGGATGTCTTCCGGGCGTTGCACAAAGGACAGCGCCACCCAGTCCACACCCAGTTCCAGGCCGAAGCTCAGGTCGCGACGATCCTTGGCGGTCAGCGGGCTGAGTTCGAGCAAGGCTTGCGGCACATTCACACCTTTGCGGTCGGACAACTCACCGCCATTGAGCACGGTGGTGTCGATAGCGTCGGCGTGCTTGGTGATGACCCGCAGGCGCAGCTTGCCGTCATCCAGCAGCAGGTCCATGCCCGGCTCCAACGCCGCGATGATTTCCGGGTGGGGCAGGTTGACCCGGCGTTGGTCGCCTGGGGTCGGGTCCAGGTCCAGGCGCAACGCCTGGCCGCGCACCAGTTGTACCTTGCCCTCGGCAAAACGCCCGACCCGCAGTTTCGGCCCTTGCAAGTCCATGAGAATACCCAGCGGGTAATTCAGCTGGCGCTCCACCTGGCGAATCCACTGGTAGCGCTGTGCATGATCAGAGTGATCACCGTGGCTGAAGTTGAGGCGAAAGATATTCACCCCGGCTTCCACCAACTCGCGGATGTCGTCGATACCGTCGGTGGCCGGGCCCAGGGTGGCGAGAATTTTGACCTTCTTGTCAGGCGTCATGTTTGGCAGTCTCAAGAATCAGGATGGCGCGGAAGTCATTGACGTTGGTGCGAGTCGGCTCGGTGACGATCAGGTCGTCGAGCGCGGCGAAATAGCCGTAGCCATTGTTGTTGTCCAACTCGTCGCCGGCCGACAGGCCCAGGGCTTCGGCGCGGGCGTAGCTGGTGGGGGTCATGAGCGCGCCGGCATTGTCTTCCGAGCCGTCGATGCCGTCGGTGTCACCGGCCAGGGCGTACACGCCGGGCAGCCCTTTGAGGCTGTCGGTGAGGCTTAGCAGGAATTCGGCATTGCGCCCGCCACGGCCATCGCCGCGTACGGTGACGGTGGTTTCACCGCCGGACAGGATCACGCACGGCGCCGCCAAGGGCTGGCCGTGCTGCACGATTTGCCGGGCGATACCGGCGTGCACCTTGGCCACGTCCCGCGCTTCACCTTCCAGGTCGCCGAGTATCAACGGGCTGAACCCAGCCTGGCGCACTTTCACGGCCACCGCTTCCAGGGACTGCTGTGGTCGCGCGATCAACTGGAAGTGGCTGCGGGCGAGGACCGGGTCGCCAGGTTTGACGGTTTCTGAGGCTGGGTCCTGCAACCAGCTGCGCACCGAGGCGGGTGCATCGATGTGGTAGCGCTTGAGGATCGCCAGGGCCTGTTGCGAGGTGCTCGGGTCGCCGACGGTCGGGCCGGAGGCGATCACTGTGGCCTGGTCGCCCGGCACGTCGGAGATGGCGTAGGTGTACACCGTCGCCGGCCATGCGGCTTTCGCCAGCCGGCCACCCTTGATGGCCGAGAGGTGTTTGCGTACGCAATTCATCTCGCCAATGGTGGCGCCGGATCTGAGCAAGGCTTTGTTGATGGCTTGTTTGTCCGCCAGGCTGATACCTTCGGCGGGCAGGGCGAGCAACGCGGAGCCGCCACCGGAGAGCAGGAAGATCACGCGGTCGGCTTCGGTCAGGTTGCTGATCAGCTCCAGCACACGCTTGGCCACCGCCAGGCCCGCTGCATCGGGCACCGGGTGGGCAGCCTCGACCACTTCGATTTTCTTGCAGGGCGCGCCGTGGCCGTAGCGGGTGACGACCAGGCCGCTGACCTTGCCCTGCCAGCAATTTTCGACGACGAGGGCCATGGCAGCCGCAGCTTTGCCGGCGCCGATCACGATCACGCGGCCGCTGCGGTCGGTGGGTAGATAAGGTTCAAGGACTTGCCGGGGATGGGCGGCGTCGATGGCTGTGGCAAACAGCTCGCGAAGCAGGTGTTGCGGATCGACCGACATAAGCGGGCTCCCGGGGGATTCTTGTTATTAGATGTGAGACTTGGAATGGAGATTAAATGTGGGAGCTGGCTTGCCTGCGATAGCGATGTATCAGGCAATGAATGTCTAACTGGAAGACCGCTATCGCAGGCAAGCCAGCTCCCACACTGACCGGCATTTCAAATGTGGGTTACTTCTCGCGAATCGAGAAATTCGCCATATGCTCCAGGCCCTTGATCAGCGCCGAGTGGTCCCAATTGCCGCCACCAATCGCCGTGCAGGTGCTGAACACCTGTTGCGTGCCAGCAGTGTTCGGCAGGTTGATCCCCAGCTCCTTGGCACCGGCCAGGGCCAGGTTCAGGTCCTTTTGGTGCAGGTTGATACGGAAGCCTGGATCGAAGGTGCCCTTGATCATGCGTTCGCCGTGGACTTCCAGGATCTTCGACGAGGCAAAGCCGCCCATCAGTGCTTCACGCACCTTGGCCGGGTCGGCGCCGTTCTTGGCGGCGAACAGCAGCGCTTCGGCCACCGCCTGAATGTTCAGCGCGACGATGATCTGGTTCGCGACCTTGGCGGTCTGGCCATCGCCATTGCCGCCCACCAGCGTGATGTTCTTGCCCATGCTCTGGAACAGCGGCAGTGCGCGTTCAAACGTCTGCGGCTCGCCACCGACCATGATGCTCAAAGTACCGGCCTTGGCACCGACTTCACCACCGGACACCGGCGCATCCAGGTACTGCGCGCCGGTGGCATTGATCTTCGCCGCGAACGCCTTGGTGGCGGTGGGGGAGATCGAGCTCATGTCGATCACCACCTTGTTCGGCGACAGGCCCGCCGCAACGCCGTCGGCGCGGAACAGCACGTCATCGACCTGCGGGGTGTCGGGCACCATTACGATGATGAACTCGGCTTCCTGGGCGACCTGCTGCGGGTTGGCCAGAGCCACGGCGCCAGCGGCGACCAGCTCGGTGGGGGCCTTGCCGTGGTGCTCGGAGAGAAACAGTTGATGACCGGCTTTCTGCAGGTTCGCGGCCATGGGTTGACCCATGATGCCGGTGCCGATAAATCCGATTTTAGCCATGATGAAAATCCTCTTTTTATTGCACAACCGGCTCAATGTGGGAGGGGGCTTGCCCCCGATAGCGGTGTGTCAGGCGAACGTGTACTGACTGACCTGACGTCATCGGGGGCAAGCCCCCTCCCACATAGGTATTGTGTTGTGTCAGTTAGATCGCGTTGTGAGATTTGAGCCAGCCAAGGCCCGCTTCGGTGGTGGTCAACGGCTTGTACTCACAGCCGACCCAACCCGTGTAGCCGATGCGGTCCAAATGCTCGAACAGGAACCGATAGTTGATCTCCCCCGTCCCCGGCTCATTGCGCCCGGGGTTGTCGGCCAGCTGGATGTGGTTGATCTCACCCAAGTGCGCCGCCATGGTGCGGGCCAGGTCGCCCTCCATGATTTGCATGTGGTAGATGTCGTACTGCAGGAACAGGTTGTCACTGCCCACTTGTTCACGAATCGACAGGGCTTGGGCGGTGTTGTTGAGGTAGAAACCCGGGATGTCGCGGGTATTGATCATCTCCATCACCAGTTTGATGCCCGCCGCCTGTAGCTTGTCGGCGGCGTACTTGAGGTTGGCGACGAAGGTTTTTTCCACGGTTTCGTCATCCACACCGGCAGGGCGAATGCCCGCCAGGCAGTTGACCTGGGTATTGCCCAGCACCTGGGCGTAGGCGATGGCCAGCTTGACCCCGGCACGGAACTCCTCGACCCGGTCCGGGTGGCACGCCAAGCCGCGTTCGCCTTTGGCCCAGTCACCGGCCGGCAGGTTGAACAGCACTTGGGTCAGGCCGTTGGCGTCCAGTTGTGCCTTGATCTCGGCCGAGCTGAACTCGTACGGGAACAGGTACTCGACGCCTTGGAAGCCTGCGTCGGCAGCCGCTTTGAAGCGGGCGAGAAAGTCCTGCTCGGTAAACAGCATGGACAGGTTGGCGGCAAAACGCGGCATAGGGTTCTCCTTAATCGAGCAGGGAAATGGCGGTTGGTGCATCGTTGCCGACCAAGGCCAGATCTTCGAATTCGTTGACGGCGTTGATCTCGGTGCCCATGGAAATATTGGTCACGCGCTCCAGAATAATCTCAACGATCACCGGCACCTTGAATTCTTCGATCATTTCCTCAGCCTTGCGCAACGCCGGCGCGATCTGGCCCGGTTCGAACACGCGCAAGGCCTTGCAACCCAGGCCCTCGGCGACGGCCACGTGGTCTACGCCATAGCCGTTGAGTTCCGGGGCGTTGAGGTTGTCGAAAGACAACTGCACGCAGTAGTCCATTTCAAAGCCGCGCTGGGCCTGGCGGATCAAACCGAGGTAGGAGTTGTTCACCACCACGTGGATGTACGGCAGCTTGAACTGTGCGCCTACCGCCAACTCTTCGATCATGAACTGGAAGTCATAGTCGCCCGACAGCGCCACGACCTTGCGGCTTGGGTCGGCCTTGACCACGCCCAGGGCGGCAGGGATGGTCCAACCCAGCGGGCCGGCCTGGCCGCAGTTGATCCAGTGCCGTGGCTTGTACACATGCAGGAACTGCGCGCCGGCAATCTGCGACAGGCCGATGGTGCTGACGTAGCAGGTGTCTTTGCCGAACACCTGGTTCATCTCTTCGTACACCCGTTGCGGCTTGACCGGCACGTTGTCGAAGTGGGTCTTACGGTGCAGGGTGGCTTTGCGCTGTTGGCAGTCATGCAGCCAGGCGCTGCGGTCCTTGAGCTTGCCGGCGGCTTTCCACTCGCGGGCGACTTCAATGAACATCGTCAGTGCGGAACCGGCGTCGGAAACGATGCCCAGGTCCGGGGTGAACACGCGACCAATCTGCGTCGGCTCGATGTCGACGTGAATGAACTTGCGGCCTTCGGTGTACACCTCCACCGAACCGGTGTGGCGGTTGGCCCAGCGGTTACCGATGCCCAGTACCACGTCCGACTTGAGCATGGTCGCATTGCCATAGCGGTGTGAGGTTTGCAGGCCGACCATGCCCACCATCTGCGGGTGATCGTCCGGGATGGTGCCCCAGCCCATCAGGGTCGGGATCACCGGGATACCCGTGAGTTCTGCAAATTCAACCAGCAACTCGCTGGCGTCGGCGTTGATCACGCCGCCACCGCTCACCAGCAATGGGCGTTCAGCCTGGTCCAGCAGGGCCAGCGCTTTCTCTACCTGCACGCGGGTAGCCAATGGCTTGGCCAGGGGCAGGGGCTGGTAGGCGTCGATGTCGAATTCGATCTCGGCCATCTGCACGTCGAATGGCAGGTCGATCAGCACCGGACCTGGGCGGCCGGAGCGCATTTCATAGAAGGCCTTCTGGAACGCATACGGCACTTGGCCGGGTTCAAGAACGGTGGTCGCCCACTTGGTCACCGGCTTGACGATGCTGGTGATGTCGACGGCCTGGAAGTCTTCCTTGTGCATACGGGCACGCGGTGCCTGACCGGTGATGCACAGGATCGGGATCGAGTCGGCCGAGGCGCTGTACAGGCCGGTGACCATGTCGGTGCCCGCCGGGCCCGACGTGCCGATGCACACGCCGATATTACCGGCCTTGGTGCGGGTGTAGCCCTCGGCCATGTGCGAGGCGCCTTCAACGTGGCGAGCAAGGACGTGATCGATGCCACCGACCTTCTGCAAGGCCGAATACAGCGGGTTGATCGCGGCGCCCGGGATACCGAAGGCGGTATCTACGCCTTCACGACGCATCACCAGAACGGCGGCTTCGATTGCTCTCATTTTGCTCATGGTTTTGGTGCCTCTTGCGTTTTGTAATTGTATACAAGTGGTGAGTGATCAAAGTGTATTCACGGCGAGCTGCGCAGGTCAATGCATTTTATAAACCGGCCTTTGCGTTTGTCGGAACGGCTTTTTCCGACATGTGGGGACTTTGTTTGAAAATATTGTATACAAAAATAAATATCATTGTGTTCTATTTGTTTGATCGAGCATCTGATGTTTCAGACCTCCACCGCTTTCCCAATAACAAAAGAAGGACGGCACCATGAGCGCTTTAACCTTGAAACTCGCCACCCAACTGGCCAGCCAGGCCCTGACCGCAGGGCGCACCATTTCAGCGGCGCCGCTGACCATCGCGGTGCTCGACAGCGGCGGGCACTTGATCACCCTGCAACGGGAAGACGGCGCGAGCCTGCTGCGCCCGCAGATCGCCATCGGCAAGGCCTGGGGCGCAATTGCCATGGGCAAGGGCTCACGTTTGCTGGCGTTGGACGCCCAGCAGCGCCCGGCGTTTATCGCCGCGTTGAACAGCCTGGGGCAGGGCAGCGTGGTGCCGGCGCCGGGTGGTGTGTTGATTCGAAATCAGCAGGGCGTGGTGCTGGGGGCGATAGGGATCAGCGGGGATACGTCGGATATTGACGAACAGTGCGCGATTACGGCGATCGAGGGGGTGGGGTTGTTGGCGGATGCGGGGGTGTCGGCTTGATTCTTGGGTGACTGGTAGGGCCCTATCGCGGGCAAGCCCGACCCCACAGTTTCAAATGCGTTCCCCTGTGGGAGCGGGCTTGCCCGCGATGCAGACGACTCGGTCCCAAGTCAAAGCCAAATGGCATCCCACAGCGGATAGTCGCCATATTTTTTCACCAGCCCAGCTCTCAAAGGATTGGCTACGATGTAGCGCGCAATCCCTTCAAGGCTTTCCTCCCGACGCACTGCATGGTCGTGAAAGCCGGCTTGCCAGAGACGTCCTTGGCGCCCGGCGACTGCATTCACCACACGAGTGCTTTTGGACTTCACCTGGCGCATCAAGTCGCCCAGTGAGCCTTTTTCCAATGAGACAAGCCAATGGAAATGATCAGGCATGACGACCCAAGCCAAGGACGTCGCCAAGCCTTGGTTTTGCGCGTTTCTGAATTGTTGGACGACCAATCGGCCAAGCTTGAAGTCCTGAAAGATGGGTTCGCGATCAAGGGTATTACTGGTCAGAAGGTAAATGCGGTTGGGTTCGTCATGGCGACCTATGCGCAGGCGCTTTGAAGCGGGGAGATTTGGCATTCCATGGCCTCTCTTCAGTGGGGTTCTGAGAGGCTAGATTTCGGTGAGTGATACAGATGGAAAGGCTTTTAGCAGGATGTGTCTGGGCGGGCCCTATCGCGGGCAAGCCCGCTCCCACAGGGGATTTGCGGTGTTCATACAATTTGTGTGGGAGCTGGCTTGCCTGCGATAGCCGCACCTCGGTCTCTCAGTCCGGCTCACACCCCTTGAGCACCAACCGAATAATCGTCTGCGCCGCCGCTTCATAATCCGCCTCATCCAGCTTGGCCTTGCCGGTCACCGCCGAGATCTGCCAGTCGAAATCCGCATAGGTCTGTGTCGCCGCCCAGATGCTGAACATCAGGTGATTGGGGTCAATCGCCGCGATCAGGCCGCGGTCCACCCAGCTTTGGATGCAGTCGATATTGTGCTTGGCCTGGGCGTTCAGTTGCTCGACCTGATCGGCGCTCAGGTGCGGGGCGCCGTGCATGATTTCGCTGGCGAACACCTTGGAGGCAAAGGGCAGGTCGCGGGAGATGCGGATCTTTGAGCGGATGTAGTTGCTCAACACCACCGCTGGCTCGCCTTCGGGGTTGAAGGGTGTGGAAGCAGCCAGGATCGGCTCGATAATGCTTTCGAGCACCTCGCGGTAGAGGTTGTCCTTGGACTTGAAGTAGTAATAGACATTGGGCTTGGGCAGCCCGGCCTTGGCGGCGATGTCGCTGGTTTTGGTCGCGGCGAAGCCCTTGTCGGCAAACTCCTCGCTGGCCGCCCGCAGGATCTTTTCTTTGTTGCGCTCGCGAATGCTGCTCATAAACCTGGAGTTTCCTTGCCAAGACTGGCGGTTGCGCATGGTAGCACCGGCCTTGCGCGACGCTCAAGAATCCTCCCGCAGCCCATGTACCACGGGCGTTACACTGACATTGTCTGTCTTGATGCTGAACGCATTCACGGTCGTACAGGCATACGTCGGGCGCACTGCTAGAGTTCAAAGCATCTTTGGTAGTCGGCGTTCGAGTGAGAAACCGTGGAGAACAGCAGACGACGTACGTTCGCCTGGGCAGTTGGCGGGTTATTGGTGGTGGCGCTGGTGATCGGCCTGGGTATGCATTTCTTGGGTGGCGCCCACAAAGGCAAACCTCCCTCTGTCGGTGAGCCGGTGGCGGTCGTACCGGTGGCCTTGCAGGATGTGCCGGTGTACATCGACGCCCTTGGCACTGTGACGCCCACGCGCAGCGTCACGGTGGTAAGCCAGGTCGATGGCATTCTCAGCAGTGTGGAGTTCAAGGAAGGCCAGCACGTCAGTCGAGGCCAGGTCATCGCCCGTATCGATGACCGTGCACTCAAGGCGCAATTGGCCGTGGCCAAGGGCACCCTGGCTCACGATCAGGCCGTGTTGGCCAACGCCCAGCGCGACCTGGCCCGTTACCGTGACCTGGTCAAGGCCGGCTCCACCAGCCAGCAGACCCTCGATACCCAGGCTTCCCTGGTCCAGCAACAACAGGGCACCGTCGCCGCCGACCAAGGCAATGTGCAAAACCTCGAAGTGCAATTGAGCTACTGCACCATCACCTCGCCGGTGGATGGCGTGGTCGGCCTGCGGTTGGTCGACCCTGGCAACTACGTGACCACCGCCAGTACCACTGGCATCGTGGTGATCACCCAGATGAACCCGGCCACGGTGGTGTTCGCCGTTCCCGAGGATGACCTAGGCGCCATCAACCAGGCCCTGGCCCGTGGCCCCGTTACCGTGCTGGCGTACGACCGCAACAAAAAAACCTTGCTCGCCACCGGCACGTTGCTAGCCCTGGATAACCAGGTAGACACCAGCACCGGTACGATCAAGGTCAAGGCGCAGTTCGACGATTCGGGCAATGTGCTGTTTCCCAATCAGTTCGTCAACGCACGGTTGAAGGCAGACACCTTGAGCCAGATCGCTGTGGTGCCCACTCGTGCGATTCAGCATGGCAGCAAGGGCGACTTCGTATTTGTGGTCAACGGCAGCAAGGCCAGCTTGCGCAATATCAACGTCGGCTCCTCCACAGGGGATGTGTCGGCGGTGCTCGACAACGGGCTCAAGACCGGTGAGCAGGTGATCACCGAAGGTGCCGACAAACTGGACGATGGCTCGTCGGTGAAGGTCGTCGCCCAGTGAGGAGCTGCCGAGCATGAATATTTCGCGGCCCTTTATCGAACGTCCGGTTGCCACCACCTTGATGATGGTGGCGGTGCTGCTGCTCGGCCTGTTGGGCTATCACTTGCTGTCGGTGTCGGCGCTGCCCGAAGTCGACTACCCGACCATCCAGGTCTTCACCCAGTACCCCGGCGCGAGCCCGGATGTGGTCAGTTCGTCGATCACGGCGCCGCTGGAGCGCCAGTTGGGCGAGATGCCCGGGCTCAAGTCGATGAACTCCACCAGCTCTGATGGTGCGTCGGTGGTGACCCTGCAATTCGACCTGTCGCTGTCCCTGGACGTGGCCGAACAGGAAGTGCAGGCGGCGATCAACGCGGCGGGTACTTTCCTGCCGGCGAACCTGCCGTACCCACCGGTGTACAGCAAGGTCAACCCGGCCGATGCACCGGTACTGACCTTGTCGCTGACCTCCGACGTACTGCCGCTGACCAAGGTCGAGGACCTGGCCGACACCCGCCTGGCGCAGAAGATCTCACAGATTACCGGTGTCGGCCTGGTCACCATCAGCGGTGGCCAGCGCCCGGCGGTCAGGGTCGAAGCCAACACCTCGGCGCTCAACAGCCTCGGCTTATCCCTGGATGACCTGCGCACGTCCCTGGGCACGGCCAACGTCAATCAGGCCAAGGGCAATATCGACGGCAAATTCCAGGCGTATTCCATCGGCGCCAACGACCAGTTGCAATCGGCCGAGGAATACCGCGACCTGGTGATCGCCTACAAAAACGGCGCACCGATCCGCCTGTCGCAGATCGCCAGTTCCACCCAAGGCCCGGAGAACCCGCGCCAGGCTGCGTGGACCAACGACACGCCGTCCATTGTGTTGAATATCCAGCGCCAACCCGGCGCCAACGTGATCGAAGTGGTCGACCGCGTGCAGCAACTGCTGCCCAAATTGCGCGCGAGCCTGCCGGGCACCTTGAAGGTCGCCGTGCTGACCGACCGCACCCAGACCATCCGCGCTTCGGTCACCGACGTGCAGTACGAGTTGGGGCTGGCGATCTTGTTGGTCGTCATTGTGATCTTCCTGTTCCTGCGCAATATCCCGGCAACCATCATTCCCGCCGTCACCATTCCGCTGACGCTGATCGGCACCTTGGCAGTGGCCTATGCCCTGGGCTTTTCCCTGAACAACCTGACGCTGATGGCGCTGACTATCGCCATCGGGTTCGTGGTGGATGACGCCATCGTCATGATCGAAAACATCACCCGTTACCTGGAGGCGGGCGATATCCCGTTGCAGGCCGCGCTCAAGGGGGCGGAGCAGATCGGCTTCACCATCATCTCGCTGTCCATTGCGCTGATCGCGGTGATGATTCCGCTGCTGTTCATGGGCGATGTGGTCGGGCGGTTATTCCGTGAATTCGCCATGACCGTGGCGGTGACCATTGTGATTTCGGCGGTGATTTCCCTCACGCTCACGCCGATGATGTGCGCGCGCATGCTCAAGTCCAAGCACGAGGCGCGTCGCCCGGATTTTTTCGATCGCATCAACCACCACTATGTGCGCGGCCTGGATTGGGTCTTGGCGCACCGCACCTTGACGTTGATCTCGGTGGTGCTCACGGCTGCGCTGACCTTGCTGACGCTGGTCATCATGCCCAAGGGCTTTTTCCCCGACCAGGACACCGGCCTGATCCAGGGGATTTCCCAGGCGTCGCCGACCATCTCGTTCCAGCAGATGCAGGTTGAGCAGCAACGCCTGGCGGCGCGCATCCTCAAGGACCCGGCGGTGCAAAGCCTGTCGTCGTTCGTCGGCATCGACCAGACGAACCCGACCATCAACCAAGGCAATGTGCTGATCAACCTCAAGCCCCGTGGTGAGCGCGACAGCAGTGCCGAGGTGATCCGCCGCCTGGCCGATGCCAATGCGGATGACGCCGGTATCCGCCTGTACCTGCACTCGGTGCAGGACCTGACCTTGGACGCCACGGTGTCCACCACCAGCTATCGCCTGGGACTGCAAGCCACCGACCCGAACGAACTGGAACAGTGGACCATCAAGTTGCTGTCCGCCATCAAGCAAGACCCGATGTTCACCGACGTGCAAAGCCAGGCCATGCAGTTCGGCAACCAGATCAAGCTGACCTTCGACCGTGCTACTGCCTCGCGCCTGGGCATCACCCCGCAGGCCATCGACGATGTGCTGTACGACGCGTTCGGCCAGCGCCAGGTGTCGACCATTTACACCCAGCTCAACCAGTACCACGTGGTGATCGCCACCGACCATCCGCCGCATAACCTGCCGGATCTGCTCACCGGTTTGTACGTGGACATTCCCGGTGGCGGGGTGGCGCCGTTATCAAGCATGGCGACCATGCAGGTGGTACGCACGCCGGTCACCATCAACCGTCTGGGGCAGTTTCCCTATGCCGACGTGTCGTTCAACCTCGCCCCCGGGCAGACACTGGGGGCGGCGGTGACGCGCTTGCAACAGATTGAAGCCAAGGTTGGCCTACCGCTGTCGGTGCAGGCCAACCTGGAAGGCGCGGCGGCGACGTTCCAGGCTTCGCTCTCCAACCAGGTGTTCCTGGTGCTGGCGGCGATTGTGGTGGTGTACCTGATGCTGGGCATTCTGTACGAAAGCTTCGTGCACCCGGTGACGATCCTTTCGACCTTGCTGTCGGCGGCCCTCGGCGCATTGCTGGCGCTGCTGCTCACCGGCACGCAGTTCGACATCATTGGCTTGATCGGCATCGTGTTGCTGATCGGTATCGTCATGAAAAACGGCATCATGATGGTCGACTTCGCCCTGGAACTGTTACGCGAAGGTGGCTTGAGCCCGGTGGCGGCGATTCGTCAGGCGGCGGAGCTGCGCTTTCGGCCGATCTTGATGACCAGCATGGCGTCGCTGTTCGGTGCTGTGCCCTTGGCATTGGGAACGGGCATCGGTTCGGAGCTGCGTCACCCGTTGGGTATCGCGATCATCGGCGGCTTGTTGTTGAGCCAGCTGCTCACGCTATTTTCCACGCCGGTGATCTTCCTCGCGATGCACGGCCTGGGCGAGCGTTTCAGTCGCCGCTCTGTGGTTGCGGGCTGATGCGATGAACCTCAGTGCGCCCTTTATCCATCGGCCCATTGCTACCACCTTGCTGGCGGCCGGGCTCGCGCTGTTTGGCGTGTTGGCCTTCAACCTGTTGCCGGTGGCGCCGCTGCCGGAAGTGGACTTCCCGACCATCAGCGTCAGCGCCTCGTTGCCCGGCGCCGACCCGAGCACCGTCGCCAGCTCCGTGGCCACGCCGCTGGAGCGTCAGTTCGGGCAGATCGCCGGGGTCACGCAGATGACCTCCGCCAGCAGCCTGGGCTCGACGCGCATCACCATGCAATTTGACCTCAGCCGGGATATCGACGGTGCGGCGCGGGACGTGCAGGCAGCCATCAACGCCGCACGCAGCAACCTGCCCAGCGACCTGTCGGGCAATCCGACCTACCGCAAGGTCAACCCGGCCGACTCGCCGATCCTGATCATCAGCCTGACCTCCGACAGTGCCACGCCGGGACAGATGTACGACGCGGCCTCAACGGTGCTGGAACAGCGCCTGTTGCAAACCACCGGTGTCGGCGATGTGACGGTCGGCGGCGGTGCATTGCCTGCGGTGCGCGTGGAGTTGAACCCGGATCGACTCAACCAATACGGCGTCAGCCTGGAGCAGGTGCGCCAGGTCATCAGTGCCTCCAACGCCAACCTGCCCAAGGGCAATGTGGCGGTGGGCGACCGCTCCTACGGCATCGGCGCCAATGATCAACTGCTCGACACCAACGATTATGGGCCGCTGGTGGTCAAGGAGCATAACGGCGACCTGATCCACATCGCCGACCTGGGTTACGTGCGTGAAGACGTGCAAGACCTGCGCAACTTCGGTCTGTCCAATGGCAAGCCGGCGGTATTGCTGGTGGTGTTCAAGCAGCCGGGCGCCAATGTGATCGACACGGTGGATGCGGTGAAAGCCTCACTGCCGTTTTTACAAAGCTCGATCCCGGCCTCGATCAAGCTCAACCTGCTGATGGACCGCACCACCACCATTCGTGCGTCGCTGCACGACGTGGAGATGACTTTGCTGGCGTCGATCCTGCTGGTGACGCTGGTGACCTTCGGTTTCTTTCGCGACTGGCGCAGTACCCTGGTGCCTGCCGTGGTGGTGCCGCTGTCGTTGCTCGGCACCTTTGGCGCCATGTATTTCCTCGGCTACAGCCTGAACAACCTGTCGCTGATGGCGCTGACCATTTCCACCGGCTTTGTGGTGGACGACGCCATCGTGGTGGTGGAAAACATCATGCGTCACTTGGAGCGCGGCAAGACGCGGGTGGAAGCGGCGCTGGCCGGCGCGCGTGAGGTCGGATTCACGGTGCTGACTATCAGCGTGTCGCTGGTGGCGGTGTTTATTCCGCTGCTACTGATGGGCGGCATTGTCGGGCGGCTGTTCCGCGAGTTCTCGGTGTCGCTGTCGGTGGCTATCGTGATCTCGATGCTGATCTCGCTGACCGTCACGCCAATGCTCGCCAGTGTGTTGCTGCGCGCACCCAAGGAGGTACGCGAGGGCAACGAACACCCGGATTCACGTTTTCACAGGTTTTACGACCGCACCTTGGGTTGGGTGATCGAGCATTCGATCCTGATGGGCCTGGTGACGATGTTGGTGATCGTGCTCGCTGGTGTGTTGTACGTACTGGTGCCCAAGGGCTTCTTCCCCCAGGAAGACACTGGGCGCCTGCAGGGCAGCATCATTGCGGCGCAGAGTATTTCCTACGGGGCGATGCAAAAGGACTTCACCGAGATCAACCACAAGGTGATGCAAAACCCCAATGTGGAAACCGCGGCTGGGTTTGTGGGGGGCGGAGGCGGTGGCGGCGGGGCGGTCAACAGCGCGCAGTTGTTCGTGTTGCTCAAGCCCATCGACCAGCGCAAGGACAGCGCCACCGACGTGATCGGCCAGATCCGCCGCACCCTCGGCGATATGCCAGGCACCAAGTTGTTTTTACAGGCGGCCCAGGACATCACCGTGGGCGGGCGGCAAAGTGGCGCACAGTACCAATACACGTTGACCGCCGACGATCAGGCATCCCTGGATGAATGGGTGCCCAAGGTGGTGGAAGTGCTGCGCAAGCTGCCGCAGTTGACTGACCTCAACACCGATCAGCAGGACAACAGTCTGCTGGCTAATGTGAACATCAACCGCGATACGGCGGCGCGCCTCGGCGTCGGCATGTCGGCGGTGGACCAGACACTGTATGACGCGTTCGGCCAACGCCAGGTCTCGACCCTTTATCGTGCCGCCAACCAGTACCATGTGGTGATGGAAATCGCCCCGGAGTACTGGAGCGATCCTTCGGCGCTCAAGAGCATTTATGTTCCCACCGGCAGTGCGGCGGTGTCGACCAAGGGCAGCACGGCCGCGCCGAATCTGGCCAGCCCGGCGAGCCTGGTGCCGCTGTCGGCCTTGGCGGACAACTCAATCGCCCGCACGGCCATTTCCATCAGCCACCAAGGCACCTTCCCGGCGGTGACCGTCTCGTTCAACCTGGCACCTGGCACATCGATCGGCCAAGCCACTGCGCTGGTGGAGGACGCCGTCAAACAGTTGCGCATGCCGGCCAGCGTCACCGGCCAGTTTGCCGGCACGGCCCAGGTGTTCCAGTCTTCGGTGGCCAGTGAGCCCCTGCTGATCGTGGCTGCATTGCTCTCGGTGTATATCGTGCTGGGTATTCTCTACGAGAACCTGATGCACCCGTTGACCATCCTCTCCACCTTGCCCTCGGCGGGCGTCGGCGCGTTGATTGCGTTGCTGCTGACCGGTACCGAGCTGTCGATCATTGCGCTGGTGGGGGTGATTCTGTTGATCGGTATCGTGAAGAAGAACGCGATCATGATGATCGACTTCGCCATTACCGAGCGCCGCGAGTTCGGGCTGGAGGCCAAGGAGGCGATTCGCCGGGCATGCCTGATCCGCTTTCGGCCGATCATGATGACCACCCTGGCGGCGATCCTCGGCGCGCTGCCGTTGGTGCTGGGCAGTGGCTACGGCACGGAACTGCGCCGGCCCTTGGGGATTTCTATTATTGGTGGGTTGCTGCTCAGCCAGGTGCTGACGCTTTACACCACTCCGGTGATTTACCTCTGGCTCGATCGGGCGTCACAACGTCTGGGGCGGCACAAGGAAGCAAGGTCATGACATTCAGATACAGCGTGCTGTTGATCAGCCTGATGCTCGGCGGCTGCATGGTCGGTCCCGATTATCAGAAACCCGCCATGGCGCTGCCGCAGTCATTCAAGGAAGGTGCGCAGTGGCAGCGTGCAGCGTCCAACCCGCAGGGCGCGATGGACAGCCAATGGTGGCAGGCCTACCAAGACCCGGTACTGAACGATTTGGTCGCGCGTTCGGCCAAGGCCAACCAATCGATCATCGCCGCCGAGGCCGCTTATCGTTTGGCCCAGGCACAGGTGGCATCAAGCCGTGCCGGGTTGTGGCCGACGGTGGGGCTAGGGCTGTCGGGGTCACGAGGTGCGAGTGGTGGCGGTTCCAGTAGCACCACCACCGGCGCGAGTACCGGCGGTGTGCAAAACACGGTCAGCGCGACGCTGACTGCCAGCTGGGAACCGGACTTGTGGGGCCAGGTGCGTCGTGGGATCGAGTCGAGCCAGGCCACGGCGCAACAATCCGATGCCTTGCTGGCGGGTGTGCGCTTGTCCATCAGTTCCAGTGTCGCCAGTAATTACCTGGCGCTGCGCCAGATGGACATCGACGTGCGCTTGCTGCAACAGCAGCAGTCCATCAACCAGCAACTGCTGGAGATGATCCAGGCGCAGTTCACCCAAGGCGTCGCCACCAATGATCAGTTGTTGGTGGCCCAGGACCAACTGACCACGTCTATCGCCGATTTGCAGACTTCGCTGCGGGATCGTGAGCAATACGAGCACGCGCTGGCGGTGCTGGTGGGCTTGGCGCCCAGCGAGTTCAGCGTGGCGGCGCGGGATGACTTCACGTTTGTCGTCCCTCGGCCACCGCTGACATTGCCGTCGACCCTGCTGCAACGGCGTCCGGATGTGGTGGCGGCGGAGCGCTCGACGGCGGCGGCCAATGCCAAAATCGGCGTGGCTGAAGCGGCGTTCTTTCCGACCTTGGATCTCACCGCCGAGGTCGGCTATCGCGGTAGCGCTTTGGGCGGGTTGTTCTCGTTGCCCAATCGCATCTGGACCCTCGGCCCGGCACTGGCGCAGACGCTGTTCGATGGCGGTGCGCGAGAGGCGGCGGTCAAGCAGGCCGAGGCCAGTTATGACCAGATCGCCGCCACCTATCGCGGTACGGTGCTTAGCGCGTTGCAGAACGTCGAGGACAACCTGTCGGCGATCAACCATCTGCAAACCCAGGCTGACGCTTTTCAGCAGGTTTACCAGCGAAACCAGCAACTGTTCGGCAGCCAGGAGGCGCAACTGCGTGCGGGGACGGTCAGTCGTGAGGCGGTGCTGACGCAGCAGCTTGTGCTGCTGCAGGCGGAGCAGAATTTGCGCGATACCCAGGGGCAGTTGAGCCAGGGGAGTGTGGCGTTGATCCAGAGCCTGGGAGGCGGCTGGCAAGAGACCCGGCAATGAATAAAGCGGCCAACGAAGGCAATGTCCTTCATTGGCCGCTGTGTCATCACTAACCTGCTTTGCTAACTTGGGGGGCGGTTGGTTTTTTCACGGGGAAGTCATCATCGAAGAACGTTGTTGCGTCTTCGATTTGTGACTTGCGTTGTTTGCGCAGGAACTCATCAAAGTCTTTTTTGACGATGGGGTCTTCTAAGGCCTCATAGTCAAATACATTGGCGCCATATTTATAAGCGAAGTTGATGTCGACGAATTCAGCACTGGCACAGGCAGATGAAAACTTCGAATTACTCCTGTCGAAATTTACCCGGTACTGTTTGATTTTTGGAACATAGACGATCGTGTTGCCGAGCTTGAAGACTTCGACAGAGACCCCCACGGTAATGGTTTTGTAGAAGTCCTTGTTTTTCTCGACGCCAAAACGCAAGGCCTCCCCCTGCTTGGCCATGAATTTTTGGAAACTGTCCAGAGCGCTGCTACCTTGCGAGGCGACGATGTCCAGTATGAAGTTGACAAAGTCAGTGGCAATACTGACCCCGCGAATATGCCGGGAATACGTTTGCTCATCGATTTTGCTTGGCCCCATCAGAGGGAGTTTTGACAGCGCGAGGCTCCACAGCGCTACATCGGTCTTGTATTGCTCCCCCTCGGCTTCGGCTTTGCGTTGTACGTAATTGGTGACCACGGAGGTCATGCCGATCAAGTATTTTTTCAGTTCGGTGATCTTTTTCATGACCTCGGGATCATTGATCAATTCGTTGCCGATGATGAACTCAATAAGCCCATCCTTATCCGCATAGGGGTCATCCTGGTCTTTAAGTTTGACGTCCTTGAGGCGTGTGTCACCAAAAAATTCATTGGCTTCTTTTAGTTGCTCAGAGAATAAGCGGATATCTTTGACGTGGGCAGGCATTGCAGTAATCGTCTTCATTTCATCATTTCCTTATGAGAGTCGTCATTAATGGTTGGGCGCGGAAGTTCGCCACGGATGAAGCGTGTCCAAGTTGATTAAGTCAGCGTTTATTGGCCTCGGTTATTCGAGGTGCTGCCCCTTGAAAGAGGTAGGGAAGTTATAGAGTTAGCAGGGAGTAATGGCAATGAATGAGGTCAACCAATTCGCTTGCCTGGACAAAGTAGTTATAGCGATTGGAAGTGAGCACCCAGAGGCTGTTTTTTGACGGCGGCTCCCCTTAAATACGAGATATGGCTAAGTGATGGCTTTTGCACGGATTTTAGTGGCGGGTACTGAACGACCGAAGGAGCATCACTATGGAAAAAGATTGTCTGCCGAAGGCTGCAAGATTCGACGAGTGGTTGCTTGCGCTTTACGAAGCGCTGGATTGGCAATCCGTTGAAATATAGATACGATACTAATCATTAGCTTGCTATCTATGTGTGCATTGAATGAAGCCGTCCACGTTTCAGCTCCCAGACTTCTGGCAAGCCACCCTGGCGCCCTCGCGGGTCGATCTGTTGTTTGCTTTGCGCAACATGATCGCTGGCGGGATCGCCTTGTATCTGGCCTTCTGCTTCGACTTGCAGCAGCCGCAATGGGCACTGACCACGGTGTTTATTGTCGGTCAGTCCACCAGCGGTATGGTCTTGGCCAAAGGTGCTTATCGTTTGTTGGGTACGTTTGTGGGCGCTGTGGCTTCGGTGTTGATGATCGGTGTGTTCGGCCAGGCACCGCTGTTGTTCCTGCTGTGTATGGCGTTGTGGTTGGCATTTTGCACCACGGGGGCGTCGCTGCTGCGTAATCACGCGTCTTATGGCTTTGTGCTGGCGGGCTACACAACGGCGATTATTGCGTTGCCCGCCACAGCCGCGCCGCTGGGCGTGTTCGATGAGGCGGTGGCGCGCTGTCAGGAAATCAGCCTGGGGATTCTCTGCGCGTCGATCGCCAGCACGATTTTATGGCCCCGCCGAATTGAGCAAACGCTGGCAATTCAAGGTCGTGCTGCCTGGCAGGCGGGAATGCGCGCAGCGGCGTCGGAGCTGCTGGGGACGGATCAGCGCAAGGGCTTGCTGGAGGCGTTGGGACGTTTGGTTGCGGTGGACGCCCAGCGCGATCACGCCTGGTTTGAAGGCCCCAAGGGGCGGCGTCGCTCCCAGGCATTGCGGGTACTCAGCCGTGATTTGCTCGGGTTGTTACGCGCGGCACGCGGCGTGGCGCGGCAACGGATGATGCTGGATGAGACGACGCTTGTAGCGCCCTGGGTGGACGAGGTGGCCGCTGTGTTGCAGCAGGAGCACTATGCGCAGTTGCCCGAGCTGACGCGCCGCCTCGCGCTGGCGCTGCAAGACGCTCGTTTGAACCCGGAGGCGCATTTTTGTCTGGCGCAGCTGGCTCAAGTCTTACGGTTGATTGAGGTGGGAGGCTTGAGCCTGGCGGCTGTCGAAGCGGGCAGGGTGCCGCCGGGCGCGCCTGGGGCCATGTCCTGGCATCGTGATATCGAGCAGGGCGTGCTCGGGGGCTTGCGCAGTGCCTTGGCGTTTCTGGCTGTCGCGGCATTCTGGATGTTTACTGCCTGGCCATCAGGGTTGGGCGCGGTGTCGATCAGTGGTGTGGTGTTGAGCCTGTTTGCGGCGCGGGAAAATCCCTCGGCGTCGAGTCTGAATTTTCTACAGGGTATTGCGTTGTCGATCCCGGTGGCGGGGTTTGTGCGCTTTGGCTTGTTGCCCGATTTTGATGCCTTCCCGCTGTTATGCGTGGCGTTGGGTGTGCCGCTGTTTTTCGCTTCACTGTGTATGAGCCGGGTAAAACTGGCGGCCACCGCTTCGGCGTTTTGCATTTTCTTCGTCAACAACGTCGGCCCCAGCAACCTGATGAACTATGACATCGCGGCCTTTCTGAACAAGGCGATCGCCACTCTGGTGGGCGTCGGTATTGCGGTGGTGGTGTTTCGCCTGATCCAGCTCAACCCCGGCGAGCGCCACTATCGGCGGATGTTCAAGGCTTCGTTGTTCGACTTGGCACAACTGACGTCTCGCCCTTTGGAACAGGCCGAAAGCTGGTTTGGCGGGCGTATGGCGGACCGTTTGATTCGCCTGTCCCGCTACAGCCAAACCCTGCCGGATGAACGTCGTATCCACTGGGAGAACGGATTGTTGGGGTTGGACCTGGGGGACGAGTTGTTGGAACTGCGCGCAAGCCTTTCGGGCATTCAAGGTGTATTGGCCAGCGTGCGCGATGATTATTTACGACAGTTGGCAGCGTTGCTCAGGCAGGGCGGACCAAGTGCGGTACTGGCGCTGAGCTTGGATGAGCCCAGTGCTGTGTTGCTGGAGGCACTTGAGGGGGCGTCGACGTTGACGGAGCAGGAGCGGGAGATGGCCAGGGCGGCGGTGTTGCAACTGCGGTTTACCTGGCGCAAGTGGTGTCAAAGGGGGGCGGGGTTGTAGGAGCTGGAGAGCCAGCTCCTACAAGGTTGTTACTCGGCAATCTGCAACTTGCGCGATTCCGTATAGATGTAGCGCACCTTTTCATACTCAAACGGCGAGTTCATTTGCCCATACCGGAAGCTGGTCTGGTAACGCTTGTCCACTGCGCGCAGGGCCCAGATTTCCGGGTGGTTTTCGCTGACCTTGGACACGTTGAGGAAGTTGATCTCGGTTTCGGCGCCGTAGTCGACGATCAGGCCGGTGGTGTCGCGCAGGTTCGACGGGCCGAAGATCGGCAGCACCAGGTACGCACCGCCGGGCACGCCATAGAAGCCAAGGGTTTGACCAAAGTCTTCGCTCTGGCGCGGCAGGCCCATGGCCGTGGCCGGGTCCCACAAACCAGCGATGCCGATGGTGGTGTTGAGCAGCAGGCGCCCGGTGGTTTCCAGGGAGCGGTGGCCCTTGAGCTGCAGCAGACTGTTCAACAGGTTGGGTACGTCGCCCAGGTTGTTGAAGAAGTTGCTCACGCCGGTGCGCAGGAAGCTTGGGGTGATGTAGGTGTAGCCGTCGACCACGGGCAGGAATACCCATTGGTCGAAACGGTAGTTGAAGTGGTACACGCGACGGTTCCACGACTCCAGCGGGTCGTAGACATTGAGGGCGGTCAGGGATGAACGCTCGAACTCACGCTGGTCCAGACCTGGGTTGAACTTAAGCTTGGTCAGCGGCTCCTTGAAACCGTCGGCATCGACCTTGACGGGTTCATGGGCCTTGCTGTTGTCGGCATTGGCCGCGCCTGCGCACATCAAGGCGGCGAGCAGCAGAAGATATTTAGCCACGGAAGAACTCCAGCATGGCGTCGGCGTTGACGCGGTAATTGAGGTTGCCGCAGTGGCCGCCCAGCGGGTAGACGGTCAAGCGATCGCCGAAGGTTTTACGCAGGAAGCCCAGGTCGCCAGGGCCGAGGATCACGTCGTCGGCGTTGTGCATCACCGCGATTTTCGGGCTGTCGTGCAAGTAGTCCTTGAGCGCATACAAGCTGACCTGGTCGATCAGTTGCAACAGGCTGCCGCCGTCGGTGCGCGCGCGCCACATTGGAATGACCTGCTCGGTGAGGTAGCAATCGAAGTCGCATTGCAGTGCGCGCTTGAGGAAGGGTGTAAGGCTGGTGCCTTCGCCGATCGGGTAATTCGGTGGGGTGATCAGGCCACGACGGTTGATCAAGTCTGAGGTAAAGGCAATGTCGGCCGCAGAGAAGCGGAACGAGGTGCCGATCAGCATGGCCATCTGTTCGTTGGTCAGGTGCTGCTTGGACTGTTGGAAGTCGTAGAGCAGGGCGTCGTTAAGGTCGATATAGCCCTTTTGCTGGAAGTAGCGGGTCAGCTTGCCCAGCACCAGCTCATAGAAGGTGGTGGTGTTGTTGATGCCTTTGACCTCGGTCTGTACCAGCTTGTCGAGGTTGGTGATCGACGTGTAGAGATTGACCGGCGGGTTCAGCAGCAGCACTTTCTTGAAGTTGAAGCTGCGGCGGGTCTCGTCAAGTTTGCTGATGAATGCCGCATCCAGGGCACCGAGGCTGTAGCCGGAGAGGTAATAGTCCGTGACAGGCAGCGTCGAATTTTGGGCGCGCACGGCTTGCATCACCCGGTACATGTCTTCGGCGTCTTCCTGGGTGACTCCCGGGGTGGCGAAGCGCGAGGCGGCAGCGATGAAGTCGAAGCTGGTGGGCGAGGAGAGCTGCACCACGTGGTAGCCGGCTTGGTAATAGAGTTTTTTCAGGTATTCGTTGATGCTGCTGTCATACCGCGCGCCGGTGCCGGAAATCAGGAAGATCAACGGTGCGGCGTGGTCTTGCTTGGCGATGCGGTAGGTGAGCTTCTTCACGGCCCAGAAGTTGTCCGGAAGACTGAACTGGCGCTCCGGGCGCATGGTCAGGCTGTAGTCGGACTGGTTGATCTCGTCATTGCTCGGCAGTTTTGGCCGAAGGTCAGGCGGTGTGGTCGCGATGGTCGCTTCGAACGGGTTGGTCAAAGGGTAGCCATAGCTGGCCTGGTCGATGTCGACGGCCAGTGCCGACGCACTTAAAAATAGGCTGCCCAACAGGGCCGCACAGCGCAAGGAACGGAGCATGACTAAATCCCTAAGAGGAAACGTGCTGAATGAAGTTCGCAGGCTATGACCACCGCGTGCGCGCCGAAGTGCCATCACACGGCACGAAATGTCGGAAAATAACGTCGGAGTCGGGGTAATAGTAGCCAGACGATACACTTTGCGACGCTTTGATGAACAGATATCTGCGTACACACCTTGCTAACGGCCACCGTGGGATTAAGCTGAGCGCCGTTTTGCCTATCGGAGTGCCCCATGTCCCGTCGTTTGCCACTGATCCTGCTGCTTATTGCCCTGCCGTTATGGTTGGCCGCCAGTTATGGCGCTCGTTACGGCTTCATGGAGGATGGCCGGTGGGTTGGAATTTGCGTCGATGAGGCCAGCCGCTGGGAATGCCAGTTGCGTTCGAACCTGGGGTTGATGATTCACTTCAAGGTGCTGGGATGGGCGGCATTGGTCACGGCGATCCTGGGCTTTTTCGTGCCGGGTCGTGCGGGGTGGGGGCTGGCGGTGCTGGGGATGGTGTTCGGCTTGCCGGCGTTGGCGTTGTATAACACTACGTTTGCAGTGTTTGCGGTGGTGATTGCGGGATTGCGGTTGGTCAGGGCGCCTCGGGTTGTCTGATCGGGCCTTATCGCAGGCAAGCCAGCTCCCACCTTTGATCGGGTTCACATATTTCTATCGGTGTACACGGTCAGTGTGGGAGCTGGCTTGCCTGCGATAGCGACCTTATGCCTTGCGCACCCGCAGGCAACGCCACAAAGCCCCAACCATCAACACGCTGACCACCGCCCAACCCCAAGCCTGCTGATTCAACAGACCTTCGCGGTATAACTGCGGCGCAACGCCGGCGCCGATGATAAAGGCCAGCAAGGCAATCTCCCTGCGCGGCCCGGTCACCGGGCGTACCAGATACACCAGCGCCGGCAACACCAGTGCCGCGCTCGGGAAGCTGCGATAACGTGGGTCGAACACCAGCGCCAGCATCATCACCGCCCCCGCAAACCCGGCCATTGCCATCAGCCAGCCCGCACGCTGCTCCAGCCAGTTGAACGCCCGCTCGCGCCAACCTTCCCGGGCACTGAGGGCCAGGGCGGCGTGAGCCAGTACCAGCAGGTTCAGTATCACCAGCAAGCCTGCCCATACCCACTCATCATTGAAGCGCGCGGTGACGCGGGTCAGTTCCGCCCAAGTGCCGATGGAGCAGGCCGCGACCGCACCGAGCAATGGCAGCATGAGCGCAGAGCGAGTGCTGTGAACGCGGCCACCCAGCACCAGCGTGCTCAACAGGATGACGCCGCCCACGCCCAACCACAGCGGCCAGTACGGCACATTGGTGACGGGGCCGGCGAGGATGCCTTTGTCCTGGCGATCGGCATCGAACAAGCCCCAGTAACCACCGACCGCGCCTTCACTGGCCCGCTTCCACGGTTGGTCAAAGGCTTCGATCAGGTTGTAGCGCCAGCCATTGGCTTCAGCCATGGCCACAAAGCCACGCATGAACTTCGCCTCGTTGACTCGGCTCGGTACCGCCGTCTCGCGCTGGCGGCCTTCGCTGGGCCAGCCGGTCTCGCCGATCAGTACATCCTTGGGCGCGAACTTGTTGCCGAAGGTCTGGCGTACATCGCCAACATGCTTGAGGGCCTGGTCGATGCCGGAGGGATCATCTTCCCAGTAAGGCAACAGGTGGATGGTCAGGAAGTCCACCGCAGGGGCAATTTCCGGGTGTTGCAGCCAGAACTCCCAGACGTCGGCATAGGTGACTGGCTGTTTGATCTGGCTTTTGACGGTATGGATCAGCGTCACCAACTGCTTGGCGGTGACTTCCTTGCGCAACAGGGCTTCGTTGCCGACGATCACCGAGGTGACGACATCGGGGTTGGCGTTGGCCGCAGCGATCAGTTCGGCCACTTCTTTTTCAGTGGCAACCGGGTCACTGCTGACCCAGGCGCCCGCCATCAACTTCAGGCCGTGCTTGCGCGCCATGTCCGGCAGGGCTTCCAGGCCGGTCATCGAGTAGGTGCGGATGCATTCAAAGCGAGTGGCCAGTAGCGCCAGGTCGGCGTCCATACGCTCGGGGCGCAGTTTGAACGGCTGGTCGAAAGGAGACTGGTCCTTGTCGAAAGGCGTGTAGGACGCACATTGCATCTTGTGGCTGGCACTGGCGACGTCGGGCAATACCACCGGCCGGCCGAGGCCGTACCAATAGCCGACGAGGGCAAGCAGGCCGAGGATCAAGGCGAAAAAGTAGGGCAGGGCAGGAAAGCGGGCAGTCGCGGGCATGGTCGGCTTATCTGGAGGAGCAAAGGCGCGCATCTTACCCGGATTTGGCCCGTCCCAGTGGGGCAGCATAATTTTGACATGCAAAGTTCGGGCGGGATTCTGGCGTCAAATCCTATAAAGCCGGTTGCTGGCGATGTGATGTCGTTTCTTGCTCGCGTGAGGTCGCAGTCAGAGCAGGTTCCGTACCCCGGCAGGTTGATGATCGAAGTGTCAGCACTCCACTGATGCCGCGGTCGCCGGATCGATGCGCGTGAAAGGGGCGCGGCGCACCACATAACAACAGGTTGACGTCGCTCGGCATCCGTCGGGCGCAGCACTTTCGGGGAAGTACGATGAAGATGCGACGACTCTTGGGCGCAGCTGCCACTCTGGTAGTTGCGATGAGCTCCACACTGGCCAGCGCCGACAGCAAAGCCCTGAGCATCGGCTACGTGGACGGTTGGTCCGACAGTGTTGCCACCACCCATGTGGCGGCAGAAGTGATCAAGGAAAAACTCGGTTATGACGTCAAGCTGCAAGCCGTCGCCACCGGGATCATGTGGCAGGGCGTCGCCACCGGCAAACTTGACGCCATGCTTTCTGCCTGGCTGCCCGTGACCCATGGTGAATACTGGGCCAAGAACAAGGATAAGGTGGTCGACTACGGCCCCAACTTCAAGGATGCGAAGATTGGCCTGATTGTGCCGGAGTACGTCAAGGCCAAGTCCATCGAAGACCTCAAGACCGACACCACCTTCAAGAACAAGATCGTTGGCATCGATGCTGGTTCAGGCGTGATGCTCAAGACCGATCAAGCCATCAAGGACTACGGCCTGGACTACAAGCTGCAAGCCAGTTCGGGCGCGGCGATGATCGCCGAACTGACCCGTGCCGAAGACAAGCAGGAATCCATTGCGGTCACCGGTTGGGTGCCGCACTGGATGTTCGCCAAGTGGAAACTGCGCTTCCTGGACGATCCAAAGGGCGTTTATGGCGCTGCTGAAACCGTCAACAGCATCGGCAGCAAGGGCTTGGAGAAGAAAGCGCCGGAAGTCGCGGCCTTCCTGAAGAAATTCCAGTGGGCTTCCAAGGATGAAATCGGTGAGGTCATGCTCGCGATTCAAGAGGGTGCCAAGCCTGAAGCGGCCGCCAAGGATTGGGTCGCCAAGCACCCTGAGCGCGTAGCTGAGTGGACCGGTAAATAAGACTACAGCTACATCCCTTGTGGGAGGGGGCTTGCCCCCGATGGCGGTCTGTCAGCTATAGATGTGCTGGCTGACACACTGCTATCGGGGGCAAGCCCCCTCCCACAATTGTTTTGCATTCCGCAAATCCTCCTGCGGCCTCAGAATCCCTCGCTACACTCGATCTAAGACTAAGGTCGTCTGGAACCTCTACGGCAGCCGAATACAGTGGATACGTTCCAAAATAATAAAAAAGCTGTGCTGCGAGGATAAAAACAATGAACGACAGCATTTACCTCTCGATTCAAAACAGCCCGCGCTTCAAGGAGCTGGTGAGAAAAAGGGAACGGTTCGCCTGGGTTCTCTCGGCGATCATGCTAGGGCTTTACTCCGCTTTCATCCTGTTGATCGCCTACGGGCCACAAGTGCTGGGCGCCAAGCTCAGCCCCGGGTCATCGATAACCTGGGGCATTCCCCTGGGCGTCGGGCTGATTGTGTCCGCCTTCATCCTGACCGGCATCTATGTGCGCCGGGCCAATGGCGAATTTGACGACCTGAACAATGCGATTCTCAAGGAGGCTGCGCAATGATCCGGCGTCTATTGGCTGTATTCGGCGCTGCGCTGTTTGCTCCGGCCGTTTGGGCGGCGGATGCATTGACCGGTGAGGTGCACAAGCAACCGCTGAACGTATCGGCCATCGTGATGTTCATCGCGTTTGTCGGTGCCACCCTGTGCATCACTTACTGGGCTTCCAAGCGCAACAAATCGGCGGCGGACTACTATGCGGCCGGTGGCAAGATCACCGGTTTCCAGAACGGTCTGGCGATTGCCGGTGACTATATGTCGGCCGCCTCCTTCCTGGGTATTTCCGCGCTGGTCTACACCTCCGGTTATGACGGCCTGATCTATTCGATCGGCTTCCTGGTGGGTTGGCCGATCATCCTGTTCCTGATCGCCGAACGCTTGCGTAACCTGGGCAAGTACACCTTTGCCGACGTGGCGTCCTATCGCCTGGGGCAAACCCAGATCCGCAGCCTGTCGGCCTGTGGTTCATTGGTGGTGGTGGCGTTCTACCTGATCGCGCAGATGGTGGGTGCTGGCAAGCTGATCCAACTGCTGTTCGGCCTGGATTACCACGTGGCGGTGATCCTGGTGGGTATCTTGATGTGCCTGTATGTGTTGTTCGGCGGCATGCTGGCGACCACCTGGGTGCAGATCATCAAGGCCGTGCTGTTGCTGTCCGGTGCCTCGTTCATGGCGCTGATGGTGATGAAGCACGTCAACTTCGACTTCAACACGTTGTTCTCCGAGGCGATCAAGGTTCACCCCAAAGGTGAAGCGATCATGAGCCCCGGCGGCCTGGTGAAAGACCCGATTTCTGCCTTCTCCCTTGGCCTCGCCCTGATGTTCGGGACCGCTGGCCTGCCGCACATCCTGATGCGCTTCTTCACCGTGAGCGATGCCAAGGAAGCGCGTAAGAGCGTGTTGTATGCCACTGGCTTCATCGGCTACTTCTATATCCTGACCTTTATCATCGGTTTCGGCGCGATCCTGCTGGTCAGCACCAACCCGGCGTTCAAGGATGCTGCAGGCGCCTTGCTCGGTGGCAACAACATGGCGGCGGTGCACCTGGCCAATGCGGTGGGCGGCAGTATTTTCCTGGGCTTCATCTCGGCCGTGGCGTTTGCCACCATCCTGGCGGTGGTTGCCGGCTTGACCCTGGCCGGTGCATCGGCGGTGTCCCATGACCTGTACGCCAGCGTGATCAAGAAGGGCAAGGCCAACGAGAAAGATGAGATTCGCGTGTCGAAGATCACCACCGTGGCCTTGGGTGTGTTGGCGATTGGCCTGGGTATCCTGTTCGAAAGCCAGAACATCGCGTTCATGGTCGGCCTGGCGTTCTCCATTGCCGCCAGTTGTAACTTCCCGGTGCTGCTGCTTTCCATGTACTGGAAAAACCTCACCACCCGTGGCGCCATGATTGGCGGCTGGCTGGGCTTGGTCAGTGCCGTGGGCCTGATGATCCTCGGTCCGACCATCTGGGTCTCGATCCTGCACCATGAAAAAGCCATCTTCCCGTATGAATACCCGGCGCTGTTCTCGATGATCATTGCCTTTGTCGGCATCTGGTTCTTCTCCATCACCGACAAGTCGGCGGCGGCAGAGAAAGAGCGTGCGCTGTACTTCCCGCAGTTTGTGCGTTCGCAGACTGGCCTGGGGGCGAGTGGGGCGGTTTCTCACTAAGGTAATGGCTGGATAAGAAAATGCCCCGGTCGAAAGGCCGGGGCATTTTTTGTGGGCTTGAGTGATGTGTCGGCTGGGCTATCGTTATCGCGGGCAAGCCCGGCTCCCACAGGGGAATGCATTCCAAGTGTGGGAGCCGGGCTTGCCCGCGATAGCGGCAGATCTGACAAAACTGTTTCTCAAATCCTGCACAAATAAAAACGGCCTCCTTGTAAAAGGAGGCCGTTTTTTAGACCAAATAGTTAGAAGCTTACTTGCGATCTTCCAGTTTGGTGATATCGCGCGACTCGTAGCCGGTGTACAGCTGGCGCGGACGGCCAATCTTGTACGGGCTGGAGAGCATTTCTTTCCAGTGGGAGATCCAGCCCACGGTCCGCGCCAGGGCGAAGATCACGGTGAACATGCTGGTCGGAATGCCGATCGCCTTGAGGATGATGCCTGAGTAGAAGTCGACGTTCGGGTACAACGAGCGTTCGATGAAGTACGGGTCGGTCAGGGCGATCTCTTCCAGGCGCATGGCCAGTTCGAGTTGCGGATCGTTCTTGATGCCCAGTTCCTTCAACACTTCGTCGCAGGTCTGCTTCATGACAGTGGCGCGTGGGTCGCGGTTCTTGTAGACACGGTGACCGAAGCCCATCAGCTTGAATGGATCGTTCTTGTCCTTGGCCTTGGCGATGAATTTGTCGATGTTCGAGACATCGCCAATTTCGTCCAGCATGGTCAGGACGGCCTCGTTCGCGCCGCCGTGGGCAGGGCCCCACAGTGCAGCGATACCGGCAGCGATACAGGCGAACGGGTTGGCACCCGAAGAGCCTGCCAGGCGCACGGTAGAGGTCGAAGCGTTCTGCTCGTGGTCGGCGTGGAGGATGAAGATCCGGTCCATTGCCTTGGCCAGTACCGGGCTGATCGGTTTGATCTCGCACGGGGTGTTGAACATCATGTGCAGGAAGTTTTCCGCGTACGTCAGGTCGTTGCGCGGGTACATCATGGGTTGACCCATGGAGTACTTGTAAACCATTGCGGCGAGGGTTGGCATCTTGGCAACCAGGCGGATCGCGGAAATTTCGCGATGCTGCGGGTTATTGATGTCCAGGGAGTCGTGATAGAAGGCCGACAGGGCGCCGACCACGCCGCACATGACGGCCATCGGGTGGGCGTCGCGACGGAAGCCGTTGAAGAAGGTCTTCAATTGCTCGTGAACCATGGTGTGGTTCTTGACGGTGCTGACGAACTGGGCTTTTTGCTCAGCTGTTGGCAATTCGCCATTTAGCAGCAGGTAGCAGGTTTCCAGGTAGTCCGACTTCTCGGCCAGTTGCTCGATCGGGTAGCCCCGGTGCAGCAGAATGCCATTGTCGCCATCGATATAGGTGATCTTCGACTCGCAAGAGGCGGTCGACATGAAGCCTGGGTCGAATGTGAAACGGCCCGTGGCCGTCAGGCCCCGCACGTCGATTACATCGGGACCAACGGTGCCGGTTAAAATGGGCAGCTCGACGGGGGCTGCGCCCTCGATGATCAACTGCGCTTTTTTGTCAGCCATGTGGCCTCCTATTTATGCTTCAAATCATCAGACAGACCCCCCACGCAGGGCCCGCACCACTATATTGATATAAATCCAGATGTCAATTTGCCTAAAGTCTTGCCCCAGAAGGCTTTAACCATACTTTTTCGTCGAAATTGACTGCCATTTACGCCTTTTATCCGGTTAAAGCAATGCGCTATTCGGGTGAGGAGTGCGCGTTGTCATTAGTAACCTAACTGTCTATACTCGGCCTCCGACCGCCAGGGGCTTTTGGGCCTGATTTGATGGGGGTCGCATCCCTGGGTGGTGGTTACCTGACCAGTGCACTCCCCAACAACTTTGCCCTGATTGTTAGGGGCTCTTCAGTGTGAAAAAAAGCCGTGAATAGCCAACGACCTGTAAACCTAGACCTAAGGACCATCAAACTCCCCATCACCGGCGTTACGTCGTTCCTGCACCGTGTTTCCGGCATCATCCTGTTCCTGGGCTTGGGCATCATGCTTTATGCATTGAGCAAATCCCTGGGTTCCGAGGAAGGATACGCCGAGGTGAAGGCATGCTTGACCAGCCCGCTGGCCAAGTTCGTAGCATGGGGCCTCCTGTCCGCTCTGCTGTATCACCTGGTAGCCGGTGTGCGCCACTTGATCATGGATGCGGGTATCGGTGAGACGCTGGAAGGCGGCCGCCTGGGCTCGAAAATCATCATCGCCATTTCCGTGGTGCTGATCGTTCTGGCAGGAGTTTGGATATGGTAACCAGCGTTACGAACCTTTCGCGTTCGGGCCTCTATGACTGGATGGCGCAGCGTGTGTCTGCGGTCGTTCTCGCGGCTTATTTCATTTTCCTGATCGGATACCTCGTCGCAAATCCGGGCATCGGCTATGAGCAATGGCATGGCCTGTTTTCCCACAATGCGATGCGAATCTTCAGTCTGCTGGCCCTTGTAGCCCTGGGCGCTCACGCCTGGGTCGGCATGTGGACCATCGCGACCGACTACCTGACGCCGATGGCGCTGGGCAAGTCCGCGACTGCAGTACGTTTCCTCTTCCAGGCAGTATGCGGCGTCGCGATGTTCGCTTACTTCGTCTGGGGTGTGCAGATTCTTTGGGGTATCTGATTCATGGCTAACATTCCAACTATTTCCTTCGACGCCATCATCATTGGTGGCGGCGGTGCCGGCATGCGCGCAGCGCTGCAGCTGGCCCAAGGCGGTCACAAGACCGCCGTGATCACCAAGGTGTTCCCGACGCGCTCCCACACCGTATCGGCCCAGGGTGGCATCACGTGCGCCATCGCCTCCGCCGACCCGAACGATGACTGGCGCTGGCACATGTACGATACCGTTAAGGGTTCCGACTACATCGGTGACCAGGACGCTATCGAATACATGTGTCAGGAAGGCCCGGCCGCGGTGTTCGAGCTGGACCACATGGGTCTGCCGTTCTCCCGTACCGAGCAAGGTCGTATCTACCAGCGTCCATTCGGCGGCCAGTCGAAGGATTACGGTAAGGGCGGGCAGGCTGCCCGTACTTGCGCCGCGTCCGACCGTACCGGTCACGCGCTGCTGCACACCCTTTATCAGGGCAACCTGAAAGCCGGCACTACGTTCCTGAACGAGTACTACGCGGTCGACCTGGTGAAGAACGCCGACGGTGCATTCGTTGGCGTGATCGCCATCTGCATCGAAACCGGTGAAACCACCTACATCCGCGCCAACGCTACCGTTCTGGCGACTGGCGGTGCAGGCCGTATCTACGCGTCGACCACCAATGCCCTGATCAACACCGGCGACGGCGTCGGCATGGCACTGCGTGCTGGCGTTCCGGTACAAGACATCGAAATGTGGCAGTTCCACCCGACCGGCATCGCCGGCGCCGGTGTACTGGTTACAGAAGGTTGCCGTGGTGAAGGTGGTTACCTGATCAACAAGCACGGCGAGCGTTTCATGGAGCGTTACGCTCCGAACGCGAAAGACCTGGCGGGTCGTGACGTTGTTGCCCGTTCCATGGTTAAAGAAATCATCGCCGGTAACGGCTGTGGCCCGAATGGCGACCACGTACTGCTGAAGCTCGATCACCTGGGCGAAGAAGTACTGCACAGCCGCCTGCCAGGTATCTGCGAGCTGTCCAAGACCTTCGCTCACGTTGACCCGGTGGTTGCTCCGGTTCCGGTTGTTCCGACTTGCCACTATATGATGGGCGGCGTGCCGACCAACATTCATGGCCAGGCGATCACCCAGAACGCTGATGGCCAGGACGAAATCATCCACGGTCTGTTCGCCGTAGGCGAAGTGGCTTGCGTATCGGTTCACGGTGCCAACCGCCTGGGCGGCAACTCGCTGCTCGACCTGGTGGTATTCGGCCGTGCTGCCGGCTTGCACCTGGAAAAGGCGCTGACCGACGGTATCCATTACGACGACGCCACCGAAGCCAACATCAATGCCGCCATGGCGCGTCTGAACGCCCTGAACGAGCGTACCGATGGCGAAGACGTGGCTACTCTGCGTCGCGAGTTGCAAAGCTGCATGCAGAACTACTTCGGTGTATTCCGTACCGGCGAATACATGCAGAAGGGTATTGCTCAACTGGCCGATCTGCGCAAGCGCATCGCCAACGTCAAGATCAACGATAAGAGCCAGGCGTTCAACACTGCTCGTATCGAAGCCCTTGAGCTGCAAAACCTGCTGGAAGTGGCCGAAGCAACTGCAATCGCTGCCGAGGTTCGTAAAGAATCCCGTGGCGCCCACGCCCGTGAAGACTTTGAAGATCGCGACGACGAAAACTGGTTGTGCCACACCCTGTACTTCCCGGGTGACAAGCGCGTAACCAAGCGTGCCGTGAACTTCTCGCCGAAGACGGTTCCGACGTTTGAACCGAAGATTCGGACTTACTAAGGGTGGCTGCCATGTTGAAAGTCAGTGTTTATCGCTACAACCCTGATCAGGACGCCGCGCCGTTCATGCAGGAATTCCAGGTCGATACCGGTGGTAAAGACCTGATGGTGCTGGATGTATTGGCACTGATCAAAGAGCAGGACGAAGGTTTCTCCTATCGTCGCTCTTGCCGTGAGGGCGTTTGTGGCTCCGACGGTATGAACATCAACGGCAAGAACGGCCTGGCGTGCATCACGCCGCTGTCCGCCGTGGTGAAAGGCAACAAGCTGATCGTTCGTCCTCTGCCAGGTTTGCCGGTTATCCGTGACCTGGTTGTTGATATGAGCATCTTCTACAAGCAATACGAGAAAGTTAAGCCGTTCCTGCAGAACGACACGCCGGCTCCGGCCATCGAGCGTCTGCAGTCCCCGGAAGAGCGTGAAAAGCTCGACGGTCTGTACGAGTGCATCCTGTGCGCTTGCTGCTCGACTTCGTGCCCGTCCTTCTGGTGGAACCCGGACAAGTTCCTGGGTCCAGCCGCTCTGCTGCAAGCGTACCGCTTCCTGGCAGACAGCCGTGACACCAAGACGTCCGAGCGTCTGGCTTCACTGGATGACCCGTTCAGCGTATTCCGCTGCCGCGGGATCATGAACTGCGTCAACGTATGTCCCAAAGGCCTGAACCCGACTAAGGCCATTGGTCACATCCGTAACATGCTGCTGCAGAGCGGCGTGTAACTGACGTTGTAGTAAAGGCAGGACCGTTGTGCCCGTAAATGCTACGGCGCAGGCTTCAACCGGCGCCGTAGTTTTAACTTGAGCAGCGACTTACAAAGCCGCGGCTCTTATTTTGAAGAAATGAGACAAGCAGGGGCATTCGGGTTGGTACCCGAACTATCAGCGTGATCCTAAGTGGCTTGTTTTGGTCGCTGCACTTGGCCTTTTGCAAGCAAACTCGGTGTTTTCGCCGGTGGTGTCCCCAAATCGAGGGTGACCAAGCATGCAAGAAAGCGTGATGCAGCGCATGTGGAACAGCGGCTATCTTTCAGGTGGTAACGCTGCCTATGTGGAAGAGCTTTATGAGCTCTACCTGCACGACCCTAACGCTGTGCCAGAAGAATGGCGCACCAAATTTCAGACGTTGTCTTCAGACGGCAACGCTGCCACCGATGTATCGCACGCAACAATTCGCGATCAGTTCGTGCTGCTGGCAAAGAACCAGCGCCGCGCCCAGCCGGTTTCCGCCGGGAGCGTGAGCAGTGAGCACGAGAAGAAGCAAGTTGAAGTACTGCGACTGATCCAGGCCTACCGGATGCGTGGCCACCAGGCGGCCCAGCTTGACCCGCTGGGGCTCTGGAAGCGTCCTGCACCTGCAGACCTGTCGATCAATCATTACGGCTTGACCAATGCCGATCTTGATACGACCTTCCGTGCCGGCGACCTGTTCATCGGCAAAGAGGAAGCGAGCCTACGCGAAATTCACGAAGCGTTGCAGCAGACATATTGCCGCACCATCGGCGCTGAGTTCACGCACATCACCGATTCCGAGCAACGTCACTGGTTCCAGCATCGCCTGGAAGGTGTGCGTGGTCGTCCGGTGCTGTCCGCCGACGTGCGCAGCCACCTGCTTGAGCGCGTAACCGCTGCCGAAGGCCTGGAGAAATACCTGGGTACCAAATACCCGGGCACCAAGCGTTTCGGCCTGGAAGGCGGCGAAAGCCTGATCCCGATGCTCGACGAGCTGATCCAGCGTTCCGGTTCCTACGGCACCAAGGAAATCGTGATCGGCATGGCCCACCGTGGTCGCCTGAACGTGTTGGTCAACACCTTCGGCAAGAACCCGCGTGAGCTGTTCGACGAGTTCGAAGGCAAGAAGAAGGTCGAGCTGGGTTCCGGTGACGTTAAATACCACCAAGGCTTCTCGTCCAACGTAATGACCACCGGCGGTGAAGTTCACCTGGCCATGGCCTTTAACCCATCCCACCTGGAAATCGTTTCTCCAGTGGTCGAGGGTTCGGTCCGTGCACGCCAGGATCGTCGTAACGACACCACCGGTGAAAAGGTCCTGCCGATTTCCATCCACGGTGACGCGGCATTCGCCGGTCAGGGCGTGGTCCTGGAAACGTTCCAGATGTCGCAGACTCGCGGCTTCAAGACCGGTGGTACCGTTCACATCGTCATCAACAACCAGGTGGGCTTCACCATCAGCAACCCGCTGGACGCGCGCTCTACCGAGTATGCGACCGACGTTGCCAAGATGATCCAGGCGCCGATCCTCCATGTGAATGGCGATGATCCGGAAGCTGTGCTGTTCGTGACCCAGCTCGCCATCGACTACCGCATGCAGTTCAAGCGTGACGTGGTCATCGACCTGGTTTGCTACCGCCGTCGCGGTCACAACGAAGCGGACGAGCCGAGCGGCACCCAGCCGTTGATGTACCAGCAGATCACCAAGCAGCGCACCACCCGTGAACTGTATGCCGACAGCCTGATCAAGGCCGGCGTGGTTGACGATGCGCGTGTTCAGGCGAAAGTCGACGAATACCGCAACGCGCTGGACAACGGTCTGCACGTAGTGAAAAGCCTGGTCAAAGAGCCGAACAAAGAGCTGTTCGTGGACTGGCGTCCGTACCTGGGCCACGCCTGGACTGCACGTCACGATACGTCTTTCGATTTGAAGACCTTGCAGGAATTGTCCGCCAAGTTGCTGGAAATTCCAGAAGGCTTCGTAGTTCAGCGCCAGGTGGCGAAGATCTACGAAGACCGTCAGAAGATGCAAGCCGGCGGCCTGCCGATCAACTGGGGTTACGCCGAAACCATGGCGTACGCGACCCTGGCGTTCGAAGGTCACCCGATCCGCATGACCGGCCAGGACATCGGCCGTGGTACGTTCTCGCACCGTCACGCGGTACTGCACAACCAGAAAGACGCGACCACCTACATACCGCTGCAACACCTGTACGAAGGCCAGCCTCGTTTCGACCTGTACGATTCGTTCCTGTCCGAAGAAGCGGTTCTGGCGTTCGAATACGGTTACTCGACCACCACGCCGAACGCGCTGGTGATCTGGGAAGCCCAGTTCGGCGACTTCGCCAACGGTGCCCAGGTGGTTATCGACCAGTTCATCACCAGCGGCGAGCACAAGTGGGGGCGCCTGTGCGGTCTGACCATGTTGCTGCCACACGGTTATGAAGGTCAGGGTCCTGAGCACTCCTCGGCCCGTCTGGAGCGTTACCTGCAGCTGTGCGCCGAGCACAACATCCAGGTGTGCGTGCCGACTACCCCGGCCCAGATCTACCACTTGCTGCGCCGCCAGGTGATCCGCCCGCTGCGCAAGCCGCTGGTAGTGCTGACCCCGAAATCGCTGTTGCGTCATAAATTGGCCATCTCGACCCTGGAAGATCTGGCCGATGGTTCGTTCCAGACCGTAATTCCAGAAATCGACACCCTGGACGCAGCCAAGGTCACTCGCCTGATCCTGTGCAGCGGCAAGGTTTACTACGACTTGCTGGAAAAACGCCGTGCCGAAGGCCGCGAAGACATCGCCATCGTGCGTATCGAGCAGCTTTACCCGTTCCCGGAAGACGACCTGATGGAGGCCATCGCGCCTTACACCAACCTCACCAATGTGGTGTGGTGCCAGGAAGAGCCGATGAACCAGGGCGCGTGGTACAGCAGCCAGCATCACCTGCGTCGCAGCATCGGTAACCACAACAAGGCCCTGGGCCTGGAATACGCCGGTCGCGATGCTTCTGCTGCACCTGCGTGTGGTTATGCGTCGATGCACGCCGAGCAGCAGGAAAAACTGCTGCAAGATGCTTTCACTGTTTAACGCCTTCGCGCTGACTGAAACCGAATTTTAAGGACCCACAGATAATGGCTATCGAAATCAAAGCCCCGTCATTCCCGGAATCGGTTGCCGATGGCACCGTTGCCACCTGGCACAAGAAACCAGGCGACGCTGTAAAGCGTGACGACCTGATCGTCGACATCGAGACCGACAAAGTCGTTCTGGAAGTGTTGGCTGAAGCTGACGGCGTGCTGGGCGCGATCGTTGCCGAAGAGGGCGCTACCGTCCTGTCGAACCAGGTTCTGGGCTCGATCGAAGAGGGCAGTGCTGCTGCCGCTGCTCCTGCCGCCGCTGCTGCACCGGCTGCCTCCGCTCCAGCTGCCGCTCCGGCCGCTGGCGCTGAAGACCCGATCGCTGCTCCAGCCGCGCGTCAACTGGCTGAAGAAAACGGCATCAACCTGGCTTCCATCAAAGGCACCGGTAAAGACGGCCGCGTGACCAAGGAAGACGTGGTCGCTGCTGTTGAAGCCAAGAAGAACGCTCCGGCTGCCGCACCCGCCAAGGCTGCTGCTCCTGCTGCCGCCGCCCCTGTGTTCGCTGCCGGTGACCGCACCGAGAAGCGCGTACCGATGACCCGCGTACGTGCCACCGTGGCCAAGCGTCTGGTTGAAGCACAGTCGAACATGGCGATGCTGACCACTTTCAACGAAGTCGACATGACCGAAGTCATGGCTCTGCGTTCGAAGTACAAGGATCTGTTCGAGAAGTCCCACAATGGCGTGCGCCTGGGCTTCATGTCGTTCTTCGTGAAAGCAGCCACCGAAGCACTGAAGCGCTTCCCGGCAGTCAACGCTTCCATCGACGGTAACGACATCGTTTACCACGGCTACGCAGACGTTGGCGTTGCTGTGTCCAGCGACCGTGGCCTGGTAGTACCGGTTCTGCGTAACGCCGAGCTGATGAGCCTGGCTGAAATCGAAGGCGGCATCGCCACCTTCGGTAAGAAAGCCCGTGACGGCAAGCTGACCATCGACGAGATGACCGGCGGTACCTTCACCATCACCAACGGTGGTACCTTCGGTTCGATGATGTCGACGCCGATCGTCAACCCGCCGCAGGCTGCGATCCTGGGCATGCACAACATCCTCCAGCGTCCGATGGCCATCAACGGCCAAGTCGTGATCCGCCCGATGATGTACCTGGCGCTGTCTTACGATCACCGCCTGATCGATGGTAAAGAAGCCGTGACTTTCCTGGTGACCATCAAGAACCTGCTGGAAGACCCGGCTCGTCTGCTGCTGGATATCTGATAGAAGCAGCTGCGGGCTTCGGGCGGGCTGCCGGATAAGGCAGCCTGGCTCGGGGCTTGCGGCTTGAAAGCTTGCTGCTAAATAGAGGAACTATTTTCATGTCGCAGAAATTTGACGTTGTAGTGATTGGTGCAGGTCCTGGCGGCTACGTTGCCGCCATCAAGGCCGCACAACTGGGCCTCTCGACTGCTTGCATCGAAAAATACACCGACAAGGAAGGTAAGCTGGCGCTGGGCGGTACTTGCCTGAACGTTGGCTGCATTCCTTCCAAGGCGCTGCTGGACAGCTCCTGGAAATTCCACGAAGCCCAAGATGGTTTCGCGATCCACGGCATCAACCATGCTGGCGTGACCATGGACGTGCCAGCGATGGTCGGCCGTAAAGCCAACATCGTTAAAGGCCTGACTTCCGGCGTTGCCACCTTGTTCAAGGCCAACGGCGTAACTTCGATCCAGGGCCACGGCAAGCTGCTGGCCGGCAAGAAAATTGAAGTCACCAAGCCAGACGGCTCGGTTGAAGTCATCGAAGCCGAAAACGTGATCCTGGCTCCAGGTTCGCGCCCAATCGACATTCCGCCTGCTCCAGTTGATAACAACGTGATCGTTGATTCGACCGGCGCCTTGGAATTCCAAGCGGTACCTAAGCGTCTGGGCGTGATCGGCGCTGGCGTGATCGGCCTGGAACTGGGTTCGGTATGGTCCCGCTTGGGTGCTGAAGTCACCGTGCTGGAAGCCCTGGACACGTTCCTGCTGGCTGCCGACACCGCGGTGTCCAAGGAAGCCCTGAAGACCCTGACCAAACAAGGTCTGGACATCAAGCTGGGCGCTCGCGTGACCGGCTCGAAAGTCAACGGCGAAGAAGTTGTTGTCAACTACACCGACAAGGATGGCGAAAAAACCATCACTTTCGACAAGCTGATCGTAGCCGTTGGTCGCCGCCCAGTGACCACCGACCTGCTGGCTGCCGACAGCGGCGTGACCCTCGACGAGCGCGGCTACGTGCACGTTGACGATCACTGCGCCACTACCGTTCCTGGCGTCTACGCCATCGGTGACGTGGTTCGCGGCATGATGCTGGCGCACAAGGCTTCCGAAGAAGGCATCATGGTTGTCGAGCGCATCAAGGGTCACAAAACCCAGATGAACTACGACCTGATCCCATCGGTTATCTACACCCACCCGGAAATTGCATGGGTCGGCAAGAACGAACAGCAGTTGAAAGCTGAAGGCGTTGAAGTTAACGTCGGCACCTTCCCGTTCGCTGCTTCTGGCCGTGCCATGGCAGCCAACGACACCGGTGGTTTTGTCAAAGTCATCGCTGATGCCAAGACTGACCGCGTATTGGGCGTCCACGTGATTGGCCCAAGCGCTGCAGAACTGGTTCAGCAAGGCGCAATCGGTATGGAATTCGGCACCAGTGCCGAGGACCTGGGCATGATGGTCTTCTCCCATCCGACCCTGTCCGAAGCGTTGCACGAAGCAGCGTTGGCAGTGAATGGCGGTGCCATCCACATCGCCAACCGCAAGAAGCGCTAAGCGAGATAATAAGAAACCACGGCGGAGTTGCCCGTCGTGAGCCTTGTGCGCAAGACTCACCGCGGAATATCCGCCGGACGCAGCCTTGCGCAGCTTTACGGGCCTTGAGCCCAGCAAGTTGTGCAAGCAGCAGTCACAGGTGGCGCGGCACTCATAATGAGCGCAGCGCCGAATGCGCAGTACCTAACGAAGACGGTAAAAAGCATGAATCTTCACGAGTATCAGGGTAAGCAGCTGTTCGCTGAATACGGCCTGCCAGTTTCCAAGGGCTACGCAGTAGACACCCCGGAAGCAGCAGCAGAAGCTTGCGACAAAATCGGCGGCACTGAGTGGGTTGTCAAAGCCCAGGTTCACGCCGGTGGTCGCGGTAAAGCGGGCGGCGTTAAGCTGGTTCGCAGCAAAGAAGACGCCAAGGCCTTCGCACAGCAGTGGCTGGGCAAGCGTCTGGTGACTTACCAGACTGATGCCAATGGCCAACCAGTCACCAAGATCCTGGTTGAATCGTGCACTGATATCGCTAAAGAGCTGTACCTGGGCGCTGTCGTTGACCGTTCGAGCCGTCGCATCGTGTTCATGGCTTCCACCGAAGGTGGCGTGGACATCGAGAAAATCGCTCACGAAACCCCAGAAAAAATTCTGAAAGCCACCATCGATCCACTGGTTGGCGCTCAGCCATTCCAGGGTCGCGAGCTGGCTTTCCAGCTGGGCCTGGAAGGCAAGCAAGTTGCCCAGTTCGCCAAGATCTTCGTAGGTCTGGCCAAACTGTTCCAGGACCACGATCTGGCCCTGCTGGAAGTGAACCCGCTGGTGATCAAGGCTGACGGCGATCTGCACTGCCTGGACGCCAAGATCAACATCGACGCCAACGCCATGTACCGTCAGCCTAAGCTGAAGACTTTCCACGATCCGTCGCAAGACGATCCGCGCGAAGCGCACGCTGCCAAGTTCGAACTGAACTACGTAGCCCTGGAAGGTAACATCGGTTGCATGGTCAACGGTGCTGGCCTGGCCATGGGTACCATGGACATCGTCAACCTGCATGGCGGCAAACCAGCCAACTTCCTCGACGTGGGCGGTGGTGCTACCAAAGAACGCGTTACCGAAGCCTTCAAGATCATCCTGTCCGACTCCAACGTCGCAGCAGTACTGGTCAACATCTTCGGCGGCATCGTTCGTTGCGACATGATTGCCGAAGGCATCATCGGTGCAGTGAAAGAAGTCGGCGTTAAAATCCCGGTTGTTGTTCGCCTTGAAGGTAACAACGCTGAACTGGGCGCTAAAGTACTGGCAGAAAGCGGTTTGAACATCATCGCGGCTACCAGCCTGACCGACGCTGCTCAACAAGTTGTCAAAGCTGCGGAGGGCAAATAATGAGCGTCCTGATCAATAAAGACACCAAAGTTATCTGCCAGGGTATTACCGGTTCGCAAGGTAGTTTCCACACCCAGCAAGCCATCGAATACGGCACCAAGATGGTTGGCGGCGTAACTCCAGGCAAAGGCGGCACCGAGCACCTGGGCCTGCCAGTGTTCAACACCGTGAAAGACGCTGTAGCTGCCACCGGCGCCACCGCCAGCGTGATCTACGTTCCAGCTCCTTTCTGCAAGGACTCCATCCTGGAAGCAGCATTCGGCGGCATCAAGCTGATCGTCTGCATCACCGAAGGCATTCCTACCCTGGACATGCTGGACGCTAAAGTTAAGTGCGACGAGCTGGGCGTAGTCCTGATCGGCCCTAACTGCCCAGGCGTGATCACTCCAGGCGAATGCAAGATCGGCATCATGCCAGGTCACATTCACTTGCCAGGTAAAGTCGGTATCGTTTCCCGTTCCGGCACCCTGACCTACGAAGCTGTGAAGCAGACCACTGACGCCGGTTTCGGTCAGTCGACTTGCGTCGGCATCGGCGGTGACCCGATCCCAGGCTCGAACTTCATCGACATCCTGAAGCTGTTCCAGGAAGACCCAAAGACCGAAGCGATCGTGATGATCGGTGAGATCGGCGGTTCGGCTGAAGAAGAAGCGGCTGCCTACATCAAGGCACACGTGACCAAGCCGGTTGTTTCCTACATCGCTGGTGTGACTGCCCCTGCTGGCAAGCGCATGGGCCATGCTGGCGCAATCATCTCCGGCGGCAAAGGCACTGCAGACGAGAAATTCGCTGCTCTGCAAGACGCAGGTGTTAAAACCGTGCGTTCGCTGGCAGACATCGGCAAGGCCCTGGCCGAGCTGACCGGTTGGGCTGTCAAGTAAGCCTCGTGCTTAACTGAAGCGCTACCAACACAAAGGCCACCTTCGGGTGGCCTTTGTGCTTTCTGGCTATACCATTCTCTGAAATGTACTCAATCCAATGTGGGAGCTGGCTTGCCTGCGATGGCATCAACTGGGCCCACCTGATGAACAGAGGTTCCCGCATCGCAGGCAGCCAGCTCCCACACTGGACTGTATTGTCAAAATTAAGTATGAAAATGCGACATGAAGATGTCGCTTATCGGACAGTTCGCCCTGCAACAGTGCGCTTGTCAGCCTAATTCTGTACTCTAGCCGCCTCTTTATGCGCCCGCATCCCAAAAGGAAGCAGCGCGCTAGACCGGTCGGCTCCCATAAGGGCCGGCAGCATTTCCCTCATCCATAGGGAAGCCCTCTCTAAATTCCGATTCAGTAGTGTGGTATTTCCTCAAATGAAAGTGTTGAAAAGCCAGGACATCCTGGCGCTGGGCTTTATGACGTTTGCCCTGTTCGTGGGCGCCGGTAACATCATCTTCCCGCCTATTGTCGGTTTGCAGTCCGGGTCTAGCGTCTGGATGGCGGCATTGGGCTTCCTAGTCACGGCAGTCGGTCTGCCGGTGGTCACTGTGATCGCCCTGGCCAAGGTCGGCGGCGGTATGGACGCATTGAGCAGCCCGATCGGCAAGATCGCCGGTGGCCTGCTGGCGGCGGCGGCGTATCTGGCGGTAGGGCCGCTGTTCGCCACCCCGCGTACTGCGACCGTTTCGTTCGAAGTGGGCTTGGCGCCATTGACTGGCGAAAGCCCGCTGGCGTTGTTCCTCTACAGCTCGGTGTATTTCCTGGTGGTGTTCTTCGTTTCCCTGTACCCAGGTCGACTGCTGGATACCGTGGGTCGCTTCCTGGCGCCGCTGAAGATCATTGCCCTGGCCATCCTCGGTATTGCCGCGTTCGCCTTGCCGGCCGGTGATGTGGGCGTCGCTACTCCAGAGTATGTGGCCGCTCCATTCTCCCAGGGCTTCATCAATGGTTACCTGACCATGGATACCCTGGGTGCGCTGGTGTTCGGCATTGTCATCGTCAACGCTATCCGCTCCCGTGGCGTGGAGTCGCCGCAACTGATCACCCGCTACGCGATTATTGCCGGGCTGATTGCCGGCGTGGGCCTGGCGTTGGTGTACATCAGCCTGTTCCGCTTGGGTTCGGGCAGCCATGCCGTGGCGGCGGGTGCGACTAACGGTGCGGCAGTGCTGCATGCTTATGTGCAATACACCTTCGGCTCCCTGGGCAGTGGTTTCCTGGCCGTGCTGATCTCCCTGGCGTGCCTCGTTACCGCAGTAGGCCTGACCTGCGCTTGCGCCGAGTACTTCAGCAAGATCCTGCCGCTGTCCTACAAGACACTGGTCGTGATCCTGGCGCTGTTCTCGCTGTTCGTGTCTAACTTGGGTCTGACCAAGTTGATTGCGTTCTCGATCCCTGTGCTCACCGCGATCTACCCGCCGTGCATCGTGCTGGTGGCGCTGAGCTTCTGCAAAGGTTTCTGGCAGGAGCAGGGGCGAATCGTCGGCCCGGTGATGCTGGTGTCGTTCATCTTTGGCTGCATCGATGCACTCAAGGGCGCGGGCCTGGCGGATTGGATGCCTGCACAATTGGCGCACCTGCCGCTGAGCGAGCAAGGTCTGGCGTGGCTGGTGCCGTCGGTGATGATCTTGGTCGTGGCAGTGGTGGTTGACCGTATGCTCGGCAAGCGCAGCGAAGCCATCGCGTAATAGTGTTTCTGCGCTGTGCCGAAATGCCTCGTATCAATCGATACGGGGCATTTTTTATGCGTGTGAGACTGCAACCCTCTAAAGTTGAAACGCTTTCAAAATGTGGGAGGGGGCTTGCCCCCGATTGCGGTGTGTCGGTGATGAATGTATCGACTGACACCCGGCCTTCGCGGGCAAGCCCCCTCCCACATTTTGACCGCGTTCTCCCGCCATACTCTTTCGCAATAGGACCCGCATGTCGTTCATCGAAACCAATCAGATCCACCTGCTTGCCGCTCTCTGGTTCATCCTGTGCTGGGGTGGCTACACCCGATACGCCACCTGGAAAGCCCGTGACACTGCGTGCCTGGCCAGCGTGTTGCATCTGTACCGTGAAGACTGGATGCGCCGCATGCTGCTGCGAGACAACCGGATTGCCGACGCCAGCGTGATCGGCAACCTGGAGCGCAATGCTTCGTTCTTTGCCTCGAGTACCCTGATCATTCTCGCCGGTATTCTCACCGTGCTGGGTGCTTCCGAACGTGCGGTGTCACTGTTGGCGGACATTCCCCTGGTGCAACAGGCGTCCCAGGGCATGTCAGAAATCAAGCTGCTGTGCCTGGCGCTGGTGTTCGTCTACGCATTCTTCACCTTCAGTTGGTGCATGCGTCAATACAACTTCGCGGCGGTATTGGTCGGCTCGGCGCCGATGATCGGTGAACGGCATGTGTCGGAACAAGAGCGCAAGGCGTTTGCCCTACGGGCTGCAAGGGTAATTTCCATGGCCGCCAACCAGTTCAACTTTGGCCTGCGTTCTTATTACTTTGGCATGACCATGCTTGCCTGGTTTGTCAGCCCTTGGTTGTTCATGTTGATGAGCAGTGGGGTAGTGCTGGTGTTGTATCGCCGGGAGTTTCATTCCGACGTCTTGCAGGTGATGGTCTATACCCCGACCGATACGGCAACGCCTGAAGTGTCTTCTAAAGAGGTCGTGTCTTAGTCCATAGCGGCGGATCTAACTTCCTATCGCTAGAAAAACAGCAGACAAAGTAAAGCCCGCTATAAAGCGGGCTTTCTTTTGCAGCGCTGCTTATTCAAACCAGGCGATTATTGCTTGGCAGGTTCTGCAGGTGCGGCAGGTGCAGCTTCTTTTGCGGCGGCTGCGTTCGATTCAGCCTGAGCTTTGGCAGCATCAGCGTTTTCTTTCGCTGCGTCGTTCACTTTATCCTGTGCTGCCGCCATGTCTTTCTGAGCTTGCTCGGAATGTGCTGCAGCGTCTTGGGCTTTGTCTTCGGATTTCTTATCGCAGGCAGCGAGGCCGAGGGCAGCGGCCAGCATCATGGAAATAGCTAAAGTCTTGCGCATGGGGTGTTTCTCCTTATTGAAGATATCTACTGGCCTTTCGAACCCAAGGGGCCAGCATTAGTTCCTTTTATCCCACAGATATATAAAGCTTTTCGCCAAGGAACTTTCACCGCAAATCCCTATCCGGCGTATTAACACTCATAAGAGTCTAAAACTAATGACCGAAAACCCGTTGTTAGCGCGCGCAACCCGCTTTGTTTCGGCGCTGCGCCATTGCCAAGTGCTCGGCGTGAACGTACATGCGGCCAGTGAGGATGGCATGACGCTGGTGCTGCCCTACGGCTCACATATTGTTGGCGATCCCCGTACCGGCGTAATCCACGGTGGTGCGCTTACATCCTTGATGGACACCGCCTGTGGCATGGCCACGCTGTGTGTATTACCCGAGTTCGAGGTGTGCCCGACCCTGGACCTGCGCGTCGACTACATGCATCCCGCCGAACCGCATAAACCGGTGTATGGCTTCGCCCAATGCTACCGGGTGACCACTGACGTGATTTTCACCCGTGGCTTCGCGTATCAGGATGACCCGCAACAGCCGATCGCCCATGTGGTCGGCACCTTCATGCGCATGGGCAAGCGCCTCAAGGGCACCCAAGGGTTGGGCAGTACGATCAAGGGAGAGCAGGCATGACGCACCGATTCAAGACGCGTCTCGAACAGGCCCACGCCCGCGGCGATTACGAGGCATTGCTCGATCTGATTCCCTACGCCAAGTTGATCGGCATTGAGTGCACGCGGCAGGGGGACGAGTTGCTGTTTCGTCTGCCGGCCAACAAGGACAACATTGGTAACCCTATATTGCCAGCGCTTCACGGTGGGGTGATTGCCGGGTTCATGGAGCTGTCGGCAGCGTTGCATTTGCTGGTATTCACTGGTGCGCCGGGGGTGCCGAAAATCATCGACTTTTCCCTGGATTACCTGCGTGCAGGCCAGTATCGCGACACTTACGCCAAATGCCAGGTGTGGCGCCAGGGCCGGCGCGTAGCGAATGTAGCGATCACGGCCTGGCAAAGCACGGCGGCCGAACCGATTGCCACGGCCCGGGCACATTTCAAGATTGAGGACGTAGAGCGCTCTTGAAATCCTGGTCTTAGCCCCCAACTTTGATGACAACCCGCCGCCAACCCTCAAGGGCGCGGCCACTGCCATCCAATTGGAGTTTGATGACCATGAGTGTGGAAACTCAAAAGGAAACCCTGGGCTTCCAGACCGAGGTGAAGCAGCTGCTGCACCTCATGATCCATTCGCTGTATTCCAACAAGGAAATTTTCCTTCGCGAATTGATCTCGAACGCCTCTGACGCTGTCGACAAATTACGTTTCGAAGCCCTGTCCAAGCCTGAATTGCTGGAAGGTGGCGCCGAACTGAAAATCCGTGTGAGCTTCGACAAGGATGCCAAGACCGTCACCCTCGAAGACAACGGCATCGGCATGAGCCGTGAAGACGCGATCACCCACCTGGGTACCATCGCCAAATCCGGTACTGCCGACTTCATGAAGAACCTGTCGGGCGACCAGAAGAAGGATTCGCACCTGATCGGCCAATTCGGCGTGGGCTTCTACTCCGCCTTCATCGTCGCCGACAAGGTTGAAGTGTTCAGCCGTCGCGCCGGTCTCGATGCCAGCGAAGGTGTGCACTGGTCCTCCAAAGGTGAGGGCGAGTTTGAAATCGCCACTATCGACAAGGCTGATCGTGGCACCCGTATCGTATTGCACCTGAAGTCGGGTGAAGACGAGTTTGCCGACGGCTATCGCCTGCGCAACATCATCAAGAAGTACTCTGACCACATTGCGCTGCCGATCGAACTGCCAAAAGAACAGGCTGCTGTCGAAGGCGAAGAGAAGCCTGCCCAGGAATGGGAAGTGGTCAACCGTGCCAGCGCCCTGTGGACCCGTCCTCGCACTGAAGTGAAGGACGAGGAATACCAGGAGTTCTACAAGCACATCGCCCACGATTACGAGAACCCGCTGAGCTGGAGCCACAACAAGGTTGAAGGCAAGCTGGAATACAGCTCGCTGCTCTACGTGCCGGCCCGTGCTCCGTTCGATCTGTACCAGCGTGAAGCGCCGAAAGGCCTGAAGCTGTACGTGCAGCGCGTGTTCGTGATGGACCAGGCGGAATCCTTCCTGCCGCTGTACCTGCGCTTTATCAAAGGCGTGGTCGACTCCAACGATCTGTCGCTGAACGTGTCGCGGGAAATCCTGCAGAAAGACCCGATTATCGACTCGATGAAGTCGGCGCTGACCAAGCGTGTGCTCGACATGCTGGAAAAACTGGCGAAGAACGAGCCTGAGCAATACAAAGGCTTCTGGAAAAACTTCGGCCAGGTCATGAAAGAAGGCCCGGCAGAAGATTTCGCCAACAAGGAAAAGATCGCTGGCCTGCTGCGTTTTGCCTCTACCCAGAGCGAAGGCGGCGAGCAAGTGGTGTCCCTGGCCGAGTACCTGGCACGCGCCAAGGAAGGTCAGGACAAGATCTACTACCTGACTGGCGAGAAGTACGAAGCGGTCAAAGACAGCCCGCACCTGGAAGTCTTCCGCAAGAAAGGCATCGAAGTGCTGTTGCTGACCGACCGTATCGATGAGTGGCTGATGAGCTACCTCAACGAGTTCGACGGCAAGTCCTTCGTCGACGTGGCCCGTGGTGACCTGGATCTGGGTAACCTGGACTCCGAAGAAGAGAAGAAAGAAGCCGAAGAAGTCGCCAAGTCCAAAGAAGGTCTGGTTGAGCGGATCAAGGCGTCCTTGGGCGAAGCCGTCAGCGAAGTGCGTGTTTCGCACCGTCTGACCGACTCCCCGGCGATCCTGGCCATCGGCGAGCAGGACCTGGGCATGCAGATGCGCCAGATCCTGGAAGCCAGCGGTCAGAAGGTTCCGGATTCCAAGCCGATCTTCGAATTCAACCCGGCTCACCCGCTGATCGAGAAACTCGACGGCGAGCAGAGCGAGGAGCGGTTTGGCGACCTGTCGCACATCCTCTTCGATCAGGCGGCCCTCGCCGCGGGTGACAGCTTGAAAGATCCGGCCGCCTACGTGCGCCGACTGAACAAGCTGTTGGTTGAACTGTCGGTTTAACACCGTTGTAGAAAAACCCGCTTCGGCGGGTTTTTTCGTTCTAACGCACCTCAACTGGAGTAAATGATGAGCCAAGTCACTGTACGTTCCGTGGTCTATCAGATTGATGGCCAGTCTTATGAAAGCCGTCTGGCGTTCGATGCCAGCCATAAGGGCCCGCTGCCGGGTTTGTTGATGGCGCCGAACTGGATGGGGGTGAGTGTGGGGGCGGAAGAGATCGCCAAGAGTGTGGCCAGTAAAGGCTACGTGGTGTTGATCGCCGACCTGTACGGGCAAACCGTACGCCCGTCGAATGGCGATGAAGCCGGTGCGGCGATGATGCCGCTGAAGAATGACAACGCGGCGCTGCTCAAGCGTATGCAGGCAGCCTTTGAGCAACTGCAGCGCCAGACTGAAGCGGCGGTCGATACCTCGAAGCTGGCGACCTTCGGTTTCTGCTTTGGCGGTTTCTGCTCGTTGGAGTTTGCACGTACCGGCTCGCCGTTGAAAGCTGCCGTATCGTTCCATGGCACGATCGACACACAGAACCCGGCAGGCGCGAAGAACGTCAAGGGTTCGGTGCTGGTGCTGCACGGTGCGTCCGATCCATTGGTGCCGAAAGAACAACTGCCGGCGTTCGAAGCTGAAATGAATGCAGCGGGTGTGGATTGGCAGTTGCTGAGCTACGGTGGTGCGGTGCATTCCTTCACCGACCCGCATGCCAATGTTCCGGGCAAGATGATGTACGACGCGAAGACTGCCAAGCGGGCTTTCCAGTCGATGCACAACTTGCTGGATGAAGTGTTCAAGGGCTGATGGCCTCATCGCTGGCAAGCCAGCTCCCACATTTGACGGTGTTCACAAATCAAAATGTGGGAGGGGGCTTGCCCCCGATGGCTATTTCACAGGCAACTCAATTCTTTCTGACTCCCCCGGCACCGTCGGCCAATCCCCGGCCGCCCACCGCTGTCGCGTTTGCTCAATTATCGCCGGATCGCTGGCGACAAAATTCCAATTGATCCGTCGTGGTCCATCCAGCGGCGCGCCGCCGAACACCACCAGGTGGCAATCGCTTTCAGCAAACAGCGTCATTTCCTGCCCGGCAGGCAACACCACCAGGCTGTGGGTCTCCAATGCCTCACCGTCCAACTGTGCTTCACCTTCCAGCACATACACCGCCCGTTCCTCATGCTCGTCCGGGATCAGCAGGGTCGTGGCTGTCTGCATCCGCACCTCGGCATATAGGGTGGGTGACAGCACCGGCACCGGTGACTTGAGGCAGAAACCGTTGCCGGCGATCAGGCGCAGCTGCACGCCCAGGTTATCGCTTATCGGCAGGCTTGCCGCCGGGTGATGGCTGTAATGCCCAGGCCCGGTCTCGTGGTCCTTGGGCGAGGCCAGCCACACTTGCAGGCCATGCAGGTTGAAACCACTGGCCTTGACGGCTTCGGGTGTACGTTCGACGTGGGCAATCGCACTCCCGGCGGTCATCCAACTGACGTCGCCGGCGTATACGACCTGATCCGAACCCAGACTGTCCTTGTGCTGCAAGACACCTTCAAACAGGTAGGTGAGGGTGGACAGCCCGATGTGCGGGTGCTGCCGGATATTCATGCCGGTGCCCGGCGCATAGCGGGTGAGCAGCATGTGGTCGAAAAACACAAAGGGGCCGACGCTGCGGCATTCACGCGAGGGCAGCGGACGCAAGATCGGCTGGCCTTCCACATCTTCAGTGCGTGGGCGGATCACGGTGAGGGTGGTCATGGTGCATCCCTGTCTGAGCGGGTTGGATGCGCTGAGCATAACCCGCTCGAAGGGTCGTTGCCGCTATTGGCTGAAAGCACCTTCGGACAGTTTGGTCTCGATGGTGACCTCGGCGGTGGTCATCAGCTTGTGTACCGGGCAGCGATCGGCCACGCGATGCAGCTCGTCGCGCTGCTCGTCGGTGAGCACGCCCTTGAGGGTCAGCTTGACGCTGAGCTTGTACTTGCCCTTTTGCTCTTCGGTGCTGTCGTGGGTGACTTCCACGGTTACGCCAGTGAGAGGGATGTCTTTCTTCTGAGCGTAAAGCTTGACGGTCAGGGCCTTGCACGACGCCAGGGCGGCATCGAAATAATCATGGGGAGAGGGTGCCGAGTCGTCGCCACCCAGGCTCTTGGGCAGGTCGGTGAAAAGCTCGTGGTTGTTGATATTCACACTGTGGCGAAAGTTGTCGTGGTTCAGGGTGTTGACGGTAACAGGCATGGCAAACCTCACGAGGGCAGGAAGAAGGTCATGCAGTTATAGAGCATCCGCGAACTGAGGTGTTCCGCATTTTTCGGGATGAACTCTGCGGCGCGATGGTAAGGCATTTTGATATCGCGTTTTCGTCTTACGCAAATTGGCCCGGGGGCCGATACCTTTCAGGAGACTTGCTGCAGGTGGATGCAGCGCATTCGGAAGGAATCCAGGCAATGAGTATCCGTAGTCTGAATATCGCCCCCCGCGCCGGTCTGGGCTTTGGCGTGCTGGCGTTGATGGTGTTCGCCTTGGGCGGCTTTGCCCTGTTGCAGATGGCCAATATGCGCCAGCAGTCGGATCAGGTAGAGAATAACTGGCTGCCCAGCGTCATGGCGGTGGGAGAGATGAACCAGGACCTCTTGCGGGTGCGCGCGCTGACCTTGCGCCTGCTGGTCAATCGTGATCCGCAGGCACTCGCGCAGAATGAGCAGAAACTCGTGGATCTCAAAGGCGGCCTGCACCATGCGCAGACGCTTTATGAAGGGCTGATCGTCTTGCCCGAAGAGCGTACGCTGTTTGATCGCTTCAAGACTGAGGAGCAGCAATACCTGCAACGTCAGGAGCAGGTGATGGCATTCTCCAAGGCCAACCAGCAGGAGGATGCGATCAAGATCGTCAACGGTGAGATGAACCAACTGGCCGATGAGATGGCTGGCACCTTGCACGACTTGGTCGCCCTGAACAAAGCCAGTGCCAATCAGGCCGCCAATCTGGCGCAAAGTGTTTTCACTCAATCGCGCACCTGGGTGATTGGCATGATTGTGCTCACGGCATTGATCACCATCGGCCTGGCAGTGTGGCTGACCCGCAGCATCGTGCTGCCGCTGGCGCAGTCGCTGAAAGTCGCTCAGGGCGTGGCGAGTGGCGATCTGACCGGTGAGATCAGCGTAACTGGCAATGACGAACCGGCGCGTCTACAGCAGGCGCTCAAGGGCATGCAGGAAAATCTGCGGGACACCATCCGGCGTATCGCCGAGTCTTCGAACCAGTTGGCATCGGCTTCCGAAGAACTCAACTGCGTCACCGAAGATGCGACCCGTGGCCTGCATCAGCAAAGCCAGGAAATCGAGCAGGCAGCGACGGCGGTGAACCAGATGACGGCGGCGGTGGAGGAGGTGGCGAGCAATGCCGTGGCCACGTCCCAGGCCTCCCGCGAGTCCGACCGCATTGCCCAGCGCGGTCGTGAGCAAGTGCATCAAACGGTGGAGTCAATCGAAGCCCTGGCAACCGATGTGACGGCCAATGCGACCCAAGTCGAAGACCTGGCGCAAAAAGTCTATGGCATCAGCAAAGTACTGGACGTGATTCGCTCAATTGCGGAGCAGACCAATCTGTTGGCGCTGAATGCGGCGATTGAGGCGGCGCGGGCCGGGGATGCCGGGCGCGGTTTTGCCGTGGTTGCGGACGAGGTCAGGGCGCTGGCCCATCGTACCCAGCAGTCGACCCAGGAAATTGAGTTGATGATCAGTGGGATTCAGCAGGGCACCGATCAAGCGGTCAGTTCGATGCAGCAGAGCAACGGTCGGGCGCGGTCGACGTTGGATATCGCCAAATCGGCGGGGACGGCGCTGGAGGAGATTGCGTCGGCATTCACTCTGATCAACGAGCGTAACCTGGTGATTGCCAGTGCATCGGAACAGCAGGCGGCGGTGGCTCGAGAGGTGGATCGTAACTTGATGAATATCCGCGATCTGGCGCACCAGACCTCCACTGGTGCTAATCAGACCAGTGCGGCCAGCCAGGAGTTGTCACGATTGGCGGTGGACCTGAATACTATGGTGGCGCGGTTTTCCGTGTAGGGCGCAAGGTCTTGTTAGCCCCATCGCAGGCAAGCCAGCTCCCACACCGACCGCATTTCTTCAGGAGGTACTCGGTCACTGTGGGAGCTGGCTTGCCTGCGATGAGGTCGACTCGGTTTTAAACTTCGCCGGTCACAAAAAAGCCCCGAACCAGTCGGGGCTTTTTCATGTGATCAACCTGCGGGGCTTACTTGCCCTGCCAGCGTTTCAGCACCAGGGTGGCGTTAGTGCCACCAAAGCCGAAGCTGTTGCTCATCACGGTGTCGATTTTTGCATCTTCACGGGTCTTGGTCAGGATCGGCATATCAGCAACGGCTGGGTCCAGCTCGTCGATGTTGGCCGAGCCCGCCATGAAGTTGCCTTCCATCATCAGCAGGCAGTAGATCGCTTCGTGAACGCCGGCGGCGCCCAGGGAGTGGCCGGACAGGCTCTTGGTGGAGCTGATGGCCGGAGCCTTGTCACCGAATACCGCACGCACGCCTTCCATTTCCTTGGCGTCGCCGACCGGGGTCGAAGTGCCGTGGGTGTTCAGGTAGTCGATTGGGGTATCCACGGTGGACATGGCCATCTGCATGCAACGGATGGCGCCTTCACCGCTTGGGGCAACCATGTCGTAGCCGTCGGAAGTGGCGCCGTAACCGACGATTTCCGCGTAGATCTTCGCGCCACGGGCGAGGGCGTGTTCCAGCTCCTCGACCACTACCATGCCGCCACCGCCGGCAATGACGAAACCGTCACGCTTGGCGTCGTAGGCGCGGGAGGCCTTCTCTGGGGTTTCGTTGTACTGGGTGGACAGGGCGCCCATGGCGTCGAACAGGAACGATTGGCTCCAATGTTCTTCTTCACCGCCGCCGGCGAATACGATGTCCTGCTTGCCCAGCTGGATCTGCTCAACGGCAGTACCGATGCAGTGAGCACTGGTTGCACACGCGGAGGAGATCGAGTAGTTCACGCCCTTGATCTGGAACGGCGTGGCCAGACAGGCCGAAACGGTGCTGCCCATGGTCCGCGTGACACGGTACGGGCCAACGCGCTTCACGCCTTTTTCGCGCAGGATGTCCAGCGCTTCCATCTGGTTCAGGGTCGATGCGCCGCCCGAGCCGGCGATCAGGCCGGTGCGTACGTTGGAAACCTGGTCTTCGCTCAGGCCGGAGTCGGCGATTGCGTCTTTCATGGCCAGGTAGGCATAGGCGGCAGCGTGGCCGACGAAGCGATAGATCTTGCGATCGATCAGTTCTTCGAGGGGCAGGTCGATGGAGCCGGAAACCTGGCTACGCAGACCCATTTCGGCATATTCCGGGTTGAAGCGGATGCCAGGGCGACTTGCACGCAGGTTAGCGGTGACGGTCTCTTTGTCATTGCCCAGGCAAGAAACAATGCCCAGACCAGTGATAACGACGCGGCGCATGCGGATAACCCTTAAAAGTTGTCAGTGGAAGTGAATACGCCGACCCGAAGGCCTTCGGCAGTATAGATCTCGCGACCGTCGACAGTCACCGAACCGTCGGCGATGGCCAGGTTCAGCTTGCCCTTGAGGACGCGCTTGATTTGAATGTTGTAGGTGACTTTCTTGGCAGTCGGCAGGACCTGGCCAAAGAACTTCACTTCGCCCGAACCCAGGGCGCGACCGCGACCTGGCAGGCCTTGCCAGCCCAGGTAGAAGCCAACCAGTTGCCACATGGCATCGAGGCCCAGGCAGCCTGGCATGACAGGGTCACCTTCAAAGTGGCAAGCGAAGAACCAGAGGTCCGGGGTGATATCCAGCTCGGCGACCAATTCACCTTTGCCGTACTTGCCACCCTCTTCGCTGATATGGGTGATGCGATCCACCATCAGCATGTTCGGGGCGGGCAGTTGCGCGTTACCTGGGCCGAACAGCTCACCGCGACTGCAGCGCAGCAGGTCTTCCCGGGTAAAGGCGTTTTGTTTGGTCATGCGAGCTCCTCAATAATCCCATGCGGCAGGGCAGGGTAAATCTTCCCGAACCGAATGAAGCGTTCATGCCTCATAGCGGCAGCCTACACATAGACTATTGCGTTGTAGTGAAAGTCACAGCGTCAAGGCACTCAATGTACACTTGTTCACTGAAATTTTAAACCGAGCCTGTTTATCGGCCCGTTTGGGTGCCTAAGACTGCCGCACTTTCGTGTTTCACGCCAGTCGCAGTTGGCTGGTGGCGCAGCACTAATGTACCCATCGCTGTAGGATTTGCTGCAAATCCGTGCGTTTGAATGGCTTGGCCAGGTAATCGTTCATTCCGGCTGCCAGGCAGGCTTCCCGGTCGCCCTGCAAGGCATTGGCCGTCAGGGCGATGATCGGCAGGTCGGCGCAGCCGGGCAATTGGCGGATTTGCCGAGTCGCTTCGTAGCCGTCGATCAGTGGCAGGCGGCAGTCCATCAGGATCACGGTGAAAATCAGGCTCTCGGCACTGCGGATCGCCTCGGCGCCGTCAGTGGCCAGGCTGACTTCAAAACCCAGGCTACGCAGCATGGCTTCAACCACGGTGCGGTTGACCGGGTTGTCCTCCACTAGCAACACGTGCTGTCCATCGCCGGCACTCGCTTTTCCGCTGATCGCCGGGGTGATCGCCGGCAGACTTTTCTGATCGATGGCCAGCGGAATTTCCAGAGTAAACACCGAGCCGCGACCTTCTTCGCTCTTGGCGCGCAAGGTGCCGCCCATGCGTTCGGCCAGGGTGCGGGCGATGGGCAGACCAAGGCCGGTGCCGCCGTAACGTCTTGAAATGGAACTGTCGGCTTGCTGGAACGCGTCGAACATCAACTCCAGGCGCTCGGCGGAAATTCCGATGCCGCTGTCGCGCACCGTACAGGTGAACCACACCAGTTCATGGTCAAGGGTTTGCCAATGAGGCTCGACGGTAACGGTGCCGTGCTCGGTGAACTTCAACGCGTTGCCGATCAGGTTCACCAGAATCTGTCGGATGCGCGTCGGGTCGCCCTGTACCTGCAGCGAGTCCATGCCCAGGGGGATTGGCAGCTCCAAGGCGAGTCCGCGCTGCTGGGCGCTGTGCTGAAAGGCTTGAGCGCAGTTGCTGATCAGGTCCGCGAGGTTGAAGGAGATATGCTCCAGCTCAAGAGCGGCGCGTTCAATGCGCGAGAAGTCGAGGATGTCGTTGATCACTTTGAGCAGATGCTCGGTGGACTCGGAGGCCAGCGCCGCGTACTCGGTCTGCTCCTCGGTCATTTCGGTGGTTTCCAGCAGTTGCAGCATGCCCAGCACACCGTTCATCGGGGTGCGCAATTCGTGGCTCATCATCGCCAGGAAGTCCGACTTGGCGTTGTTCGCTCGCTCGGCCTCTTCGCGGGTCTGGATCAATTGCGCCATGGCCTGCTGTTGTTCGCGGCTGGCCTGGTTGAGGCCCTCGGCCAGGTTGTTGATATGGCGTGACAAGTCGCCCAGCTCTGAGTCATCGACAATCGGTAGCGGCGTCTTGTAGTCACCTTGCTGGATGGCTTTTACCGCGGTACCCATGGCGCTGATCGGCTGCGACAGGCTGGCGGCCAAGCGCCGTGCGAGCAGGAAGGTAAACAGCAGGGCGAAAAGAGCAAGGATGCCGGCCTTGAACAGGATCTCCTGCTGACGTTGGCTGAAGGCATCGTTGGACATACCGACGATCACCCGGCCCAGGTAGTCCGCCCGTGGTGCCTTGGGTTCATTGAGGTTGTCCTGGAAAAAGTCCGTGCCCAGCTGGATATGCTGCAGGCGGATCGGCGCCTGGAAGACTTTTACCGACAGCGAGCGGTCGTGCTTCTCTGTTGGCTGCTCAACGTACACCAGGATGTTCTCGGAGCTGTCCTGAATCTCCAGGAATCGCACGTGAGGCGTCGCCAAGGTGGCGCGCAGCAGGCTGTCGAGCACGTCGTTGTTGCCGGAGATCACTCCGTACTCGGTCGCCGGGGCGAGCTGGTTGGCGATCAATTGGCCGGTATGGTCCAGTTCCTGGCGCAAGTCCTGGATGCGCACGAAGGTAAAGAAGCTGATCAACAGCAACGTCAGCAACAGTGCCGGGCCCAGGGTGATGAGCTGGGTACGGGTGTTGATGTCCCAGCGACGGCGCAAGGTCATGGGCGTTTTTCTCCTTCGGCCAATCGGGCGGCGACGGCGGCTTCGTCAACCTGTTCGATGCCCAGTGAGCGCGCGACTTGCGGGTTGCCCACGACTTTGAAGTGTTCCGGATACAACGAGCGCGGCCAGTTGGCCGGTGGGTGATCCAGCAGACGGTCGAGCACATCGAGCCAGTCGGTCTGGTCACTGTACGTACTGGCCAGGCTGCCGGCCTTGACGAAGCCGGCGTTGGGGCCCACCAGCGGCAGTTGCTGGGCGTAGCTGCTGAGCAACAGATTCTTCACGGTCTTCGGGTTGTACAGCTGCGGATCGTCGAGGCCCAGGAGCACGTCACTGTTCTTGAACAGGTTTTGCAGCGGCCGACTGTCGTTAATGTTGTCCCAGAGTTGCGGCACGATTTCCAGGCCCATAGGTTCTGCGTACTGGGCTAATTCGCGAAGCAGGAATTCACTGTCGATGCCGTAGAGCACACCGATGCGTCGCGCCTGGGGCAAGATATTGGCGATCAGGTTCAACTGGCGCTCCAGCGGCGGATCGCTCCAGAGCAGGCTGATTTTGGCTGGATGAGAGGTTCCCAGGCGCTGTCGGGCTTGCAGGCGGCTGATACGCAGCACCAGGGTCGAAGGGCCTTGGGGGTCCTTGAGGCGCCAGTCGAGGCTGGGCAGGTCGAGCAGAATCAAGCGGGTGCTGGCGGGTAACTGGCTCGGTGCCGGTATCTCTTTGAGCGGGGTGAAGGTCACGTGGTCTTCGGGGCGTTGCCGGGCCAGGGCTTGGGCGAAGGCTTGCACGCCGGCACTGTCTTCGGCGGCGGTCAGCAGGACTTCGGCGCCCCAGGCTGGCGTCGTCAGCAGCAGGCATGCCAGCAGCAGGCCGCGTCGCCATAGCCTGGAAAAGAAGAGGGTCATCCGTGACTGATCGCCCATGTCAGAATTCCAGCTCCGCGCTGAAGTAGAGGACATGACGACTGTCGTAATTGTTATCGGCCCAGGTGGTGGGCTGGTTGTCGAGGCGTTGTTGCAACATGCCGGCCAGCTCCACGTTGGCTTTGCCCAGGGCAATGCGCTTGGCCACCCGCAGGTCGACCCGCTCGAAACGATATTGGTTGAGTGCGTCGTCGCCGTAGTAGAACAACGCGCTGGACCAGCCGTGTCCCCATTCACGCAGCCAGCCGGCCGAGCCGCTGTTACGGGCGGTCTGTGCCTTGTCCAGTGGGTTGCTGGCGCTGGCGTCGACGTAAGCATAGGTGAGCCGCAGGCGGTCGGCGTTGCTCATGCGCCAATCGAACTGTGATTCGGCACCGGTGAACCGCGAACTGTTGGCATTGCTGGCTATGTATTGATTGTTGCGCAGCGGTGAGCTGATCATCTCAGTGATTTCGTCGTAGAACAGTTTCACGTCGACATTCAGCCCGAGGTCGGCAAAGAAGCCGTTGTAGCCCAGCTCTCGCGAGCGCATCAACTCTTTATCGAGGTTGCCGGGGCCGCGCGTCACCACAAAATATTGCCCGGAATTCTGCCCGTAGGCCGGGGAGCTGAGGTTGGTGACGCGGTAGCTCCAGTTGACGTTGTTCTCGAACATGTCTGGTGAGCGGATGGCTTCGGAGTACACCGCCCGCAGGCCGTGGCGGGGGTTGATCAAGTAGTTGACCGCCACCCGTGGCGTCAGCGAGTTGCCGCTCAAGTGGGTGTCTTCGTACATGGCGCCACCTTGCAGCAGCCAATGTTCGCTGGCACGCCACTCCAGATGACCGAACAGGCGCCAGGTGGTGTCGTCGAGGGTGCCGTTGAAATAGGTGTCGGAGTCGGCGCGGTCGTAGCGATAGTTCATGCCGCTGACCAGGCGCAGGCTGTCGGACAGGCTCAATGTGTCTTGAATCTCCAGGTCGTAGCGACTTTCCCGAGTGCTCTGGTCGATATCGCCGCATACGCTCTGGTTGGCGCCGTTGCGCCACTGGTCCAGCACCTGGTTGCCTAGCGCTTGTTCGGCGGCGCTGCCGGGCGGCGCACTGCCCTGGCTGAAGGTGTCCATGTGTCGCGCCAGACGTTCGGCATAGTCGGGGTTGAGCTGCCACAGTTGAGTCAACTCGGGGCTGAACGACACTTTGGCATCGCAGGCTTTCCAGATCTGCCGTCGGTCCCATTGCTGGGCGGAGCCTTGGATGTACAGGCTGTGCTCGGGATTGAAATCGAAGTTCCAGCGCAACGAGGCGGCATAGTCCTTGGCGGTGGCGTCGGAATTGGTGCCGCCTTCGGTAATCCCGGCGAATACCGGGGTGTAGGTATAGGGACGCTGGTTGGTCCCTTCCTTGGCATTCAATTGCCAGTCGATGCTCTGTTGCGCGTTCAGGGTCTGGCTCACCGCCAGGCTGAACCGGTTGAGGCGGCGGCCGTCACGGCGATCGGCCCCGACGGCATCGCTGTCAAACCCATCATCCTGTTGCCCGGACAACGACAGGCGCAGGTCGCCGGTTTCCCAGCCCACGCCCTGGCTGGCGTAGAAATCGTTGATCCCGCGCTCGCCACGGATGACTTTCACCCGTGAGCCGTGGCTGTTGGCCGGCGAACGCGTAAGGATATTGACCACCGCCATCAGCGCGTTGGCGCCGTAGCTAACGGTGTTGGGGCCGCGGAAGACTTCGATACGCTCGATGTCCTCCATGGCCACCGGGATGTCGCTCCAGTCCACGGTGGCCAGGCCGGCGCGGTACACCGAGCGTCCGTCGATCAAAACCTGCATGCGCCGTGCATCGCTGGCGCTGGTACCGTGGTAGTTCACGGCCGCCTGGTTGCCGGTGGTGTAGCCGACCATCATCCCGGGCACCAGGCGCAGCAACTCGGCGATGTCCCGAGCGCCGCTGGCCTTGATCAGTTCGCTATCGATCACTGTCATGCTGCCAGGTACGGCGGCGGCTGATTGCTTGAGGCGCGTGGCAGTCAATACCTGCGGCAGCGGCTGGCTGTCCAAGAACAGATCGTCAGCCAGCACCGGGGCGCTGCACAACAGCATCAACAGCAGGGATGAGCGAGGAGGAGGGCCCAGATACACGGCACGGCCTTGATAATGACGGATAGCCGCCCATGTTAACTGAGGTGGGGCTATTTGCCAGTCGCCGGACTTGCAATTACTTCACCTGCACATGGCATTTTCCGACAAGCAGGTGAATTGACGCGGGGGCTGGCCGCAAGCGGGTCGCCCCGTATAATGCCGCTATCGCCACTGGTATGGATTAACGGATTGCATATGACTGAACAGCGCCCTATTGCGGTCCTGGGAGGCGGAAGTTTTGGTACCGCCGTGGCTAACCTGCTGGCTGAAAACGGCCACGCGGTGCGCCAGTGGATGCGCGATCCCGAGCAGGCCGAGGCCATTCGCGTGCACCGGGAAAACCCCCGTTACCTTAAAGGCATCAAGATTCATCCGGCGGTGGAGCCGGTCACGGACCTGCTGGAGACCCTCATCGCCTGTGACCTGTGCTTTGTTGCGCTGCCGTCCAGCGCCTTGCGCTCGGTGCTGGCGCCCCATGCCGAACGCCTGGCGGGCAAGCTGTTGGTCAGCCTGACCAAGGGTATTGAAGCGCACACGTTCAAGCTGATGAGCGAAATCCTCGAAGAGATCGCCCCCCAGGCGCGTATCGGCGTGTTGTCCGGGCCGAACCTGGCGCGGGAAGTCGCCGAGCACGCGCTGACCGCCACCGTGGTTGCCAGTGAAGACGAGGCACTGTGCGAGCGCGTCCAGGCGGTACTGCATGGTCGTACCTTTCGTGTCTATGCCAGTGGCGACCGTTTTGGCGTCGAGCTGGGCGGGGCGCTTAAAAACGTCTACGCGATCATTGCCGGTATGGCGGTGGCCTTAGGCATGGGCGAAAACACCAAGAGCATGCTGATTACCCGCGCCTTGGCCGAGATGACCCGCTTTGCGGTGAACCAGGGCGCCAATCCGATGACGTTCCTGGGCCTGGCCGGGGTGGGCGACTTGATCGTCACCTGCTCGTCGCCCAAAAGCCGCAACTATCAAGTGGGGTTTGCCCTGGGCCAGGGTTTGAGCCTGGAAGACGCCGTCACGCGCCTGGGCGAAGTGGCCGAGGGTGTCAATACGCTCAAGGTGTTGAAGGCCAAGGCCCAGGAAGTCGGGGTGTACATGCCGCTGGTCGCCGGGCTGCACGCGATCCTGTTTGAAGGGCGCACTTTGAACCAGGTGATCGAGCTGCTGATGCGGGCAGAGCCGAAAACCGATGTCGACTTTATTTCCACCAGTGGTTTCAACTGAGGAACGCGTCATGAACGATCCGAAAGCAGCTCCCAAGTACGAGTCCATCGTCCTGCGCATTGTGTGGATGCTGGTGTTCGCCCTGGTGTGGCAAGTCGCGCAGTTCCTGCTCGGCGCATTGGTGCTGGTGCAGTTGATTTACCGCCTGGTCTACAGCGCACCGAACCTGGGCCTGATGAACTTCGGCGACAGTCTCAGCCAGTTCCTGGCTCAGATCGGCCGTTTTGGCAGCTTCCATACCGAGCAAAAGCCTTGGCCGTTCGCCGATTGGCCGACACCGCGTGCACCGGAGGGTGAAGCTGCCCACAGCGTGCCGCCGGCGCCGCATCCGGTGCGTGATGAAGAGCCCAAACTGTGAAGCTCTGGATACTACGCCACGGTGAAGCCGAAGGGCATGCGCGCACCGATGCCGAACGCAACCTCACCGAGCATGGCCGCGCCGAAGTGTTGCGCAGCGCGGCGCACCTGATAGGCCAGCCCCTCAGCGCGATCATCGCCAGCCCTTACGTGCGTGCGCAACAGACCGCACAGCTGGTTCGCGAAGCACTGGGGTTTGAACCCGATATCCGTACGGTGCCGTGGCTGACGCCAGACGGTAACCCGTTGCTGGTGCTGGAAAAGCTCAATACCGATGACAACGTGCTGCTGGTCAGCCACCAGCCTTTGGTGGGCAGCCTGATCAGCTTTTTGCAGCATGGCCATCAACGCCAGCCGCAACCGATGCACACCGCCAGTCTGGCGGAACTGGAGGGCGATTTTCCGTTGGCGGGGTTGATGAGCCTGGTTGGCGTGAAAAGTCCGTAGGAAAAGTGATCGCTGTTTTGTGTGCTATATAGTCAACCGAGCAAGTGCTTGGTTGGCTATCGTCGGACCACAAAGGAGCGCGTCCCATGCCTGTCGCTTTTCGTTTGCCGTTACAGGTCTTCTTCGAACGTGAAGCGCGGCACCCGCGCAAACCCTTTCTCGTGCAGCCCATCGGCGGTGGCGAGGTGCAGACCCTCACTTGGGGTGACGTCGGCCATCAGGCCCGCTGCGCCGCGCGCTGGCTGCGTGCTCGGGAGTTGCCCCAGGGTTCACACATTGCCCTGATTTCGAAAAACTGCGCGCACTGGATCATCGCCGACCTGGCGATCTGGATGGCCGGGCATGTGTCAGTGCCGTTATACCCCAACCTGACCGCTGACTCCGTCGCCCATGTGCTGACTCACTCCGAGGCGGCGTTGGCATTGATCGGCAAGCTGGACGACTGGCCGGCCATGGCGCCCGGTATCCCGGCTGGTTTGACAACTATCCAACTGCCGCTGGGTCCGGTCGGTGACTTCGATTTCACTTGGGCTGATCTGCAGGCCTGTTCACCGATTCAGGACAACCCCGAGCCTGACGCCGCGAGCCTGGCTACCATCGTCTACACCTCTGGCACCACCGGCTTGCCCAAGGGCGTGATGCAAACCTTTGGTGCCCTGGGTTTTGCCGCCACCCGTGGCACCGAGTTATTTGGCCTGGGGGAGGGCGACCGGCTGCTGTCTTACCTGCCGTTGTGCCATGTGGCGGAGCGGATGTTCGTGGAGCTGGCCTCGCTCTACACCGGGCAAACGGTATTTTTCGCCGAAAGCCTCGACACCTTTCTCACCGACTTGCGTCGGGCACGACCCACAGCGTTGTTCGGCGTGCCGCGGATCTGGACCAAATTCCAGATGGGCGTGTATGGCAAGGTCTCGGAAAAGCGTCTGGACCGGCTGTTGCGCCTGCCTTTCATCGGCCGGCACGTGGGCCGTAAAGTCCTCGCGGGGCTGGGCCTGGATGCACTGCGTATTGCGCTATCCGGTGCCGCGCCAGTGCCTGAGGCCCTGTTGCGTTGGTATCAGCGCCTGGGTTTGGATGTGTTGGAGGTGTACGGCATGACGGAAAGCTGCGGCTATTCCCACGTGTGCCGTCCTGGGCAGCAGAAGCTTGGCTGGATCGGCCTGCCATGTCCCGGGGTGGACGTGCGCATCGACCCGTCGGGCGAAGTGCAGGTGCGCAGCGGCGCGACCATGCTCGGCTATTTCAAGGACCCGCAGAAAACCGCTGAGACCCTCACCGCTGACGGTTTCCTGCGCACTGGCGATAAGGGGGAGCAGGGCGCCGACGGCCGCCTGCGCCTCACCGGACGGCTCAAGGAAATCTTCAAGACCAGCAAGGGCAAATACGTGGCTCCGGCGCCGATTGAGAACCGTTTGGCCGAGCATGCGCGCATCGAACAGGTGTGTGTGGTCGGTGAAGGCCTGACGGCGCCGATAGGCTTGTGCGTGCTGGCGGCAACCGGCGAGGACCGGCAAACCCTGAACGGCAGCCTTGAGCGCTGGCTGGAACAGGTCAACCAGGGGTTGGACAAGCACGAGCGTTTGCGTCAGTTGGTGGTGGTCAATGACAACTGGGCGGTGGAAAACGGCTTCCTGACCCCGACCCTGAAGATAAAGCGCAATGTGATCGAATCGACCTACGGTGCTCAGTTCCACGTTTGGAGCGAGCGCAACGAATCCATTCTGTGGCAGGATTAGGGCCGTAATAAAACCAATAAGGACAATTGCATGAGCCTGTGGCGCACCCAACCCAATATCGAGCAACTCAACGCCATCCAGAAAAACACCATCGGTGAACTGCTGGATATCCGTTTTGAACGCTTCGATGACGAATCACTCACCGCCAGCATGGTGGTCGACCATCGCACTCATCAGCCCTATGGCCTGCTGCACGGTGGTGCCTCGGTGGTGCTGGCGGAAAGCGTCGGCTCCATGGCGGCCTACCTGTGCATTGATCCGAGCAAGTTCTATTGCGTGGGCCTGGAGATCAACGCCAACCACTTGCGTGGTGTGCGCAGCGGGCGCGTGACGGCGGTGGCGCGGGCGATCCATATCGGGCGAACCACCCAGGTGTGGGATATCCGCTTGACCAGCGAAGACGGCAAGGCCAACTGCGTTTCGCGCCTGACCATGGCCGTGGTGCCGCTGGGAGAAAACCCACCGGCGCGATAGGCATGGCGTGAGTGTCATCATTCCTGGCAGTTACAGTCATTGCTGTACGGCTTGGGGCTGGTGACAATCCATTTCTGTTTCTGTAGATGAGTCCGGTATGTCGCAGCACGTGTTTTTTGCCCACGCCAATGGTTTCCCTTCGGCCACTTACGGCAAGTTGTTTGCCGCCCTGGCCCCGGAATACACGGTGGCTCATTTGCCACAGCACGGTCACGACCCCCGGTTTCCGGTGGACGACAACTGGCGCAACCTGGTGGACGAGTTGATCCATCACCTGGAGCAGCAACCGGAGCCGGTATGGGGCGTCGGGCATTCCCTGGGTGGCGTGCTGCACCTGCACGCGGCCATGCGTTGCCCGCAGTTGTATCGTGGGGTGGTGATGCTGGATTCGCCGGTGCTGACCCGCGCCGACCGCTGGGTGATCCGCGCCGCCAAGCGCTTGGGGTTTATTGATCGCCTGACCCCGGCCGGTCGCACCCTGGGCCGGCGTGAAGAGTTCACCGACCTGGACGCCGCGCGCAGCTACTTTGCCGGTAAAACCCTGTTTCGCGGGTTCGACCCGGAATGTTTTGACGCGTATCTGCAACATGGTCTGCAACAGGTGGGCGATCGCCTGCGCCTGCGCTTTGACCCGGCAACCGAAATCAGCATTTATCGCGGCGTGCCCCACACCAGCCCGGGCCAGGTGCGCCAGTTGAAGGTGCCGCTGGCAGTGGTGCGCGGACGCCAGAGCCGGGTGGTGATGCGTCACCACGCCAGCGGTGTCGACCGCCTGCCCATGGGCGAAATGCTCACCATGCCCGGTGGCCATATGTTTCCCCTCGAACGTCCCCAGGACACCGCGACCTTGATCAAGAACCTGTTCTCCCGCTGGGAAGCCCGCGAGCGCAACTGCGCATGAACACGTCGGTCGAAGAAGTCCGCCTGAGCTTGCCCCACATCGAGTTGGCCGCTCACCTGTTTGGTCCCGAGGACGGTCTGCCGGTGATTGCCCTGCATGGCTGGCTGGACAACGCCAACAGTTTTGCGCGACTGGCGCCGAAACTGCAGGGCTTGCGCATCGTTGCGCTGGACATGGCGGGCCATGGGCATTCGGCCCATCGTCCAGCCGGGGCGGGTTATGCCTTGTGGGATTATGTATTTGATGTGCTGCAAGTCGCCGAACAGCTGGGTTGGAAACGTTTTGCATTACTTGGCCACTCCCTCGGCGCCATCGTCTCGTTGGTGCTGGCGGGAGCCTTGCCGGAGCGAGTGACACACCTGGGATTGATCGACGGTGTGATCCCGCCCACCGCCGTCGGCGAGAACGCGGCCGAGCGATTGGGCATGGCCTTGCAGGCGCAATTGAACCTGCAGGACAAGCGCAAGCCGGTCTACAGCACCCTCGATCGGGCAGTTGAAGCGCGCATGAAAGGCGTGGTCGCGGTCAGTCGCGAGGCCGCCGAACTGCTGGCCCAGCGCGGGTTGATGCCGGTGCCGGGCGGTTATACCTGGCGCACCGACAGTCGATTGACCCTGGCTTCGCCGATACGTCTGACCGATGAGCAGGCGATGGCTTTCGTGCGGCGGGTGGCCTGCCCTGCACAGTTAGTGGTGGCGGCTGAGGGTATGTTGGCGAAACATCCCGAATTGCTTTCTCAGCTACCCTTCACAGTGACCACGCTGCCGGGCGGCCATCATTTACACCTGAATGACGAGCCTGGCGCCGCTCTTGTTGCAGACTGTTTCAATCGGTTCTTCTCCACGCCTTGACTTGGCGGGGTCAACTGCCGAGGCTGGGCGGATTGAAAGGGAGTCAACCATGAACCATCTTGAAACTGCTGCGACCTCCAATGGCCAGGGCTCAATCATCCGATGAGCCTGCGTAAAGGATGTATACGTGCCCTCGGGCTGTGCTGTTTCAGCCCTTTGGTGTTCGCCGCCGACGTGCCGGGTAGCCAGGATTTGCCGGCAGTGTCGCGCCAAGTCGACGCACAGATCGTCGATTACCGCCCCGCCGAAGAAAAGGAACGCATCTACCCCATGGGGGCAATCCGCAAGATCAGCGGCCAGTTGCGCTACGAGGGCCAAGCCACCGCACGTGGTCAAGCCACGGCGATTACCTATGAGTTGCCCGCCGAGCACACGTCCAGCGCCGCGTTTACCGCGACCCGCGAAGCGCTGCAAGCCAAGGGCGCGCAGCTGTTGTTCTGGTGCCAGGCCCGTGATTGTGGCGAAAGCAGCCTGTGGGCCAATGAAGTGTTCGGCAACGCCAAACTGGTGGGCGCCGATGGCCAGCAGGAGTACCTGCTGTTGCGCCTGGCCGCACCGCAGGACAACTCCCTGGTGGCGCTGTACGGCATCACCCGAGGCAACCGTCGCGCCTATCTGCATGTAGAACAGCTGGATGCCAGTGCGCCATTGGCTGATCTCCTGCCTACGTCGGCAACCCTGTTGCGTGAGTTGAAAAGCACCGGCGAGCTGGATTTCCCGAAGCTCGGGGCTGAACCTGACGCCACTTGGCTGACCTTGATCTCCCGTGGATTGAACCTTGACGCCACCTTGCGTGTCAGTTTGACCGGGCCGACGGCCGAAGCCTGGCGTCAGGCCCTGATCGACAGCGGTGTGCGTGCCGCGCGTATGGAAACCGGCGCCGGTGACGCTAAGGGGTTGCACCTGCATCTGATACGCTGACCGTTAACAGGCGAACGGACCCGCGCCGTTCGCCTAAGCTCACTTCCTACAGACTTCTTCTCGAGATACCCGATGCTCAATAACGATCGCCTACTGGTGCAAATCCTGCTGCTGGTGTTGTTTGGTGCCAGCTTCTGGGTGATGGCGCCGTTCTGGTCGGCGCTGTTCTGGGGCGCGGTGCTGGCGTTTGCCAGTTGGCCGCTGATGCGCCTGCTCACCCGCTGGTTGGGTGGTCGGGAATCCTTGGCCGCTGGCATCCTGACCTTGTGCTGGATGCTGTTGGTGGCGGTGCCGCTGGTATGGCTGGGTTTCAACCTGGCCGATCATGTGCGTGACGCCGTGGGCCTGATCAAGGATATCCAGGTCGACGGCCTACCGGCTGCGCCCACTTGGTTGGGCTCGATCCCCTTTGTCGGCGAGCGCCTGGTGGCGACATGGGACAGCATCGACCAACAGGGCGCAGCACTGATGGTCAGCATCAAGCCGTACCTGGGGCAGGTCGGCAACTGGCTGCTGGCGCGCAGTGCGCAGATTGGCGGCGGCATCCTTGAGCTGACCCTGAGCCTGGTGTTCGTGTTCTTCTTTTACCGCGACGGGCCACGGCTCGCGGTGTTCGTGCATCGCCTGCTGGAGCGTTTGATCGGGGAGCGTGCCGGTTACTACATCGAACTGGTGGCCGGCACCGTACAACGGGTGGTCAACGGTGTGATCGGCACCGCTGCCGCACAGGCCTTACTGGCGCTGATCGGCTTCCTGATTGCGGGCGTACCGGGTGCATTGGTGCTGGGTATCGCCACCTTCCTGCTCAGCCTGATTCCCATGGGGCCGCCGTTGGTGTGGATTCCGGCCACGGCGTGGCTGGCCTGGAAAGGCGATTACACCTACGCGGTGTTCCTGGGTGTGTGGGGCACATTCATCATCAGCGGCGTGGACAACGTGCTCAAGCCGTACCTGATCAGCCGAGGTGGCAACCTGCCGCTGGTGATCGTGCTGTTAGGGGTGTTCGGCGGCTTGATCGCGTTTGGTTTCATCGGCCTGTTTATCGGTCCGACCTTGTTGGCGGTGGCCTACAGTCTGTTGACTGACTGGAGTACGACCCAGGCGCAAGGGCGCCGGGAAGACAAACCCCTTTAAGCCCTCGGCAACCACATCACGGCGGTCAACCCACCGCCTGGTGTGTCTTCCAGGCTGAGGTGGCCGCCGAGGCGCTCCACCGCTTCCCTCGCAATCGTCATGCCCAGGCCGACGCCCCCCGAGTTACGGTTGCGTGAGCCCTCCAGGCGAAAGAACGGCTCGAATACCGCCTCGCGCTTGTCGGCTGCAATCCCGGGGCCGTGGTCGATCACTCGGATCACCAGGGCTCCACGACTATCTGCCAGTTCCACACGAGCCGTGCCGGCATAGCGCAGGGCATTGTCGATCAGGTTGTTGAGACATGAACGCAGGGCCATGGGCTGCACTTGCAACGGCGCGCAGCTGCCGGAGAACTGCACATCGGAGCCTTGGTCCTGGGCGTTCTCACTGAGGGATTCCACCAGTGCCTGCACGTCGAGCCAGTGCCGGGTTTCACTGGTACGTTGCTCGTGCAGGTAGCTCAGGGTGGCGTCGAGCATGTCAATCATGTCGTTCAGGTCTTGGCGCATCTGACCTTGCAGCTTGGTGTCTTCGATCTGTTCCAGGCGCAGTTTGAGGCGTGACAGTGGTGTGCGTAGGTCGTGGGAGACTGCACCGAGCATGCGCGCACGCTGACTGACTTGTTCGCGGATGCGTTTTTGCATCAGGTTGAAGGTGGAGGCGGCTTGCCTGGCCTCTCGTGGCCCCGACTCATCGAGCGGGGGGCTGTCGAGGTCGACACTCAACCGTTCGGCGGCTGCGCTCAGGCGCTGGATCGGTCGACTCAAAAGCTTGGCGCCGTACCATGCAGCGATGATCAGCGAGATGAACTGAAAGGTCAGTGGCACCACCGGGCCACCAAACCACGGGCGAGGGTGCTTCTTCTGGATGGGGGTGAAGGAACCGTCTGCCTGTTGTACAAAGATTTCACCGGTCGGCGGTGGTGGCGGGCCGTAATGGTGAAACCAAAAGAACGCCAGCACATGGGCCAGCACAATGGCCACCAGCAATACACCGAACAGCCTGCCGAACAACGTATTGAAGGTGGCGCGCATCAACCGATATCCCGGGCGTCGAACAGGTAGCCTTCACCGCGTACGGTTTTGATCAGTTGTGGGGCTTTCGGATCATCCCCGAGTTTTTGTCGCAGGCGCGAGACCAGCAGGTCGATGCTGCGATCAAAGGCTTCGATGGAACGACCGCGGGCAGCGTCCAGCAATTGTTCGCGGCTGAGCACGCGCCGCGGGCGTTCGATAAACACCCAGAGCAGACGGAATTCCGCGTTGGACAGCGGCACCACCAAGCCATCGTCGGCCACCAGTTGGCGCAATACGCTGTTGAGGCGCCAGTTGTCGAAGCGGATGTTGGCGCGTTGCTCGGTACGGTCATCGCGCACGCGGCGCAAGATGGTCTGGATGCGTGCCACCAGTTCTCGAGGTTCGAAGGGTTTGGACATGTAATCGTCGGCGCCCAGCTCCAGGCCGATGATGCGGTCGGTGGGCTCGCAGCGTGCGGTGAGCATCAGGATCGGGATATCCGATTCGGCACGCAGCCAGCGACACAGCGACAGGCCGTCTTCGCCCGGCAGCATCAAGTCGAGCACCACGACATCGAAGGTTTCGGCTTGCATGGCCTGGCGCATGGCGGCGCCGTCGGTCACGCCGATGGCGAAAATATTGAAGCGCGCCAGGTAATCGATCAACAACTCACGAATCGGCACGTCGTCATCGACGATCAGCGCACGGGTGTTCCAGCGCTTGTCTTCGGCGAGCACCGCGCCTTTTTGCTCTTCGTTTACAGCGGCGGTAGGGGTATGCATAGTGCGATCATCTGCCTGATTGTTGCTGTCAGCATAGGCGTCCAGTTCCATCGCTGGAAGTGCTGGACGGGCGGTCATGTGGGCGAGGCTAGTCGTAGGGCGTGTAGGGGGCATGTCTGGAATGTATCAAGGCTGACACAATCACAAAAAATGCCGTGGAATGGGCGGTTGAACAGTATTTACCGATCATCGGATCCCGCAACGGCGCTGCTTGCGCTACAATCCGCGCCGATTTCGACTTGCCTGAGAGCCCATTCCAATGTCCGTCTGCCAGACTCCTATCATCGTCGCCCTGGATTACCCCACTCGTGACGCCGCACTGAAGCTGGCTGACCAGTTGGACCCGAAGCTTTGCCGGGTCAAGGTCGGCAAGGAACTGTTCACCAGTTGCGCCGCAGAAATTGTCGGCACCCTGCGTGACAAAGGCTTCGAAGTGTTCCTCGACCTGAAATTCCACGATATTCCCAACACCACCGCCATGGCGGTGAAGGCCGCGGCGGAAATGGGCGTATGGATGGTCAATGTGCACTGCTCCGGCGGTCTGCGCATGATGAGTGCCTGCCGTGAAGTGCTGGAACAGCGCAGTGGCCCCAAACCGCTGTTGATCGGTGTGACTGTGCTGACCAGTATGGAGCGCGAAGACCTGGCCGGCATCGGCCTGGATATCGAGCCTCAGGAGCAGGTGCTGCGCCTGGCGGCCTTGGCGCAGAAGGCCGGCCTGGATGGTCTGGTCTGCTCGGCGCTGGAAGCCCAGGCCCTGAAGACCGCGCACCCATCGCTGCAACTGGTGACCCCGGGTATTCGCCCGGCGGGCAGTGCCCAGGATGACCAGCGCCGTATCCTGACCCCCCGCCAGGCCCTGGATGCGGGTTCGGACTACCTGGTGATCGGTCGCCCGATCAGCCAGGCGGCTGATCCAGCGAAGGCGCTGGCAGCTGTGGTCGCCGAGATCGCCTGATACCAGAGCTCAACACAGCTTTGAATGTGGGAGGGGGCTTGCCCCCGATAGTGGTGCATCAGCCAATGAACGTGTTGACTGACACACTGCAATCGGGGGCACGCCCCCTCCCATATATAGATCTTCAGCAGATAGGCACAGTGTGCGTCAGCTGACTTTCAGCACCAATTTCCCAAAATTCTCACCGTTGAACAGCTTCATCAGCGTCTCCGGGAACGTCTCCAGGCCCTCCACAATATCTTCTTTGCTCTTGAGCTTGCCCTGGGCCATCCAGCCAGCCATTTCCTGTCCGGCCTTGGCAAAGTTGGCCGCGTGGTCCATCACCACAAAGCCTTCCATGCGTGCACGATTGACCAGCAGCGACAAATAGTTGGCTGGGCCTTTCACGGCCTCTTTGTTGTTGTACTGGCTGATCGCACCGCAGATCACCACACGTGCCTTCAATGCCAAGCGGCTGAGCACCGCGTCGAGAATATCGCCGCCGACGTTATCGAAGTACACGTCCACGCCTTTGGGGCACTCGCGCTTGAGGGCGGCGGGTACGTCTTCGTTCTTGTAGTCGATGGCTGCGTCGAAACCCAATTCATCCACCAGGAATTTGCACTTGTCGGCCCCGCCGGCAATGCCCACCACGTGGCAACCTTTGAGTTTGGCAATCTGCCCGGCAATGCTGCCCACTGCTCCGGCGGCGCCGGAGATCACCACGGTTTCGCCAGCCTTGGGCGCACCGGTGTCCAGTAGCGCGAAGTAGGCGGTCATCCCGGTCATGCCGAGGGCTGACAGGTAGCGGGGCAGGGGAGCCAGCTTAGGATCGACTTTGTAGAAACCACGCGGTTCGCCGAGGAAGTAATCCTGTACTCCCAAGGCGCCATTCACGTAGTCCCCCACCGCGAAATTCGGATTGTTAGACGCAATCACCTTGCCTACGCCCAGCGCGCGCATCACCTCGCCGATACCGACGGGCGGAATGTAGGACTTGCCTTCATTCATCCAGCCACGCATCGCCGGGTCCAGGGATAGATATTCATTGCGCACCAGCACTTGGCCATCCCCAGGCGTACCTACCGGCACTTCCTGATAGGTAAAGGTCTCCCGCGTGGCCGCCCCGACTGGACGTTTGGCTAGCAGGAATTGGCGGTTGGTCTGGGCAGTCATGGCAAGGACTCTTTAGAAGTGAACCTTGAGTGATAGACCCTTGAGGGCCAGTGAGCAAGGTTGTCCGAACGACGCGAATGCCCGGCGATAGGCCTGGCTGATAGTGAGTCTGGGCGCTTTATCACTGTGATTCATGCAGCGCCAACCGGCCTTCTGATAGTGCTGACGTGCTGCCCATGGCGTTGGCTAGACTCGACCCACGGCTATTTCTTCCAAAGGACATCCCCCATGAGCATGACGTTTTCCGGCCAGGTCGCCCTGGTGACCGGCGCCGCTGCCGGTATTGGTCGCGCCACCGCGCTGGCGTTCGCCGCCGAAGGCCTGAAAGTAGTGGTCGCGGACCTCGACGTGGACGGCGGTGAGGGTACCGTTGCGTTGATCCGCCAGGCCGGTGGCGAGGCGCTGTTCGTGCGTTGCAACGTCACGCTGGAAGCCGATGTACAGGCGTTGATGGCGCAGACCGTCGCTGCCTATGGTCGCCTGGATTATGCCTTCAATAACGCCGGGATCGAGATCGAGAAGGGCAAGCTGGCGGACGGCAGCCTGGATGAGTTCGACGCCATCATGGGTGTCAACGTCAAGGGTGTGTGGCTGTGCATGAAGCACCAATTACCGTTGCTGCTGGCCCAGGGCGGTGGAGCGATCGTCAACACCGCCTCGGTCGCGGGGTTGGGAGCGGCGCCGAAGATGAGCATTTATGCCGCGTCCAAGCATGCGGTCATCGGTCTGACCAAGTCGGCTGCAATCGAATACGCGAAAAAGAAAATCCGCGTCAACGCGGTGTGCCCGGCCGTGATCGATACCGACATGTTCCGTCGCGCCTACGAAGCGGACCCCCGCAAGGCAGAATTTGCCGCCGCCATGCATCCGGTCGGACGTATTGGCAAGGTCGAGGAAATCGCCAGCGCGGTGTTGTACCTGTGCAGTGACGGCGCTGCGTTTACCACGGGCCAGGCGTTGGCCGTGGACGGTGGCGCAACTGCAATCTAGGAATCCACGCCGGTCTCCATTCGAAAAGTTTTGCTGGGGTGTGAGGTTTTTCCGGAGCTGGCAAAAGGCCTGGGCTGAATGTGTGTCACTAGGTAAATAAGTCAATAAAATCAATACTTTAATAATAATTCACGACGAGGTTTAGAGGGCTTCTGTGCTTAACTGTTCTGGTTGAATAACAGACAGTTGGAGTGAGTGGCGCATGGATTTAGGGATCGATCGACAAGCCCTTGTACCGGTGGTGCAGCAAATCGTCAGTGCGGTGACGGAATGGATTCGCAAGGGCGGGATGACGCCCGGAACTCGTCTGCCCTCTATCCGCCAGTTGGCCCTCGATAATCTGCTGAGCCAGTCCAACGTGCTTGAAGCATTCGATCGGTTGGTGGCCCAGGGGCTGTTGGTCTCGAAACAGGGCTCGGGATTTGTAGTGGCCCAGCCTCCAACATCCCATGAAAACCATTGGTATGAAGGTGCTGAGCAGGGCTGGGCCGCCTTCACTGACGGCCCGTTGGGTGAGTTGAAACTGGGGTGTGGCTGGTTGCCGGACACCTGGCGCGAAAGCGATGACATCAGCTATGCGGTACGCGAGGTCAGTCGTACCGACACCCAGGGCCTGTTCAGCTACAGCCCGCCCCTGGGGCTGCTGGCGCTGCGTGAGCAACTGTTCAAGCGGCTGACTCGCATCAAGATTGCCACTAGCCTCGACCGTATCCTGACCACCAACGGTGCTAGCCATGCCCAGGACTTGCTCATTCGTACCTTGTTGAAGGCCGGTGATACGGTGGTGGTCGAGACGCCGGGCTATGGCAACCTCTATCGTCAGCTGGCATTCCATGGCGTCATGCTGCTACAGGTGCCGCGCACCCATGGCGGCCCGGATATCCCGGCACTCGAAGCGCTGCTGCGTAACCATCGGCCCAAATGCCTGTTCATCAACAGCCTGTATCACAACCCCACCGGCACCAGCCTGTGTCAGGGCGTTGCCGAGCGTTTGCTGGAGTTGGCGCACAGTGAGGATTTTCTGATCATCGAGGAAGATATCTTCGGTGACCTGCAGCACGCCAACTGCACGCGGCTAGCAGCGCTGCCCCATGATGACCGGGTGATCTATGTTTCAAGCTTCTCCAAGACCCTGAGCAGCGCCCTGCGAGTGGGCTACCTCAGTGCCAGCACTGCGGTCATCGCACAATTGGCCAGCCTCAAGACCCTGACTGGCCTCGGCACTTCGCGTTTTGCCGAAGCGGTGGTTGCCACGCTGTTGGCCAACGGTACGTATCGCAAGTGGGTGCAACGTCTGCGCAAGCGCCTGAATACACAGATGGCCGACACCTTGCAGGTATTGGAGGACGAAGAGTGGCAGGTGTTTGCCGCGCCGTCCGGCGGTATGTTCCTGTGGGCGCGGCCGGGCGCGACGGATCATTCCCGTCTGCAGGCGTGCGCACGTCGACTCAGCGTACTGCTGTCGCCGGGAGCGTTGTTCAACCCAGGCGGTGAACACAGTGATTGGCTGCGGATCAATGTGGCCTATGCTGCTGATCAACGCGCACTGGCATTGTTCCGTGCCATGGGCCCTGCCAGATCGACCTCGACCATCCTGAAAACGACGGGCATGTAGCTTTTTGCCATTATTCCGGCGCCAGCATCTTGTATCAGTGGCGCACGGTTGCGAATCTCGCTGCATGGAAACCACGCTTGATGGCATCTGCCATTGCAAGAGGACTCAAGTGCAATGATTTCGGCCGTGCAACGACGTTTCGCCAACCTCGGTATGGCGAAAAAACTGGGCTTGGGTTTCACCTTGGTGCTATTGCTGACCGCGATCGTGGCGGCAATTGGCGTGTGGTCCCTGCAAACCGTTGGCCAGCGTTTCGAGGGCCTCAAGGCAATGTCTTCGCTCAACAGCGGCTTGCTCAAGGTGCGTCTGATCGAGCAGGACTACGCGTTGCATGCCGACCCCAAGGCGGTCGACGCCCTGCATGCAAGCGTCGACGCCTTGGCGGCCTTGGCCGCGGGCCTCAAGGCAGGGGCTGCCGCGAATGTGTCGGTAATGACCGAGGTCGAGCAGGCGCTGGCCGCGTATCGCAAGGCGTTTGACGAGTTTGTCGAGTTGAATCAGACCAAGGACCTGGCCCTGGAAATGGCCAGTTGGTCGGTCTCCAGTGTGGCCAACAACCTCGACGTGTTGCAGGCCGGTCTGGCAGACGACGGTGCCTATGGCCTCAAGGAAAGCCAGGGCAAGGAGGGCGCCGAGTTTATCGAGCAGGCAGGGCAGGTCAGCCAGGTGTCCAAGTTGATGTTGCAAGCCATGAACGAAGCGCGGGTGCGCCTGGACCAGAGCCGCAAGGCCGATGCCGACACTGCCGAGCAAGGCAAGATCGAACAGGCGGACCAGGCCCTGGCTCAGGTCGAACAGCTGAAAACGTCGGTCAAGGACGCGGGTTATCAGACCGTGCTCAACGAAGTCTCCGGGCATATCGCCTCGTTCAGCGAAAAGCTCGGCGAATACACGGGTCTGCTGGCCCAGGAAAAGCGGGTCTATCAGCAGTTGCATGACAGGGCTGATCAAGTGGTCAGCCGGGTCAACCAGGCCTATGCCGTCGAAGACCAGTCGATGCAGGAGCAATTGAAGAAAAGCACGCTGCTGATTATCGGTTCTTCTGCCTTGGCGTTGTTGGTGGGGTTGATTGCGGCCTGGGTCATTACGCGCCTGATTGTAACCCCGCTGCGCAGCGCGATTGCCGTGGCCCAGCAGATTGCCTCGGGCGACCTGAGTGGGCGCATGGAGGTCAGTCGCCGGGATGAAATCGGTCAACTGATGTTGGCCATGCAGCAGATGGGCAATGGCTTGAGTCAGATGGTCAGCGGGCTGCAGGCGGGTATTGAGCAATTGGCCTCTTCGGCGCAATCGCTGTCCAGCGTGACGGAGCAGACCAATGTCGAGGTCAGCAACCAGAAAGAAGAGACAGAACAAGTTGCTACGGCAATGAATGAAATGACCGCCACTGTGCACGATGTGGCGCGCAATGCCGAGGAAGCTGCTCAAGCCGCGCAGACAGCAGATGATAAGGTCGACAGCGGCCAGCAAGTGGTACGCCAGAGTTTGCAGCGTATCGAATTACTCGCCACCTCCAGCACCAGTGCCAGCGCCAGCATCGAAAGCCTGAGTGCGGAAATCCAGAATATTGGCACTGTGTTGAGTGTGATCAAAAGTGTCGCCGAGCAAACCAATTTACTCGCCCTCAACGCCGCCATCGAGGCGGCGCGCGCGGGTGAGCAAGGCCGTGGTTTTGCGGTGGTGGCCGATGAAGTCCGGGCACTGGCCAAGCGTACTCAACAATCGACCGAGGAAATCGAGCGGCTGGTCAGCACCCTGCGCCACGCGGCGCAGTCGTCGGTGCAGCAGATCCAGCAGAGCGGCGAGCTGGTGAAATTGGCCGTAAGCGATGCCCTGGAAACCGAAAGCGCCCTGGGCAGCATCGCCGCCGCGGTGTCCTTGATTCAGCAGATGAACCAGCAAATTGCCGCCGCCGCCGAGGAACAAAGCTCGGTGGCTGAAGAGATCAACCGTAGCGTCACCAGCATCCGCGCCAGTGCCGATCAGTCGGCGCAGAGCATGCAAGGTAACGCGGCGTCGAGCATTCAGCTGGCGCAATTGGGGGCGGAACTCAAGGGTATGGTGGGGCACTTCCGCCTTTGATCGCAGCGCAAAGGCCGCGATCAAAGGGCAGGGTGGTCAGGCGTTGTTGGCGAGGAAGGTCAGCAGGGCTTCGTTGACGAAGTCCGGGTTTTCCCGGGAGGAAATATGCCCGGCCTCCGGAATCAGGATCAGGTCGCAGCCGATCAGCTCAGCCATTTCCCGGGACTCGGCAGGAGGGCGGGGCTTATCCTGCTCGCCGCACAGGATCAAGGTGGTATCCGCGTCCAACCGTGGCAGTTGTTCCAGCAGGTCGGCGCGACTGAAGATCAACCGGCCCAGGGGCACGATGCTTTGCAACAGGCGCTCTTTGGAAAACCCTTGCAGCGCCTTGCGAAAACCCTGATACAGCGCTGATTCACGGTCTATTCCCGGCCGGAAGAAGATCGGTGCGATCACATCCAGCAACGGCTCAGGAATAGCGCCGGCGTCTTCGATCATCTTGAACAACGAGAAATAATACTGGCGCGTGGCCTCGGGCTCTGCGCCCAGATAGGTGTCCATCAACACCAGGCTGTTGATCCGCTCAGGTGCGCTCAAGGCTAGTCGGGCACCCCACATGCCGCCGACCGACAGGCCCACCAGGTTGACCTGGGCAATGTCCAGTTGGTCCAGCAGGGTGAGGGTCTGGTGTGCCAAGTCATCCAGGGAATGGGTTTGAGCAGGCAATGGGCCTGATTCACCGTGGCCCCACAGCTCGGGGACGATGACACGGTACTGTTGCGACAGGGCTTCGACCTGTGGAGTCCACATGTGGCGGTCCCATAGGTAGCTGGAGCCCAGCAGGACGACCGGGCCGGTGCCTTGGTCGAGATAGTGCAGCGGTTGTCCATCAATCACGGCGACGGGCATAACGAGCCTCTAGCTTCACGGAGTGAGGGGGACTTTTTTACGCTAGTCGGGAGTGCGGGGATAGGTACAAATTGATGGCACCTTGTAGTGAGCGGGGCAAGCCCGCTCACTACACGTGATCAGTCGTAGATGGCTTTCTTTTTCCACTCGGTGTCGGCGTCGACGACTTTCAGACCTTCGGTCAATTCATTGACCTCGTCTTCGGCGGGTTTGCTGTTGGTCAGCACTGTGGAGTTGGCGCGGGCCAGTTGCGACTCCAGCAGTTGCAGCTGTGCACTGTAGAGCACCGGCTCAGGCTGCTTGCGCAAGTACTGTACGCCGCGTTCGAACGCCAGGCGCGCTTGGCCAGGCTGGCCTTGCTGCAGGGCGTGCTGGCCCAGGTTGTTGAAGAACTCGATATGCAGCAGCACCAGGATATGGCGAATTTCCTTGATCCAGTGCTTGGCCTCGTTGGCCGGCAGGAAGCCGTCCTGAGCGGCACGGGTGACTTGGCCGTGCAGGGCTTCAAGCAGGAATCGTACGTCCTTGGCCTTGGCTTCGGTCTGGATCGGGGCAGGAGGGTTGGCCACGGGGATCGATTCACCCTGGGCGATCAGCGCATTCAACTCAGTGATGCGTGCCTTGTGCGACGCGCTGGACTTGTTGAGGTTCAACAGGCGCTGGTTGACGTTGAGTTCCAGGCGGGTCAGCAACAGTTTGAGCGCCGGAGTCATCAACTGGCCGGGGAAGGTCTCGGTGATTTCACCGCAGCGACGCAAACGATCATTAAGCTCGATTTCGGTACGCTTCTTTTCCAGCTTGTTGTTTTCCACCACGTGGTTCATGTAGCCAATGGCGATCAGTATTACGATCCCGGCTATTACCAGCAGGGTGATCATGAGTGGTGTCACCGGTGTGACCTCTTTATAGGGTTTGCTGTGGAGTGTAGTGACTGGGCTATCCGGCGGATAGGACAGATCGACCAGTTGCCCAGGTAGTTTCTTCTATATAGGTAAGCGTTTCCTGCGTAGATGCACATTGCCATCATTTGCCTGGGTGAACTATAGCGCCTTGTCGGGTGCCAGAATATAGGCGTCAAAGCCCGGGCAGGCGTAAAGCTCGCAAAGGCCTGAAAAGCAGGGCGAAGTCATTGATTTAAATAAATTTATTCTTTGGGGTTGACGACCTTTCAATCCATCCATAGAATGCGCGCCACTTAAAGCGTAAAGCACACAGCGAAACGCGGCGAGTAGTGAATGTTGTACGCGTGTCCCCTTCGTCTAGTGGCCTAGGACACCGCCCTTTCACGGCGGTAACAGGGGTTCGAGTCCCCTAGGGGACGCCAATATGCGGGAATAGCTCAGTTGGTAGAGCACGACCTTGCCAAGGTCGGGGTCGCGAGTTCGAGTCTCGTTTCCCGCTCCAA
>NZ_JBWKUX010000004.1:0-535527 GCF_059421065.1 Pseudomonas sp. GW821-FHT03A09 | reverse complement strand
TTCCCCATGTGAGAGTAGGTCATCGTCAAGATTAAATTCCGAAACCCCATTTGCGAAAGCAGATGGGGTTTTGTTTTGGGCGCTCGAAAAGTGCAACGAGGCTCATCAATGTAGCCCTCAATGCCAAAGCCCATCCCTCTGCTTCGAGCCTCAATGCGGCAGCCCTCTAAAAAATGAATCGAACCTTGTAGGTGATCAGCGTTCACAAGCAGTGCGCTGCATTTATACCTATCGGCGTGTACCTTCCAGGCACCCATGCAGCGTCTGAGCTTTTAAGCAAAATAATCCCCGGAAACAGCCTATACCGCCTGTCCGGACGAAGTCCCCCGGACTATCATGCCGATAGCCCTGTCCCTTACTGCAAGGAGCCGCTCGGAACGCCGATGCGCCAGATCTGGAAATCTTTTCGAGCCCTTTATTTCGCCTCTTTGATGATGTTGATCGGCTCCGGCTTGCTCAGCACTTACCTGGCGTTGCGCCTGGCCGCCGACCATGTTGACAGCCTGTGGGTAGGTGCGTTGATGGCGGCCAACTATTTTGGCCTGGTGCTGGGTGGCAAGATCGGGCATCGCCTGATTGCCCGTGTTGGGCACATTCGTGCGTATGCCACCTGTGCCGGGATTGTCGGTGCCGCCGTACTCGGTCACGGACTGATCAACTGGTTGCCGGCCTGGATTGTGCTGCGGATGATCGTAGGCCTGGGGATGATGTGCCAGTACATGGTTATCGAGAGTTGGCTCAACGAGCAGGCGGACGCCAAGCAGCGCGGCGTAGTGTTCAGCGGCTATATGATCGCTTCCTACCTGGGCTTGGTGTTGGGGCAGTTGATCCTCGTGATGCATCCTCAGCTTGGCTTGGAACTGCTGATGCTGGTGGCACTGTGTTTTGCCCTATGCCTGGTGCCGGTGGCCATGACACGGCGTATACACCCGGCACCTTTGCACCCGGCGCCGATGGAACCACGCTTTTTTATCAAGCGTGTGCCGCAGTCGCTGAGCACGGTGTTGGGAGCGGGCTTGATCGTGGGCTCCTTCTACGGCTTGGCGCCGCTATACGCTTCCCAGCAGGGACTGACGACTGAACAGGTCGGTTTGTTCATGGGATGCTGTATCTTCGCCGGTTTGTTGGTGCAGTGGCCGCTGGGCTGGTTGTCGGACCGCTATGACCGTGCATTATTGATTCGCTGTTTCGCACTTTGCCTGGCAGTGACTGCCCTGCCGCTGGCGATCATGACCCAAGTGCCGTTGGAAGTGCTGTTTGTCGCGGGATTCCTGTGTTCGCTGGTGCAATTCTGCCTTTACCCACTGGCCGTGGCGTTTTCCAATGACCATGTAGAGGGTGATCGTCGAGTATCGCTGACAGCCATGTTGCTGGTGACCTATGGCATTGGCGCCAGCGTCGGGCCCCTGCTGGCAGGTGTGGTAATGAAGTTGTTCGGCAGCCACATGCTGTACGCATTTTTCAGTCTGTGCGCGTTGATACTGGTGTGGCGTATCCGGCCGAAGGCAGTGACTAACTTGCATCAGGTTGATGACGCCCCGCTGCATCACGTGGCGATGCCCGACAGTATGTCCAGTTCACCATTGGTGGCTGCGTTGGATCCACGTGTCGATGAAGCGGTGGTGCAGGAGCAGATGCAAACCACCGTAACGGAGCCTGAAGCCAATTCGGAAGCACCCGTTGAAGAGGCCACACCTGATACACCGCCAGAGCATCCGGACCCGGACGATCATCCGCATGACCTGAGCAGGGCGCGCCCCTGAAAGCAAAAACGGGCAGATCCCATCAGGATCTGCCCGTTTTTTTTGATGCGAGTGTTAATGCTTAAAAATCGTCATCTTTGTCGAAGCGTCGCGCTTCACGCTGTAGCTGATACACAAATCGTTCTACCTGGCGCTGCACCAGGCCGCTCATGTTATGGAAGCGCACACCGGCGAACGTGGTGTTGATCTTGTCTTCGAAGTGCAGGTAGCGCAGTTCCACGGAGGTGCTCATGCTGCCAAACGGGAGAGCGGCGATAAAGCGATCATAGACCTGGCCCAATTGCAGGCGCTCGGAGATATCGCCTTCAAAGCGCAGCTTGCAGCCGGTGGCGGAGATATCCAGCAACTTGCCACTGATCGGTGCCTTGAGTTTTTCGCCACCCAACTCGATATTCACCAACTGCGCCAGCTTCAACGCGGCCCGGAAGGCATTGCGTCGCTGATGGTAGACCACCTCGTCAGGCATGCTTCCGGTATAGATGCGGTGGCCATCTTTCTCGCTGATGGTCAACGTGCCGTTGCTTTCCCAGGCAACCCGTACACCTTCATGGAAGCCTTCGATACGGAACGGTTCGCCATTTTCGAGGTAGCGTTCGCCGTCACGGGGAATCATTTCGTCCAGGGCCAGCGTCTTGCTGTCCCGCTCAATGTCTACCAGATAACTTTGGAAGCGCTGGCTGCGTTCGTGGAAGGTGATGATCAGCGGGTCATGGCTTTCCTGCAGCATCCGCAAAGTGCCGGCGATTTCCAGAGGCGTGGTGAGGACCTTGGGTGGCTGCGGGGCATCTTCCGCATTAAGGGCGTTGAACACGGTTCTTCCATCTCCAGGCAAAATACGACTACACGCAAGAACCGGCATTTTGCCAGCATGTGGCGCGCCTTGGATAGGTCGCGCGGTAAACCAGTGTCAGGCTTGGCTGCGGGTGCTTGGTTTGACCAGGCGTGATGTGGACCCCTGGGCGTTGTAGAGGGCCGGAGGCTCTCCGCCATGGAGTATACGCAGCTGGTTGGCGGTCGTGGCTTGCTGAAGCTGGATCGACTGACCGTTGAGCAGGTTGGCTTCCTGGCACTGGGCGAGCAATTGATTGAGCGCGCTGCTCTGCGCCAGCAGTTGGTCGCCGACCGAGGAGTGGCTGGCCAGTTGGGCAAGTCCGTCGTGATCAGCTGGCAGGCCCAGACTGAGGAGAATTTCGCTGCGCTTCTTGCCGTGCTGTTCAAGCAGCACAATCAGCGACTGTTTGCGTGCCAGGATCTCTTCCAGCAAGCGCATGTCCCGGCCGTAGAGAGCCAGGGATTCTTCTTTGAGCAGCTCGAGCAAATGTTGCGTCGGCGCCAGATCATCAATGATCAGTTGGAGCAAATGTTCGTCGTGGTGCATGGCTGGCCTTGGGTTTTAAGCGTCCAAAAGCCCTGCGCAGGCCTTTGCCTAGCGCTCGGCTTCGAAGTTAAGCAGCTTGCTGGCTACACGGTTGCTGTCGACTTTATAGCTGCCATCGGCGATAGCCTGTTTCAACTCGGCCACGCGGGCTTTATTGACAACCGGTTGATCACGCAGCGAGTCAGTGACCTTCTGCAACTGTTGAGCCTCATTGCTCAGGTGTACCGATTCCCCACTCTGGCTGGCACCGGCCTGTTCTGCCTTGGCGGGCGCAGGCTGGGGTTTGGCTTCTACACTGTCCTTCGCACCGCTGGTGCGCGTAGAGCCGGGCAAAGCCGGGGTGTTATTCAAACGACTGAAATCAATGACCATGTTAAAAAACCTCTGGGTATTTGGACGCTTGCCATGTTTTCGGCCATACCCGGACAAACTTTAGGCGCGATTGACAATAAACCTGTACAGGTCCACATCCAACGCACAGTGTAGGAAAAGCTAGCGTTTCACACCAGCGAACTATAACGCTACCTCGACTTGGCCTGGTGCTGTCACTCGCGCCTTGATCACACGGTTGGAATTAAGGTTTTTGACCCTGATCTGTTCGCTCATGCCGCCGTTGGACAGTGCTTCTCCCGGCATCTTCACGCTCAGCGCGCCGCTGCTGGCGGAAATCACCACCTGATCACCTTTGCGGATGACCTCTGCTTGCTCTAAATGGACAAGCGTGATGACCTGGTCGGTGACCATTGGTCGGGTAAGTTTCTGCCCTATCGCCTGGTCCAGTGAGGTCAGGTAGCCCTGATTGATCAGGCCGATATCTCGCTCACGCAGGGCAATGTCTTCAACACCAATAATGCCGGTGCGCTTCAGGGGGCGGGTAACGACTACCACGTCACGGAACAGCTTGACCTGGGCGGGAACGAACACCGTCCAGGGGGATGAGCCCTCGCAGCGCACTTTTACCGTCACACGCCCGATGGGCTGAGCAGGGCTTTCCAGGGTGGCTGTCAATTCCTTGTCGCACATTGGCATGCGTAGGCGCGGGTCTAACTGGTTGACCTGGATTTCATAACGGCCCGGCGTCTGGGTCGTCGCCAGATAATCTTCTACAGTGAACTCAAGAAAGCCTTGAGTGACGCCGATAAGGAGATCAGGCAAGGTGACATTATCTGCGCGGGCCGTGGCGCTCGAGCCCAAGGCAAGTAGCGTCAGCAAGGCGCAGAGCAATCTGCCGTAGCGTGGGGAGCCGTGGCGTCGGGAAACTGTCGTTTTAATGTTCATAGCCAATAAATAGCAAAGCTCGTGCCGTTTAGTGTTGGGTGCGCGTCGCACCCCCAAAGGTTTTAACGTAGGAGTCTGGGCATGGCAGGAGTAATGGATTCAGTAAACCAGCGGACACAGCTGGTAGGGCAGAATCGCCTGGAGTTGTTGCTTTTTCGCCTGGACGGCAAGCAGCTATATGGCATCAACGTGTTTAAAGTGCGGGAAGTGCTGCAGTGTCCCAAGCTGACCATCATGCCCAAGTCGAGCCCGGTGGTGTGTGGCGTGGCCAACATCCGTGGTGCGACCATTCCGATTCTCGACCTGGCCATGGCCACGGGATCCTCCGGTTTGCAGGACCGTGAAAGCCCGTTCGTGATCATCACCGAGTACAACACCAAGACCCAGGGTTTCCTGGTGCGCTCGGTAGAGCGCATCGTCAATATGAACTGGGAAGAGATTCATCCGCCGCCCAAGGGCACCGGGCGCGACCACTACCTCACAGCGGTGACGCGGGTGGATAACCAGTTGGTGGAAATCATCGACGTGGAGAAAATCCTCGCCGAAGTGGCGCCGACCTCGGAGGCCATCTCGATAGGTGTGGTGGATGCCGAGACGGCGCACAAGGCGGTGTCCCTGCGCGTATTGACCGTTGACGATTCCTCGGTCGCACGCAAGCAAGTGACGCGCTGCCTGCAAACGGTTGGCGTGGAGGTGGTGGCCCTGAATGACGGTCGCCAGGCGTTGGACTATCTGCGTAAGCTGGTGGATGAGGGCAAGAAGCCGGAGGAAGAGTTCTTGATGATGATCTCCGACATTGAAATGCCGGAAATGGACGGCTACACCCTCACGGCCGAAATACGCAATGACCCACGCATGCAAAAATTACATATCATCCTGCATACTTCGTTGTCGGGCGTATTCAACCAGGCGATGGTCAAGAAAGTCGGTGCTGATGACTTCCTGGCCAAATTCCGTCCTGATGACCTGGCATCCCGGGTAGTCGACCGGATCAAGGCAGCAGATCACGGCTAGGGGATTTCCCCTGGCGGTCATACGATTTAAGAGGCGGTATCATTGTCTACGGGTAATTTGGATTTCGAACAGTTCCGGGTCTTCCTGGAAAAAGCCTGTGGCATATTGCTCGGTGAAAACAAGCAGTACCTGGTATCCAGCCGTCTCAACAAACTGATGGAGCAGCAGGGCATCAAATCCCTGGGTGAGTTGGTGCAGCGCATCCAGGGTCAGCCGCGTAGCGGGCTCAAGGAAATGGTGGTCGATGCCATGACCACCAACGAAACCTTGTGGTTTCGCGACACGTATCCCTTTGAAGTGCTCAAGAGCAAGGTACTGCCGGAGGCCATCAAGGCAAGCCCCGGGCAACGCCTGCGTATCTGGTCGGCGGCATGCTCTTCGGGGCAGGAGCCGTACTCGATCTCGATGTCCATCGATGAGTTCGAGCGTACCAACATGGGCCAATTGAAGGCCGGTGCGCAAATTGTTGCCACCGACTTATCCGGCACCATGCTCACCAATTGCAAAACCGGCGAATACGACAGTCTTGCCCTGGGCCGTGGTTTGTCCCAGGAGCGCCTGCAACGTTACTTTGACCCGAAAGGGGCAGGGCGATGGGCGGTCAAGGCGCCGATCAAGAACCGAGTCGAGTTTCGCTCGTTCAACCTGCTCGACAGCTATGCGAGCCTGGGCAAGTTCGACATGGTGTTCTGCCGAAATGTGCTGATCTATTTTTCGGCTGAAGTGAAGAAAGACATCCTGTTGCGCATCCATGGCACCCTCAAGCGTGGCGGCTATCTGTTCCTTGGCGCGTCCGAGGCATTGAACGGCCTGCCGGATCATTACCAGATGGTGCAATGCAGCCCTGGGATCATTTACCAAGCCAAGTAAGCAAACAGTACTCGCTCAAAAATGTGGGAGGGGGCTTGCCCCCTCCCACATTTGTTTTGCGGCAATCCTTTCGAAAGCGGCAATCCCGCATTGCCGCTTTACTGGCGCCACGCGGAAACCCGTTGCCGCTTTTCTGGCATTGCCGTCGGCAAACATCCCGCAAACCCCTGAGATACAGGTGTTCTAAGAATTGGCATGGGCCTTGCTATAACCCTGTTACGAAAAGCAGGTCAGCCTAAAGGTTTCCGCCATGAGCATCAGCTTCGATAAAGCGCTCGGTATCCACGAACAAGCCTTGGGCTTCCGCGCCCAGCGTGCTGAAGTCCTGGCTAACAACATTGCCAACGCCGACACCCCGAACTACAAGGCTCGGGACCTGGATTTTTCCGCTGTGCTCGCTGCACAACAGGACAAGACCAAGAACGGCACCTTCGCCTTGAACATGACCAATAGCCGTCATATCGAAGCGCAAGGCCTGAGCAATGGTGACGAATCGCTGCTGTATCGCACGCCGATGCAACCCTCGATCGACCAGAACACCGTCGACGCTCAACTGGAGCAATCGGCCTATGCCGAGAACTCGGTGAACTTTCAGGCCAGCTTCACCCTGCTCAATAGCAAATTCAAAGGGCTGATGTCAGCCCTGCGTGGAGAGTAAGCCATGTCCCTGTCCAGTGTTTTCAATATTGCCGGCAGTGGCATGAGCGCGCAGACCACGCGTTTGAACACCGTCGCCAGTAACATCGCCAACGCCGAGACCGTGTCTTCGAGCATCGACCAGACCTACCGCGCCCGCCACCCGGTGTTCGCCACCATGTTCCAAGGTGGCCAGGGTAACGGCAGTGATTCGCTGTTCCAGAACCAGGATGCCGCAGGCTCCGGCGTGCAGGTGCTGGGTGTCGTCGAAGACCAGAGCAACCTTGAGGCCCGTTACGAGCCTAACCACCCCGCGGCGAACGAAAAGGGCTACGTGTACTACCCCAACGTCAACGTGGTTGAGGAAATGGCTGACATGATCTCTGCCAGCCGCTCGTTCCAGACCAATGCGGAAATGATGAACACCGCCAAAACCATGATGCAGAAGGTCCTGACCCTGGGTCAGTGATAAGGGGCGCCAAATAATGGCCATTGTTGATACCACTTCTACTCCAGCCAACACGCCGGTCCAGGACCTGTTCAATTCCAAGGTCAAGACCGCCACGGACAACAGCAGTCTCAATAGCGCTGCCAAGGCCGCCACGGGCAACAAGTCCCTGGGCAAGGACGCGTTCCTGCAGCTGCTGGTGACCCAACTGAAAAACCAGAACCCGCTGTCGCCTCAGGACAACGGTGCGTTCGTCGCACAGCTGGCTCAGTTCAGCAGCCTGGAAGGCATCAACACCCTGAACGACTCGGTGAATGCGATCTCCAGCAACTTCAGCTCGTCGCAAGCGTTGCAAGCGTCGTCGCTGGTGGGGCGTTCGATCATCACCCAGACCGACAAGGCCACGGTGGATACCAGCAAGAGCATGACCGGCTCGGTGGCGGTGACAACTGCCACGGGTAACGTCTCGGTCAAGATCACCGACAAAGACGGCAACGTGGTGCGCACCATCGACATGGGCGCCCAGAGCGCCGGTGATTCCAGCTTTATCTGGGATGGCAAGAACGACAAGGGTGAAGTCGCCCCAGCCGGTACCTACACCTTCAACGCCACTTACAAGAATGACAAGGGCGACTCGGCCGCCCTGTTGACTTCGCTTCCCGCCACGGTGACCAGCGTGACCTTGAGCAAGACCGGCGGCGAGATGTTGCTGAACCTTGCGGGCGGTATGGGCAGCGTCAAGCTGTCGCAAATTCAGACTATCGGTACATAGAGCCGGCTAAATACGGCAGAGGGAGAGAAACATGTCTTTTAACATCGGCCTTAGCGGCCTCTATGCGGCCAACAAACAACTGGACGTGACCGGTAACAACATCGCCAACGTCGCGACCACCGGTTTCAAGTCATCCCGTGCGGAGTTCGCGGACATCTACGCAGCCTCCAAACTGGGCACTGGCCAGAACAGCGTCGGTAGCGGTGTGAGCCTGGCGGCCGTGTCGCAGCAGTTCACTCAAGGTGATGTGGTCGGCAGCGGTGGCCTGCTGGACATGGCGATCCAGGGCGGCGGCTTCTTCGTGCAGAAGGGCAGTGACGGTTCGCTGGAATACACCCGTAACGGTTCCTTCCGTGCGGATAAAGACGGCTACATCACCAACAACACCGGCACTTCGCGCTTGCAGGGCTACGCGGCGGATGCCAACGGCAACATCATCAAGGGCGCCCTGACCGACCTGCAATTGAACCTGGCGAATTTGCCGCCCAAGGCTTCCACCAAAGTGGATTCCCAAAGCAACCTGAACTCGTCGTCGCCGGTGATCGACCAGACGGCTACTCCGTTCGATCCAACCAAGTCCGAAACCTTCACCACCCAGTACAACACCACCTTGTATGACAGCCAGGGTAACGCCCACCCAATGGTGCAGTACCTGGTCAAGACGGATTCCAACACCTGGAAATCCTACACCCTGATCGATGGTCGTAACCCTGACGGTACGGCCCCGACCGGCACAGGCTCCACGCCGCCGACCGCTTCGACACTCAGCTTTGACGGCACCGGCAAGCTCACCGGGATTGTCACTGGTGCGTCCACCAGCACCACGCTGACCATTTCCAACTGGACGCCAGGGACAGTCACCAACGGCGTGTGGAAGGCCAACGGCGCGACGGCCAATCCGACCGGGATCGCCATCAACATGGCTAACATCACCCAATACAACTCGGCCACTTACCGTAACCCTCCGGTCACTGATGGCTACGCCACGGGCCAGATCACTGGTTTGAACATTGACGGTAACGGCGTGTTGTTCGCGACGTTCAGCAACCAGCAGAGCAAGGCTATCGGCCAACTCTCCCTGGCCAGCTTCAACAACGAGCAAGGCCTGCAGCCCGCTGGCAGCACGACCTGGAAAGAAACCTTCGCCTCGGGCCAGCCGGGTTACGACACCCCGCAAGCCGGCACACTGGGTTCGATCGTGTCGAAGTCCCTGGAGAGTTCCAACGTCAACCTGACCAACGAGCTGGTGGACCTGATCAAGGCCCAGAGCAACTATCAGGCGAACGCCAAGACCATCTCCACCCAGAGCACCATCATGCAGACCATCATTCAGATGACTTGATGCGTTAGTGCTCCACAAGAAACCCCTCGTCAGAGGGGTTTTTTGTGGGCGTAAGAAAATAGCCCATAACACCGAGGGTAACTCACTGAGTTGCTGGCTCAGGAACCTCTGGTACCCGTCTCGCCACTGATTGGATCGGGCAATCAAGGTGGGAGGGGGCGGTGGTGGTGGGGGTGACATCAGGGTTGATCCACGCGATTTCGGCGGCAGCGAACCCATGACCAACAAGCCCTTTACCGAGGGCGCGCGCCACTTCAATTGGTAAGCGGTAAGTTGGGTGTTGTGGATTATGGCGGTCATTCAATGGCGGTAATAGGGGGCGCATAGAGCTGTGGGGCGGGAGAGGGGGAGCACCTCAAGAGGGCAATGCCTACGCATTCAAATAGCAAAAAGAAAACCCCCGATAAACCCAACTGCATCCAGGGTCTATCGGGGGTTTTTCAGTTCCGGGTGGTTACACCAGGAACCGGCTCAGCTTATTGGCAAGCTTCGCAATCCGGCTCGTCGATCGCACAGGCTTTTGGCACTGGCGCCGGACCGGCTGGGGCAGCGAGTACCGAATCATCACCGTGGTTGCCGCTGGAAACAGCGTTCAGCTTACCGGTGTTGATGGTCGACTTCTCGGTGCTGGTCGCAGCCAGGGCACGGAGGTAGTAAGTGGTTTTCAGGCCACGGTACCAAGCCATGCGGTAGGTCACGTCCAGTTTCTTGCCCGAAGCGCCAGCGATGTACAGGTTCAGGGATTGGGCCTGGTCGATCCACTTCTGACGACGGCTGGCGGCGTCAACGATCCACTTGGTGTCCACTTCGAAGGCGGTCGCGTAGAGCTCTTTGAGTTCTTGCGGGATACGCTCGATCTGCTGCACGGAACCGTCGTAGTACTTCAGGTCGTTGATCATGACCGAGTCCCACAGGCCGCGGGCCTTGAGGTCGCGAACCAGGTACGGGTTGATCACGGTGAATTCGCCCGACAGGTTCGATTTCACATACAGGTTCTGGTAGGTCGGTTCGATCGACTGCGATACGCCAGTGATGTTGGCGATGGTGGCGGTCGGTGCGATGGCCATGATGTTGGAGTTACGAATACCTTTCTGCACACGGGCACGTACCGGCGCCCAGTCCAGGGTTTCGTTCAGATCAACGTCGATGTACTTCTGGCCACGGGCTTCGATCAGGATCTGTTGCGAATCCAGCGGCAGGATGCCTTTGGACCACAGCGAACCCTGGAACGTCTCGTAGGCGCCGCGCTCGTCGGCCAGGTCGCAGGAAGCCTGGATCGCGTAGTAGCTGACCGCTTCCATGGACTTGTCGGCGAACTCGACCGCAGCGTCCGAACCGTAAGGAATGTGCTGCAGGTACAGCGCGTCCTGGAAGCCCATGATGCCCAGGCCGACCGGACGGTGCTTGAAGTTGGAGTTCTGCGCCTGTGGCACCGAGTAGTAGTTGATGTCGATCACGTTATCGAGCATGCGAACTGCGGTGTTGACGGTACGCTCCAGCTTCGCGGTGTCCAGCTTGCCGTTGACGATGTGGTTCGGCAGGTTGATCGAGCCCAGGTTGCAAACAGCGATCTCGTCCTTGTTGGTGTTCAAGGTGATCTCGGTGCACAGGTTCGAGCTGTGGACCACGCCCACGTGCTGCTGCGGGCTGCGCAGGTTGCATGGGTCCTTGAAGGTCAGCCATGGGTGGCCGGTTTCGAACAGCATGGACAGCATTTTGCGCCACAGGTCTTTGGCCTGGATGGTCTTGAACAGCTTGACCTTGCCTGGGTACTCGGTGAGGGCTTCGTAGTACTCATAGCGCTCTTCGAAGGCTTTACCGGTCAGGTCGTGCAGGTCTGGCACTTCGGATGGTGAGAACAGGGTCCACTTGCCGTCATCGAAGACACGCTTCATGAACAGGTCAGGGATCCAGTTGGCGGTGTTCATGTCGTGGGTACGACGACGGTCATCACCGGTGTTCTTACGCAGCTCGATGAACTCTTCGATGTCCATGTGCCAGGTTTCCAGGTAGGCACAGACAGCGCCTTTGCGCTTGCCACCCTGGTTCACGGCGACGGCGGTGTCGTTCACAACTTTCAGGAACGGTACAACGCCCTGGGACTTGCCGTTGGTGCCCTTGATGTACGAACCCAGTGCACGCACCGGCGTCCAGTCGTTGCCCAGGCCACCGGCGAATTTGGACAACATGGCGTTGTCGTGGATCGCGTGGTAGATGCCCGACAGGTCATCCGGCACGGTGGTCAGGTAGCAGCTGGACAGCTGTGGACGCAGGGTGCCGGCGTTGAACAGGGTCGGGGTCGACGACATGTAGTCGAAGGACGACAACAGGTTGTAGAACTCGATGGCACGGTCTTCTTTCTGCTTCTCTTCGATCGCCAGGCCCATGGCCACGCGCATGAAGAACACTTGCGGCAGTTCGAAGCGTACGCCGTCCTTGTGGATGAAGTAACGGTCGTACAGGGTTTGCAGGCCCAGGTAGGTGAACTGCTGGTCACGCTCGTGGTTGATCGCCTTGCCGAGTTTTTCCAGGTCGAAGGTGGCCAGGACCGGGTTCAGCAATTCGAATTCGATACCCTTGGCGATGTAGGCAGGCAGGGCCTTGGCGTACAGGTCGGCCATCTCGTGGTGGGTGGCGCTGTCGGCGACTTTCAGGAAGCCCAGGCCTTCGGCACGCAGGGTGTCCATCAGCAGGCGTGCGGTCACGAACGAGTAGTTCGGCTCGCGTTCAACCAGGGTACGGGCGGTCATCACCAGCGCGGTGTTGACGTCGGTCAGGGCCACGCCGTCGTACAGGTTCTTCAGGGTTTCGCGCTGGATCAGGTCACCGTCGACTTCTTCCAGGCCTTCGCAGGCCTCGGTGATGATGGTGTTCAGGCGACCCAGGTCCAGCGGTGCAAAAGAACCGTCGGCCAGGGTGATGCGGATCGATGGGTGAGCTTGTACCGCAGCTTCTTCAGCCGGGGAGCGCACGGCACGTTCCTTGGAGCGGGCGTCACGGTAGATCACGTAGTCGCGCGCCACTTTTTGCTCGCCGGCACGCATCAGGGCCAATTCGACCTGGTCCTGGATTTCTTCGATGTGGATGGTGCCGCCCGAAGGCATGCGACGCTTGAAGGTCGCAGTGACCTGCTCGGTCAGGCGGGCAACGGTGTCGTGGATGCGCGACGAGGCAGCAGCGGTGCCGCCTTCAACTGCAAGAAACGCTTTGGTGATGGCGACGGTGATTTTGTCATCGGTGTAAGGAACGACAGTGCCGTTACGCTTGATCACACGCAATTGGCCAGGTGCAGTGGCGGACAGATCCAGGTTTGAATCAGCGGCCTGCGGCACAGAGCCTTGCGGGTTCTCGCGAGTTGTGTCGGTTTGCATGGGGGGTTGTCTCCACGTTCTATATTTGATTGCGAGTGCCAGGCTTTTTCCTGCAACACCCGTACCGTTTTCCATGTCGGGGATGGAGAACAGCTGCCATCCGCGTGAGCGGTTTGGTCTACTGAAAATCTGTTGGTTCCACGCCGCGCTAGCAAATAAAGCGCTTGAATTTCGAGCCACTTGTGTGGTTAGGCGCTTTGGTCAAAAACCCCACATGTAGGGTCTTGTCTGTCGCCGAGGTACAAGATAATGCGTTTTCGAGGGGTTAGCAACGCAGTAACCTGTGGATAACGTTGTGAGTAAAATGTGTAAGAAAGGTTCAATGCCCGTGTAGGCCGCATTACTGCTGGATTGCACCGTTTGTCATTAAATGTTTCGGGCTCAAAACAACTGGCCGTTTTTCGAAGGGCGCGAACCCTATCACAAAAAAACACGATCACCGAGTGGATTTCCAGGCTTGTGCTAGAGGGCTGGCCCGTGGCTACAATCGGTCTTTGTTATGCCTTCTAAACATTACAAATAAGGTGTGGCTGGCGAAGATCAAGTGGGAGGGGGCTTGCTCCCTCCCACATCCTATATCGCGACGAGGATCCCCCGTGGAGCAAGAAGCCTGGCAAATATTGATTGTCGAGGACGACGAGCGACTGGCCGAGTTGACCCGTGATTATCTGGAGAGCAATGGCTTGCAGGTAGCGGTGGAAAGCGATGGTGCACTGGCCGCGGCCCGCATCATCGCCGAACAACCGGACCTGGTGATCCTCGACCTGATGCTGCCGGGTGAAGACGGCCTGAGCATCTGCCGCAAGGTGCGCGAAGACTACGACGGCGTGATCCTGATGCTCACCGCACGTACTGATGACATGGACCAGGTACAGGGCCTGGACATGGGCGCCGACGACTACGTGTGCAAGCCCGTGCGCCCGCGCCTGTTATTGGCGCGCATCCAGGCCCTGCTGCGCCGTAGTGAGCCGCCCGAACCTGTCACCGTGGAGAGCCAGCGCCGCTTGCAATTCGGCCCATTGGTGGTGGACAACGCCTTGCGCGAAGCCTGGTTGCACAACGGTGGTATCGAGCTGACCAGCGCCGAGTTCGACCTGTTATGGCTGTTGGTGGCGAATGCCGGACGCATTCTGTCCCGCGAAGAAATCTTTATCGCCCTGCGCGGCATCGGCTACGACGGCCAGGACCGCTCCATAGATGTGCGTATCTCACGCATTCGCCCGAAAATAGGCGACGACCCGATTCATCCGCGCCTGATCAAGACCATTCGCAGCAAAGGCTATTTGTTCGTCCCCGAAGCTGCTGCCGATATGTCGCTGTGAACTCGATCTTTCTGCGCATCTACGGTGGCATGTGCGCGGCGCTGATTCTGGTGGCACTGCTGGGCGTGCTGGCGCTGCACTTGCTCAATGAGGTGCGCAGCGGCCAGTACCGCGAGCGCCTGGCCCACGGCACCTTTGCCTTGATGGGCGACAACCTGCAACCCATGAGCCCCATCGAGCGCCAACGCGCCCTGGCGGTGTGGGAGCGTTTGCTGGGGATTCCCCTGGAGCTGCGCCCTCTTAATGACGCCCATCTGGATCTGACCCAGCGCAATCGCCTGCAACGTGGTCAGGTGCTGGTGGAGCAGACCGGGCCCCATGCCGCACGTGTCTTGCGTCTGGTCAGTGAACAGGAGTCGTTGGTGTTGACCGGCGAAGTGCAGCAGATCAGTGAGCAATTGGCGCGTGCGACTATCTATTTATTGGCTGATGAACTGGTGCGTTTCCCGGTGGCGGAGCAGCCGCAGCGATTGGCCGACCTGAAGGAGGCCAAGGGTTTTGGCTTCGAGATGCACTTGATGGCCCTTGACCAGGCCGACATGGATGACGACCAACGCCGTCGTGTGTCGGAAGGCGATACGGTGATGGCCTTGGGCAAGGGCGGTGATTCGATCCGCGTGTTCGCCGGTATGGTCGGCACGCCCTGGGTCTTGGAAATCGGCCCGTTGTATCAAATGAACCCTTATCCGGTGCAATGGCTGATCCTGATTGCACTGATCAGCCTGACTCTGATCGGCTTGATTGTGTATTTCCTGGTGCGTCAGTTGGAGCAGCGTCTGCGGGGGCTGGAAGCGGCGGCTACGCGGATTGCCAAAGGCAGCCTGGAGGTGCGCGTGCCGGCCCGTGGGGCGGACTCGGTCGGGCGTCTGGCGGCGGCCTTCAATGGCATGGCTGAGCACCTGCAGCAGTTGCTGGCGATCCAGCGTGAACTGGTGCGTGCGGTGTCCCACGAATTGCGTACTCCAGTGGCGCGCCTGCGCTTTGGCCTGGAGATGATCGGTGACGCCGCCACCCCCGAGGCACGGCGCAAGTACATGGAGGGGATGGACAGTGATATCCAGGACCTTGATGGCCTGGTGGACGAAATGCTCACCTATGCACGCCTGGAGCAAGGTGCGCCGGAGCTGAATTTCCAACGCATCGACCTCAACGCTTTACTCGATCAGGTCATCGGCGAATTGTCGCCACTGCGCCCGCAGGTGAACGTGAGTCGGGGTGTGTGCCTGTCTTCGGCGCATTGGGAGGACGCCTGGGTCGATGCCGAACCGCGTTATTTACACCGTGCTTTGCAGAACCTGGTGAGCAACGCCATGCGTCACGCCCAAGGCCAGGTGTTGATCAGCTACCAGGTAGGCCAGGTGCGCTGCCGCATCGATGTGGAAGATGATGGCCCGGGCGTGCCGGAAAGTGCCTGGGAGCGCATCTTCACACCCTTTCTGCGCCTGGATGACAGTCGCACCCGTGCCTCGGGCGGGCATGGCCTGGGCTTGTCGATTGTGCGACGGATCATCTATTGGCACGGCGGGCGTGCGTTGATCAGCAAGAGCAACAACCTGGGCGGGGCGTGCTTCAGCCTGAGTTGGCCGAGGGACCAAGATAAATCCTGACACCGCCATCGGGAGCAAGCTCCCTCCCACATTTGGAATGCATTTCCCTGTGGGAGGGGGCTTGCCCCCGATAGCGGGCTATCAAGCGCCGATAGCCACCAGACTCAACAGCTGATCCCCAACTACTGCAAACTGCCCCTCCAGTTCCGTGCCATGACACCACTCGGCCGACAGGTCCGTGAGCAAACGCAATCGCACATGACCTGCGTCGGACCATGCCAGCACCTCGGCATGCTCAAAGTAGAAGCGTTTCTGCACAATCGGGTAGAGCGCCTTGAACAAGCTTTCCTTGAGCGAAAACGTCAGCGTTACCAACAGGGCGATCTGCTCACGCGGCATGGTTGCCATGCGTTGCAGTTCATCGGCGGTGAGAATCTCCCCGGCCAAGCGTTCCGCCCGCTCCAGGCTCAACAGGTTCTCCAGGTCCATCCCCAGCCCGCGCCATTGTGCCTTGTAGCCGACGATTGCGGCGGCATGCCCGGTGCTGTGGGTGATAGAGCCGCTGATATGCCCAGGCCACACCGGCGCCCGGTCTTCGCCGATGGCTGGGACGCAATCGAGTCGGTCAAGTTGTTGCAGCGCCATGCGGGCACACACGCGGCCGGCCAGGAACTCGGCCTGACGCTTGGCCACCGAGCGCTGGATGCTGGGGGGCGGCGGCACGGCGCTGCGCTGGAAGTCATCGGCAATCAATAAGGCCGGGTCGAATCGGGTACTGAGAAATACCGTGCCCGGCAATGGCTCTGGCAGCGGCCAATGGGCATCGAGTGGGGTGCAGCAAGCGGGTAGGGGCGTCATGGGCGGTATTTTGCTTCAGTTGGTACGCCAGTGGATAGCCCGCCCCGGTTCAGGCGAGGTTCAGAGCCCGTTCAGGGGGAGTTCAGGGGCGCGTGCGTAGTCTGGCTCCAACAGCCAAACGCATAGAGGTGACCCCATGACTGCGATCAAACAGCTGATGTTGGCATTAACCATGCTCAGTGCCACTGCCGGAGTGCAGGCTTCGGACGGTGCCTTTGCGGCATTTGGCGGCGAGAAAACCAAGAAGTCCAGCAACCTGATCCACCGTGTCAGCTTTGAAGACGCGGGCAGTCAGGCCGCGCCGTGGGGCCAACTGCTCGGGCAGACCGTCCCGCAACCGGGCTACCGCACCGGCTACGAACACCTGACGGGCCAATACAATGGCATTAAACTGCGCCCGCAAGACTTGCAGGGCCGCTATGATATCCCTCTGTCGGACAGTTGAATCGCCTTGGAGAGCCTTATGAAATTGCTGGTGGTGGAAGATGAGGCGCTGTTGCGTCATCACCTGTTGACCCGCCTGACCGACAGTGGGCACGTGGTCGAGGCCGTGGCCAATGCCGAAGAAGCCTTGTACCAGACCGGCCAGTTCAACCACGACCTGGCCATCATCGATCTGGGTCTGCCCGGCATGGGTGGCCTGGACCTGATCCGCCAATTGCGCACCCAGGCCAAGAGCTTCCCGATCCTGATTCTCACGGCTCGTGGCAACTGGCAGGACAAAGTCGAAGGCCTGGCCGCCGGCGCCGACGACTACGTGGTCAAGCCCTTCCAGTTCGAAGAACTGGAGGCGCGGATGAATGCCTTGCTGCGCCGCTCCAGTGGCTTCACTCAGTCTACGATTGTTGCGGGCCCCTTGTTGCTGGACCTCAATCGCAAGCAAGCCTCCCTGGATGAGCAGCCCCTGGCGTTGACCGCCTATGAGTACCGGATTCTCGAATACTTGATGCGCCACCACCAACAGGTCGTTGCCAAGGACCGCCTGATGGAGCAGCTCTACCCCGATGATGACGAGCGCGATCCGAATGTCATTGAAGTGCTGGTGGGCCGCTTGCGTCGCAAGTTGGAAGGCCCGGCGGGGTTCAAGCCGATCGACACCGTGCGCGGCTTGGGCTACCTGTTCAATGAGCGCTGCCGTTGATTCGCTCGCTTCGTATACGCCTGATGCTGGCGGCCGCCACCCTGGCCGTGCTGTTTATGCTGGGCTTGTTGCCCGCCATGCAAGGCGCTTTCAGCCTGGCGTTGCAAGATTCTATCGAGCAGCGCCTGGCCTCGGACGTCACGACGTTGATCTCGGCGGCACGGGTTGAAAACAACCGGTTGCTGATGCCTGCGCAGTTGCCCGATGAGCGTTTCAACCTCACCGACAGTCGGCTGCTGGGCTATATCTACGACCGCGAAGGCCATCTGGTGTGGCGTTCGCGGGCGACCCAGGAAGAAAACATCAACTATCGGCCGCGTTACGACGGGCGCGGCAATGAATTTGCACGCATCCGCGAGGCCAACGGTCAGGAGTTTTTTGTGTATGACGTCGAGGTCAAGCTGCTCGGTGGTAAAAGCGCAGCGTTCAGCATCGTCGCCCTGCAACCTGTGCGCGAATATCAGCTGACCCTTGAGGGGCTACGGGAAAACCTCTATCTGGGGTTCGGCGCTGCCTTGCTTGTGCTGTTGACGTTGCTCTGGCTGGGTTTGACATGGGGCCTGCAAGCCCTGCGGCGCTTGAGCCAGGAGCTGGACCAGATTGAAAGTGGTACCCGCGAAAGCCTTACCGAAGAACACCCCCGCGAATTGCTACGTCTCACCGGCTCCCTCAACCGTTTGCTGCACAGCGAGCGTGAGCAGCGTGCGCGCTATCGCGATTCCCTTGACGACCTTGCTCACAGCCTGAAAACCCCGCTGGCGGTATTGCAAGGTGTCAGCGAGGACATGGCCCAGCGCCCCGAAGAGCGCGGCCAGGCCTGGGTTTTGCAATCGCAGATCGAACGCATGAGCCAGCAGATCGGCTACCAGTTACAACGCGCCAGCCTGCGCAAAAGTGGCCTGGTACGCCATCAGGTACGCCTGGCGCCGGTGTTGCAAAGCCTGTGCGACACCCTGGACAAGGTATACCGCGACAAGCGTGTCACGGTGTCCTTTGACTTGCCGGACGAATGTGATGTGCCCATCGAGAAAGGCGCCCTGCTCGAAATGCTTGGCAACCTGCTGGAAAACGCCTACCGGCTCTGCTTGAGCGAAGTGCGCATCAGCCTGGTGGAAAACCTGGAAGGCACCGAGCTGTGTATCGAAGATGATGGCCCCGGCGTGCCACCGGACCAGCGCGCACGCATTCTGCAACGTGGCGAGCGGCTGGATCGTCAGCACCCAGGGCAGGGGATTGGGCTGGCCGTGGTCAAGGACATCATTGAAAGCTACGGCGCGCGCCTGACCCTGGGGGATTCGCCGTTGGGTGGGGCGGCGTTCAAGATTCACTTTCCTGCCCTGTGATCCCTACTGGCTGTGCTGGCCCCATCGCAGGCAAGCCAGCTCCCACATTTGATCGGGTTCACACCATTAAATGTGGGAGTCGGGCTTGCCCGCGATAGCGTCCGTCCAGCCAAAGCGCCTCTAACTTTCTTGCGCGCGATAAGCCCCAGGCGTAAGCCCTGTCCACTTCTTGAAGGCTCGATGAAACGCCGAGGGTTCGGAAAACCCCAGTTGTTCGGCGATTTCCTGCAAGGACAAATTGGCTCTTCCCAAGTGATAAATGGCGATGTCTCGCCGCAATTCATCTTTGAGTGCCTGGAAGCTGGTGCCTTCTTCCCGCAAATGCCGGCGCAGGGTTTGCGGGCTGATGTGCAGGTGCTGGGCCACGGCCTCCAGGTCCGGCCAGGGCGTGCGGTCACGGCTCAACAAGCGGCGCAGCTGGCTGCTCAAGCTGTCGCCTTCATCCGGCCGTGATAGCAAGTCAGCGGGTGAGCGCTCCAGAAAATGCTTGAGCGTGCGTTCATCCTGCAACAGCGGCAGGCTCAAATAGCGGCTGGGAAACACCAGGCTGCTGCTTGGTGCACTGAACTCCTGAGGGCAGGGGAAGAGCAGGTCATACTCGCCGGCATGGGCCGGCATCGGGTAGCTGAAGGTTGCCTGATGCAACCGGATTCGCTGGCCGATCAGCCAACTCCCCAGGCGATGCCAGATCACCAGCAGGCATTCACTCAGGAAGTGATCAGGGTCCCACAGCTGAGAGTCATCCAGGCTCAGGCGAGCCATGTCGCCTTCTCTTGTCAGCTGCCAGCGCGGACCTTGTGGGAATAGGCTATAAAATAATAAACCGCGTTCCAGAGCCTTCTCCAGGGTGCGGCAGTGAATCAGCGCGTGGCACATCATGGCGAAGGTGCCGCGTTTACTCGACCCCTCGGCGAAGCCCAGGTATTCGTCGTCAAGCGCCAGCCAAAGCATTTGCAAGAGCCGGGTGAATTGCTCCGGAGCAATGCGGGCGCGGGGCTCGGTCAGCAACTCCGGGGTAATGCCCACCTGTTGCAACAGGGCGCAATAGTCGTAGCCCGCCCGGCGCGCACCACCGAGGGCTGCTCGGGCGTAGTGACTGGCGATGGTACGTTCACGCATGTGAGGGCCTCGTCCATGGAGTGGCGGATGTTAGCCATCACTGGGTGGTGCGACAAGGCGGATATCCGCCAAATTGTAGGACGGGATTGGACGAGTGGGCGGAAATCCGCCACCTGTCAGAGGCTGTGGGGAGCGTTTGAAAACCCTCAGCCCTGATGTCTAAAGGCCTTCAGCGGATTTGACGAAAGTGGCACGGCGTTTGCGATAAGAAATGGCAGCGCAGGTTCGGTCCTACCGGCGGCGCAAACAACAAATCCCTCCAGTGCAGGAGGGTTCGCAATTCAAGTGTCGTGGGCAATGGCGGATATTTGCCACACGGGACGATTGAGGAACTTTGCAATGACGACTCGTCAGCCACTGTACAAATCCCTGTATTTCCAGGTGATCGTTGCAATCGTTATCGGTATTTTGCTTGGTCACTTCTACCCGCAGACCGGCGTGGCCCTCAAGCCACTGGGTGACGGCTTTATCAAGCTGATCAAAATGGTCATCGCCCCGATCATCTTCTGCACCGTTGTCAGCGGTATCGCTGGCATGCAAAGCATGAAATCGGTCGGCAAAACCGGCGGCTACGCGCTGCTGTACTTCGAAATTGTTTCCACCATCGCCTTGCTGATCGGCCTGGTCGTGGTCAACGTCGTGCAACCGGGCGCCGGCATGCATATCGACGTGGCGACCCTGGACGCCTCGAAAGTCGCGGCCTACGTGACCGCTGGTGCAGACCAGAGCGTGGTGGGCTTCATCCTCAATGTGATCCCGAACACGATTGTTGGCGCCTTTGCCAACGGTGACATCCTGCAAGTGCTGATGTTCTCGGTGATCTTCGGTTTTGCCCTGCATCGCCTGGGCGCTTACGGCAAACCGGTGCTGGACTTCATCGATCGCTTCGCCCACGTGATGTTCAACATCATCAACATGATCATGAAGCTCGCGCCAATTGGTGCCCTGGGTGCCATGGCATTCACCATCGGCGCCTACGGTGTAGGTTCCCTGGTGCAACTGGGCCAGTTGATGATCTGCTTCTACATCACCTGCATCCTGTTCGTGGTCGTGGTGCTGGGTGCCATCTGCCGCGCCCATGGTTTCAGCGTGTTGAAGCTGGTGCGCTACATCCGTGAAGAGTTGTTGATCGTACTGGGTACTTCCTCCTCCGAATCCGCACTGCCACGCATGCTGATCAAGATGGAGCGTCTGGGCGCGAAGAAATCCGTAGTAGGCCTGGTGATCCCGACCGGCTACTCCTTCAACCTCGACGGTACTTCGATCTATCTGACCATGGCTGCCGTGTTCATCGCCCAGGCGACTGACACTCACATGGACATCACCCATCAAATCACCCTGTTGCTGGTACTGCTGCTGTCCTCCAAAGGTGCTGCGGGCGTGACCGGTTCGGGCTTCATCGTACTGGCGGCCACCCTGTCGGCCGTAGGTCACCTGCCGGTGGCTGGCCTGGCGCTGATCCTGGGTATCGACCGCTTCATGTCCGAAGCCCGCGCCCTGACCAACCTGGTGGGTAATGCCGTTGCTACCATCGTTGTGGCCAAGTGGGTCAAGGAGCTGGACACCGACAAGCTGCAAAGCGAGCTGGCGTCCGGTGGTACCGGGATCTCCGATACCCGTCCGGAAGATGACCTGGGTGTGGCCGAAGGTCCTGCTCCAGCCATCAAGTAAGTCGCTGCCGGCGTGAACTGACGCCGAAGCCATCCGCAAACGCCCCGACTGGTTCGGGGCGTTTGCGTTTGTGGCGCGTCACGTTGATGGCTTTTGTTTTACAGTAGGCGAATCGGTTGTAACGCTTGCAGGAGGTTTTGTGGACAGTGTGGATCTGAATGTCCTGCGCAGCGTGCTCGAATGGCGACGCGCCGGGCAGCGGGTGGTGTTGTACAGCGTGGTCCAGACCTGGGGGAGTGCACCACGTCCACCGGGGGCCATGCTGGCACTGCGTGGCGATGGGGTGGTGATCGGCTCGGTGTCTGGCGGCTGCATCGAGGATGACTTGATCGCACGCCTGCAGGACGGTCGCCTGCCCGACGGCGGCCCACCGGTACAACTGGTGACCTACGGCGTCACCCGCGATGAGGCGGCGCGCTTTGGCCTGCCGTGCGGTGGCACGTTGCGCCTGACCGAAGAGCGAGTAGACGATTGGCAGTGGGTCGCACAGCTACTGGCGCGCTGTGAGGATCACCAGATCGTTGCCCGGGAGCTGAACCTGGTGACCGGTGCCGTGACCCTGAGTGAGGCCGGCAAGGATGATGTGGTCAGCTTCGATGGCGAACACCTGCGGGCTATCTACGGCCCGCGCTGGCGGCTGCTGTTGATCGGCGCCGGACAACTGTCGCGCTATGTAGCAGAAATCGCGCGTTTGCTGGATTTCGAAGTGCTCATCTGTGACCCGCGGGAAGAGTTTGTCTATGGCTGGGAAGAGCAGCATGGTCGCTTTGTACCGGGCATGCCGGATGAAGCGGTGTTGAATATCCAGACGGATGAACGCACGGCTATTGTTTGCCTGACCCATGATCCGCGCCTGGATGATATGGCGCTGCTCACGGCGTTGAATTCTGCGGCGTTCTACATCGGTGCTCTCGGGTCGCGGGTCAATACCCAGAAACGTCGGGAAAACCTGGCAGCTCTGGGAGTATCGGCGGAGGCCATAGCACGTTTGCATGGGCCGATCGGTTTGCATATTGGTAGTCACACACCGGCGGAAATCGCCTTGTCGTTGATGGCGGAAATTGTCGCGATCAAGAACGGTGTGGCGCCGATGCAGAAGAAACCGATGCCGGTGGTGGCGCAGTGACAGTCGCTGCGATTGTGCTCGCGGCGGGGCAGGGCAGTCGTTTCCGCGCCGAGGCCGGGCCTGATAAAGACAAGTTATTGGCCGATTGCGTAGGCCTGGATGGCGTGATTCGGCCGGTGATCGAGCAGGTGCTGAGGAATTTGCCCGTGGGCGTTGTCAGGCGCTGGTTGGTGACCTCTCCGGAGCGTTCGGACGTTATCCGCTTGGCTGAGGCGCATGGCTGCGAAGTTTTGCTGCTTCATTCAGCCGGCATGGGCGACAGTATTGCCGCAGCGGTTGCAGCCAGTAGCCCGTCGGACGGCTGGCTGGTGGTACTGGGGGATATGCCATTTATCCAACCGTCGAGCATTGAGCGGGTGATCGATGGGATGGAGCAGGGCGGCATCAGCGTGCCCGTACAGGAGGGACGGTATGGGCATCCTGTGGCGTTCGGCCGGGAATTTGGGCCAGGGTTGATGGCGCTGAGCGGGGATCGCGGGGCCAGGTCGTTGTTTGCTGAGGCGATAGTGAACGAAGTGCTGGTCGAAGATGTTGGTGTGCTTTGGGATATCGATGTGCCGCAGTCCTTGAGTTTCAAGCCTATCTAAATGTGAGAGGGAGCAAGCCCCCTCCCATATTTGATCGGATTCCACTGCATTAAAAAGCCCCGCCTGAGTGATCAGGCGGGGCTTTTTAATTGCTGCTGGAATCAGACGAGAGGTTTGCTCTCGTGTTCTGCTTCCTGTGCAGCGGCAGCGGCAGCGGCGGCTTCAGCTTCCTTGCGACGACGACGCACTTCACGTGGGTCGTTCGGTGCACGGCCGTTCTCGGTCAGGGCGCTGACCGGTGCGGCTTCAACCACCGGCGCTTCAACCACTGGCGCTGGTTCAGCGACCGGAGCGGGCTCAACCACTGGGGCTGGCTCGGCAACCACGACTTCAGCAACCGGTGCTGGTGCTTCTTCTACCACAGGGGCTGGTGCTTCAACCGGTGCTGCTGGTTCAGCGTGCCATTGGAAGGCGGTCTGTTCTTCACGAACTTCCCGTACTTCTGGAGCGGCTTCGACAGCCGGTGCTTCAACCGCGGCTTCAACGACTGGCTGAGGCTCAACCACAGGTGCTGGCTCAACAGCCGCCACTTCAACTTCTGGCTGGACTACAGGAGCCTGTGCAACTTCCACTTCCGGAACAACCGGCGCTTCGATTGGGGTAGTGGCTTCGACCACCGGTGCTTCCACGACTGGCGCTTCAACGACAGGTGCTTCAACCACTGCCGTCTCGACAACAGCTGTCTCAACAACCACGGTTTCTTCGATAGCAGCGGTAGCGCGCTCAGCCTGCTCGTGTGCATGGGCTTCAGCTGGAGCGCTGATGACCGAGCTGGCAACAGCGGCGGTAACGGCCAGACCGGCAGCCAGTTCTGCGCCAGTTGGTTCACCAGTAGCGGCTTCTGCGTTTTCGCCAGCTTCTTCCGAACCTTCGATCACATTGCCGTTGGCATCGCGTTGACGCTCACGACGGTTGCTGCGACGACGCTGACCGCGGGAACGGCGGCGTGGGCGATCACCTTCGGCGCCTTCCTGACCGTCGTCCTGCAGTTGCTCTTCGCCGGTCAGCACTTCTTCTTCACTGGCGGCAGCGGCTTGCTCGGCACGTGGTTGACGCTCTTCACGCGGTGGGCGTGGTTGACGTTCCTCGCGAGGCGCACGCTCTTCACGCGGCTGGCGAGCCGGGCGTTCTTCGGCGACAACCGCTGCACCGGCAACGGCTGGCACGGCGTCCAGCGGCTCGCGCAGTTCACGTACACGCTCTTCACGCTCGCCACGTGGCTTGCGGTCTTCGCGTGGGGCACGTGGAGTGCGTGGTGCGCGCTCTTCGCGCGGTGCACGTTCTACAGTCGGGGTCTCTTCACGGGCTTCGCGAGGTGCACGCTCTTCACGTGGCGCGCGTTCTTCACGCGGTGCACGTTCTTCGCGCGGTTTGCGCTCTTCGTCACGACGACCGTTGCGGTTACGGCTCTGCTGGCGACCGTTGCGACGTTCTTCGTTACGCGCCGGGCGCTCGGCAGCTGGTTTTTCAACCACAACCGGAGCGGCTGGCTCTTCCTTGGTGGCGAACAGGCTGACCAGCGACTTCACCAGGCCCTTGAACAGGCTTGGCTCAGGCAGTGCGGCCGGTGCGGCAACCGGTGCGGCGACTTCGGTCGGAACCGGTGCGTTGGCGCGAGCCGGCGCAGTCTTGACTGCAGCTTCCTGGCGAACCAGGGTGCGGGTCGCAGCGGCTGGCTGGACTTCTTCCACTTCGGCAGCGGCAGCAGCGATCTCGTAGCTGGACTGGCCGCTGTGGGCTTCAGGGCTGTCGTCACGCAGGCGCTGTACTTCGAAGTGCGGCGTTTCCAGGTGATCGTTCGGCAGAATCACGATACGGGCACGGGTGCGCAGTTCGATCTTGGTGATCGAGTTGCGTTTTTCGTTGAGCAGGAAAGCTGCAACCGGGATCGGCACCTGGGCGCGGACTTCGGCGGTGCGGTCTTTCAGGGCTTCTTCTTCGATCAGGCGCAGGATCGCCAGGGACAGCGATTCAACGTCACGGATGATGCCGGTGCCGTTGCAACGCGGGCAAACGATGCCGCTGCTCTCGCCCAGGGATGGACGCAGGCGCTGACGGGACATTTCCAGCAGGCCGAAGCGCGAGATGCGGCCGACCTGTACGCGGGCACGGTCAGCTTCCAGGCATTCGCGGACTTTCTCTTCCACGGCGCGCTGGTTCTTGGCAGGGGTCATGTCGATGAAGTCGATCACGATCAGGCCGCCGATGTCACGCAGGCGCAGCTGGCGGGCGATTTCTTCAGCCGCTTCCAGGTTGGTCTGCAGGGCGGTTTCTTCGATGTCGCTGCCTTTGGTCGCACGGGCCGAGTTGATGTCGATGGACACCAGGGCTTCGGTCGGGTCGATCACGATGGAGCCACCGGAAGGCAGTTCGACCACGCGCTGGAAGGCGGTTTCGATCTGGCTTTCGATCTGGAAACGGTTGAACAGCGGGACGCTGTCTTCGTACAGCTTGATCTTGCTGGCGTACTGCGGCATCACCTGGCGGATGAAGGTCAGGGCTTCGTCCTGGGCTTCAACGCTGTCGATCAGCACTTCGCCGATGTCCTGGCGCAGGTAATCGCGGATGGCGCGGATGATCACGTTGCTTTCCTGGTAGATCAGGAACGGCGCGGAACGGTCCAGGGACGCTTCTTTGATGGCGGTCCACAGTTGCAGCAGGTAGTCGAGGTCCCACTGCATTTCTTCGCTGCTGCGGCCCAGGCCGGCAGTGCGAACGATCAGGCCCATGTCGGCGGGTGCGATCAGGCCGTTCAGCGCTTCACGCAGTTCGTTGCGCTCTTCACCTTCGATGCGACGGGAGATGCCACCAGCGCGTGGGTTGTTCGGCATCAGGACCAGGTAACGGCCGGCGAGGCTGATGAAGGTGGTCAGGGCAGCGCCCTTGTTGCCACGTTCTTCTTTCTCGACCTGGACGATGACTTCCTGGCCTTCGCTCAGGACGTCCTTGATGTTCACGCGGCCTTCAGGGGCTTTCTTGAAGTATTCGCGGGAGATTTCTTTCAGGGGCAGGAAGCCGTGGCGCTCGGAGCCGAAATCGACAAAGGCAGCCTCAAGGCTTGGTTCGATGCGAGTAATACGGCCTTTATAGATGTTGGCCTTCTTTTGCTCGCGTGCACCGGATTCGATGTCCAGGTCGTAGAGGCGTTGGCCATCTACCAGTGCAACACGCAACTCTTCGGGTTGAGTTGCGTTAATCAGCATTCTTTTCATGTTGTACCGTCGGTTTCCGGGCTGCCGGAAACGGCGTTCGGCACACACGACTTCTCACGGTCGGTGTCAGGTGCGTCAAGAGTGGTTGGCCACTCCAGTGTCCAGCAAACACCGGCCAATTGGGCTGGTATCGCGACGGACGCGTCCTGCTTGTTAGCGGTGGTGACAAAGGCACCACTTCAACAAAAGCTAAGGTCAGGAGGAGGAATCAACCGGCGACTGTGGACGAGATGAAGCGTCTAAATATAAGCCTAGTGCTACACGGTCCGACGGTTGTGCATCTCCACCCTACACGTATCCCTGATAATTCGGGTGCTGCCGCGCGCAGAATCCGCAGCGGGTTGGCATTTACCGTGTTCTCCAATGGGGAGTCCACGCTCATGGCTAAACAAGACTAGGTGTGGGCGATTGCGCTCTCACTCAGCTCTTAACAGGCGTTGTTTCCGAAGCATTCGCCATGGTCTGGTTCAAGACTGACTGCACTTTGTGAACTGGCCGTAAATATCGGCGCAAAACGCGAGTATTCACTCTGCTTTCTGCACTCGCTTCAGGCCTCATGTCACCTGCGCTTGTTACAATCCCGAGCCTTCCAAGGTGGCGAAAGCCCCGTAGGACGGCCTCGCGTCCTGATGAATTGCGATGGTCAGGGCCGGCAATTTGCCGCAAGTCCTCTGGCCAGGCCGCTTTTGGCGGCGTTCGCGACTATAGCAGCAATGATTAAGTGCTTCAATTCCATAAAAAATTGTTATCATCGCCGCCATGACGACTCCCGACCCCCAGACCCCCAGCGTCCAGCTGCTTGAGGTCTCGCCGGAATATGCCGGCCAACGCATCGATAATTTTCTCCTGGCCAGGCTCAAAGGCGTGCCCAAGACCTTGATTTACCGCATCTTGCGAAAAGGCGAAGTGCGCGTGAACAAGGGCCGGATCAAGCCCGAGTACAAGCTGCAGGCGGGCGATATCGTCCGTGTGCCACCGGTCCGCGTGCCGGAGCGTGACGAACCTGTTCCGCTGGCCCAAGGGCTGTTGCAACGCCTGGAAGCCTCGATTGTCTTTGAAGACAACAAGCTGATCGTGATCAACAAGCCTTGCGGCATTGCGGTTCACGGCGGCAGTGGCCTGAATTTCGGCGTGATCGAAGCTTTCCGTCAATTGCGACCTGATGCCAAGGAGCTGGAACTGGTCCATCGCCTGGATCGCGATACTTCCGGCCTGCTGATGATCGCCAAGAAGCGCAGCATGCTGCGCCATCTGCACACCGCCCTGCGTGGCGATGGCGTGGACAAGCGCTACATGGCGCTGGTGCGCGGCAATTGGGCCAGTTCGATCAAAAGCGTCCGAGCACCGTTGCAGAAGAGCAACCTGCGTTCCGGCGAGCGCATGGTGGAAGTGGACGAGGAGGGCAAAGAAGCCCTGACCCTGTTCAAGGTGCTGCGCCGTTTTGGTGACTTCGCCACGATGGTCGAGGCCAAGCCGGTCACCGGTCGTACCCACCAGATTCGCGTGCACACCCTGCACGCCGGTCACTGCATTGCGGGCGACACCAAGTACGGTGACGAGGATTTCTCCAAGGAAATTCGCGACCTGGGTGGCAAGCGTTTGTTCCTGCACGCCTACATGCTCACCGTGCCGCTGCCCGATGGCGGAGAGCTGAAGTTGCAGGCGCCGGTCGATGAGATGTGGGCCAAGACCGTGGAGCGTTTGAGTGCCGCACCCTGACTACAAGCTGCTGGTTTTTGATTGGGATGGCACGCTGGCCGACTCCATTGGTCGCATCGTCGAGTCGATGCACATGGCGTCGACCCGTTCCGGCTATGCACTGTGCAGCGACCTGGCGGTCAAGGGCATCATCGGCTTGGGTTTGCCTGAAGCGATACGCACGTTGTACCCGGAGATCGATGACGAAGAGCTGATAGCGTTTCGTCAGCACTACGCCGATCACTACATTGCCTTGGAAGCCGAACCTTCGCCGTTGTTTGAGGGGGTAAGGCAATCCCTTGAGGCGTTCCGCGCCGAGGGCTATCACTTGGCTGTCGCCACCGGCAAGGCTCGTCGCGGGCTGGACCGGGTGCTCAAGGCCCACGGCTTTGAGGATTATTTCGATATCACTCGTGCAGCCGATGAAACTGCCAGCAAGCCTCACCCTCTGATGCTGGAACAGATCCTGACCCATTGCGGCGTGGCGCCGCGTCAGGCGTTGATGGTGGGGGATGCGTCCTTCGACTTGATGATGGCGCGCAACGCTGGCATGGACAGTGTGGCTGTCAGCTATGGTGCCCAGGCGGCTGAGGCCTTGCAGCAATACGAGCCTCGGCTGACGATTGATCATTTTTCCGAATTGCAGGCCTGGCTCAGTCAGGCCCGATAAGTCTTTGCTGGGGTTAATGGCATGAGTGACGAGTGGAAAGCGCCTGAAAAGGCCGAAAGCGCTGATGAAAAGAGCTGGAAGTTGCTGGAGAAAACCCTCCTGGCCAGCGTCCAGGAGCAGCGTCGTGCGCGACGTTGGGGGATTTTCTTCAAGCTGCTGACCTTTGTCTGGCTCATCGCCATGCTGGCGCTGTTCAGTCCACTGATGGATGTTGAAAAAAGCGCTACCCGTGGCAGCCACTACACCGCGTTGATCGAGGTGCGCGGGGTGATTGCCGACAAGGAGTCCGCCAGCGCCGACAATATTGTCAGCGCTCTGCGTGCTGCGTTTGAAGATTCCAAGGTGAAGGCCGTGATCCTGCGTATCAACAGCCCGGGCGGTAGTCCTGTGCAGTCGGGCTATGTTTACGACGAGATTCGCCGTCTGCGCGCGCTGCACCCGGATACCAAGCTGTATGCGGTGATCTCCGACCTGGGGGCTTCGGGGGCTTATTACATTGCCAGCGCCGCCGATCAGATCTATGCCGACAAGGCCAGTCTGGTCGGCTCCATTGGTGTGACGGCTGCCGGTTACGGTTTTGTCGGGGCCATGGAGAAGTTGGGAGTGGAGCGCCGCACTTACACTTCAGGTGAGCACAAGTCGTTCCTTGACCCGTTCCAGCCGCAAAAGGCCGACGAAACCCAGTTCTGGCAAGGTGTGCTCTACACCACTCATCGCCAGTTCATTGCCAGCGTGAAGCAGGGGCGTGGTGATCGCCTGAAGGATAAAGAGCATCCGGAGTTGTTTTCCGGGCTGGTGTGGTCGGGCGAGCAGGCGTTACCGCTGGGCTTGATCGATGGCTTGGGCAGTGCCAGTTCGGTGGCGCGGGATGTGATTGGCGAGAAGGAACTGGTGGATTTCACGGTCGAGGAGTCGCCGTTTGATCGGTTCTCCAAGCGGCTCGGCGCCAGCGTGGCGGAAAAGCTGGCCTTTTACATGGGCTTCCAGGGGCCGACCCTGCGCTGAAATCCTGAGGCTGGCATAGCTCAAAGTGTGGGAGGGGGCTTGCCCCCGATAGCAGAGGATCAGTCAGCTAATCTGTAGCTGATCCGCCGCAATCGGGGGCAAGCCCTCTCCCACATTTGATTTTGTGGTGTCCTTAGGGGATCTCCACGCCTTCAGCGAGCAGCATGTCGACCAGTCGGATCAGTGGCAAGCCGACCAGGCTGGTCGCATCCGGCCCTTCGGTGCTCTGAAACAGGCTCACGCCCAGCCCTTCGGCCTTGAAGCTGCCCGCGCAGTCATAGGGTTGCTCAGTCCGTAAGTAGCGCTCGATCCGCTCTACGTCGAGCTTACGCATATGCACGGTAAACGGTACGCAATCGACCTGGCAGCGTCCCGTCTCGGTGTTCAGCAACACCAGTCCGGTCAGGAAGCTGACCCGCTTGCCGCTGGCGGCCAGTAATTGTTCGCGGGCGTTTTCAAATGTGTGGGGTTTGCCGATAATGCGCCCTTCAAGCGCGGCCACCTGGTCGGAGCCGATGATTAAATGCCCTGGATGGCTAGTCGCCAGTGCGCGAGCTTTCTGTGTGGCCAAGCGCTTGACCAGTTCCACGGCAGACTCATTTGCACGATGACTTTCGTCGATATCCGGCGAGCTGCAGATGAATGGCAAGTGCAGGCGGCTCAGCAATTCCCGGCGATAAACCGAGCTGGATGCGAGTAATAAAGGCAGCATGGGCGTCTCCTCAAGGCAGCCGCCGATTCTAGCGGGGCGACCGGCTGACGCACAGGGCTGAATTTCCTTTGACATGGCTGGGTGCATCCCTATAATGCTGCGCCTATGTTGAATGACCCGATTCCACCTCACGTTGACCCGCGCAAATTGGCTGATCGTGGCACTTCCCTTCAAGGTGAACTGCTGCTGGCCGATTTGGAGAGACTCTGCGACCCGCTTTCCGACACTGTCGGTACGGTGCAGGCCAAATTCGTTTTTGAACGAGATGAACGTAAATCTGTGGTAATCCACAGTTTTATCGACACCGAAGTCAAAATGGTTTGCCAGCGTTGTCTTGAGCTGGTCACCCTGCCGATCCACAGCGAGTGCAGTTATGCTGTGGTGAAGGAGGGTGCGAATACCCAGTCGTTGCCGAAAGGTTATGACGTGCTGGAACTGGGCGAAGATCCTTTGGATCTGCATGCACTGATCGAGGAGGAGCTTTTGCTCGCCTTGCCCATTGTGCCTGCTCATCATCCGGAAGAATGCCAGCAGCCGGCGGGCCTCGATGACGAGCCCGAACCGAGCGAGGACGAGGTAACGCGGTCCAACCCGTTCAGTGTATTGGCGCAGTTAAAGCGTGACCCAAACGTTTAGGAGTTAATCAATTATGGCTGTTCAGCAGAACAAAAAATCCCGCTCCGCCCGTGACATGCGTCGTTCGCACGACGCTCTCGAGGCAAGCACCCTGTCCGTAGAAAAGACCACCGGTGAAGTTCACCTGCGTCACCACGTATCGCCAGAAGGCGTATACCGTGGCCGTAAAGTGATCGACAAGGGCGCTGACGAGTAATCACTTGTCCGCTCAAGTCATCGCGATTGACGCAATGGGCGGGGACTTCGGTCCCCGCAGCATTGTTCAGGCTTGCATTGCCAGTCTGTCTGCAACGCCCTCGCTGCACCTGACCCTTGTCGGTCAACACTCCCTACTTGAAGAACTGATTGCCAGCCATCCGGCGGTGGATCGCGCGCGCCTGACGATTATTCCGGCCAGCGAAACCATCGGCATGGATGAAAAACCGGCGACAGCCTTGCGTGGCAAACCTGACTCCTCGATGCGGGTAGCCTTGGAACTGTTGCGTGATGGCAAGGTGCAGGCTTGTGTCAGCGCTGGGAACACTGGCGCCTTGATGGCGCTGTCGCGCTATGTGCTCAAGACGCTGCCTGGCATTGATCGGCCGGCGATGGTAGCGGCGATTCCGACGCAGAAGGGCTATTGCCAACTGCTGGACTTGGGCGCGAACGTCGATTGCAGCGCCGAGCATCTGTTCCAGTTCGCTGTGATGGGTTCGGTGGCCGCCGAAGCGCTGGGTGTGACGCGGCCGCGGGTGGCCCTGCTGAATATCGGCACCGAAGACATCAAGGGCAACCAGCAAGTCAAGCTAGCGGCTACGCTGTTGCAGGGCGCGCGTGGGCTGAATTACATCGGCTTTGTCGAAGGCGACGGTTTGTACCGGGGCGAGGCGGATGTGGTGGTGTGCGACGGATTTGTCGGCAATATCCTGCTCAAGTCCAGTGAAGGCTTGGCGACCATGATCGCTACGCGTATTGAGGTGTTGTTCAAGCGAAACCTGGCTTCGCGTGCAGTTGGCGCCCTGGCATTGCCGTTGATGCGTCGCTTACAGGCTGACTTGGCACCGGCGCGGCATAATGGTGCCAGCTTTCTCGGCTTGCAGGGCATTGTGGTGAAAAGCCATGGTTCGGCGGGTGTTGAGGGCTTTCAAAGTGCGATTGCACGCGCCGTAATCGAAATTCAGGAAAACCTGCCGCAGCGTTTGCACGGCCGTCTTGAGGATCTGTTGCCTTAGGCGAATCGGCCCGGGAGTGCTTAAATGTGACCGGCCAGTTCAATTGACCATCCAATCTGTCAGTTTCGTTCGCTCCCACCGTAGGAGTGAGCATTTTTGACGACCAGATCATTAGGGGCTTGTTACATGTCTACATCCCTCGCATTCGTCTTTCCAGGGCAGGGCTCGCAGTCCCTCGGCATGTTGGCCGAGCTGGGCGCGCAATACCCGCTGATCCTGGAAACCTTCAAGGAAGCTTCCGATGCCCTGGGTTACGACCTGTGGGCACTGACCCAGCAAGGGCCGGAAGCACAGCTCAATCAAACCGACAAAACCCAGCCGGCCATCCTGACCGCTTCCATCGCCTTGTGGCGCTTGTGGCTGGCAGAAGGCGGCGCGCGTCCGGCATTCGTTGCCGGTCATAGCCTGGGTGAATACAGTGCCTTGGTTGCCGCGGGCAGCTTGACCCTCGGTGAAGCGGTCAAGTTGGTCGAGCGTCGCGGCCAGCTGATGCAGGAAGCCGTTCCGGCCGGGCAGGGCGGCATGGCCGCTATCCTGGGTCTGGAAGATACTGATGTGATTGCTGCCTGCGCCGAAGCGGCCCAGGGCGAAGTGGTCAGCGCCGTGAACTTCAACTCCCCTGGCCAGGTGGTCATCGCCGGTGCCAAGGCGGCTGTTGAGCGTGCCATCGAAGGTTGTAAGGCCCGCGGTGCCAAGCGTGCGCTGCCGTTGCCAGTGAGCGTGCCATCCCACTGCGAACTGATGCGCCCGGCCGCCGAGCGTTTTGCCGAGTCCATCGCCGCCATCAATTGGCAAGCGCCGCAGATCCCATTGGTGCAGAACGTCAGCGCAGCCGTGGCCGCCGACCTCGACACCCTCAAGCGTGACCTGCTGGAACAGCTCTATAAGCCTGTACGCTGGGTTGAATCGGTTCAGACCCTGGCCGCCAATGGTGCCACCGAACTGGTCGAGTGCGGCCCAGGCAAAGTCCTGGCCGGCTTGAACAAGCGTTGCGCCGACGGCGTGTCGACTGCCAACCTCAATACCCCGGATGCCTTCGCTGCCGCTCGCGCGGCACTGGCCTGATCCCCACACTTAGGAGAAGCCTGCATGAGTCTGCAAGGTAAAGTTGCACTGGTTACCGGCGCCAGCCGTGGCATTGGCCAGGCGATTGCCCTGGAATTGGGCCGTCAGGGCGCTGTCGTGATCGGCACCGCCACCTCCGCTTCGGGTGCCGAGCGTATCGCCGCGACCCTGAAGGAACACGGCGTACAAGGCACCGGCCTTGAGCTGAACGTGACCAGTGATGAGTCCGTGGCTGCTGTGCTGACCGAGATCACCGCACAATTCGGCGCTCCGGCGATTCTGGTGAACAACGCCGGCATCACCCGCGATAACCTGATGATGCGTATGAAAGACGACGAGTGGTACGACGTGGTCGATACCAACTTGAACAGTCTGTTTCGCTTGTCCAAGGGCGTTTTGCGTGGCATGACCAAGGCGCGTTGGGGCCGAATTATCAATATTGGTTCCGTAGTGGGTGCCATGGGCAACGCAGGCCAAGTAAACTACGCCTCCGCCAAGGCCGGCCTGGAAGGTTTCAGCCGTGCATTGGCGCGTGAAGTCGGTTCGCGGTCGATTACGGTCAACTCGGTGGCCCCTGGGTTCATCGACACCGATATGACCCGCGAACTGCCGGAAGCACAGCGTGAAGCGTTGCTGACGCAGATTCCGCTGGGCCGTCTGGGCCAGGCTCAAGAGATCGCGAATGTGGTCACTTTCCTGGCATCCGACGGTGCGGCATACGTGACCGGGGCTACAATCCCGGTGAACGGCGGGATGTACATGAGTTAAATTGTGACGGATCGCTTCAAAAAAATGTCATACGAGCTGTCTAAAATCCGTTATAAAGCTGCAACTTAATTTATAGGCAGGTGGCCGACCGGGTACAGGGTGAAGCTTTCAGTTGAAAAGCTGAAATGGCTTTCTATACACTTACCCACTGGCCAGCTGCCTGAATTTGTCCATTAGGAGTGAAAACAAGGTATGAGCACCATCGAAGAGCGCGTCAAGAAAATCGTTGCCGAGCAACTGGGCGTTAAAGAAGAAGAAGTGGTAAACACTGCTTCCTTCGTTGAAGACCTGGGTGCCGACTCCCTTGACACCGTTGAGCTGGTGATGGCTCTGGAAGAGGAATTCGAGACCGAAATCCCGGACGAAGAAGCTGAAAAAATCACTACTGTTCAAGCTGCTATCGACTACGTTACTAGCCACCAGGCGTAATAGTTTGTAGTCGTCGCTTGCTGTCAGGGAAAAACCGCACTGCTGTAACGGCGTGCGGTTTTTTCTTTAGCCCTGATGAAAAGTGAATGCTGAAGCAAAGTGTCGTCATTAGAAAAAGGAGAGTGCTGTGTCGCGTAGACGCGTCGTAGTCACCGGTATGGGTATGTTGTCGCCACTGGGCACGGATGTGCCGAGCAGTTGGCAGGGCATTCTGGCTGGCCACAGTGGTATTGGTCTGATCGAACACACGGACCTTTCTGCCTATTCCACCCGTTTTGGCGGCTCGGTAAAGGGTTTCAATGTCGAGGAATATCTCTCGGTCAAGGAATCCCGCAAGCTCGACCTGTTCATTCAATACGGCTTGGCAGCCGGTTTTCAGGCGGTGCGTAATGCCGGCCTGGAAGTTACCGACGCCAACCGTGACCGCATCGGCGTGGCCATGGGATCGGGTATTGGTGGTTTGACCAATATCGAAGAAACCAGCCGCACGTTGCACGATTCCGGCCCCCGTCGAATTTCACCGTTCTTCGTGCCGGGCTCGATCATCAATATGATTTCCGGTTTCCTGTCCATCCACTTGGGCGCACAGGGGCCTAACTACGCCATCGCAACGGCGTGCACCACGGGCACTCACTGCATCGGCATGGCGGCGCGCAACATCGCCTACGACGAAGCGGACGTGATGATCGCCGGCGGCGCCGAAATGGCTGCATGCGGCCTGGGCATGGGGGGCTTTGGCGCATCCCGTGCGCTGTCGACCCGTAACGACGAGCCGACCCGTGCCAGCCGTCCGTGGGACAAGGGCCGTGACGGTTTCGTACTGTCCGATGGCGCTGGTGCCTTGGTATTGGAAGAGCTTGAACACGCCAAGGCCCGTGGTGCGACCATCTACGCAGAACTGATTGGCTTTGGCATGAGCGGTGACGCCTACCACATGACCTCGCCACCGTCCGACGGTGCCGGTGCTGCGCGCTGCATCACCAACGCCTTGCGCGATGCGAAGGTCAATGCCAACCAGGTGCAGTACATCAACGCCCATGGTACTTCGACCCCGACGGGCGACCTGGCGGAAGCCGAGGCCATCAAGTCGGTGTTCGGTGAGCATGCCTACAAGCTGGCGGTCAGCTCGACCAAGTCCATGACCGGCCACTTGTTGGGCGCGGCAGGTGCGGTCGAGGCGATCTTCAGCGTGATGGCCATCAAGGACCAGGTCGCTCCGCCGACCATCAACCTTGATGAGCCGGACGAAGGCTGCGACCTGAACTTCGTGCCCCACGAAGCGCAACCGATGCCGATCGACGTGGTGATCTCCAACTCGTTCGGTTTTGGTGGCACCAACGGTTCCCTGGTGTTCCGTCGGTTCGCCGAGTGATGCACAGCTGGGTCGACGGTCAGCCAGCGGACAGCGTGCCCCTGAAAGATCGCGGCCTGGCGTATGGCGATGGCCTGTTCGAGACCATCGCCGTCAAGGCCGGGCAGCCTGTGCTGCTCGATCGCCATCTGCAACGCCTCGATGAGGGGTGCAGGCGGTTGGCACTGGTTGCGGATCAACCGATGATCCGCAGCGAAGTGCTGGCTTATGCCGCCGCTCTCGGCGACGGTGTCCTCAAGTTGATCCTCACCCGTGGCGACAGCCTGCGTGGTTATGGCATCAACCCTGACGCCCCGGTGCGTCGTATCTTGCAGGGCAGCCCGCCCGCTACCTATCCCCAAGCCCATGGAATCGATGGAATCCGTTTGTTTCCATGTGCCACCCGCCTGGCTGAACAGCCGCTACTGGCGGGGCTCAAGCACCTTAATCGTCTGGAACAGGTGATCGCCCGCGCCGAATGGCAGGATGCCGAGCACGCCGAGGGTTTGATGCTGGATATATCCGGTCGCGTGATCGAAGGCGTGTTCAGCAACCTGTTCCTGGTACGCAACGGGTGGTTACTAACCGCCGATCTGAATCGTTGTGGCGTCGCAGGCGTGATGCGTGCCGAGATCCTGGCCCAGGCGCAAACCCTGGGCATCCCGGCGGCCGTGGCTGACATCAGCGTTGAACAGTTGCAGCTGGCCGACGAAGTCTTTGTCTGCAACAGCGTTTATGGCATTTGGCCGGTGCGCGGGTGCGCTGCGATGAGCTGGTCGGTTGGGCCACTCACCCGTAAACTGCAGGGCATTGTTCGCGCGCTATTGGATATTTGAGTTGATACGAAAACTGGTTTTACTGCTGCTGATCGGTTTGGTCTCGGCAGGCTTGGTGCTGGGCTTCTCCGCCTGGAAGCTCGACTCTGCCTTGAAGCAGCCCCTGAAACTGAGCCAGGAACAATTGCTGGATGTACCGGCTGGGGCTACCCCGACCGGGACCTTCAATCGTCTGGAAACCGAGGGGGTGCTCGACGATGCCTTCTGGTTGCGCCTGTACTGGCGTTTCAATCTCGACGGCCAGCCGCTGCACAGCGGGGAGTACCGCATGACTCCCGGCCTGACGGCCGAAGGCTTGATCGGCTTGTGGCAGCGTGGCGAAGTGGTGCAATACAGCCTGACGCTGGTAGAGGGCTGGAATTTCCGTCAGGTGCGCTCGGCGCTGGCCAAGCACGAAAAGATTGTGCAGACGCTGTCGGGCCTGAGCGACAAGGAAGTTATGGACAAGCTCGGTCACCCCGACGTGTTTCCTGAAGGGCGCTTCTTCCCGGACACCTACCGCTTCGTGCGCGGCATGACCGATGTCGATTTCCTGAAAAAAGCCTACAACCGCCTGGACGATGTACTCGCCCAAGAGTGGGGGAGGCGCGCGGTCGATGCGCCTTACACCGACCCTTATCAAGCGCTGATCATGGCCTCCCTGGTGGAGAAGGAGACCGGTGTACCTGAAGAGCGCGGACAGATTGCCGGGGTCTTCGTGCGACGCATGAAGATCGGCATGCTGCTGCAGACCGACCCGACGGTGATTTACGGCCTGGGCGAACGCTACACCGGCAAGCTGACCCGTGCGCACCTCAAGGAAGCCAACCCCTATAACACCTACATGGTCGCCGGCCTGCCGCCGACGCCGATTGCCATGGTCGGCCGCGAAGCCATCCACGCTGCGCTGAACCCGGTGCCGGGTAGCAGCCTGTATTTTGTCGCACGTGGCGATGGCAGCCATATTTTCTCCGATGACCTGGATGCGCATAATGCCGCCGTGCGTGAGTTCCAACTCAAGCGCCGCGCTGACTATCGTTCCAGCCCGGCGCCCGCGGTGAAGCCGGCGCAGGACGCACCGCCCCCGGCCGATGCGCCCACCGAACCGGCGCCGGATACCGCCGCACCGCAAAGCCCGTAATGACTCTGACTAAGGACTGCCTGTGACTGGCTTGTTTATTACCCTGGAAGGCCCGGAAGGCGCCGGCAAAAGCACCAATCGCGATTACCTGGCCGAGCGCTTGCGCGGCGGGGGTATCGAGGTGGTGTTGACCCGTGAACCGGGTGGTACGCCGCTGGCTGAACGCATTCGTGAAGTGCTGTTGGCGCCGGGTGAAGAACAGATGAATCCGGACACCGAGCTGCTGCTGGTGTTTGCCGCCCGCGCCCAGCACCTGGCCGAAGTGATTCGCCCGGCCCTGGCGCGCGGCGCGGTGGTGATTTGCGACCGGTTTACCGATTCCACCTACGCCTATCAGGGTGGTGGTCGAGGCTTGTCCCTGGAGCGCATCGCCGCCTTGGAAACCTTCGTCCAGGGCGATTTGCGCCCCGACCTGACCCTCCTGTTCGATCTGCCGGTGGAAGTGGGGATGTCCCGCGCCAGTGCCCGTGGCCGCCTGGATCGATTCGAACTGGAAGGCCGGACCTTTTTCGACGCTGTGCGCACTGCGTTCCTCAAGCGTGCCGCCGCTGAACCTGCCCGTTACTACGTGCTGGACGCCGCTCAGCCACTGACGCAAGTGCAGGGCGCCATTGACGCGTTGTTGCCGAAACTGCTGGAGCGCGCCCGTGGCTGAAGCCTACCCATGGCAGGATAGTCTTTGGCAGCAATTGGCCGGTCGTGCCCAGCATGCCCACGCCTATCTGCTGCACGGGCCGGCAGGCATCGGTAAGCGTGATCTTGCCGAGCGCCTGATGGCGAGCCTGTTGTGTCAAAAACCGGTCAACCTGGAAGCCTGCGGCGAGTGCAAGTCCTGCCTGTTGCTCAAGGCCGGCAGCCACCCGGACAACTACCTGTTGGAACCCGAGGAAGCTGACAAGGCGATCAAGGTCGACCAAGTGCGTGACCTCGTCAGCTTTGTGGTGCAGACCGCGCAGATGGGCGGGCGCAAGGTCGTACTGATCGAACCGGTGGAGGCCATGAACATCAACGCCGCCAACGCTTTGCTCAAGAGCTTGGAAGAACCGTCCGGCGATACGGTGCTGTTGCTGGTGAGCCACCAATCCAGCCGTTTGTTGCCGACCATTCGCAGCCGTTGCGTGCAGCAGGCGTGCCCGTTACCGAGCGAGGCGATGAGCCTGGAGTGGCTGGCGCAGGCACTGCCGGACTGTTCTGCGGAGGAGCGGGTCGAGCTGTTGACGTTGGCCGCCGGTTCACCGTTGGCCGCCGTCAAGCTGCAGGCTCAGGGTGTGCGTGAGCAACGGGCGCTAGTGGTCGATGGCGTGAAGAAACTGCTCAAGCAGGAACTCTCCGCCACCCAACTGGCCGAAAGCGCCTGGAAGGATATTCCCCTCCTGCTGTTGTTCGACTGGTTCTGCGATTGGTCGAGCCTGATCCTGCGCTATCAGTTGACCCAGGATGAAGGCGGCCTGGGCCTGCCGGACATGCGCAAAGTTGTGCAATACCTTGCGCAGAAGAGCGCCCAGGACAAGGTGCTGAATATCCAGGACTGGATTCTCGCCCAACGCCAGAAGGTCCTGGGCAAGGCCAACCTCAACCGCGTGCTGTTGCTTGAAGCGCTGCTGGTGCAATGGGTGGGTCTGCTCGGCCGCCGTTAATTTCCGTGGCTGACGGGTGTATCGTTGGCCAGCCCCTTATCGTGACTCAAGTTGTAACTTCCTATGCTCGTAGATTCCCATTGCCACCTTGATCGCCTCGACCTTGCCCAGCACGATGGTTCCCTGGATGCCGCCCTTGAAGCGGCGCGCCAGCGTGGGGTAGGGCACTTCCTGTGTATTGGCGTCAGTGCTGAGAACGCCGCCGACGTCAAAGCCCTGGCCGAGCGTTATGCCGATGTGGATTGTTCGGTCGGTATCCACCCCCTGGACCTCAAGCCCGGCGAAGCGCCAGCCCTCGACTGGTTGTTAGGCGAACTCAACCACCCACGGGTGGTGGCGATTGGTGAAACCGGGTTGGATTACCACTACGAGCCTGAAGCCGCCGAATTGCAGCAGGCCTCGTTCCGTCTGCACCTGCAAGCGGCCCAGCAAACTGGCAAGCCGGTGATCGTCCACACCCGTGGCGCCCGCGCCGACACCCTGGCCTTGCTGCGCGAAGCCGCATTGCCCCAGGCCGGCGTGCTGCATTGCTTCACCGAAGACTGGGACATGGCCAAGGCGGCTTTGGATCTGGGCTTCTACATCTCCCTGTCGGGCATCGTCACCTTCCGCAATGCGGACGCTTTGCGTGACGTGGCGCGTCAGGTGCCGGCCGACCGCTTGCTGGTGGAAACCGACTCACCGTACCTGGCGCCGATACCCCATCGTGGCAAGCCGAACCTGCCGGAGTATGTGCGCGATGTGGCGGATTATCTGGCGATGCTGCGCGGTGAGCCCTACGAGCGTTTTGCAGAGCAGACCACGGAGAACTTCAAGCGCCTGTTTCCGTTGGCCCACGTTTCTTAAATCCTGGGCAAAAAAAACCCGGGTTCTGGGGGGTGAATCCGGGCTAAGACCATTAGGAGTAAAACAAGGGTACGCAGTCCGTCGGTACCCAGGTCGACGTGTCACTTGGGGGAGATGTCACGTCGACAGTTCAAGTATTGATCACTATCCCATTCAGTCCAGTCGCATCTGATCGTTTTTTAAACAGATTTGGAATACACGCGCTTCGCTTGAGTTCTCATTGAGTCCTATGGGCAGGCGAGGATGTTGCGTGTTATTTCTGACTGATATCGATGAAATCGTTGGCATGCTGAAAGTTAAGTGCAAAGCCGGTTCACATAGGCGTTGCCCAACGACCGTTCAGTCGGGATAATCCCTCGCACTGGGTAAATCGTATCGCCAGGTATCCCTGGCCTTGCGTAACCCTTCCCCTATTCACCTCTGCAGACCTTTTCCTCATGCACAAAGAACCCCGTAAGGTCCGTGAGTTTCGCCGCCGTGAGCAGGAAATTCTCGACACCGCACTCAAGCTGTTCCTCGAACAAGGTGAAGACAGCGTCACCGTCGAGATGATTGCGGATGCCGTGGGTATCGGCAAAGGCACCATCTACAAGCACTTCAAGTCCAAGGCCGAGATTTACCTGCGCCTGATGCTCGACTACGAGCGCGACTTGAACGAACTGTTGCACTCGGCCGATGTGGACAAGGACAAGGAAGCCCTGTCCCGGGCCTACTTCGAGTTCCGCATGCGTGACCCGCAGCGTTATCGCTTGTTCGACCGCCTGGAAGAGAAGGTAGTCAAGGGCCATCAGGTGCCGGAAATGGTCGAGGAGCTGCACAAGATCCGTGCCTCGAACTTCGAACGTCTTACCTTGCTGATCAAGGGCCGCATCAGTGAAGGCAAGCTTGAGGATGTGCCGCCTTATTTCCACTACTGCGCCGCCTGGGCCTTGGTACACGGCGCAGTAGCGCTGTACCACTCGCCGTTCTGGAGCAATGTGCTGGAAGATCAGGAGGGCTTCTTCCAGTTCCTGATGGACATTGGCGTGCGCATGGGCAACAAGCGCAAACACTCGACTGAACTGCCGCCTGCCACGTAATGATTTACTGCCAGGCGCAGTACCCCAGGAATATACTCAGGCAAGGACCTTGCTAAAAGCTGATTTATGAGTCAGCTTCTAGCGCGCCCGAATTATCTTCTGCCGGAGTGATCCATGATCGTTGATCGTCAAGGCAGGCGATTTCGCAATTTGCGGATCAGCCTGACTTCAGCCTGCAATTATGCGTGTACCTACTGCGTGCCCAACGGCAAGCGGTTGGTGGCTGCCCAGGACGAACTCTCGGCCGAGGCCATGGCCCGTGGCGTGGCCTACCTGATTGAGGCGGCGGGCATCGAGCGCCTGCGTATCACTGGCGGCGAACCGCTGGTCAGCCCCAAACTGGAAGCCTTCATGGGCGCCGTGGGGCAGATGGGCCTGCGTGATATCAGCTTGACCACCAACGGTCAGTTGCTCGCCCGCAAACTGCCTTTGCTGGTGGACGCTGGTATCCGGCGCATCAACGTCTCCCTCGATACCCTGGATGCCGACGCCTTTCGCAGCATTGCCCGTGGCGGCGATTTGGCCACCGTGCTCGCGGGCATGGACCAGGCTCGCGCGGCCGGGATCAAGATCAAGGTCAACATGGTGCCCTTGCGCGGACAGAACCTGGACCAGGTGATGCCGCTGCTCGATTATTGCCTGGAGCGTGGCTACGAATTGCGCTTCATCGAGCTGATGCGCATGGGCCACCTGGCCAAGGACTCCAACGCTTTCCTGCAGCAATTTGTCAGCCTGCAGCAACTGCTCAGCCTGATCGGCGAACATCACGAATACCTGCAAGCCGACGCCCCTGTGGATGCTACGGCGGTGCGCTACGAAGTACCGGGCAAGGGCTTCTTTGGTGTGATCGCCAACGAAAGCGTACCGTTCTGCCGTACCTGTTCACGGCTGCGTTTGTCTTCCACGGGGTGGTTGCATGGCTGTCTGTCGTCGAGTAACCGGCATTACATCGGCGACTTGCTGGACAAGCCGCGCCACCAGGCATTGCCGGCCCTGCAAGGCTTGCTGATGAAAGCCCTCGGCGATAAACAGGAAGTGGCCTTCTCTGGCGGCGCGACCATCATGAAGATCATTGGCGGCTAACCAACCCCAAGACAACACAAAAGCAAATGTGTTGCTACCAAATGGCGCAGAACCTGCATCTCACGCCCATTCGCCGGTTTTCCGTCACCGGCTTCTGGAGGATTAGGATGCGTAGTCTGGTTTTGTTGCTGGCGTCGTTGACGCTGAGTGGTTGCATGACCGTCAGCGATATGGCCGAAGGCACCCGTTATCAGATGAGCGACGCCGGGTTGCTGGACCACAGTGATACACGCCGTACGGCGTCGGTGCGCATACAGCCGGACTCCTTTGTCTTTATTGCCCAGGGCGCCTTTGTGCCGCCGGGCAGCGCCTACCCGCGACCTAACGTGGTGGCTGAGGAGGCCTTCAACGGTTTCGTCGAATATTTCCCCATGGTGCGTCGCGCCCGCAAGCCGGAAGGCCTGGAGCAGGCGATGGCTGAAGCACGGGCGGCCAGGGCGCATTACCTGCTGTATTGCCGCTTTGCGGCAGCCGATGACCGTATCGGCAACGCCGATGAGTGGACTGATCAGCAGGCCCTGGACCGCGTGGGACTGGACAGCGGCGTGATCCAGATCATGTTGATCGAGACCAGCACCCAGTATTTGATTGATACTGCACGTATTCGCAGTCGTGGCGGTTTACTGACGTTCCACGACAACAAGCCAGAAGATCTGATTGCCCGCCCCCTGGCGCAGTACGCTCGCGGCTTGCTGGGCATGAGTGATCAGTAACAGGAGGACCCGATGACCGATTCCGCCAAGGCCAATGATCTATTGGCCCAACTGCCCAAGGGCAAGGGGCCAGCGCCCGTGCACCTGTGGAATCCGGATTTCTGCGGTCACATCGACATGCGCATCGCCCGTGACGGCACCTGGTTCTATCAGGGCACGCCGATTGGGCGAAAGCCGATGGTCAAATTGTTCTCCAATATCATCCGCCGCGACGGCGATGAGTATTTTCTGGTTACGCCTGTAGAGAAGGTCGGCATCAGCGTCGATGATGCGCCATTTGTTGCGTTGACACTGGAAGTGCAAGGGCAGGGTGAAAGCCAGGTGCTGAGCTTTACCACCAATGTCGATGAACAGATCGATGCCAACCTCGAACATCCGCTGCGGGTGGTGATCGACCCTGTCACTCAGGAGCCTGCGCCTTATCTGTTGGTGCGCACCAACCTCGAAGCCCTGGTGCATCGCAACGCGTTCTATCAATTGGTCGAGCTGGCCGTGAGTCGTCCGATCAACGGTCAGAACTGGCTGGGCGTGTGGAGCGGCGGGGTGTTTTTTCCCATTGGCCTGGAGCCCTGAGGCCGCTTTAGCCTCGCGAGGGTGATCAACCAGTTGAGCAGCGCCACTGCCGTCACACTCAGCAGCAGCGATTGCAGGCCATACTCGACGATAATCCGTCCCGCCAGTAGCGGGAACCCAAATACCCCGACGAAGTACCCAAGGCTGAACAACAGCAACGCTTGGGATGTGGTGCCGGCGGGGGCTTCGTTGGCGACCAGGCCGTTGATCACCGAGTACGTCAGTCCATAACCCACGCCCAGGGTGATAGCGGCGAGTAGGTAACTGAAGGTTCCCGACACCGTGAAACCGAACATCAATACCGACACCAGCATCAACCCAGACAGTACGCACGCCGAGCGATAAGGATCACGCTTGACGACAAACCCGGCGATCAGCAGGCGGCTGGTGATCGCCGCGCTCAGGAAACCCAGGAAGAACAATGAGTAATCCAATGAATGCGCCGCTGCATAGCTGGTCTGGAACGAGGACAACCCGCCGAACACACAGCCACCCAAGCCGACCATGATGATCGCGAACACGGCCTTCGATGACAGCACCTGGCGCGTGGCGCACCAGGATATTTTTGCCACAGCCGCTTCTTGCTTGAGATGGGCGCCCAGGCGCCAGAACATCACCACGCCCACCAGGCTGGCGCAGGCAGCGATGTAAAACGCGCTGATCAGCGGCAGCTCCAACGCGCTCGCCGCGCGTCCGAGCAAGGGGCCGGAGCCGATCCCGCTCATCATGCTGCCGGACAATAACGCAAAGTACTTCGCCCGCTGTTTCGGCTCTACCAGCATAGTCACGATGATCGGACCCAAGGTATAGAACACCCCCCAACCGAGCCCCAAGGCCAGGCCAAACATCCTCAAGCCCTGGCCGAACCCAGGTGTCAGTGCAAAGCCCAGGCACGCCACCAACAGCAGCAGGCCCATTCCTGCAATTGCCCGCGCCGCACCCAGCGCATCAGCCAAATGTCCGGAGACCACCACGGCCACAAAAGTGCTCAGCATCGCCATGGAAATCACGCTGCCTGCATCGTGTTCGTTGCCGCCGCGCGTATGAATCAGCAGCGACAACAGAAAGGTTGAACCGTAAGACAGCGACAACAGAAAACTGGCAAGGCAGAACAGGGCGAACAACGGGGTGTTCACCGGGGACTTGGAGTTCATGGAGGGCCTGGAAGTCATTGGAGTTATGCCGGACTTTTTACCATGTACCGCTTTGCCGATTGTTGTGTGGTTGGTGGTGCCAGCGTTAGCCGTGGACGGAGTAAGGGCATGCAGTGAAATTGCACTGCAATCAGTCATTAAAGCCCCTTAGTATGTGGGCTTTGAAATTGCCCAAGGCCCGCCCATGACCATCGAGATTCGCCCCGCCGTGCCCAGCGATGCTGCGCAGATCCTGACTTTCATCACCGAGCTTGCCGAATATGAAAAGGCCCGGCATGAAGTGATCGCCAGTGTGGTGGATATCGAGCGCAGCCTGTTCAGCGAGGGCTCCACCGCCCATGGCCTGATCTGTTTGCGAGACGGCTTGCCGATTGGGTTTGCGGTGTTCTTCTTCAGCTATTCCACGTGGCTTGGCAGCAACTGCCTGTACCTGGAAGACCTGTACATCAACCCTGAACAACGCGGTGGCGGGGCGGGCAAGAAGTTGTTGCGCCACCTGGCAAAGATCGCCTGTGATAACGGCTGCGGGCGTTTCGAGTGGAGCGTGCTGGACTGGAACGAACCGGCGATTGCCTTCTACAAATCCATCGGCGCCCAACCCCAGGAAGAATGGGTACGTTACCGCATGGAAGGGGATGCCTTGCGCGACTTTGCCCTGGGCTGAAGCCACCTTTCTGAGGTATTGAAGATCCAATGTGGGAGGGGGCTTGCCCCCGATAGCAGCAGGTCAGCGAAAGATATGTCGACTGATTCACCGCTATCGGGGGCAAGCCCTCTCCCACATTTTTTTCATTTTTGCTCATTATATGGGATGCAAATTTATATATTGAGATATCTCAAAAAATGGGTTTATAGTCGCCTGCATCAGCACTCACTACCAAAAATAAAACAGGTGAAGCGATGCAGCCCCAACCGTTGTCACTCCCTGCGGTGCCCGAGCCTACCTATGGCGAGCGGCTGAAAAACAAAGTGGTGATCATCACCGGTGCCGCCCAGGGGATTGGCGAGGCGATTGTCGCCTGCTTCCAGGCCCAGCAAGCGCAGTTGGTCATCGCGGATATCCAGGGCGAAAAGGTCGAGAAAGTTGCCGCCCACTGGCGCGAACACGGTGCGCAAATTGTCGCGCAACCCGTCGATATCACCTCCAAGGCGCAATGGCAGGCGTTGGTCAACCTGGCCATCGAGCGTTTCGGTCGCGTGGATGTGCTGGTCAACTGCGCCGGGGTCAATGTATTCCGCGATCCGCTGGAGATGACTGACGAAGACTGGCGCCGCTGCTTCGCCATCGACCTCGACGGTGCCTGGTTCGGCTGCCGCACGGTGTTGCCGCACATGATCGAGCAGGGCATCGGCAACATCATCAACATTGCCTCCACCCATTCCAGCCACATCATTCCCGGCTGCTTTCCCTACCCAGTGGCCAAGCACGGCCTGCTCGGCCTGACCCGTGCCCTGGGCATCGAATACGCGCCCAAGGGGATTCGTGTAAACGCGATCGCCCCGGGTTACATCGAGACCCAGCTCAACGTCGACTACTGGAACGGTTTCCCCGACCCCCACGCCGAGCGCCAGCGTGCGTTCGACCTGCACCCGCCCAAGCGCATCGGCCAGCCCATCGAGGTGGCGATGACGGCGCTGTTCCTCGCCACCGACGAAGCCCCCTTTATCAATGCCACCTGCCTGATGATCGATGGCGGGCGTTCTGTGATGTACCACGACTAATACCAAGAAGAGGTGGTTCATGTTCAAGAAGACCTTAGGCGCCCTGGCGCTCGCTGTTACCTTCAGTGGCTTTGCATCGGCCGAAGAAGTGAAGATCGGCTTTTTGGTCAAACAGGCCGAGGAACCCTGGTTCCAGACCGAGTGGGCGTTCGCCGAAAAAGCCGGCAAGGACCAGGGCTTCACCGTGATCAAGATCGCCGTGCCTGACGGCGAGAAAACCTTATCCGCCATCGACACCCTGGCCGCCAATGGCGCCAAAGGCTTTGTGATCTGCCCACCGGACGTGTCTCTCGGCCCGGCCATCATGGCCAAGGCCAAGCTCAACAATCTGAAAGTGCTGGCGGTGGATGACCGTTTCGTCGACGCCAAGGGCAAGCCGATGGAAGACGTGCCCTACGTCGGCCTGGACGCCTACAAGATCGGCCAGAAACAAGGCGAAGCCATGGCCGCCGAAGCCAGGCACCGTAACTGGGACTGGAAGGAAACTTACGCTGTCATCAACACCTTCGACGAGTTGGAGACCGGCAAGAAGCGCACTGACGGCTCAGTCGAGGGTCTCAAGGCCGCTGGCTTGCCCGCCGACCATATCCTGTTCAGCGCACAGAAAACCCTAGACGTGCCGGGTAGCATGGACGCCACCAATTCCGCCCTGGTGAAACTGCCCGGCACCGCGAAAAACCTGATCATCGGCGGCATGAACGACAGCACCGTGCTGGGTGGTGTTCGCGCCACCGAAAGTGCCGGCTTCAAGGCGGCCAATGTGATTGGCGTCGGCATCAACGGCACCGATGCCATCGAAGAACTCAAGAAGCCCGACACGGGGTTCTACGGCTCGATGCTGCTGAGTCCTGATGCGTCGGGCTACAAAACCGCCAGCGCGATGTTCGAGTGGGTGACCAAAGGCACTGAGCCTGCCAAGTTCACCGCATTGGACAACGTGACCCTGATCACCCGTGCCAACTTCAAGGAAGAGTTGAGCAAGATCGGTCTGTGGAAATGATCGGCGCGGCTCTGCGTTTCAATGGCATCGGCAAGGAGTTTCCCGGGGTCAAGGCCCTGGCGCAGATCAGCTTTGAAGCGCGGCCGCACTCGGTCCATGCGCTGATGGGCGAGAACGGCGCGGGGAAGTCCACGCTGTTGAAAATCCTCGGGGGAGCCTACACGCCAAGCAGTGGCACGGTGCAGATCGGCGAGCAGGTCATGGCCTTCAAAAGCGCGGCCGACAGCATTGCCAGCGGTGTGGCGGTGATTCACCAAGAGCTGCATCTGGTACCGGAAATGACCGTGGCCGAGAACCTGTTCCTCGGGCATTTGCCGTCGCGTTTCGGCGTGCTGGATCGCAGTCGGCTGCGCCAGCAGGCGCTGGCCTGCCTCAAGGGCCTGGCCGATGAAATCGACCCCCAGGAAAAACTCGGGCGCCTGTCCCTGGGCCAGCGGCAATTGGTGGAAATCGCCAAGGCACTGTCCCGTGGTGCCCATGTGATTGCCTTCGATGAACCCACCAGCAGCTTGTCGGCGCGGGAAATCGACCGCTTGATGGCAATCATTACGAGACTGCGCGATGAGGGCAAGGTGGTGTTGTACGTGTCCCACCGCATGGAGGAGGTGTTCCGGATTTGCGATGCGGTGACGGTGTTCAAGGACGGTCGCTTTGTGCGCACCTTTGACGACATGGCCACGCTGACCCACGACCAACTGGTGACTTGCATGGTCGGCCGCGACATCCAGGACATCTACGACTACCGCCCGCGTGAGCAGGGTGGGGTGGCGCTCAAGGTCGACCGTCTGCTCGGCCCAGGCCTGCGCGAAGCCGTCAGCTTGCAGGTAAGCAAAGGCGAAATTCTCGGCTTGTTCGGGTTGGTGGGCGCGGGCCGTACCGAACTGTTGCGCCTGCTCAGCGGCCTGGAACGCGCCAGCGGCGGGCATCTGGAGCTTGGCGGACAAACCCTGCACCTGCGTTCACCGCGGGATGCCATTCAAGCCGGCGTGCTGCTGTGCCCAGAAGATCGCAAGAAGGAAGGCATCATTCCGCTGGCCAGCGTCGCCGAGAACATCAACATCAGCGCACGAGGCGCCCATTCCTCGTTCGGCTGGCTGTTGCGTGAAGGCTGGGAGAAGGGCAACGCCGATCAGCAGATCCAGGCGATGAAAGTCAAAACGCCGAACGCGCAGCAGAAAATCATGTACCTGTCCGGCGGCAATCAGCAGAAGGCCATTCTCGGGCGCTGGCTGTCGATGCCGATGAAGGTGTTGCTGCTGGATGAGCCCACCCGTGGCATCGACATCGGCGCCAAGTCGGAGATCTATCAGATCATCCATAACCTGGCGGCCAGTGGGATTGCGGTGATCGTCGTGTCCAGCGACCTGATGGAAGTGATGGGCATCTCCGACCGCATCCTGGTGATGAGCGAGGGCGCCCTGACCGGTGAGTTGAGCCGCGACCAGGCCGACGAAACACGGCTATTGCAACTGGCCCTTCCGCGTACGCGGGCTTGAAGAATTCGAGGTGAATATGTCCCAGGTAAAGACTGCAAAAGGCTTCTGGCCGGGTTTCAACCAGCGCAAGTTCCTCGATGACTGGGTGATGTTGCTCGCGGCGTTGAGCATCTTTGTGCTCAGTGCGCTGTTTATCGACAACTTCCTCTCGCCGCTGAACATGCGCGGCCTGGGCCTGGCAATTTCCACGGTGGGCATCGCTGCCTGCACCATGTTGTTTTGCCTGGCATCGGGGCATTTCGACTTGTCGGTGGGCTCGGTGATCGCCTGCGCCGGGGTGGTGGCGGGGATTGTGATTCGCGACACCGACAGCGTGGTGCTCGGCGTATCGGCGGCGTTGGCCATGGGCCTGGTGGTGGGGCTGATCAACGGCATCGTGATTGCCAAGCTGCGCATCAACGCGTTGATCGCGACCTTGGCTACGATGCAGATCGTGCGCGGGCTGGCTTATATCTTTTCCAACGGCAAGGCCGTCGGAGTGATGGATGAAGGCTTCTTCGTGTTCGGCAACGGGCAACTGATGGGCGTGCCGGTGCCGATCATCATCACGGTGCTGTGTTTTGTGTTCTTTGGCTGGTTGCTCAACTACACGACCTACGGACGCAACACCATGGCCATCGGCGGCAATCAGGAAGCTGCGTTGCTGGCCGGGGTGAACGTTGATCGCACCAAGATCATCATCTTTGCGGTGCATGGTTTGATTGGCGCATTGGCCGGGGTGATTCTCGCCTCGCGCATGACCTCGGGCCAGCCGATGATCGGCCAGGGGTTCGAGCTGACGGTGATCTCCGCCTGCGTGTTGGGCGGGGTGTCGTTGAGCGGCGGCATCGGCATGATCCGCCATGTGATCGCCGGGGTGCTGATTCTGGCGATCATCGAAAACGCGATGAACCTGAAGAACATCGACACCTTCTACCAGTACGTGATCCGGGGTTCGATCCTGTTGCTGGCCGTCATCATTGACCGCATGAAACAGCGTTGAAGTTCTGCCATGTGGCGATCAACATGTGGGAGCTGGTTTGCCTGCGATAGCGGTGGGTCAGCTTGCACATTTACTGGCTGACTCTCCCTCATCGCAGGCAAGCCAGCTCCCACAGTGGATCTCCTCTGTTCTGGCGGGCGGTATTTGCCATAATGCCGCTCGTTTTCGTACCACCACATAGGCCCGACATGCAGGAAAACGCCCACATCCCCGTCAAAGACGCCGCCCCCACCGGCACCCAGACCTTGCTGCGTGGCCTGGGCGTGGTGCAAGCGGTGGCGGCCGGTGCGCGCGACTTGAAAGAGATCGCCAAGCGCATCGGCACCACCCGCAGCACTACCCACCGCCTGGCCAGTTGCCTGGTGGAGGAGCGTTACCTGCGTGTGGTGCCGCAAGTCGGTTATCTGTTGGGGCCGAAGTTGATCGAGCTGGGGTTCCAGGCCCGCGAAGAGCTGCCATTGGTGACCTTGGCCGTGCCGTATCTGGATGAACTGTCGGCACTCACCGGTGACACTATCCACCTGGCAATTCGCGAATACGACGACGTGCTCTACCTGCACAAGAACCCAGGCCGCAACGGCCCGGAAATGCGCTCGCGGGTCGGCCATCGCATGCCGCTGGCGCGTACCGGTATCGGCAAGGCGCTGCTGCTGGATGACAACGTGGAGGAGTGGCAGCGCCTGTACGAAGTCAGTTTGCCGGTCGGCGGGAAAAGCCAGGCATGGCCGCAACACCCGGAACAGTCCTGGGCGCAGTTTGAGCAGCGCATGCGTGAATACGTGGTGGGCGGATATGCGTTCGATCTGGAAGACAACGAACCTTCGATCCGTTGCGTGGCGGCCCCCGTGCGCGATGCCAGCCGGCGCATCGTCGCCGGCATCAGCATCGCCAGTACCGTGCCCTACATGCCGTTGGAGAAAATGGCCGAGCTGATCCCTGTGATCAAACAGGTCGCAGCCCGGCTGTCAGCGGAGTTGGGCGCGAAAGCCTGATCAGGCTTTCAGGGTCGCCATGTCGATGACAAAGCGGTACTTCACATCACCGGCGATCATGCGGCTGTAGGCTTCGTTGATGTGGCGGATGTCGAGCATTTCGATGTCACAGCTGATGCCGTGCTCGGCACAGAAATCCAGGACTTCCTGGGTTTCGGCAATACCACCGATCAACGAACCGGCCAACACTTTACGGCCCAATATCAGCTTGGCGGCATTCACCGGAGGGTCCACCGGCTCGATCAGGCCCACCAGGATATGCACGCCGTCAAAGCGCAGCACGTCGAGGTAGGGGTTCAGGTCGTGCTGCACCGGGATGGTGTCCAGCAGGAAGTCGAAGTGCCCGGCGGCGGCTTTCATCTGCTCGGCGTCGGTGGACACAATCACGTGGTCGGCGCCTTGGCGACGACCTTCTTCGGCCTTGCTCGCGGAGCGGGTAAAGAGAGTCACTTCTGCGCCAATCGCCTTGGCCAGCTTGATACCCATGTGACCCAGGCCGCCCATTCCCAATACGCCGACTTTGTCGCCAGCCTTGATGCCGTAGTGCTTGATCGGCGAGTACATGGTCACGCCTGCGCACAGGATCGGCGCGGCGCTGGCCAAGTCGAGCCTGGCGGGGATCTTCACCACGAAGTGTTCACTGACCACGATGCTGTCGGAGTAACCGCCCATGGTGTTGCTGCCATCCACGCGGTCCGGGGTGGCGTAGGTCATGGTCGGGCCTTCCAGGCAGTATTGCTCAAGGTCCGATTGACAGGCTTCACAATGGCGGCATGAGTCGACCATGCAACCCACACCCACTAGATCACCGACTTTGTGCGCGGTGACGTTGGCACCGACGGCGGTGACTTTGCCGACAATTTCATGGCCCGGCATCAACGGGTAGACGGCGATGCCCCACTCGTTACGTGCCTGGTGGATGTCGGAGTGGCAGACGCCGCAGTAGAGGATCTCGATGGCCACGTCGTCGACGCGTGGGCTGCGGCGTTCGAAGGACATGGGGGCGAGGGGAGTGGTGGCTGATTGGGCGGCATAACCGATGGCGGTGTACATGTGAAACCTCGCACAAGGAATGATCAGGGAGGCCGCGCATTCTCCGCGCCGGGCCTGGGTGCGGCCATGGCGATTGCTCCGAGTCTCATGCCTATTCGTCCGGGAGTGCCCTGTGTTTGGATGCATCTGTCTTCAGACCTGCGATGATGGTCTCATCCCTTTTTCACGAAGTTTTTTGCCATGTTGTTGACTCGTCATCTCGATGCCAATGCTGCGCTGGTTGCCTTGATCAAGGGGCTTACGCCTTGCGACGGTTTTTCCCCGACGAACCTTCCCGGCGTGCAGGTAATGCGCGCCAGTTGCGACGTGGCGCGTGGGCCGCAGATCTATGAGCCGAGCCTGATGATCGTCGTCCAGGGCAGCAAGGTCGCCTATCTGGGCCCGCGAACCCTGGAGTATGGCGCCGGGCATTACTTGATCCAGGCGATGCCGGTGCCGTTCGAATGCGAGACCTTTGCCTTGCCGGATGCGCCGTTGTATGGCGTGACTGTGGGCATCGATCGCGTTGTGCTTGGCGAGTTGGTCATGGCCATGGGTATTCAAGCCGGGCCGCCACCGGCAGCGCAGACGCTGGAGTCGATGAGCTCAGTGGTGCTGGATGACGCGATGCGCGGTTGTGTCGAACGGCTGTTGCAGTGCCTGCACGATCCGTTGGAAAGCCGGATCATGGGCCCTGCACGGGTACGTGAATTGTTGTTCACCGCGTTGCGTGGGCCGCAGGCTGAGGTGTTGCGTGCGTTGGTGGAACAGCAGGGGCAGTTCTCACGGATCGCCACGTCGTTGAATCACCTGCATGCCCATTACGCCGAGCCGCTGAATATCGAGACCCTGGCCGGGTATGCGCATATGAGTGCATCGACGTTTCACGAGCATTTCAAGCGTTGCACGTTGTTGTCACCGGTGCAGTACCTCAAGCGCTTGCGGTTGCTCAAGGCACAACAGCTCCTGCTGGTGGAGGGCATGGGCGTGGCGCAGGCGGCGCACAGTGTGGGCTATCAGAGTACGTCGCAGTTCAGTCGGGAGTACAAACGCTATTTCCTGCGCAATCCCGGCGAAGAACGCGCCGCCTAGATCTTACTGATTCAACGCGGTCAATGTGGGAGCTGGCTTGCCTGCGAAAGCGGTTTCTCAGTCAAAGGTGTTCTAACTGACCCACCGCTATCGCAGGCAAGTTCGCTCCCACATTTGATTTGTGTTGGGCATAAAAAAGGCTCCCATTTGGGAGCCTTTTTTGTTCAAGCAGTGAGCTTACATGTTCGGGTAAGTCGGCCCGCCCGCGCCTTCCGGCGTGACCCAGGTGATGTTCTGCGAAGGGTCCTTGATGTCACAGGTCTTGCAGTGCACGCAGTTCTGGGCGTTGATCTGGAAGCGCTTCTCGCCGTCTTCCTGGGTGATCACCTCGTACACGCCGGCCGGGCAGTAGCGCTGTGCCGGTTCATCGTAGAGCGGCAGGTTGGTGCTGATCGGGATGCTCGGATCTTTCAACTTCAAGTGGCACGGTTGTTCTTCTTCATGGTTGGTGCCAGAGATGAACACCGAGCTCAGCTTGTCGAAGCTCAGCTTGCCGTCGGGTTTCGGGTAATCGATCTTCTTGCTGTCCTTGGCCAGCTTGAGGCAGGCGTAGTCCGGCTTGGTGTCGTGCAGGGTGAACGGCATCTTGCCGCCCAGGATATTCTGGTCGAACCAGTTGAAGCCAGCGCCGAGGATCGGGCCGAACTTGTGCATCGCCGGGCCGAAGTTGCGGCTGGCGAACAGTTCTTCGTAGAGCCAGCTGGATTTGAAGCTGTCGACGTACGCGGTCAGTTCATCACCGCCTTCGGATTCGGCGAACAGGCGGTCGGCGACGGCGTCGGCGGCGAGCATGCCGGACTTCATCGCGGTGTGGCTGCCCTTGATCTTGGCGAAGTTCAGGGTGCCGAGGTCGCAACCGATCAGCGCGCCACCTTTGAAGACCATCTTCGGCAACGAATTCAGGCCGCCTTTGCAGATGGCACGTGCGCCGTAACTGATGCGCTTGCCGCCTTCGAGGTACTGGGCCAGCACCGGGTGATGCTTGAGGCGTTGAAACTCATCGAACGGCGACAGGAACGTGTTGCTGTAGGACAGGTCGACGATCAGGCCAACGACCACCTGGTTGTTTTCCAGGTGATAGAGGAACGAGCCGCCGGTGTTCTCGGCGCTCATGATGTCCAGCGGCCAACCGGCGGTGTGTACCACCAGGCCTGGCTGGTGTTTGGCTGGGTCGATTTCCCAGATTTCCTTGAGACCGATGCCGTAGTGCTGGGCGTCGGCGTCGCTGTCCAGGTTGAAACGCTGGATCAGTTGCTTGCCGATGTGGCCACGGCAACCTTCGGCGAACAGCGTGTACTTGCCGCGCAGTTCCATGCCTGGGGTGTAGACGCCTTCTTTCGGATGACCTTCGCGGTCGACGCCGAGGTCGCCGGTGATGATCCCGCGCACCACGCCGTTTTCGTCGAACAGCGCTTCCTGGGCGGCGAAGCCTGGGTAGACTTCCACGCCCAGGTTTTCGGCCTGCTGGGCCAGCCAGCGGCACAGGTTGCCCAGGGAGATGATGTAGTTGCCTTCGTTGTGCATGGTCTTGGGCACAAAGAAGTCAGGAACCTTGGTGGAGGTGTCGGCGCTGCGCAGCACATAGATGTCATCGCGCACCACAGGGGTGTTGAGCGGGGCGCCGAGCTCTTTCCAGTCCGGGAACAGTTCGTTCAGGGCACGTGGTTCGAACACGGCACCGGAGAGGATGTGGGCGCCGACTTCGGAGCCTTTCTCGACCACGCAGACGCTGATTTCTTTACCGGCTTCGGCGGCCTTCTGCTTCAGTCGGCAGGCGGCAGACAGGCCCGCCGGGCCGGCGCCGACGATGACCACGTCGAATTCCATGTATTCGCGTTCCACAGGCTATCTCCTACTCAAGGCTCAACAGGCTTTTTTTTCTAATGGGTGGAGGTTCGGTATCGTCTTACAACAACGGCAAGACCCACCGCTCTCTCTAGGTGGCGCATTATATATAGACCACTGTCAGCGTCCAATACAAACGTTTGTTTGAATTGGTTGAAAGCTAGGTAAATCAAAGCAACGCGGCTTATGACTGGCTATTTTGGCGTATTGACCAGAATAGGCGTTCCGGTCAATATACGGTCGGTTTTGCGCTTACCGTAGGCAGACTGCAGGTTTCAAGAGCACGTCCAAAAGCAAGACAGGTGACGCGTGCCTAAACGATGGCGCGCAGTTTACACGCTGCGATAAAGAATGACCTCTGAGTCACCACTGACGAACGGTCATCATTTCCCGTGAGCAAGGTCATCCGCCGAGGTTTTTGGAGGTGCCCTTGTGTGCCGATGAGCATCAACCGCCAGGTTCGCCTAGGCGACTTTCTTTTCACCGGAGAGTAACGAGGAATCCATGAAGGTTCTTGTAGCTGTCAAACGCGTTGTCGATTACAACGTGAAAGTTCGCGTCAAGGCGGACAATTCCGGCGTCGATCTTGCTAACGTCAAGATGTCGATGAACCCTTTCTGTGAAATCGCCGTGGAAGAAGCTGTACGCCTGAAAGAGAAAGGCGTGGCGACTGAAATCGTCGTGGTTTCCATCGGCCCGACCACTGCCCAAGAGCAGCTGCGTACCGCCCTGGCACTGGGCGCCGACCGCGCCATCCTGGTCGAGTCCGCTGAAGAGCTGACCTCCCTGGCCGTTGCCAAGCTGCTCAAAGCCGTTGTCGACAAGGAACAGCCTCAACTGGTGATCCTTGGCAAACAGGCCATCGACAGCGACAACAACCAGACAGGCCAGATGCTGGCTGCGCTGACCGGTTACGGCCAGGGCACCTTCGCCTCCAAAGTCGAAGTGAGCGGCGATAGCGTGGCTGTGACCCGTGAAATCGACGGCGGCGCACAGACCGTTTCCCTGAAGCTGCCTGCCATCGTCACCACCGACCTGCGTTTGAACGAGCCGCGCTACGCGTCGCTGCCAAACATCATGAAAGCCAAGAAGAAGCCGCTTGAGTCGGTCACTCCAGAAGCTTTGGGCGTTTCCACCGCCTCCACCAACAAGACCGTCAAGGTTGAAGCACCGGCTGCTCGCAGCGCGGGCATCAAGGTCAAGTCGGTGGCTGAACTGGTCGAGAAACTGAAGAACGAAGCGAAGGTAATCTGATCATGACTATCTTGGTAATCGCTGAACACGATAACAAAGTCGTGGCCCCGGCCACCCTGAACACCGTGGCTGCCGCCGCTAAAATCGGTGGTGATGTTCACGTACTGGTTGCAGGTCTTGGCGCTGGCGCCGTGGCTGAAGCCGCTGCGAAAATCGCTGGCGTGAGCAAGGTTCTGCTGGCCGACAACGCGGCCTACGCGCACCAGTTGCCGGAAAACGTTGCCCCGTTGGTTGCTGAGCTGGGCAAGGGCTACAGCCACATCCTGGCGGCTGCCACGTCCAACGGCAAAAACATCCTGCCACGCGTTGCTGCGCAGCTGGACGTCGATCAGATCTCCGAGATCATCTCGGTAGAAAGCGCCGACACCTTCAAGCGTCCGATCTACGCCGGTAACGCCATTGCCACCGTGCAATCGACCGCTGCAATCAAAGTGATCACCGTGCGTGCCACCGGTTTCGACCCGGTTGCTGCTGAAGGTGGTTCGGCTGCCGTTGAGGCTGTGGCCGCTGCTCACGATGCAGGCACTTCGAGCTTTGTTGGCGAAGAGCTGGCCAAGTCGGACCGTCCTGAGCTGACGGCTGCCAAGATCGTCGTTTCCGGCGGCCGTGGCATGCAGAACGGTGACAACTTCAAATTCCTGTACGCCCTGGCCGACAAGCTGGGTGCCGCGGTCGGCGCTTCCCGCGCGGCCGTCGACGCAGGTTTCGTACCCAACGACATGCAGGTCGGCCAGACCGGCAAGATCGTTGCGCCACAGCTGTACATCGCCGTCGGTATCTCCGGCGCGATCCAGCACTTGGCTGGTATGAAAGACTCCAAAGTGATCGTTGCGATCAACAAGGACGAAGAAGCACCGATCTTCCAGGTGGCTGATTACGGCCTGGTAGCGGACTTGTTCGAAGCTGTACCTGAGCTGGAGAAGCTGGTCTAAACCAGCGGCTTCACTTATAAAGAGCCCGGTCCTTGTGACCGGGCTTTTTTTTGCTGCCTCTTTTTAGAACATCGGAGAGCTTCGCCATGGAACTGCGCCCCTGGGCCTTACTGCTGGGCCTCACGCTGCTGCCAAGCCTGGCGCTGGCTGCTGGCAAATGTGAGCGCCTAGTGATCACCGGCAGCCCGGACGCACCGCCTTTGCTATGGCGTGCCCCCCAGGACCCGACGCACCTGATCGGCGCCACCGCCGATGTGCTGCAACAAGTGGGCAAGGACCTTGGGCTGAAAATCGACCTGCTTTATGGCGGCAAACGCTCCCTGGCCCTGGATGAAGTACGCAGCGGACGCATGGACATGCTGGCCGATGCACCGTTGAACGTGGGCGAGCTGGAAACCCTCGATTACATTCATCCGGCATTGGTGCAGATCGACTATCTGGTGTGGACCCGCAAGGATTCGCCCCTGATCTACACCACCGCAGCAGACCTGCACGGCCATAAGGGGGCGGTGTCAGAACGTGCCCGCCTGAGTGCAGGTTTTGAAACGTTTGCGGGCCAGCAGTTGAGCCTTCAGCGCTTTCCCAACCTGACGCCCGCCTTCCAGAAATTGCTGCTCGGGGAAGTGGACTACGTGCTTGCCGGACGCTATTCCGGGATGGCCATGGCTCAGAGCCTGGGCATGAGTAACGATCTGATTGCGCGCGAAGTCCCCGTCGACCAGCCGGGTTTGTACCTGGCGGTTTCCCATAACTCGGCCTGCAATGATCCTTGGCTGCGCGGACAGCTGGCCAAAAAGATGACAGAATTGCTCACGTCCGATGTCGCGCACACCGCGTTGCAGCACAATCTTGAGCGTTGGAAAGCGCAACTGCAGCAGCCCGTCGGCACCTCAGCAAAGTAAGGATTTACAGTGAATCTTCGACCTCTTTTCGCGGCCCTCGCCGTTGTCGCTTTGGCGGGATGTGCAGCTGATCCTGCGCCGAATGAACAAATCCGCCTCACCCAGCAAGCCCTGGAGCAAGCCAGCGCCGTGGGAGCCAGCACCGATCAATCGCCTGAGCTGAAGCTGGCTGAAGACAAGTTCGCCAAGGCCAAGGCCGACATGGCTGACCAATCCTACAAGGCGGCGCGCATGCAGGCAGAACAGGCCGAGCTGGACGCACGCCTCGCTGAAGCGCGGATTCTGACCCGCAAAACCCAGGAACAACTGAACGTGCTCAATACCCGCATCACTCGCCTGCGCAAGCAATTGCAGTTGGGAGAAGCCCAATGAGCCCGATCATTCGTAGCTTGAGCTGCGTGCTGCTGTTGGGCAGTGCCGCCCTGGGCGGTTGCGTCAGCCAGCCGAATAGCGAGCAAGCGTTGCAGCAGGCAGGCAATGACTTCCAGAAGGTCAAGGAAGACGCCAACGTGCTGCGTTTCGCGCCTAAAGACGTGATTCGCGCCGGTGAATCCCTGGCCCGTGCCGACCGTTTGTCCAGCTACTGGGGCAGTGGTGCCGACGTCGTGCATTACGCTTACCTGAGCCAACGCTACAGCGCGATTGCACGGGAACACACCGAGCAGGGCCTGAATGCCGAACGCGGTACCAAGCTCGAACTGGAGCGCCAGCGCCTGCAACTGGCGCTGCGTGAAAGCAAGCTGGCCAGTGTGCAGCAGCAGGGCAAATGGCTTGAGCAGCAAATTGCCAGCCTGACTACCACCCAGACAGATCGCGGCCTGGTGATGACCCTGGGCGACATGCTGTTCGACACCGGCGAAGCCGAGCTGGAGAACTCAGCCAACCGCACGGTGCTGAAAATCGTCCAGTTCCTGCAACTGAACCCCCGCCGCGTGGTGCGCATCGAGGGCTACACCGACAACACTGGTGGCGAGCAGGAAAACCTCAAGCTGTCCCGCGACCGTGCGCAATCGGTGGCCGATGTGCTGATGGACCTGGGCATTGATGAAAAACGCATCCAGGTCGAAGGCTATGGCGACCAGTATCCCGTGGACGTGAATGCCACCGAACGTGGCCGTGCGCAGAACCGTCGGGTAGAGATCGTCTTCTCTGATGAAAAAGGCCAACTGGGCGCTGCCCGCTAAAGCCTGGCACAACTCAAAAATGTGGGAGGGGGCTTGCCCCCGATGACGGAGTATCAGTCAACGAATATATTGACTGGAACTACCGCTATCGGGGGCAAGCCCCCTCCCACATTTGGTTCGGGTTACACCCTTACAGTTTTTTCTATCACTGCCGCCCGCGCTCGACTATTGTGGCAACTGTCCCCGTACACTTCTAAACTGTGCCGGTATGTTTCACACAAAAATAAAATACCCGTGAAATCGAGTGCTGCGTCATGACCAATCTGTTGCTTTACCAGCGTATTGCCCAGCAACTGGCTGAGGACATCCGGCGCGGTGTCTATCAACCGGGGGAGCGCGTGCCCTCGGTGCGCAAGATGAGCTCCCAGCTCAATGTCAGCCATGCCACGGTGTTGCAGGCCTACGCCAACCTGGAAGACCAGGGGCTGATCCGGGCGCGGCCACAGTCGGGCTATTACGTGCACCAGACACCCGCACTGACGGCGCCCACGCCAGACATCGCACGGGTCGAGCGACCAGGGTTGGTCACCCGCAGCAGCATCATCCAGCAAGTATTGGTGGAGTCGCGCCGCGAAGGGGTGTTTCCGTTGGGGGCGGCGGTGCCGAGTGTCGACTACCTGCCGGTGCGCGCACTGCACCAGCAGTTGGCCAAGGTCACGCGCTTCCAGAGCCCACGGGCGTTCAGCTATATGTTCAGTCCGGGTTTCGAACCGTTGCGCCGCCAGGTGGCAATTCGCATGCGCGATGCCGGCGTGGTGGTGGACCCCTCCGAAGTGGTGATCACCCACGGCTGTGTGGATGCGTTGCAGATGTCACTGCGGGTGCTTACGCGTCCCGGTGATTTGATCGCCGCCGAATCCCCCACCTATTACGGGTTGCTGCAACTGGCCGACCTGTTGGGCCTCAAGGTCATCGAGATCCCCAGCGACCCCGCCACCGGCATGAGCCTGGAGGCCCTGCAACTGGCGGCGAACCAATGGTCGATCAAGGCTTTGGTGTTGACCACCCGTTTGAGCAACCCTTTGGGCGCGACCATGCCTGAAGAGCGGCAGAAACAATTGCTGCGCCTGGCCTCGGATTTCGATATCCAGATCGTCGAAGACGATATCTACGGCGAACTGATGTTCGAAGTCGGCCGCACCAAGGCATTGAAAGCCTATGATCGCCTCGATCGAGTGATCTACTGCTCGAGTTTTTCCAAGACATTGTCGCCCGGTGTGCGTATCGGCTGGATGATTGCCGGCAAGTACCAGCAGGAAATCCAGCGTCTGCAGATGTTCAGCACCCACTCTGCCTGCAGCGTCACCCAGATGGGCGTTGCGGCATACCTGGAGAACGGTGGCTACGACCGGCACCTGCGCTATATCCGCCAGGAGTACCGTAAGAACCTCAGCGCGTTCCAACTGGCCGTGCAGCAGTATTTCCCCGAAGGCACGCAGATGACCCGTCCAACCGGTGGCTTTATCTTGTGGGTCAGTTTGCCCGGGCGGGTCAATACCCAGGAACTGCACGTACGTGCGCTGCAACAAGGCATCAGCATTGCGCCGGGGGTGATCTTCAGTAATACGGAACAGTTCAACCACTGTATTCGCCTCAACTGTGGCACGCCGTGGAACCGTGAGGCGGAACGCGCACTGATGACCCTAGGGATGCTCGCCAGCCAGTTGTGTCAGGAAACCGCAGCAGGCTTTTGAGGTGTGCAAAGGGGGCAGTTTGGCGGCTCGGCGGATCACCGCGCTTGTCATGCCGCGTACAACAAGCGAGCATATGGCTTTCTGCCGTTAATGCTGTTGGCGATATGACCTCTATTTTTCGTGTTGTTTGGGTGGTTGGCCTGTTAAGCCTGTGTAACGTCGGCGCTGTGCTGGCCGCGGCGCCCGTGACTGAAACCAGGCCTGTCGCCCAAACTCAGCAAAAGCCTCCAGTAAAGAAGCCTGCCCCCACCAAAAAGAAAGCCGCGCCAGTGAAAAAGCGTGCCCCGGTCGCCAGCAAATCCAAGTCGGCCCACGAAGTGGCCCAGACCAAGTTGCCCCCGGCGCATCTGGACCTGTCTCTGCCCTCGGATATGGTGAGGCACTTGCAGCCGATCGGCACCATGCCCAAGCCCAAGAGTGTGCCGCTGTTGCCGCCTATGTTTGGCGAAAAGCCAACCGATAACAGTGCGTTCCAGATCAACGGCCGCTTGCTCAGCAATGAGATGAAGCTGCAACTGCGCAATGAAGAACGGCGTGAAGTGGAAGGCGCGGCGCTGGATTTCGAATTCAAGCAGTAAACTTTCCCCCGAACGTGACGCAGGCCTTCGACCATCTGTCGCAGACTGGTCAGTCACTTTTGTTTTGTGCGAAAAACCCTTGTTAGACCATTTTAAAACGGCTGTTTTAGGGCGTACTCTAGCCCGGCCATCCACATTGAGCCGTCGAGGACCTGCTGGTCATGAAATGCCGTGAAGGCTGTGGCGCCTGCTGCATCGCCCCCTCCATCAGTTCACCGCTACCGGGAATGCCCAACGGCAAACCGGCGGGAGAACGCTGTGTGCACTTGTCGGTCGAACAGCTATGCCAGCTGTTTGGTCGCCCCGAGCGACCGGCGGTGTGCAGTGATTTCAAGGCGGATATCGAGGTCTGCGGCAATGACCAGGTCGACGCAATCCGGTTGATCGGCTGGTGGGAGCAGATGACGGCGGCTTGATGGGCTTTACTATCGGAACTTCAACAATAAGGAATACAACAATGGGTTCGCTGAAACGAATGGCTGTGGTGTGCGGTTTTACAGTGTTGTTTGCTGCCACTGCCCAGGCCGAAGATTGGCAGGTTGCTAAGGACGAGGACGGTATCAAGGTGTCCCTGAGCGAAATCGCCGGCTCCAAGTACAAGGCCTATCGCGGTGTGACAGTGATCAAGGCTCCGGTCGCGAAGATCCAGGCCCTGCAGGAAGACGTGGCCGGTGCCTGTTCCTGGATCCACGAATGCAAATCGCAAAAACTGCTCAAGCAGGAAGGCGACAAGAGCTGGACCTACACTCAGTTCAAGGCGCCTTTCCCGGTGACCGACCGCGATTCCATCCTCGAAATCACTACCTCCAAGGCCGCCGACGGCACCGTGACCCGCAAATTGTTGGAAGTGCCGACCTACCAGCCGGAAGTCAAAGGTTATGTGCGTGTGGCCCAAGTGGAGGGTTACTGGAAACTGGTGCCCAAAGGCGATAACCAAACCGAAGTGACCTACCAGGTGCACACCGAACCAGGTGGCAGTGTGCCGTCGTGGCTGGCCAACAAGTTCGTGGTGGACGCCCCGTTCAACACCTTGAAAGCCTTGAAGGAACGCGCTGAAAAATAAGCGCGGTTGATCAGGTGCCTCCGGCCTCGGGTGGAACGTTTAGCGAGCCCTCAAGGTCCAGATAGATGTAAGCCCACACATGGGTTTTATCGAGGAGGCACCGATGCAAAAGTGGCAGATTACCTTCGTTGATGACCACGGCGTGAAGTCCGTAGAGCAGTTCGACTGCGCGCAGAAGCCCAGCCTCGAAGATGCGGCGCACATGATCCGCAGCAAGTTGGTTCCGGTCGCCGCCGAACTCGACCTCAATGACCTTGAAGGCCGCAAACCCGAGCCTACGGTCAAGATCCTCAAAGACCAGAACAGCATTCAAATCCTCGACGTCTCACCTGCCGCCTGAACATTCCCTGTATGCCATCAAAGCGCCTCTGGTGGAGGTGATAGCTTCGCGCTACTCTGCAACCGAGATCAGCGAATGAATCGCTAAGGTCTGGTCTTGTCAGCTACATGCTTGTTTTCCAGCGGTGTTTTTGTTGCCGTGGTACCCATGCCAGTAGGGCATGGGCTTCGGGAAGCACGGAAAGTCTATCCATCGGTTTGAGGAGGACGTTTCATGAGCACAGCCTATCAAGAAGACATCAGCACCAACGTTCTGCGCCGCATGAAAGAAGGCGGCTTCGACTTCTCGCGTTTTCACCCCATTGAGTTCTACGCCATTTTCCCGGATGAGGAACGGGCGCGCAGGGCTGCGGGTCGATTTCGCGGGGAATCCCTGAATGCCCAGGTCAGCGCGCGCGACGATGGCGCGTGGTACTTGGAACTGAGCAAAATCATGTTCGCGACCTACGACGGCATAGGAGACTTCGAGCAAGACTTTGAAGCGGTGGTCGAGCCGCTGGGCGGGATCATCGAAGGGTGGGGCGTGAAGCAGGAGGTGCGTGGTTTACCCATGTAGCGGTATGAGAAACGCAGCGTATCGGCTGACCTTTTGGGTCGGCCGATTTTGTTTGTGCCGTCAGAAAGCTTTCGGAACTTGCGCTGTACTTTCCTGCACCAAAAAAAAGCCACCCAACGAGGGTGGCCTAAAGGGAAGAGCGGAGCGCTGAAGGCAGTTCAGCAGGTGGGGTGATTATCCTCAGCGGTTGCCAGGCGGTGAAATCAACTCTGACTATGCTGTTGATAGCCAAAACCCGCATTGGGATGAAGCGTGAAGCAAGGCGGCGGGCATTCTGCGCACCAGGACGGTGCGGTTTGATTTCGCTGTTTATTCAACTCACTGATTTATAAGTGTTAATGCCGCTGGCACGGGCCTTGCGATAGTTCCTGCGCCCGGGTGACAAGGAGTACGGCATGACCCGCACTTATTACGACGAGATGTACGATGGGGCAGGGCAAGTCCGCCCCCATTACCGCGAGTTCGCCCGCTGGTTGGCTGAAACCCCTGCCGAGCTGTTGGCGCAGCGTCGGCGTGAAGCGGATTTACTGTTTCACCGCGCCGGGATCACCTTCACCCTTTACGGGGACGAGCAAGGCACCGAACGCCTGATTCCCTTCGATACCATCCCGCGCAGCATACCGGCCAGCGAATGGCGGGTTGTCGAGCGTGGCTGCATTCAGCGGGTCAAGGCGCTGAACATGTTCCTCGCCGACCTGTACCACGAGCAACGCATCATCAAGGCCGGGGTCATTCCCGCCGAACAGGTGCTGGCCAACGAGCAATATCAACTGGCGATGCAGGGCTTGAACTTGCACCGCGATCTGTATTCCCATATTTCCGGCGTCGACCTCGTACGGGACGGCGACGGCACCTACTACGTGCTGGAAGATAACCTGCGTACACCGAGCGGTGTCAGCTACATGCTCGAAGACCGCAAGATGATGATGCGCCTGTTCCCCGAGCTGTTCGCCGCCCAGCGCATCGCCCCGATTGATCACTACCCCAACCTGCTGCTCGATACCCTGAAAAGCTCCAGCCCACTGGATAACCCGAGCGTCGTGGTGCTGACGCCGGGGCGCTTCAACAGTGCGTTTTTCGAGCATGCGTTCCTGGCCAGGGAAATGGGGGTGGAACTGGTGGAAGGGGCCGACCTGTTCGTGCGTGATGACCGCGTGTTCATGCGCACCACCGACGGCCCCAAGGCGGTGGACGTGATCTACCGTCGCCTCGACGATGCGTTCCTCGACCCGCTGGCCTTCAATCCGGCCTCCATGCTCGGCGTGCCTGGCCTGCTGGCCGCTTATCGTTCTGGCAACGTGGTGCTGGCCAATGCCATCGGCACCGGGGTGGCTGACGACAAGTCGGTGTACCCCTTCGTCACCGAGATGATCCGTTTTTACCTGGATGAAGAGCCCATCCTGAAGAATGTTCCGACGTTCCAGTGTCGTAAGCCCGATGAACTGTCCCACGTACTGGCCAACCTGCCGGACCTGGTGGTGAAGGAAACCCAAGGCTCAGGCGGCTACGGCATGCTCGTCGGCCCGGCGTCCACAGCGGCGGAAATCGAAGCTTTCCGTGCCCGTATCAAGGCCAAGCCCCATGCCTATATCGCCCAGCCGACCCTGTGTTTATCCACTTGCCCGACCTTCGTCGAAAACGGCATAGCACCACGCCATATCGACCTGCGCCCGTTCGTGTTGTCCGGCAAGGAAACCCGCGTGGTGCCTGGCGGCTTGACCCGCGTGGCGCTGCGTGAAGGCTCACTGGTGGTCAACTCGTCCCAGGGCGGCGGCACCAAAGACACTTGGGTGGTCGAGGATTGATGCCATGTTGAGTAGAACTGCCTCGGATCTATACTGGATGTCGCGCTATCTGGAGCGCGCGGAAAACCTCGCGCGCATGCTCGACGTCAGCTATTCACTGTCCTTGATGCCTCAAGACGGGCACGGTGACGGCCTGCACGAACTGGCCATGCCGTTGCTGATCACCGGCACCCTGGATGACTATCGTGAGCGTCACGGCGAGCTGCATGCCGAACGCCTGCTGCACTTCTTTGCGTTGGACGCAGCCAACCCGGCCAGCATCTACAGCTGCCTCGGCGCAGCGCGAGCCAGCGCCCATGCGGTGCGTGGGCGAATTACCGCCGACATGTGGGAAAACATCAACGCCACTTGGCTGGATATACGCGACATCGCCCAGCAAGGCTTGAGCCGCTACGGCATGAGCCGGTTTTGTGAGTGGGTCAAGGAACGTTCGCACCTGTTCCGGGGCGCCACTTACGGCACCATCATGCGTAACGATGCCTTCCGTTTCATCCGCCTGGGCACTTTCATTGAGCGTGCCGACAACACCCTGCGTCTGCTGGACGCCCGCTATGAAATGGCCGGCGACCAAGCCGCCGCCGTCATCGACGGTACGGCCCATGCCTACTATCAGTGGAGCGCATTGCTGCGTGCGTTATCGTCGTTCGAGGCCTACACCGAGATTTACCGCGACGCACCAGGGGCGCGGCAAGTGGCGGAGCTGCTGCTGTTGCGTGCCGACGTTCCACGCTCGTTGCGCGCCTGCAGCGAAGAAATCGACCAGATCCTTGCCAGCCTGCCTGGCCTCAATGGCCGTCCGGCCCAGCGCCTGGCCGCTGAAATGGATGCACGCCTGCGGTTTACCGCCATCGATGAAATCCTCGAGGAAGGCCTGCACGCCTGGCTGACCGACTTTATCCCCTTGGTTCGCCAGTTGGGCGACGCCATCTACAGTTCCTACCTGGAGGCGGCATGAGACTCTCCATCAGCCACGAAACCACCTACCACTATGAAGATCAGGTGCGCGCCAGCATCCAGTACCTGCGCCTCACGCCCCACGACAGCGAGCGCCAGCACGTCATCAGTTGGCAACTCGACTTGCCACGCCCAGTACGGGCCCAGGTCGACCCGTTCGGCAACATCCTGCACGTGCTGACCTTGGACGAGCCCCACGACGCCATCATCATTGGTGCCCGTGGCCAGGTGGATATCGACGAGTTGCGCGAGGCTGAGCACGAAAGCCAGTCGGCTTTTCCGTTCCTGCGCAGCACGCGCCTGACCGAAGCCGACGAGGCACTGCGCCGCTTTGCCGAGCAGCACTGCCGACAACGTCGCGACCGCAGCGCGTTGATCGACTTGATGCACGCGCTCAACCAGTCAATGGTCTACTCGCCCGGCGCCACCGAAGTCGACACCTGCGCTGCCGAGGCTTTCGCCGGGCGCGCGGGTGTGTGCCAGGACCACACCCACGCGTTTCTGGCCTGCGCGCGCAGCCTGGGGGTTCCGGCGCGGTATGTGTCGGGGTATTTGTACACCGAAGACAGCACCCATTTGGCCAGCCACGCCTGGGCCGAAGCCTGGCTGGATGACGCCTGGTACAGTTTTGACGTGACCAACCAACTGGCGCGGCCGGAGCGGCACCTGAAATTGGCCGTGGGCCTGGATTACCTGGATGCCTGCCCGGTACGTGGCATGCGCCGGGGCGGTGGGCATGAGCAGATGCATGCGAAGGTATTTGTGGCCCCGACCCCGGTGATTTCAGTGCAGCAGCAATAATCTCTAGAACGAAGCAGATCAAATGTGGGAGCTGGCTTGCCTGCGATAGCGGTGGATCAGCTATCCCCCTGACAACTGACAGGCCACAATCGCAGGCAAGCCAGCTCCCACATTGGGTTTGCGGTGATTCAGGGCCGCTGTTTACGCCCTGCCATATGCTGCAAATATCCCACCAGCAAATCCAGCTCACCGTCAGGCAATACACTGGCCGCGAACGCCGGCATCTTCGCCTGTGGCCAATGCCGCAGGCTCTGCGGGTCGCGGATATAACGCTTGAGGAAGTCCCCACTGAAATACTCGGTGGGGTTGTAGGGGATGTTCAAATCCGGCCCCACCAGCGCATCGCCCGCACCATTAAGTCGATGGCACGCCAGGCAGTTTTTCTGGAACAGCGCAAAGCCCTGGTTGATGGGGTCATTCGCCGCCAGCTTCGGGTCGGGTAGCAAGGCTGGGAAGCGTTCGGCCACGGTCTTCAATTGCTTGATCCCGGAGATCTGGAACGGCCACTGTTCTGGGCTGATGTGACCCGCTTGCGGGTCGGTCCACACCAAGTAAAACGGCCCGGCACTCGGTTTACCTTCCGCCAGCGGGGGCCATGGGTGGGCTGGGTCTTCCACCGCCAGCCAGGCACGCGCGCCATGTGTTTCCAGCAAAGGTGCGGCAGTCAGTTCGGCGGCGAAGCCATCGAGGGCAACGGCTTGCAGGTGGTTTTCCGGCTGCAGTCCCGGTAGGAGGGCCGCTAGCGGCACTGCGCGATAAGTCATGTTGCGTTTGTAGGACACATCATCGACGACCTGCACCGTTTGTACATCGGGCCGCTTGAGCAAGTCGGCGGTCTGCCAGGTCTTGCTGGTGTGCTCCAGTTCGATGGTCAGTTGCGCGGCAGAGATCGGCAGGCTCAGTAAGACGGCGAGGAGGGCGAGGATGGTTTTCAAGAGAAAGGCCCGGTGCGATGGGTAATGGTGTTTACGATACCGGAAATTCCCACGCAAAACGGCAGCGCCTGCACAGGACCGCTATGCGCAATGTCCCGGCAGGTGCTGCCAAAAACTGCAGTCCTGAGGCTGTGTGTGCACCGAATATGGGGATTGAGTCGTCACCCGATAACCTTGGTTAGATTGGGCAAGATCAGAATCAGTGTGGTGGCGAAAAGAATAAGTCCCGCCTGACGTACTTTCGAATGTTTGAACATGGCTGACTGCCTTTTGTTGTTATTCCTGAGCGTCAAATACGTGCCGGTAAATTCCACTATGCCGATATGACGTGTCGCTTTTCTTACAGCTGCTCCAGCAAAACCCGGCAACAGCTTCTTACAGATTCAACCTTAGAGCCCTCGTTCTGCGCGGCTTAGATCCATTTCATATCAGCTTATTGGTATTTGCGCTTAAAACGGCATGAGGCTATTCGCCATCTTGGCGCCAGCCCTAGGGCTAGACAGCTAAAACGATTAATCAGCGGTTTCCCGTAGCTAGCTACCGTTCGTCCGAGCGAGGGGGTCAAAAGCAATGAGCGCATCCGTCATTGAAACCGTGTCAATCGGGCCTAAGGTAGGGGCACACACGCACTGCGGTTCGAGGACGTCATGACCCAAGCTTTGATCTTTGATGCGATACGTACGCCCCGGGGCAAAGGCAAGGCCGATGGTGCCTTGCACAGTGTCAAACCGGTCAATCTGGTGGCCGGTTTGCTCACGGCGCTGGCCCGGCGCAGTGACCTCGATACGCACCAGGTCGATGACATCGTCCTCGGCTGCGTTACCCCGATAGGTGACCAGGGCGCTGACATCGCTAAGACGGCCGCGTTGGTGGCGGACTGGGACATCAGCGTCGCCGGCGTACAGATCAACCGCTTCTGCGCCTCGGGCCTGGAGGCGGTGAACCTTGGCGCGATGAAAGTGCGCTCTGGTTTCGAAGACCTTGTGGTGGTGGGGGGTGTTGAGTCCATGTCCCGCGTGCCCATGGGCAGCGACGGTGGGGCCTGGGTGCTCGACCCGCAAACCAATATGCACAGTCATTTCACGCCCCAAGGCATTGGCGCCGATTTGATCGCCACGTTGGAAGGCTTCAGTCGCCAGGATGTCGATACCTTCGCCCTACAGTCCCAGCAGAAAGCGGCCAGGGCACGTGCAGACGGCTCCTTCAATAAATCATTGATTCCGGTGCAGGACCAGAACGGCATTGTGCTGCTGGACCATGACGAGTTTATCCGCGGCGATTCCACCCTCGACGGCCTGGGCAAACTCAAGCCCAGTTTCGAGATGATGGGCTTGATGGGCTTCGACGCTACCGCACTGCGGGTCTACAGCCATGTGGAGCGCATCCACCATGTCCACACGCCGGGCAACAGCTCCGGCATCGTCGATGGCGCTGCATTGATGTTGATCGGTTCCGAGGCCAAGGGCCGCGAACTGGGACTGCAACCGCGAGCACGCATCGTCGCCACAGCGGTCACCAGCACTGACCCGACCATCATGCTCACCGGCCCGGCGCCGGCCACGCGTAAAGCCCTGGCCAAGGCCGGGTTGCGCGTAGAAGACATCGACCTGTTCGAAGTCAATGAAGCCTTCGCCTCGGTGGTGCTCAAGTTCATCAAGGACATGGGCATCGACGCCGCACGGGTCAACGTCAACGGTGGTTCCATAGCCATGGGCCACCCTTTGGGTGCCACCGGCTGCGCGATCCTCGGCACCCTGCTCGACGAGCTGGAAGTGCGTCGGCAGCGCTATGGCCTGGCCACCCTGTGTGTCGGCGGTGGCATGGGCATCGCCACCATTATCGAACGCCTCTGAGCCTAAGGAACCCGTCATGACCGACGCCATTCGTTACGAAAAAGGCCAGGACCAGATTGTGGTGCTGACCCTCGACATGCCAGGCCAGAGTGCCAACACCATGAACGCCGCCTATCGCGAGGCCATGGCGGCCACCGTCGCACGCCTGGAGGTGGAAAAGGACGACATCGCAGGTGTGGTAATCACCTCAGCAAAGAAAACATTCTTTGCCGGTGGCGACCTCAATGAGCTGATCAAAGTCGACAAGGCCCACGGCAAGGATTTCTACGACGGTGTGCTGGTGTTGAAAGCACAATTACGTCGCCTGGAAACCCTCGGCAAACCGGTCGTGGCCGCGATCAATGGCGCGGCGCTGGGCGGGGGCTGGGAGATTTGCCTGGCCTGTCATTACCGCGTCGCGATGGACGATAAGTCCACACAGCTCGGCTTGCCGGAAGTCACCCTCGGCTTGTTGCCGGGCGGCGGCGGGGTGGTGCGCATGGTGCGCATGTTGGGGCTGGAAAAGGCCCTGCCGTACTTGCTGGAAGGTAAAAAAGTACGACCGCAACAGGCGCTGCAAGCCGGCTTGATCAATGAGCTGGCCGTGAGCCGCGAGGAACTGCTGGCCAAATCCCGCGCCTGGATTCTCGCCAACCCTGAGGCCAGGCAACCGTGGGACAACAAGGCGTATCAAATCCCCGGCGGTACGCCGTCGAACCCCAAAGTGGCGCAGATGCTGGCGATTGCGCCGTCGATCCTGCGCAGCAAAACCAACGGCTGCTTCCCTGCACCGGAGAAAATCCTCTGCGCTGCGGTAGAGGGCGCTCAGGTCGATTTCGACACCGCGCACCTGATCGAAGCCCGCTACTTCACCGAGTTGGTGACCGGGCAGGTAGCGAAAAACATGATCGGCACCTTCTGGTTTCAGCTCAACGAAATCAACGCTGGCAGCTCGCGCCCCCAAGGCTTTGCGCCTTACGTGACGCGCAAAGTCGGCGTACTCGGTGCCGGGATGATGGGGGCGGGCATCGCTTACGTCAGTGCCAGTGCGGGCATCGAGGTGGTGCTCAAGGACATCAACCTCGCTTCCGCCGAGAAGGGCAAGGCACACTCGGCCGCGCTGTTGGACAAGAAGGTCAGCCGTGGGCAATTGACCGCCGAGCAGCGGGACGTGATCTTGGCGCGCATTCATCCTACGGCTTCTGACGCTGATCTGGCCGGTTGCGACCTGATCATCGAGGCCGTATTTGAAAACCGCGAACTCAAGGCCCAGGTTACGGCCTCCGCCCAAGGCGTGGTGGGCACCGAGGCAGTGATTGCCTCCAACACCTCAACCTTACCCATCAGCGGTTTGGCCAACGCCGTGCCTGATCCAGGCAAGTTCCTGGGCCTGCATTTCTTCAGCCCGGTGGACAAGATGCCCCTGGTGGAGATCATCAAAGGCGCGAAAACCAGCGACGAAACCTTGGCTCGAGGTTTTGATTTCGTACTGCAAATCAAGAAAACCCCGATTGTGGTCAACGACAGTCGCGGGTTCTTCACCTCGCGGGTGTTCGGCACTTTCACCAACGAAGGCATCGCCATGCTTGGCGAAGGCGTGGCCGCGCCGATGATCGAGACTGAAGCGCGCAAGGCCGGCATGCCGGTGGGGCCGTTGGCGGTGTCCGATGAAGTGTCACTCAGCTTGATGAGCCATATCCGACAGCAAACGGCCAAGGATTTGCAGGCGGAAGGTAAGGATGTGCCGATCCATCCGGCGACGCGGGTGATCGATCTGTTGGTGAATGAGTACAAGCGCGCAGGCAAGGCGGCGGGCGGTGGCTTCTATGACTACCCGGCGGGTGGGCAAAAACACCTGTGGCCCGAGTTGAAAACCCGGTTCGAACAGCCAGGCAAGCGGATTTCGCCTCAGGATGTGCGCGACCGCCTGTTGTTTATCCAGGCCATCGAAACCGTGCGCTGTGTGGAGGAAGGCGTGTTGATGTCCACGGCGGATGCCAATGTGGGGTCGATCTTCGGCATCGGCTTTGCCGCGTGGAGTGGCGGCGCGTTGCAGTTTATCAACCAGTACGGGTTGAACGACTTTATCGCCCGCGCCCGGTACCTGGCTGAGCAATATGGGGAACGGTTCTCTCCACCAGCGCTGTTGCTGGAAAAGGCAGCACAAGGTGAAGTGTTTCGGTGATCTGAATGTGGGAGGGAGCAAGCCCTCTCCCACAAAGAGCCTCTACCAGGGCTTGCCTTGGAGGGGGTTTCGAGGCAGGCTCTGGGGTGTGCATTATTCCCATCACCGTGTCAGGTATTTTTTATGTCGCTACGCGTCTGTATCCTGGAAACCGATATCCTGCGTCCAGGCTTGATCGATCAATACCAAGGGTACGGGCAGATGTTCAAGCGCCTGTTCTCCAAGCAACCGATTGCCGCCGAATTTGTCATCTACAACGTGGTACAGGGTGAATACCCATCGGACGACGAAGTGTTTGATGCCTACCTGGTCACGGGTAGCAAGGCCGATTCCTTTGGCACCGACCCGTGGATCCAGACCCTCAAGACCTACCTGCTCGAACGTTATGAGCGCGGCGACAAGCTGCTGGGTATCTGCTTTGGTCACCAGTTGCTCGCACTGTTGCTGGGTGGCAAGACCGAACGCGCGGGTCAGGGCTGGGGCATGGGTATCCACGACTACCAGCTCGATGCCAAGGCACCGTGGATGAGCCCTGAAGTGGAAGAGCTGACGTTATTGATCAGCCACCAGGACCAAGTGACCACGCTGCCGGAAAACGCCACGGTCATTGCTTCCAGCGCGTTTTGCCCGTTTGCGGCGTATCACATTGGCGATCAGGTGCTGTGCTTCCAGGGCCACCCGGAATTTATCCACGATTATTCCCGCGAGTTGCTGGAGATTCTTCAGACAACCCTGGGCGAAAAAGTCTACACAAAGGGTGTGGCCAGCCTTGAGCGCGACCACCACGGTGTCACCGTGGCGGAATGGATGATGCGGTTTGTGGCTCACAAATCCGAGGCTAAGGTTTAAAGCCAGCCCGAACGCTTGAAACTGGCCCACAGGCCGGTACAACCCAGCGTAATGAACCCGAGCACCGCAAAATAGCCGTAGTGCCATTGCAGCTCGGGCATGTTCTGGAAGTTCATCCCGTAAATCCCCGCCACCGCCGTGGGGAACGCGAGAATCGCCGCCCACGCGGCGAACTTGCGCTGCACCACACTCTGGCGCGAAGCCTCCAGCAACACACCGATCTCGATGGTCTGGCTGGCGATATCGCGCAGGGTGGTGAGGTCTTCCATCTGTCGTGTCACATGGATTTGCACGTCACGGAAATACGGGCGCATGTTCTTGTCGATAAACGGAAAACTCAGCTTCTGCAGTTCCTGGCTGATCTCCACCATCGGTGCCACGTAGCGCTTGAGCCGCAGCACATCACGGCGCAGGCCATGCAGGTTCTGGATATCGCGCTCACTCAACGAGCTGCACAGCACGTTGCGCTCCAGCTCGTCGATCTCGGCATGGATCGCCTCGCTTACCGGCTGGTAGTTCTCGGTGACGAAATCCAGCAAGGCATAGAGTACGAAGTCTTCCCCATGCTCCAGCAATAGCGGCCGCGCCTCACAGCGCTGGCGTACAAAGCCGTAGGACGCAGAATGCCCGTTGCGCGCCGTGATGATGTAGCCGTTGCCGGCGAAGATATGGGTTTCGATAAACTCCAGCTTGCCGTTCTCGCGCACCGGTGAATAGGTGACGATAAACAACGCATCGCCGAAGGTTTCCAGCTTCGGGCGGCTGTGTTTTTCCAGGGCGTCTTCGATGGCCAATTCATGCAAGTTGAATTGGCGTTGCAGGTTGGCCAGTTCCTGGGCGTTGGGTTCTTCCAGGCCGATCCACACAAAATGGTCGGGTTTGGCGGCCCAGGCCGCGCCTTCATCGAGGGTGATATCGGTGACTTTTTTACCGGCGCTGTAGACCGCGGCCGCAACAACTCTACCCATGGTGCTGATCGCTTCTTATTTGAGAGGACTGGTGTTGGGCAGCTTAGCTGGAAGCGAGTTCGATTGTTGCAGCCGATTGCAGCTCGCGGTCCATTGCCTCGATGCAATGGTCCATCTGTTCCTGGCAAGTCTGCATCAACTGAGGGATGTCATCCGCGGTCAGTCCAGCCGTAGGAATAGGTGGCAACGAACGAATGAGCACATCACCACTGTTCCAGCGATTGAGCTGCATATGGGTGACGTAATTGCTGACGCACACCTGCACGATCGGCACACCCGCCGTAATTGCCATGTGGAACGCGCCTTTTTTGAACGGCAACAGGCCTTTGCCCAGGTTGCGCGTGCCTTCGGGGAACACCCAGATCGACGTGTCCTCATGCTGCAAAGTATGCGTCGTGGTGAGCATCGCACGGCGTGCCTTATGCGCATTGCCCCGGTCGATCAACACATTGCCCGCCAGCCAGAACAACTGGCCGAACAGCGGCACCCACTTCAGGCTCTTCTTGGCGATACACACCGTGCGGTAAGGCACCACGGTGCCGAACACAAACAGGTCAAAGTTGGATTGATGGTTGGCGATGATCACGCAGGTGCCGGGCTTGTTGCGCAGTGAGTCGACATCGGTCTTCACGTTCAGGCGCAAGATCCACATGGCGGGCAGGGCATAAAGGCGCGCGCACAAGCGACTGTTGTCCGGGTTGAACGGTCGGCAAATGCCCAACAAAACGCCCAGCACACCTGCGACGATAAAGTGCAGGCCCATCAACAACATACGTAACAGAAAAAGCATCGACACGGCCTATCGGGACAAAAGGTGGCGCAGTGTACGGATGTGCACTGTATTCGGCAATTGCCCCTACAGACGTAGGAGATAGGCGATGTTTAAGCACATGTTTCAACATGTGCCGATACAGCCCGACTAGAGCGGCTCAAGGTGATTCTGTTTATTTGTAAGAAAAAGCCCGACTCAAGGTCGGGCTCTGGCATAACGAGAGTAGGGCTCAGCCCAGGTTGTGGCCTTGATCCTGGATGATTGCATCATCCAGCGCCTCCAACAGCGCCTTACGCACTTTCAACTTGGTGTGCTTGTGGGCGTTCATATTGATCTTCTTCAACTGACGCGCCGCTTCCAGGGCAGCAGCGTGCAACGCTTCAGGGGCGACGACTTTATCGAGGAAGCCGGCAGCCAATGCACCCTGCGGGTCAAACATCTCGGCGTTGATCACCGAGCGGTGAAATGCCGACTTGCGCAGACGATCCCGCGCCAACTCGATACCGGCGTGATGCATGGTCATGCCAATTGCCACTTCATTCAGGCCGATGCTGAACGGGCCTTCCACACCAATCCGATAATCCGCCGACAACAGCAGGAACGCACCCTTGGCGACCGCGTGCCCAGGGCAAGCGACGATGACCGGGAACGGATGGGACAGTAGTCGACGCGCCAACGTCGAGCCCGACGTCACCAGGCTGATCGCCTCTTTGGGGCCGGCCGTCATCACCTTCAAATCATAACCACCCGACAGTATCCCCGGCGTCCCGGTGATAACCACCACCGCACGGTCCTTCTCGGCCTGATCCAGCGCCGCATTAAACTCACTCACCACCGCCGGAGAAATGGCATTTACCTTGCCGTTGCTCAAGGTCAGGGTCGCGATACCGTCTTCGAGGTGGTAGGCAATCAACTCACTCATGACGCGGTTCCTTGTAGGGTTTGTTATAGAGAGGCTATTTATACAAATGCATGCGCAAACGTTACCCACCACGTCCGCCCTGGTAAAGCGCCGTGACTGACTACCCAGTCAGGCTTTTACGCCACACCCAAGGGTAGACGGCCCGGAGCAGGGCGCACCGACCGTCCCAGGCATCCATTCCCCATGCCCGAGAATGGCAGAATCACCGTCCCTGAATGGGCAGGTAATGGCATAACCGTCTAACCGCATGAAAATTCTGAAAAAAACCTTTGCCATCAGAAAGGCTTTCGACTACATTAGCGCGCCTCGACAGACTGAACTGGTTTGACGAGATACGGTGAAGTGTCCGAGTGGCTTAAGGAGCACGCCTGGAAAGTGTGTATACAAGAAATTGTATCGAGAGTTCGAATCTCTCCTTCACCGCCACATTTAGAAAAACCCGTGAATTCAGTTGCTTAGAGTTCACGGGTTTTTTCGTTTGTACTACCCTCGCTCTACGTCGCATCCCTTCTTGGCACTATGCAGCCTTGGCTGTTTTAAATATGCCCCAGAGTCTGGCGGTCAAAAAATGATCGCACTCAACATTTTCCGCCAGCCAAGAATTCAGATCGATAAAACCCAAATTGCACACCCATCGCAACTGATGGGTATCGTGCTACCGAGCGCGGGTTCGAAATATCTTTAAAAACAATAGCTTTAGGCTCAGTACCGATCAGCTTCGGAATACTCACCTAAACCTTCTGGTTTGAGTGTGTCTCATATTTCATAAATAAATTCCTAAATATTATATGGAGTATTTATTTTTTAAATTACACAGGTGCCAGATTTAATCTAAAAATAGTCTCGCCACAATGAAAGGGCTTAAGCGTTAAAGTTATATCAAACATTAATACTTGCAAGCATGGATGAGTGTAAATATGACGAACTTGACGAAAAAACTCACTGAGATTAATCCCGCGTCTGCGGCAGGCCAAACCAGTGAGCAGTACCAAGACTATCAAGCCTTCTCGCACATCTATGATCGAGGTGGCGCTGACCAGATAAATGGCAAGCCATCATACACAATTGCACAGGCTGCTGATCAGATAACGCGAGGAGGCCACTTGTGGGCCGACAACGACCATAACGGAAAATACAACTTTACCTACAGCTTTCTAGACTCAGAGAGTGACTCTTACGCTTCAGAAAGCGTTTCTGGATTTATCCCATTCAACGCTCAACAAAAATCCCAAACTGCCCTTTCATTTCAGTCTTGGTCGGATGTAGCCAATATTTCATTCACTGAATCTTCAAGTGGAGGTGATGGGCACATTTCACTGGGTAATTACAGTACTGATTTACAGCATGGAGGTGCCAGATCGGCCTTCGGATTTTATCCAAATAATAGTGGCAATAGTGATGCTTTGTTTTATGTAAATGAAGACTATCAAGAAAACGTTAACCCAGCGAATGGCAATTATGGTCGGCAAACTTTAACTCATGAGATTGGTCACACCCTAGGACTTGAACACCCAGGAAAATACGACGCTAGTGAAGGCGACCCATCATATGCGGACGCTAAATATGCTGAAGATACGCGTGGCTACAGCGTCATGAGTTACTGGAGCGAGAGCAACACTAACCAGAACTTCAGCAAAGGCGGTGTCGAAGCTTATGCTTCCGGCCCGCTGATCGACGACATTGCCGCGATCCAGAAGCTCTACGGCGCTAACTACGCTACCCGCGCTGGCGACACCACCTACGGGTTCAACTCCAACACCGGGCGTGATTTCTACGGCGCCACTTCCAATGCCGACAAGCTGGTGTTCTCGGTATGGGACGGTGGCGGCAACGACACCCTGGACTTCTCCGGTTTTACCCAGAACCAGAAGATCAACCTCAATGAAGCCTCGTTCTCTGACGTTGGCGGCCTGGTGGGCAACGTGTCCATCGCCAAGGGCGTCACCGTCGAGAACGCGTTTGGCGGTTCAGGCAACGACCTGATCATTGGTAACAGCGCAGCCAACCTCATCAAGGGCGGTGCCGGCAACGACATCATCTACGGCGGTGGCGGCGCGGACCAACTGTGGGGCGGCGCCGGCAATGATACTTTCTTGTTCGGTGCCAGTTCCGACTCCAAGCCAGGGACGGCGGACAAGATCTTTGACTTCACCTCAGGTTCCGACAAGATCGACCTCACCGGCATTACGAATGGTGCGGGCCTGAACTTCATCGGTGCCTTTTCTGGGCATGCCGGCGATGCTGTACTGACCTACGCCTCGGGCACCAACCTGGGTACGTTGGCAGTGGACTTCTCCGGGCACGGCGTGGCGGATTTCCTCGTCACCACCGTTGGCCAGGCGGCTGTCAGCGATATCGTAGCGTGATGTGATACGCGCGGCGTTCCGGCGCCGCGCTCCAGAACGAGCATGAAATGTCGCGTTTTTTATCGGCTTGAGCTCAAGGTTATCCGGATAGCTGGAATGGAATATCTGGGATTAAGTGCACGATATTTTGTGGTTTCTACGGCCGAAAAACGTTCAACCCCGCCGCTCAATGCCTATGCCGATGATGCACATCCGGAAAATGCGCATGGCTATGCCTCATCACACTGTGCACATGCACATGACTATGGGGTACCGCTGGGTCCCACTCAAAATCGTGCTCATGCTGGTGATGTTCATCATGCACATGCCGATGCCCGTGTTCCGTCGCTTCATGCAGATGCTCATGGGCATGCCTCTCCGTCAGGTGCAGCCACACGCCTGCCGCCATCAGCGCCAATGCGATCCAGAACGCTGCGGTTACCGATTCATCCATCACCAGCAAGGCAACCGCGGCACCGAGGAAGGGCGCTGTCGAAAAATAGGCGCCGGTGCGTGCGCTGCCCAGTCCGCGTAGCGCCAGGACGAACATGACCAGGCTGATGCCATAACCGAGAAACCCGACTAGCAGGATCGGCGCGAGTTGTAGGGCACTCGGTATTTGCGCGCCGAGATAAAGCGCCAGGCTTACATTCACCAAGCCGGCAATCAAGCCTTTGGCGCCTGCGATAAACAGCGCATCAGAGGCTGACACCTTGCGTGTCAGGTTGTTGTCGATCCCCCAGCACAAGCAGGCCAGCGCCACGGCAAACGGTCCGGTCCAGTCGTGGCTTGCACCGCCACTGTCTGACCAGGACAGCACCACGCCGCCCAACACAATAGCGAGCATGCCGAGGACGATGCGTCGGTCGGCGTTTTCCCTGAACACCAGCCAGGCGATAAGCGCCGTCAGCACCGATTCAAGGTTGAGCATCAGGGATGCTGTTGCCCCGGTGGTGCGGGTGAGGCCGAACATGAGGGCGACAGGCCCGAGGATGCCGCCGAAGGCGATGGCGCCGAGTAGCCAGGGCCATTCCGATGGGGTCAGCCCGGTGGGTTTCCAGCCGCGATCACGAATGAGGCGTACACCGGCGAGGCCGATGCCGCTGCCGAGGTAGAGCAGGCCAGCGAGAAGGATGGGCGAGAGGCCAAGGCCAAGGCTCTTGGCGAGCGGGGTGCTGGCGCCGAACAGCGCGGCGGCCGCGAGGGCGTACAAGATACTGAGGTTCATGGGCCATCCTCGAAGGTATGGCCCATGATACGTCGCGTACGGGGCCTAGGCCCTGGCGATTTTGATTATTTCAGCGTCATTATTGCGCGGTTTTCAGCTTGATCACATCACCCGAAATCTTGGTGGTGTAACCGCTGAGGACCCACGCCCAGAACCAGTTTTCCTGGACTTGGGTGTTGATCAGCGCGTCGCCGCCCTTGGCTTTGATGGCGGCGTCCTGAGCGCGCACGAAACGGCTGTTCTGGCCAATCGGGATAACGCCGAACAGCATGATGCCGGTGGCGCTGGCTTCACTGTGGCCCAAAACGGTGTATTGGCTGCTGTCGTATTGCGGGGATTTGATCGCGGTACCGGTGCAACCTGCGAGGGTGAAACCCAGAACTGCTGCTGCAACCACTTTACTGACGTACTTCACTCGTAACTCCATGAACTCAATCCCGGGATCCAATTCCCTGGGGGCGACACTCTAATCGCTCAGCTGGCAGATTGAAATCAACCAGCCAAGGTTTCACTTTCACGCCTGCACATACACCCAGGCTGTCAGGCCAGAGGCCAGCGCCACCGAAACGCGCTTGTAGTCCGACACTTCATAGGCATCGGCTGCTGCCAGCTCCTGCTCGGTGATCTGAAAGACCATGCCTTCGACGCTGCAGCCGCTTTCGCTGGTAGGGGCGACGATGGGGTGATGGGTCTTGCCACTGGTGGCCAGTACTTGCGGGTCGGTGATTTCGACCCAGCTTTGCGAATAGCCGAGCATCGCGTCTTGCTGGCCGACCAATTCCCGGCCGAAGTTGGCGAGTTGCACGGACTTGTCCTGCAAGGTGCCGTAGGAAAACAACAGCACGGGGTATTCAGTGGAGCGTTCCATTTCTGTTTCCTAAGCGAGTAAGTCTTCGTAGAAGGCGCCGTAAGGCAGGGTGGGGTGGGCAATCTGGATTTCCAGGATCCACAGCCCGGCATTCGGGTAGTGCTCGAAATCCCCCAGGTCGCCACCGCGATGGATGGCGTGGGGGAAGTCGCTGACGCGGTGGCCTTTGATGTCGAGGTTCAACTGCCAGCCCATGGCCTGCGCCTGCTCTTCGGCGTAGCGGTAAAGTTCAAGGCCCGCGACCTGATCGTTTTTCCAGCGCGATTGTACGCGGTCGAACAGCTCCTTGGCGGCGCTGGCGCAGGTGATCATGTCCGGGTCGTTGCCGGTGGTGAACGTCGCTCCGGCGTCGCCTTCGTGGCCTTGCCACACGGCGCCCATGTCGATGAAGAAGATATCGTGTTCACCCAATACCGGGTCGCCGTCGGAGCGTTGCTTGAAGGTCTTGAGGGTATTGGCGCCGAAACGCACCAGCAGCGGATGCCAGATGCGTTGCAAGTCGAGGCTGGCGAGCACTTGCTTGCCCAACTCGCGGGCCTCGGACTCGAGCATGCCGGGGCGGATGCGCTGGGCGAGTTGTTCGATAGCTTGCCAGGTCATGGCCTGGGCGTAGCGCATGGAGTCGATGCTGTAGGCGGTGCCCACAGCTTCCTTGGGTTGTGCGGTCACCGGTGTTTCCTCGAATTGGGCTGTGCGGTTCGTTATGCGTTTTACTATATAGCGATACGTTGGACGAGCCCAACTCTGAAAACACCAATCCACCCCATGTGGGAGCGGGCTTGCCCGCGAAAGCGGTGGATCAGTCAAACATGTATCCACTGACACTCCGCATTCGCGAGCAAGCCCGCTCCTACATTTGACCGCGTTCCGTCAGAGATGCAGCCATGCCAGGCTGCCTAACACCACCGCCACGCCGCCGGCCGTGTATGACAGGCGCTTGAGCCATTCCTTGCGTGTGAGCAAGGTAATCGCCGCCAACGAAATCGCGATCTGAATCGCCGTCATCGCCTGCGCCCAGCGGTGATGCTGGTGTAAAGCTTCTTCGGATTTCTGGTCCCATTCCTTTGATGTGGCCTCAAGCTTTTCGGCCTGCTTACGGACTTCTTCCTTCTGGCTCTTGTAGCGTTGCACTTCGTCGTTGTAGTGCGCCGCATCGACGCCAGGAATGTGCGAGGCCAGCTCGGCCAGGTTTTGCCGGCTGGATTTGGCCTGGTAGTAATTCCACTGGTTGGCGGCTTCGGTCTTGATGATGGCGGCGTTGTTCTTGTCCATCGCCGCTTCACTTTCGGTGGAGCCTGCCTGGTAGCTGAGCATGGCGCCGACGGTGGCCATCAGGGCGGTCATCACGGCAATGCGGCTAGCGAAATTGTCACCGCGGCCGTGGGCATGTTCAGTGGTGTGCTCGACGTGTTTTTCGTGGGGGCTGGGGACTTCGAAGGCTTCGGACATGGGGGCGTCTACGAACGGATTGAGGGAAGCCTGATTCTTTACCAGCGAAGCTGTCTCAAACCTGTACGTAACGCTGCAAACCTTCCACCAACGCATCAAACATTACTCGGCAGCGCGGGCTGTTGCGCAGGTCTTCGTGCATGGTCACCCAAGTGTCCAATTTGAGTGCGAAAGCCTGTGGCAGTACCCGACGCAGACGTGGGTCGCGCTTGGCCAGTTGCACCTGGCAACCACCAATACCGGCACCGGCGCGGATCAGTGCCAGCTGTGCCAGGTCGCTGTCGCTGCTGAGGGCGAAGGCGCTGCGTTCGAAGCCCTTGATGGCAAGGCTGCGGATAAAGGCGTTTTCCTGGTCGAAGCCGATCACCGAATGGTCGGCCAGGTCGTGCATGTGCAGCGGCATGCCATGTTGTTGCAGATAATCATCGCGGGCGTGCAGGCCGACTTCTATCAGGCCGACACGCCGTGCCAGCAATTGCTCCTGGCGCGGTCGGACCATGCGCACGGCGATGTCGGCTTCCAGTTGCAGCAGATCGCTGAGGCGGTTGGTCAGCACCAGTTCAACCCGCAGGTGCGGGTGCTGGCGGCGTAACTCGGTGATGATCGGCGGCAGTACTTCCACGCCGACCACTTCACTGGCCGACACTCGCACCACCCCTTGTACCTCGTCGCCCTGGGCTGAGGCGGCACGCTCCAGGGCGGCGGCGGTACGTTCCATGGTTTCGGCGTGGGCGCGCAAGGTGTGAGCCACCGCCGTGGGCAGCAGTCCTGTGGGCGAACGGGTGAACAGCACCACGCCCAACGCCGTCTCCAGCGCAGCAATATGCCGACCGACTGTAGGCTGTGTGATGCCGAGCAGCCGCGCGGCCCCCGACAACGATCCTTCCTTGAGCACGCCGAGGAATGACCGGTAAAGCTCCCAACCAATATTCGCTGCCATGCATAAATGTATAGTGATTGGTTGGTCTTCGGCAATTCATCTATAGCAGTGCCACCCACACAATTGCTCCATCAATCCATGTGGGAGAAGGTCATGAGCAAGGTTCTGGTATTGGGTGCAACTGGCGGAATTGGTGGCGAAGTCGCGCAGCAACTGGCGGCGGCGGGCTGGGACGTGTGTGCGTTGACTCGGGATGTGGACAAAGCCCGTCGCCAGAACCCCAGTCTGACCTGGCTTGCGGGTGATGCACTCAATCGGCAGGACGTACTGGCGGCGGCGCGTGGTTGCGAGGTGATCGTCCATGCCGTCAACCCGCCGGGTTATCGCAATTGGGCCGGGCTGGTGCTGCCGATGATCGACAACACCATCGCGGCGGCTATCGCCGAGGGCGCGACCATTGTGTTGCCGGGTACGGTCTACAACTTCGGGCCGGATGCCTTTCCCGTGCTGCATGAGGATTCGCCCCAGCATCCGCAGACGCGCAAGGGCGCGATCCGCGTGCAAATGGAGCAACGTTTGCTGGTCGCCTCCCAGCAGGGCGCGCGGGTGCTGGTCGTGCGCGCCGGGGATTTTTTCGGCGCCCGTGCGGGCAGCAGTTGGTTCTCCATGGGGCTGCTCAAGCCTGGAAAACCGGTCGCCAAAGTGAGTTATCCGGGGGCGCGAGGCGTGTTGCATCAATGGGCCTACCTGCCGGACGTGGCCTGTACGATAGTCGAGTTGCTTGAGCGCCGTGCCACCCTTGATGCTTTCGCCAGCTTTCACATGGCGGGCCATATCGATACCGATGGCACGCAGATGAGCGAGGCCATCCAGCGCGTGGTGTTACGTAGGTCGGGCCGGCAACCCCGTGCAGGTGCTTTTCCCTGGTGGCTGTTGACGCTGGCTGCACCTTTTGTCGTCACCTTCCGCGAGATGCAGGAGATGCGTTACCTCTGGCGCACACCATTGCGCATGGACAACCAGCGTCTGGTCGCGGTGTTGGGCAAGGAACCTCACACGCCGCTGGAACAGGCAGTGGAGGCCACATTGGATGGCTTGGGTTGCCTGCCTAAGCGCGCCTGATCAAACGCGCGTACACCACCAGGTTGATCAGCACCACCACTGCGCCCAGCACCAGTTGAATATTCGCGGTCAGGCCCGCGGGATAGATCAATGTGAGGATGTAGTGCTCGATGAAGCCACCGCCATAGCCGTCTTGCCCGGCGAGGTGGCGAAACAGGTTTTCCCAACGGGTCAGCGGGCAGGGCAGGTGCAGCACCTCCACTGCGATGCCCCAGGCGACAGCGGGCAGGTGCAGCCACATCACTCGGCGCCATTTAAGGGCGAGCAGGCCACCGAACAGCACGAACAGGATAAAACTGAGGTGAAACAGCACCAGGCTGTCAGCGGCTAGGCGGTAGAGCATCGCGGGCACTTCAATAGGAAGGGCGCACAGTCTAAAGGGTTGCCTGTCGACAAGCGTGGCCGTTATTGTGCTGAATCCTTTTAGTCCTTCCTCCAGGTTCTGTTCTGATGAATGCACCGCGTACCGCTGTCGGTCCGATCAAGGCCGTGATTTTCGATATGGACGGGTTGTTACTGGACACGGAAGGTATCTACACCGAAGTGACGCAGATCATCGCCGAACGCTACGGCCGTACCTATGACTGGGGCATCAAGCAGCACATCATCGGGCGCGGTGCCCAGGACCTGGCCGACTACGTGGTCAAGGCGCTGGACCTGCCGATCACCCCGGCTGAGTTCCTCGAAATCCGCGAACCGCTGATGAGCGAGCGTTTCCCCAAGGCCTTGGGAATGCCTGGCGCCGAAGCGCTGGTCCGGCACTTGAAGGCGCATAACATCCCGATTGCCGTGGGCACCAGTTCGTCGCGCAATTCGTTTGGCCACAAGACCACCTTGCACCGCGAGTGGTTTGGCCTGTTCGTCACCATCGTCACCGCCGATGACCCGGAAGTCGGTGCTGCCAAACCTGCGCCGGACATTTTCCTCACCGCCGCCCGCCGCCTGGGCGTCGCGCCCGAGGATTGCCTGGTGTTCGAGGATTCGCCGTTCGGAGTCACGGCCGCCAAGGCCGCGAACATGACCGCCATCGCCGTGCCGGATGAAGCCATGGCCGACAGCAAGTACCAGCATGCCGACCAGATCATCCGCAAACTCGCGGATTTTGATTTGGCTGCCTATGGTTTGCCGCCGCTTTCCTGAATAACTACACATCAAAAATGTGGGAGCCGGGTTTGTGTGGGAGCTGGCTTGCCTGCGATGGCATCACCGCGGTGTGACTAACACACCGAGGTGCCTGCATCGCGGGCAAGCCCGGCTCCCACACAAGCCAGCTCCCACACTTAGTGTTGCCGTGTTCCAGAAACCCTAGGCGCTGAAACCACCATCGATGCTCAAGCTGGCACCGGTGATATAGCCGGCCTCTGGCCCTACCAGATAGGCCACGAAGCTGGCGATTTCTTCGACATGGCCGTAGCGTCCGATCGCCATCAACTCAATCAAACTCTCCGCAAAATCACCGCTTGCCGGGTTCATATCGGTATCCACCGGTCCAGGCTGCACGTTGTTGATAGTGATGCCTCGTGGCCCCAGGTCTCGCGCCAACCCTTTGGTCAGCCCCACCAGCGCTGATTTGCTCATGGCGTACGGCCCGCCACCCGCAAATGGCATGCGCTCGGCGTTGGTACTGCCGATGTTGATCACGCGGCCACCTTCCTTCATGTGTTTGGCGGCTTCCTGGGTCGCGACAAATACACTGCGCACGTTGACCGCCAGGGTCTTGTCGAAATCTTCCAGCTTGAAGTCTTCCAGCGGCCCGACGGCCAGTACGGCGGCGTTGTTCACCAGAATGTCCAGGCCACCGAAGGCTTCGACGGTGGCGTTGACCGCATGGCGAATCGCTGTGGCGTCGGCGCTGTCGGCATGAATCGCCAAGGCTTTGCCGCCTTCACTGATCACACTGTTCTGCAACGCTTCAGCCTTGGCGGCCGAACTGACGTAGGTAAAGGCGACGGCTGCACCTTGTGCGGCGAGACGTTTGACGATGGCGGCGCCGATGCCGCGGGAACCGCCTTGAATCAAGGCGACTTTGCCGCTGAGGTTTTGAGTGGTCATGTCGATCTCCGAGCTGTTCAAGGCGGGATGCCTTGTGGTTGGAGCCGAGTATCGACCTCGTTCACCCCTGCCGGTAGACCGTGATTGCTATAGTCTGTGTAAACCAAAAGTTTAGAGTGGGGCGATATGGAAAGCTTTGGAAGTATCGAATGCTTCGTGCGCAGCGCCGAAGGTGGCAGCTTTGCCGAGGCGGCGCGGCACCTGAGCCTGACCCCGGCGGCGGTAGGAAAAAGCGTCGCCAAGCTGGAAGCACGCCTGGGTGTGCGTTTGTTCCAGCGCAGCACCCGCCGCCTGACTCTGACCGAAGCGGGAAAGCTGTTCCTCGAAGAAGTCAGTGCCAGCCTCACCACCATTCAAAATGCCGTGGCCAATCTGGCCAGCGCCGAAGGGCGTCCGGCGGGCACCTTGAAGGTGAGCATGGGCACGGTGGTCGGGTGTTTGTATATCGTGCCGCTATTGGGCGAGTTTCTGAAACGGTTTCCGGATATCAGCCCCGACTGGCATTTTGACAACCGCCAGGTCGACCTGATTGGCCAGGGCTTCGATGCGGCACTGGGCGGCGGTTTTGAGCTGCCTCAGGGCGTGGTGGCGCGCAAGCTGGCGCCGGCTCATCGGGTCTTGTTGGCCTCACCCGAGTACTTGGCGGCGCGTGGAGCGGTGCTACAACCGCTGGACCTTGAACGCTGCGACGGCATTCTGATTCGCTCACCGCAAACCGGTCGCGTGCGTTCCTGGCAATTGACCGGTCGCCACGGTGAGCACGGTCCGTTGAACCTCAGGGCGCGGATGACCATGAGTGATTCACAGGCCGCCTGCGTCGCCGCAGACCAGGCGTTGGGCGTCGCCCTGGTGAGCATGCCGTTTGCCGTACCGTGGCTGGCGAGCGGCAAGTTGGTGCGAGTGCTGCCCGACTGGTACGTGGATGATGGCAACATTTCCATCTATTACGCCGAACACAAACTACTGCCCGGCAAGACTCGGGCGTTTGTGGACTTCATCATCGAGCAGTTTGCCGAACAGCAGCTGGGGCAGCGATTCAGTGCCATTTGATTGCACTCGCACACCGCGTCGCGGCCATCGCAGGCAAGCCAGCTCCCACCTTGGAATGCATTCCCCTGTGGGAGCTGGCTTGCCTGCGATGGTGGCACCTCGGTCTACCGGCCGAACTGGCCCGGCCAGCCAATCACCTTCTTCGGCCTTGGCGTCGCATAGGTCCTGATCTTCGACGTCGACAACCCCAGGCGCACCAGCGATTCGGCGATGGTCACTGCCGCCGTCACCCCATCCACCACCGGTACGCCGGTGCGCTGGCGGATCTGTTCATCCAACCCGGCCATGCCGCCGCAGCCCAGGCAAATGACCTCGGCCTTGTCTTCACGGATGGCCAACTCGGCCTGGCGCACGATGGCTTCCATGGCGGCCTGCGGGTCTTCCTCCAGCTCGAGTACCGCCATGCCGCTGGCGCGCACCGAGGCACAGCGTTGGTAGAGGCCGGCGAGTTTCAAGCGGTCTTCGATCAGCGGCACTGTGCGGTCCAGGGTGGTCACCACCGAATAGGCGTGGCCCAGGAACATGGCAGTGCTGGCGGCTGCTTCGGTGATATCAACCACCGGCACGTTCAACAACTCCTGCAAGCCTTCACGGCCATGTTCGCCGTAGCCGGCCTGAATCACCGCGTCAAACGGCTGGTCGTACGCCATCACCCGATCCATCACGGCAATGGCCGCCAGGTAACTTTCAAAATTGCCTTCCACCGACTCGGCACCGAAGTACGGGGTAAGCCCCACAATTTCGGTGCCGGGTGAGGCCACGGCGCGCGCCTGCTGGGCGATGGTGTCGGTGATGGATTCGGTGGTGTTGACGTTGACCACGAGAATACGCATGGAATGTCCTTGATTAGTGACTGACGTTATCGACTGCAATGCTTTCGCCGCTGACATCGGCGTAGAACGGCTGGCGCTTGGCGATCAGCAGGTACAGCAACCCTGCAATACCGGCGCCAAACATCCAGGAAAAGGGAGCAACGCTGGCAAAACCGGGCAACAGCGCCAGCAGAATCGCGATCACCGCTGCTGGAATGAACGCCGCCACTGCGCGCAAATTGACCCCGCGGTTGTAGTAATAAACGCCGTTGGGGTCTTCGCTATACAGCTGCAACACATCCACCTGGCTTTTACGGATCAGCCAGTAATCGACCATGATCACCCCGTACAACGGCCCCAACAGCGCACCCAGGCCGGAGAGGAAATACACGATCACCAGCGGGCTGTTGTAGAGGTTCCACGGCAGGATCAATACCGCCACGGTTGCGCTGATCAGGCCGGCGCGGCGGAAGTTCAGGTACTTGGGCGACAGGTTGCTCAACACGAAGGCTGGCGCGACGAAGTTGGCCATGATGTTCACCGCCACGGTGACAATCAGGAAGGCCAGGCAACCCAGCACCAGGAAAAAGGTGTTGGGGATGGCGGCGATGATTTCGGTCGGGCTTTCGATCACTCGGCCATTGAGCTGGAATTGCCCGCCGCACAGCAGCACGGTGATCGCGGCAAACACCAGGATATTCACCGGCAAGCCCCAGAAATTGCCTACCAGGATGGTCTTGCGGCACGGTGAAGAGCGGGCGAAGTCACAGAAATTGAGGATCAACGTGCCGTAGATGGTCAGCCACAACGCGCCACCGGCAAAGATGTTGCGCCACATCTCGCCGCCGCTCAGGGGCTCTCGGGTCGACCACGCGATATTTCCGCCGACCTGGAAGTACATCCAACCGGCCAGTGAGGCCACCGTCACCAGAATCACCGGCCCGGCGAAGGCTTCATAGCGGCGTACCATTTCCATGCCATACGCCAGGATTGCCAGCTGCACGCACCAGATCGTCACAAAGCACGCCCAACCGAGGGTTGACAGGCCGAGGATCGAGTTGTGGTCATAGTCGGCAAACCCTGGATGAATGGCCGACAACAACACGCGGAAAACCACCGAAGCCAGGTAGGTCTGGATACCAAACCAGGCAATCGCAATGACTGCCCGAATCAACGCGGGAATCTGCGCGCCATGAATACCGAAGCTGATACGGCTGATCACTGGAAACGGTACGCCGGTCTTCTGGCCCATAAACCCCGACAGGTTCATGAAGAAGTACACCAGCGCCGCGCCGATCCCCAGGGATAACAGGATCTGCCAACCGCCCAACCCCAGCGCATACAGGCCGATGGCAAACGAGTAGTTGGCGATGTTGTGCACGTCGTTGGTCCACAACGCAAAGATGCTGTAGCGCCCCCAGCGCCGGCCTTCGGCCTTGGTGGGTGCCAGGTCTTGGTTGTGCAGGCGCGGGCTGAGTACCAAGGGGCCTGGGCTTGCGGCCTCGGGATTCAGGGCGGAGGAGGGCAGATCCAGTGCGATGTTATTCGAGAGGCTTGTACGCATTCCGGCAGGCTCCAGCGCATCTGCGAGCAAGCCGCAGATAGAAAAGTGTATGTATGATTTGTATTTATTGTATACAAAACGTATTTCACCTTAAGCCACATGCGTGCCAGTTTTCGGTCTATGAAAACTGTGGGTAATTTCGTTTTTATAGGATTGTTGAATAACCAGCTGAATTAAAAGAAATATAAATTGACCGATTGAACAGATATTTATTTTTAGGTTGAGGAGATGCGATTGGTGAGGGCGAACAACAGGCGTGGAGGAGTGTTACGTTATGGTGCGCGCCTGAAAATATTGCACACATAAATGGCACCTATGGTTACATTTGTGTGTACATATTTATGACCGGCATGAAACAAATGTGGGAAGGGGCTTGCCCCCGATAGCGCAGTGCCAGTCACCATATTTACCGACTGATCCACCACCATCGGGGCAAGCCCCCTCCCACATTTTTTACCGCGTCAGTCTTCAGGCTTTGCTGATGATATTCCCGGCATGCAGCCCGCATTCTTTCTGCGTCGCTTCTTCCCACCACCAGCGGCCTTCGCGCTCGTGCTGGTTCGGCAATACGGGGCGGGTGCAAGGCTCGCAGCCGATGCTGATGAAACCGCGCTCATGCAGGCTGTTGTAGGGCAGCTCCAGCATGCGGATGTAGCCCCAGATCTCCTCGCTGGTCATTTGGGCCAGCGGGTTGAATTTGTACAGGGTGCGTTCCGGGGTGGAGAAGGCGGTGTCGATTTCCAGCGCTGCCACCTGGCTACGGGTGCCGGGGCTCTGGTCGCGGCGTTGGCCGGTGGCCCAGGCACTTACACCGGACAGTTTGCGGCGCAGCGGTTCGATCTTGCGCACACCGCAGCATTCGCCATGGCCGTCCTTGTAGAAGCTGAACAGGCCCTTTTCCTTGACGAAGGGTTCCAGCTTGCTCTGGTCCGGCGAAATCAGTTCGATGTCGATTTTGTAGAACTCGCGCACCTGCTCGATAAACCGGTAGGTCTCCGGATGCAGGCGGCCAGTGTCGAGGCTGAACACCTTGACGTTCTTGTTCAGCTTCCAAGCCATATCGACCAGCACCACATCCTCGGCACCGCTGAAGGAAATCCACACGTCATCACCGAACTGGCTGAACGCCAGTTTGAGAATGTCCTGGGCGGATTTGTTGGCATAAGTCGCGGCGAGTTCGGCGACGTCGAAGGCTTGGTTCATCAGGACGGTTCCTACAGGTCAGTGGCGCTGAGCGCTCTATAGGGGAACGATGGTATCAAATCCGCCCTGCGTTGCGGCGGCGAGCTTGAATCGCTAGAGTTCGGCAGTCCTTTGGCTCGCTCAACTTGAATAATACGAACGGAGTGTCTTGTGGAAATTGCCTGTCTTGACCTGGAAGGGGTGCTGGTTCCGGAAATCTGGATCGCCTTCGCCGAAAAAACCGGTATTGAATCCCTACGGGCCACCACCCGCGACATCCCCGACTATGACGTGCTGATGAAGCAACGCCTGCGCATCCTCGACGAGCACGGGCTCAAGCTCGCCGACATCCAGGAAGTGATCGCGACCCTCAAGCCGCTGGACGGCGCCGTCGAGTTCGTCAACTGGTTGCGCGAGCGTTTCCAGGTGGTGATCCTGTCGGATACCTTCTACGAATTCTCCCAGCCGCTGATGCGTCAACTCGGCTTCCCGACCTTGTTGTGCCACCGTTTGATCACCGATGAACACGATCGGGTGGTGAGCTACCAACTGCGCCAGAAAGACCCCAAGCGCCAGTCGGTACTGGCCTTCAAGACGCTTTATTACCGCGTGATCGCTGCCGGTGACTCCTACAACGACACCACCATGTTGGGCGAGGCCGACCACGGGATTCTGTTTCACGCGCCGGAAAACGTGATCCGTGAGTTTCCGCAGTTCCCGGCGGTGCATACGTTTGAGGATTTGAAGAAAGCGTTCATCAAGGCGTCGAATCGGACGTTGAGCCTGTAAGTATTTCAGTGAGGCTGATGGCCGCTTCGCAGGCAAGCCAGCTCCCACCTGAACCCGATCAACTGTGGGAGCCGGGCTTGCCCGCGATGGGGCCCTTTCTGACGCTGCAGGCCCTAGATGCCGGCCAGCAGTCGTTCATACGGAATGCTTAAACCTTCATGCAGGCGCTTGATCATCGACAGGCTGAGTTTGCGCTTGTGGTTCAGTACCTCCGAAACGCGCCCACTGGGTCCGAAGAAGGCATGGGGTAATTCTCCGCCTCGTATTTTTCGATGAGGATTGCGAGGATTTCCAACTCATCTCCCTCAGGCGAGCCGATTTCTGCTCCCCATAGCTGTTCCACTCGCGCAAGCGCAGTGGCCAGGTCTTCCTGGGAATGAATAGGTTTGATGTTCATCACACGGTCTCCGCGTTGATTTGATTCAGATTTTTTCTGCTTCGAGAGACTGAGCTGGCCTGTGCTACAGGTTTTCCAACGTTTGCAGCAACACCCGCACCTTCGTCAGCGACTCCTGATACTCCGCCTCCCACTCCGAGTCCGCCACAATCCCTCCGCCGCCCCAGCAGCACACCTGCCCATCCTTGACCAGCAAGCTGCGAATGGCGATGGAGCTGTCCATCTCACCGCGCACGTCCAGGTACACCAGCGAACCGCAGTACAGCCCGCGTCGCGTCGGCTCCAGCTCGTCGATGATCTGCATGGCGCGGATCTTCGGGGCGCCGGTGATGGAGCCGCCGGGGAAGCTGCCGGCGATCAGGTCGAGAGCATCTTTGTCGTCGGCCAACACACCCGTCACGCTGCTCACGAGGTGGTGCACGTTGGGGTAGCTTTCCAGGCTGAACAACTCCGGCACTTTCACTGAGCCGGTGCGGCAGGTGCGGCCAAGGTCGTTGCGCAGCAGGTCGACGATCATCAGGTTTTCGGCGCGATCCTTGGGGCTGGCCAGCAACTCGGCGGCGTTGGCGGCGTCCTCTTCGGGTGTTGCACCACGAGGACGGGTACCCTTGATCGGGCGGGTTTCGACCCGGCGCTCGCTGATGTGCACGAAGCGTTCGGGCGACAGGCTCAATACCGCACCGTCATCCGGTAGGCTCTGGAACCCCGAGAAGGGTGTCGGGCAGGCTTCGCGCAGTGCGCAGTAAGCCACCCACGGATCACCGATGCACCGCGCGCGAAAGCGCTGGGCGAAGTTGACCTGATAGCAGTCACCGGCCTGGATGTAGTCCTGGATGCGCACAATGGCCTGCCGGTAAGCCTCGGCAGTGAGGTCCGGCACCATAGGGCCATGCAGGGTGAAGCTTGCAGAGTGCTCAGTTGTCGGCTGGCTGAACACTGTGATCAACCGTTGCCGCTCGCTTCCGGCCAGTGCCGGATGAAAGACCAACTGGCTGGTCTGAGCGTGGTGATCACTGATCAGCGCCCAGGCATACAGGCCGAAACGCGCGTCTGGCAGGTGCAAATCGTCCGCCGCCAGGTGTGGCATCTGCTCAAGATGCCGGCCAAAGTCATAGCTCAGATAGCCGATCAAACCCCCAGCGAAGGGCAGTTCATAACCTGCGGGTAATTCTGCTTCACCCAGCTGTGTCAGGTTTTCACGCAAGCGTTGCAGGAAATCGGTGCCGCTCTCATCCGGCCAAACCGTCAAGGTTGATTGCGGCCAGGCGCTGAGCACGTCATAACGGCCGCGTTCGGCTGTGGGGCGGCCGCTATCGAGCAGCACCGCGCCAGGGGCATGGCGGATCACCGCGAAGTATTCGGCGGGGTTGGCCTGGTAGGGCAGCGGGTGTACGGAGCAGGTCGACATTGCGGGGTGGATCAGCCGTTGGCGTGGGGGGGGGGGCGATTGTAGTCCCCTGTGGGAGATGGTCCTAGAGGGGATGTCGGGTATAGACAGATTGAAGCCCGGATCAGCCTTCAAAGTGCGGTATATGCCCAAACAGTTCCTGCGCGAACTTCACTCGCTCTTCCGGGGTTTCGGTAACGCCAGCCGCTTTCAACTCATCCAGCCGCGCTTCCACTGCATGGGTGCGCAAGGTCAGGCCACAGTCATTGGCGATCTGGATATTCAGCCCCGGCCGAGCATTGAGCTCAAGGATCAGCGGGCCTTTTTCCTGGTCCAGCACCATGTCCACGCCGATATAACCCAGCCCGCACAACTCATAGCAGTTGGCGGCAAGCGTCATGAAGCCGTCCCAGTAGGGCAGTTGCACACCGTCCACCGCATTGGTGGTGTCAGGGTGCTTGGTGATGATGTTGTTCAGCCAGGTGCCGCGCAAAGTCACGCCGGTCGCCAGGTCGACGCCCACACCGATGGCACCCTGGTGCAGGTTGGCCTTGCCGCTGGATTGACGGGTCGGCAAGCGCAGCATGGCCATGACCGGGTAGCCCATCAGCACGATGATGCGGATATCCGGCACACCTTCGTAGCTGATGCTCTTGAAGATCTGGTCGGGCACCACGCGGTATTCGATCAGCGCACGGTCGCGGTGGCCGCCCAGGGAATACAGGCCGGTAAGGATGCTGGAAATCTGATGTTCGATGTCCTCATGGCTGAGCAGCTTGCCGGACACCGTGCGATAGCGCCCTTCAAAGCGGTCGGCCACCACCAGGATGCCGTCACCGCCGGCGCCTTGGGCCGGTTTGATCACGAAATCGCTGCGTCCGTCGAGGATCTCGTCGAGCTTGTCGATTTCCTTTTCGGTAGAAATGACGCCGTACATTTGCGGCACATGGATACCGGCGGCGATGGCCCGTTCCTTGGTGATGATCTTGTCATCCACGATCGGGTACAGACTGCGCTTGTTGTACTTGAGCACGTAGTCGGCGTTACGCCGGTTGATGCCCATGATCCCTCGCGCTTCCAGGGCCTTCCAGGTCTTCCAGAAGCCGAACATTACGAGTCAGCCTTGAGGAAGGCCTTGAAACGCACCAGCTCGGTCAAGCGGTAGCCGCGATAACGCCCCATGGCCAGCATGAAGCCCACCAGGATCAGCAGGATCGCCGGGAAGGTGAACACGAAGTAGATCAGCTCCGGCACACTCATGATCAAGTGGGCGAGGGTGGCGGCGAACAGCGTGCCAATCGCCACTTTCAGCGCATGGCTGGCACCGCGCTCTTCCCAGGTGATCGACAGGCGCTCGATGGTCATGGTCAGAATCACCATCGGGAACAAGGCCACCGACAGCCCGCGTTCCAGCCCCAGCTTGTGGCTGAACAGGCTGATAGCCGCGATCAACACCACCACGAAGGTCAGCACCACCGACAACCTCGGCAGCATCTGCAATTTCAAGTGTTCCAGGTACGAGCGCAGGGACAGGCCTAGCGCTGTGATGATCGTGAACAGCACAATGCCGAAGCCCAACTGCGTCTCGCGGAACGCCAGGGCGATCAGGACCGGGGTAAAGGTGCCCAGGGTCTGCAGGCCGATCAGGTTGCGCAGAATCAGGATCACCAGCACGCCGATCGGGATCATCACCATGATCATGAAGGTCTGCTGGGTTTGCAGCGGCAGGCCGTACAGCGAGTATTCGAGGAAGTTGGCGTCGGTGTTCTCGTCGGTCAGCTTGGCCAGGCGAATGGCGTTCATTTCGCTGTTGTTCAGGCTGAACGTCACGGCGGCTTTCTTGCCGCCTTCCACCGTGATCAGGTTTTCATCGCCGGTCCACCACAACAGGCGGTCGGCCGGCAGGCCCTGTTCACCGGTTTCGGGGTTGAAGTACAACCAGTCGTTGCCATTGAAGCTGCGCAGCCACAGTTCCGGTGTTTGCGGCTGGTCGGCCACCAGGCGGATGGTGTGGACCTTTTCTACCGGGACATGGGCGATAGACAGCAGCAGTTCGACGATCTTGGCCTTGTGCGGCGTCGACGGGTCGCCGGCCAGCAGCAGTTTCACATTGTCGTCGTTGAGGTTGTTGGTACGCTTGATGGCTTCGCCGATGAACGTCTCGACGTCGGCCGAGTGCTGGCGGATCGGCGCCAGCAAGGCTTCGGCGGCGATTTTTTCCGGGCCTTCCACGGCAATGCTGTCGCGGAAGGTCGGGCCCTTGACCTTGACCTTTTCGCCGCTGTAGCGCTTGGTCAGCACCAGGCGGTAATACAGGGTTTGCTTGCCCTTGGCCCGGCGTGCCGACCAAGTCACCTTGCGGTTGCCGTCAGTGCGGTTGACGCTCACCCCATAGTTGTTCGAGATAAAGCTTTCATTGAGGCTGACGAAGTCGCGGCTCAGCGGCGGCACGAACATCGAGATCTTTACCGGGTCCTTGGGGTTGGCGACGAACTCGACCTTGGCGTCGATGTTCCACAAGTCGTCCGTGGCGTCCTCGGTCACAGGGATACCCAACACGAAAATCTGGTAGGCGGTGACCGAAATACCCAGCACCACCAAAATGGTGATCAGGATTTTCAGGTGCAAGGTCAGAGAGCGCATTCGGTTTACTCGGCGGTATGAGCGTCGGCGGCGCAGGCAGGTTTGCCCGCTGCGTATTTAAGACTGGGGTCGACCAGCGCATCAAAGCGTTTCAAGGCTTCGGAGCCGATCAGCAGCGGGTATTGGAATGCGCTGCGGTCAGTCAAGTTCACTTCGATGCTGCGTAAAGCGGTACCCATGCAGACATCCAGGCTGATCACTGGACGGGCGGTGTACTGCTTGCCCTCATCGGGATCGTAGTCACCGGCGCGACGCTTGATCTTGCTGACGCGGGCCAGGGGCAGTTCGATGGGGTGGGAGTGGGCAGTGTCGATGGCCAGGTAAAAGCGTACCCAGGATTCGCCATTACGCTTGAAGCGCTTGATATCACGGGCGCTGAGGGATGCGGTCTTGGCGCCAGTGTCGAGTTTGGCGGCCACTTCCAGGTCGATACCGGCCAGCTTGGCGTATTCATTCAGGCCATACACGGTCTTCTCGGCACCGATGCCAAGCCCCGGTACACACCATAGGCAAATCAATAGAAGGAAGGGCTTGAGTCTCATAAATCCTGAGGCGGTGCCGTGCGATGTTCAATTCAAGGCGACTGGCATTGCTGCGCAAACTCCCTCGTGCGCCGTTTCATCGGGTGATGTCAGGCGAAAGCGGCGGGCATTCTAACATGATGCTTTTTTGGCGCCAGCGCTGGCAGGCGGCCATGCCCTGGGAAAGTGCAGAAGGGGTTATTAGACGATTGTCGACAATGTTGATTTATTCTTTGACTATCAGGGGCTGATTGGCTAGTTTTTGCGACATTGATTTTAAAGGTGTCGACAATATGCTGGATCAACTGGAAACCCCAGTGATAGCGCAAGACGATTCCCAGACCATGTCCGAGAACGTCTTCCGGCGTATCCAGGCTGCCATCGTCAAGGGTGAAATCGCACCCGGCAGCAAGATTTCCGAACCGGAACTGGCGCGCACCTACGGCATCAGCCGTGGCCCGTTGCGTGAGGCGATCCACCGCCTGGAAGGCCAGCGCCTGCTGGTGCGTGTGCCCCATGTCGGTGCGCGGGTGGTGTCCTTGAGCCACGCCGAATTGATCGAACTCTACGAAATCCGCGAATCCCTCGAAGGCATGGCCTGCCGCTTGGCCGCCGAGCGCATGACCGATGCGGAAATCGAAGAGCTGCGCCAGGTGTTGCACACCCATGAGCGCGACGAAGCGTTCCAGGCGGGCCTCGGTTATTACCAGCAAGAAGGCGACTTCGATTTCCATTACCGGATCATCCAAGGCGCCGGCAACCGCACCCTGACCCAAATGCTCTGCGGCGAGCTGTATCAATTGGTGCGCATGTACCGCATCCAGTTCTCCGCGACGCCCAATCGTCCACGCCAGGCTTTTGCCGAGCATCACCGCATTCTTGACGCGATTGCCGATCGTGACGGTGAACTGGCGGAGTTGTTGATGCGCCGCCATATCGGCGCCTCCAAACGCAACATCGCCCGTCACTTTCCAGACACTACCCCCTAACGAGGTGAGTCATGAGTTCCAATAACAACAGCACGCCAGGCCAACGTTTCCGTGACGCGGTCGCCAGCGAACACCCTTTGCAGGTGGTCGGTGCGATCAACGCCAACCACGCCCTGCTGGCCAAGCGCGCCGGTTTCAAGGCGATCTACCTGTCGGGCGGCGGGGTGGCTGCCGGTTCCCTGGGCGTGCCGGACCTGGGCATCACCGGCCTGGATGACGTGCTGACCGATGTGCGTCGTATCACTGACGTGTGCGACCTGCCGCTGCTGGTGGACGTGGACACCGGCTTTGGCTCCTCGGCGTTCAACGTGGCGCGCACGGTCAAGTCGATGATCAAGTTCGGCGCAGCGGCCATTCATATCGAAGACCAGGTCGGTGCCAAGCGCTGCGGTCATCGTCCGAATAAAGAAATCGTGTCCCAGCAGGAAATGGTCGACCGCATCAAGGCTGCCGTGGATGCGCGCACCGATGACAGTTTCGTGATCATGGCGCGTACCGATGCCTTGGCGGTAGAAGGCCTGGAGTCCGCCCTGGAGCGTGCCGCCGCCTGCATCGAGGCTGGCGCCGACATGGTGTTCCCGGAAGCCATCACCGAGCTGGAAATGTACAAACTGTTCGCCTCCCGCGTGAAGGCACCGATCCTGGCTAACATTACCGAGTTCGGCGCGACACCTCTGTACACCACCGAACAGTTGAAATCTGCCGATGTTTCCATCGTGCTGTACCCGCTTTCGGCCTTCCGCGCCATGAACAAGGCCGCCGAGAACGTCTACACCGCAATCCGTCGTGACGGCACCCAACAGAACGTGATCGACACCATGCAAACCCGCATGGAGCTTTACGATCGCATCGACTACCACACCTTCGAGCAGAAGCTCGACGCGTTGTTTGCCGCGAAAAAGTAAGCCTGTGGGAAGGTGCTTGCCTGCTCCCACATGCCTCCCTAATAAATTCAAGATTGGAGATCGAACATGGCTGAAGCAAAAGTACTGAGTGGCGCCGGCCTGCGTGGCCAGGTGGCGGGCCAGACGGCCCTGTCCACCGTGGGCCAGGCCGGTGCCGGCCTGACCTATCGTGGCTACGACGTGCGCGAACTGGCCGCCGACGCGCAATTTGAAGAAGTCGCCTACCTGCTGCTGTACGGCGAATTGCCGACCCAAGCCGAGCTGGCCGCCTACACCGCCAGGCTGGGCAAACTGCGTGATCTGCCGCAAGCGCTCAAGGAGGTGCTGGAACGCATTCCCGCCGACGCTCACCCGATGGACGTGATGCGCACCGGTTGCTCGTTCCTGGGCAACATCGAGCCGGAGAAAGACTTCAGCGTGCAGCGCGATGTCACCGACCGCCTGCTCGCGGCTTTCCCGGCGATCATGTGCTACTGGTACCGCTTCAGCCACGACGGCAAGCGTATCAACTGCGTGACGGATGAGCCGAGCATCGGCGGCCACTTCCTGCACCTGCTGCATGGCAAGAAGCCAAGCGAGCTGCACGTCAAGGTGATGAACGTCTCGCTGATCCTCTACGCCGAGCACGAATTCAACGCTTCCACCTTCACTGCTCGTGTGTGTGCGTCGACCCTGTCCGACCTGTATTCCTGCGTGACCGCGGCCATCGGCTCCCTGCGCGGCCCGTTGCACGGCGGTGCCAACGAAGCGGCGATGGAGATGATCGAGCGTTTCGGTTCAGCCGAAGAAGCCGTCGAAGGCACCCTCGGCATGCTGGCGCGCAAGGACAAGATCATGGGCTTTGGCCACGCGATCTACAAAGACAGCGACCCGCGTAATGAAGTGATCAAGGGCTGGTCGAAAAAGCTCGCCGACGAGGTGGGTGACAAGGTGCTGTTCCCGGTCTCCGAAGCCATCGACAAGACCATGTGGGAGCAAAAGAAACTGTTCCCCAACGCTGACTTCTACCATGCCTCGGCGTACCACTTCATGGGCATCCCGACCAAGCTGTTCACGCCGATTTTCGTGTGCTCACGCCTGACTGGCTGGGCGGCGCATGTGTTCGAGCAGCGTGCCAACAACCGCATCATCCGTCCAAGCGCCGAATACGTCGGCGTCGAGCAGCGCAAGTTCGTGCCAATCGAACGTCGCTGAATGGGATGAACCTGAGGCGCCGGTTTTGAGGGTTGGAACCGGGTCAATGTGGGAGCCGGGCTTGCCCGCGATGACTGACTGACATTCAACACATGTGTCGGCAGTTACATCGCTATCGCGGGCAAGCCCGGCTCCCACAGGGACCGTGTTCACCCAGATCAATGCCGTAGGTTCGTACCGCCTAACCACCGTGACCGAGTCCTGACGATGAACACTGAATTTCGCAAACCGCTACCCGGCAGTCGCCTGGACTTCTTCGACGCCCGTGCGGCGGTCGATGCAATCAAGCCCGGCGCCTACGCCACCTTGCCCTACACCTCCCGCGTACTCGCGGAGAACCTGGTGCGCCGTTGCGACCCGACCACGCTCAACGCGTCCCTGAGCCAGTTGATCGAGCGCAAGCGCGACCTCGATTTCCCGTGGTTCCCGGCGCGTGTGGTGTGCCATGACATCCTCGGCCAGACGGCCCTGGTCGACCTGGCCGGCCTGCGCGATGCCATCGCCCAGCAGGGCGGCGACCCGGCTCAGGTCAACCCGGTGGTGCCGACCCAACTGATCGTCGACCACTCCCTGGCCGTTGAAGCCGGTGGGTTTGATCCGCAAGCGTTCGAAAAAAACCGTGCCATCGAAGACCGCCGCAACGAAGATCGTTTCCACTTTATCGAGTGGACCAAAAAGGCGTTCAAGAACGTCGACGTGATCCCGCCGGGCAACGGCATCATGCACCAGATCAACCTGGAGAAAATGTCTCCGGTGATCCAGGTGCGCGACGGTGTGGCGTTCCCGGACACCTGCGTCGGCACCGACAGCCACACTCCGCATGTGGATGCCCTGGGCGTGATCGCCATCGGCGTCGGCGGCCTGGAAGCGGAGAGCGTGATGCTGGGGCGCGCCTCGTGGATGCGCCTGCCGGAAAGTGTCGGTGTGGAGTTGACCGGCAAGTTGCAACCAGGCATCACGGCCACCGACATGGTGCTGGCGCTCACCGAGTTCCTGCGCAAGCAAAAAGTGGTCGGCGCATGGCTGGAGTTTTTCGGGGAAGGCGCCTCGGCCCTCACCCTGGGCGACCGCGCGACCATCTCCAACATGGCCCCGGAATACGGCGCCACGGCCGCGATGTTCTATATCGACCAGCAGACTATCGCCTACCTGAAACTCACCGGGCGCGAAGATGAGCAAGTCACCCTGGTGGAGCAATACGCACGTCATACCGGCCTGTGGGCGGATGACCTGAAGGGCGCGCAATACGAGCGTGGCCTGACCTTCGACCTGTCCAGCGTCGTGCGCAACATGGCCGGCCCGAGCAACCCGCACGCTCGCGTCGCCACCACTGATTTGGCGTCCAAAGGCATCAGCGGCCAGTGGGAAGAAGTGCCCGGTCAAATGCCCGATGGCGCTGTGATTATCGCGGCCATCACCAGTTGCACCAACACCAGTAACCCGCGCAACGTGATCGCTGCGGGCTTGCTGGCGCGTAACGCCAACAAGCTGGGGTTGACCCGCAAACCCTGGGTCAAATCTTCACTGGCGCCGGGTTCGAAAACCGTGGCCATGTACCTGGAAGAAGCCGGCCTGGGCCATGAGCTGGAAAAACTCGGCTTTGGTGTGGTGGCGTTTGCCTGCACTACCTGCAACGGCATGTCCGGCGCACTCGACCCGGAGATCCAGCAAGAGATCATCGACCGTGATCTGTACGCTACCGCCGTACTCTCCGGTAACCGCAACTTCGACGGGCGTATTCACCCGTACGCCAAGCAAGCCTTCCTGGCCTCGCCGCCGTTGGTGGTGGCTTACGCGATTGCCGGCACCATCCGTTTCGATATCGAAAAGGACGTGCTGGGCCTGGATGCCAATGGCAAGGAAATCCGCCTGCAGGACATCTGGCCGAGCGACGAAGAGATCGACGCGGTGGTCAAGGCGGCGGTCAAGCCGGAGCAGTTCCGCAAGGTCTATATCCCAATGTTCGCCATCCACGAAGACACCGGCCCGAAAGTCGCGCCGCTGTATGACTGGCGCCCGCAAAGCACCTATATCCGTCGTCCGCCGTACTGGGAAGGCGCGTTGGCCGGTGCCCGTCCGCTCAAGGGCATGCGTCCGCTGGCGGTGCTGCCGGACAACATCACCACCGATCACCTGTCGCCCTCCAACGCGATCATGCTGGACAGTGCAGCGGGCGAATACCTGGCAAAAATGGGCCTGCCGGAAGTCGACTTCAACTCCTATGCGACTCACCGTGGCGACCATCTGACCGCGCAGCGCGCTACCTTCGCCAACCCGAAACTGTTCAACGAAATGGTGGTTGAAGGCGGCAAGGTCAAGCAGGGTTCCCTGGCGCGTATCGAGCCAGAAGGCCAGGTCACGCGGATGTGGGAAGCCATTGAAACCTACATGGAACGCAAGCAACCGTTGATCATCATTGCGGGCGCCGACTACGGCCAGGGCTCCTCTCGCGACTGGGCGGCCAAGGGCGTGCGTCTGGCCGGCGTGGAGGCGATTGCCGCCGAAGGTTTCGAGCGCATCCACCGCACCAACCTGGTGGGCATGGGCGTGTTGCCGTTGGAGTTCCTGCCGGGCACCGACCGTCACACCCTGAAGATCGACGGCAGCGAAACCTATGACGTGGTCGGCGCGCGTACCCCGCGTGCGCAACTGACCTTGGTGATCAACCGCAAGAATGGCGAACGTGTCGAAGTGCCGGTGACCTGCCGCCTGGACACCGCCGAAGAAGTGTCGATCTACGAGGCGGGCGGCGTGTTGCAACGTTTTGCCCAGGACTTCCTGGAATCGGCGGCGACCGCCTGAAGAGGATAACCATGGCACACGCAGCGCAAATCAAGATCCCCGCCACCTACATGCGTGGCGGCACCAGCAAGGGCGTGTTTTTCAGCCTCAAGGACTTGCCCGAAGTGGCGCAGGTGCCCGGCGCCGCACGCGATGCCCTGCTATTGAGGGTAATCGGTAGTCCCGACCCGTACGACAAACAGATCGACGGCATGGGCGGCGCCACGTCGAGCACCAGCAAGACGGTCATCCTGGCCAAAAGCACCCGCGCCGATCACGACGTGGACTACCTGTTCGGCCAGGTCTCCATCGACAAACCCTTTGTCGACTGGAGCGGCAACTGCGGCAACCTGTCGGCGGCGGTGGGCTCGTTCGCCATCAGCGCCGGGCTGGTAGACCCCGCCCGCGTGCCCCACAACGGCGTGGCCGTGGTGCGGGTGTGGCAGGCCAATATCGGCAAGACCATCATTGCCCATGTGCCGATCACCGACGGTGCTGTGCAGGAAACCGGCGACTTCGAGCTGGACGGCGTGACCTTCCCAGCAGCCGAAGTGCAGCTGGAGTTCATGGACCCGGCGGCGGAAGAGGAGGGCGGCGGTGGTTCGATGTTCCCCACCGGTAACCTCGTCGATGACCTTGAGGTGCCTGGCGTCGGCACCTTCAAGGCGACGTTGATCAACGCGGGCATCCCGACGATTTTCATCAATGCCGAAGACCTCGGCTACACCGGCACCGAGCTGCAAGGCGCGATTAACAGCGACCCGAAAGCCTTGGCGATGTTCGAGACCGTGCGGGCCTACGGCGCCCTGCGCATGGGCCTGATCCAGCACCTGGACGAAGCCGCCCAGCGCCAGCACACGCCGAAGGTCGCGTTTGTGGCCAAGCCTGCGGATTATGTGGCGTCCAGCGGCAAAGCGATCAAGGCCGGCGATGTGGACCTGCTGGTGCGCGCGCTGTCCATGGGCAAGCTGCACCACGCGATGATGGGCACGGCGGCGGTGGCGATTGGTACGGCGGCGGCGATTTCCGGCACCTTGGTCAACTTGGCGGCCGGTGGCGTGGAGCGCAATGCGGTGCGCTTCGGGCATCCGTCCGGCACCTTGCGTGTCGGTGCCGAGGCCAGTGAAGTCAACGGTGAATGGGTCGTGAAAAAAGCCATCATGAGCCGCAGTGCACGGGTGTTGATGGAAGGTTTCGTGCGTGTTCCCGGCGATGCCTTCTAAACCCAACACTAATCCAATGTGGGAGGGGGCTTGCCCCCTCCCACAGGTGATCTCTATTCCAAGGCAGACACCCTAGATCTGCTTCCAGCAACCGTGAGCCCGAGGACACCCCCCCAACCCATTTTTGGAGTACTGTCATGAGCGCCAACGTCGACCAGAACAACCGCCCCGATTACGACCAGGTCCTGCAGGACATAGCCGATTACGTCCTTGATTACCGGATCGAATCCCGGGATGCACTGGACACTGCCCGCAACTGCCTGATGGATACCTTGGGCTGCGGCTTGCTGGCCCTGCGTTTCCCTGAGTGCACCAAGCACCTGGGGCCGATGGTCGAGGGCACGGTGGTGCCGTTTGGCGCTCGTGTACCGGGTACGTCGTTCCGACTGGACCCGATGAAGGCGGCGTGGGACATCGGTTGCATCGTGCGTTGGCTCGACTACAACGACACCTGGCTTGCCGCTGAATGGGGCCACCCTTCGGATAACCTCGGCGGCATTCTTGCCGTGGCCGACCACCTTTCGCAAAAGCGCGTGGCCAATGGTGACACGCCGCTGACCGTGCGTGCGGTACTCGAAGCGATGGTCATGGCCCATGAGATCCAGGGCGTGATAGCTCTGGAAAATTCCTTCAATCGTGTAGGCCTCGATCATGTGTTGCTGGTGAAGGTCGCTTCTACGGCGGTCACCGCTAAGCTCATGGGTGCTAACCGTGAGCAACTGCTTGCGGCCTTGTCCCATGCCTTCGTCGATGGCCAGGCGCTGCGCACTTACCGCCATGCGCCGAACGCCGGTTCGCGCAAATCCTGGGCAGCGGGGGATGCGTCGAGCCGTGGTGTGCGCCTGGCGGATATCGCGCTGCGCGGCGAGATGGGCATCCCCGGTGTGTTGAGTGCACCGCAGTGGGGCTTCTACGACGTATTGTTCAGCCATACCAATAAAGACTTGGCGCTCAAGCCCGAGGACAAGCGCACGTTCAGCCTGTCCCAGCCCTACGGCACCTACGTGATGGAAAACGTGTTGTTCAAGATCAGCTTTCCCGCCGAGTTCCACGCGCAAACCGCTTGTGAAGCCGCGGTGATCTTGCACCCGCTGGTGAAGGATCGCCTGCATGACATCGAGCGCATCGTGATCACCACCCACGAGTCGGCGATTCGCATCATCTCCAAGGTCGGCCCGTTGGCCAACGCCGCCGACCGCGACCATTGCCTGCAATACATGACCGCCGTGCCCCTGGCCTTTGGCAATTTGGTGGCCGAGCAGTACGAAGACGAATTCCACGCCGCGCACCCCATCATCGATCAGTTGCGCGACAAGATGGTCATCGTTGAAGACCCACGCTACAGCCGTGAATACCTGGAGGCGGACAAACGCTCCATTGCCAATGCGGTGCAGGTGTTTTTCACGGATGGCAGCCACACCGAGCAGGTGGCGGTGGAATACCCGATTGGCCATCGCCGTCGCCGGGCGGAGGGCATTGCGTTGTTGGAAGACAAGTTCAAGGCCAACCTGGCCACGCGGTTTACCGCGCAGCGCAGTGGGGAGATTTTTGCGTTGTGCAAGGATCAAGCGCGGCTTGAGGCCACGCCGGTCAATCGATTTGTGGACTTGTTCGTTATCTAAATCACAACGCGGTTAATGTGGGAGCTGGCTTGCCTGCGATAGCGGTCTATTTGTGCCACCTGTGTGGCTGACCCACCGCTATCGCAGGCAAGCCAGCTCCCACATTTTGTTCTGTGTTGGTCAAGGCTTACATGCTGCCTTCGACATCCTCCAGGCTGAACGTCTCGGTGTGGTCGTCATAGGAGAAGATCTCCGCATAGCGCCCCCACGCCACCACGCTTTCCAGGGTTTTTTCCACGAAAGCTTCGGTCATCGAATCTTCCAGCTCTTGCTCGAAACGCACCCGGGGTGCGCGGTGCCCGCTGCGCTCCAGCAACACCTGATGAATGCGTGCCGCCAAGGGGACGTGCTGGATCAAATGTTCGGCGAACAGAGTCTTGCGTTCCTGGGTACCGTAATCGGCGAACAGCTTGCCGGCGTCGGTGAGGGTGATGTCGGCGCCCTTGAGTTCGGCAAAGCCCAGGTGCTCGAGCATTTCCGCCACGGGGAACAGGTCGTCGACTTCCAGCAGACGCCGTTCGGCGACGGTGGGCAGGCCGGCGTGGCCGTTGTAGGGTTCGGCGGCCAGGGTTTCGATCAGGCCGGCCATGAGGTTGGTGGACACTTCCGGCAGCAGGCTGCTCATCTTCAGTTCGGGCTTACCGGCACTGGCATCGGCGCTGCGGCGGTCGGTCATCAGGGCATAGATGTCGTCGACCATTTGCCGGAAGGTCGGGTCCAGCCGGTTACGCGGGTGCGGGAACGGCACCTTGATCTCGGCGACCACGCGCCCGGGGTTGGACGACAGCACTAGGATGCGGTCGCACATCAGCACCGCTTCTTCGATGTTGTGGGTCACGATCAGGATCGACTTGATCGGCAGTTGCTTGCCGCTCCACAAATCCAGCAGGTCGGTACGCAAGGTTTCAGCGGTGAGCACGTCCAGGGCCGAGAACGGTTCGTCCATCAGCAACAAGGTGGGGTTGACCACCAAGCCACGGGCAAAGCCCACGCGCTGGCGCATACCGCCGGACAATTCACGGGGGTAGGCGTTTTCGAAACCGTCCAGGCCGATCAGGTCGATGGCGGCCAAGGCGCGCTTGCGGGCTTCCTTGCGTTCGACTTGCAGGGCTTGCAGGCCGGCCTCTACGTTTTCCAGCACGGTCAGCCAGGGAAACAGCGCAAAAGTCTGGAATACCATGGCCACGCCTTCGGCTGGGCCGGTCAACGGTTTGCCATGGTATTTCACCTCGCCCGACGACGGCTGGATCAGGCCGGCGATAATGCGCAGCAGTGTTGATTTGCCGGAGCCGGAGCGGCCAAGCATGCCGACGATCTCGCCTTCGTGCAGGCTCAGGTCGACGCCGCTGAGCACTTGCAGCTCTTCTTTGCCTTTGCCGAAGACCCGGTTCACGTTTTTCAGCGAGTAGATTTCCGGGGTATCGGCGGTGTGTTCGGTATAGGTATTCATCACTGCGAATCCCATTAATTCAGACGAAGTTTGTTTTCGGCGATGGCGTACATCGGCCGCCAGACCGCACGGTTGAACGCCACCACGAAGATCGACATCACCACCACGCCCAGGGCGATCTTGGGGAAGTCACCGGCGGCTGTGGTTTGTGCGATATAGGCGCCCAGCCCGTGGGCGACCACATTGTCCTGGCCCCAGGACACGTACTCGGACACGATGCTGGCGTTCCAGGCGCCGCCCGAGGCGGTAATCGCGCCGGTGACGTAGTACGGGAAGATCCCCGGCAGCATCACCTTGCGCCACCACAGCCAGCCGCGAATACGGAAGTTGGCGGCGGCCTCCTTGAAGTCGTTGGGGAAGGCACTGGCCCCGGCAATCACGTTGAACAGGATGTACCACTGAGTGCCCAGCACGATCAGCGGGCTCAGCCAGATGTCCGGGTTGAGGTTGAAGTGCAGGATCACGATGACGAACACGGGGAACAGCAGGTTCGCCGGAAACGCCGCGAGGAACTGCGCCAAGGGCTGGATTTTTTCCGCCAGGCTTGGGCGCAAGCCGATCATCACGCCCAAGGGCACCCAGATCAGCGAGGCAATCAGGATCAACCCGGCCACCCGCAGCAAGGTGATCAGGCCCAGCACTACCACGTGGCCGACCTCGGCGAAGGTCACTTCGGTGCCGACGTATTGCACGATGTGGTACAGCGCATAGGCGGCCATCAGCGCAATCAACGTGCCCCAGGCCCAGTCGATGAGTTTCGACGCAGCGGGCGTTTCTGTCGGGAGTGCCTTGAACGCGCCGCCCGCCAGGCTGAAGCGTTTGTTGCCCAGGCGGCTGACGGTACGGGTGATTGGGCGCAGGATGCGTTGAACGACACGGGTGCGCTGGATCAGGTTCAGCACCCAGGACTGCGGCGCGGCGCCCTGGGAGGCGGTGGTTTCCATGCGGAACTTGTCGGCCCAGGCCACCAGTGGGCGGAACAGGAACTGGTCGTAGATCAGGATCACCGCGATCATCGCCAAGATCACATAACCCACGGCGTGCAGGTCTTTCTGGGCGATGGCCAGGGCTAAGTATGAACCCACGCCCGGCAGGGTGATGGTTTTGTCACCGACAGTGATGGCTTCGGACGCGACCACGAAAAACCAGCCGCCGGACATGCTCATCATCATGTTCCACACCAGCCCAGGCATGGCGAATGGCACGTCCAGCTTCCAGAACTTCTGCCAGCCGGAAAGGCGCAGGTTGGTGGATACTTCCACCAGGTCATGGGGCAACATGCGCAGCGACTGGTAGAAGCTGAACGTCATGTTCCAGGCCTGGCTGGTGAAGATTGCGAAGATGGCGGCGAACTCGGCGCCCAGCACGCGCCCGGGGAACAGCAACAGAAAGAACGTCACGGTAAACGAGATGTAACCGAGCACCGGCACCGATTGCAGAATGTCGAGCACGGGCACTAACAGTTTTTCGGCGCGCCGGCTTTTAGCGGCCAGGGTGCCGTACAGCAGGGTGAACACCAGCGCCGCCACCATCGCCGCGAGCATGCGCAGGGTGGTGCGCATCGCGTATTCCGGCAGGTTGGCCGGGTCGAGGGAAATGACTTCACTTTGCAGGGTGGCAATGGGGGCCCAGGTTTCCCGGGCGGTGATGGAGAAAAACAGCAGAAAACCGATCACCAGTGGCAGGGCGACCAAATCCCAGCGGTTGGGCAGCAGGCGCAGGGTGGACGCCGGGATGTAGTGACGGAACACTTTGTTCATAGGCAGTCGTTCCTGCAGCGTTCAGGTTCAGAAGGGCGTGATGGGTTTGAGCTTAGCTTCTCTACAGCGCCCACAGAGAAAGGCTGGGGACGCTTTCTCCATGAGTCAGGACGGCGTATCTGGGGGAGATACGCCGCTGGGGGGAATTGTACGTTTCTGAATGTTACAAGCGCATAAATTTGCTGTCAGTTTCCTGTACGAACTGCCACTTGGGCGTTACGCAAACCTCAGGATCACCCGACGGTTGTGCTTGCTCTTCTTCTCGATCTTTTCGCAAAACACCTTGCCGATTTCCTCTGTATTGATCACATGGGTGCCGCCGCAGGGCTGGATGTCGATTCCGGCAATTTCGATAACCCGCACCGAACCCTGGATCACCGGGGGCGCCACCGCCTGGGTGCGGGTGATCTGCAGCAAGGTCGCGTATTCCGTGGCGGGCATCGACAGGGTTTTCACCTCATGGGCGGCCTCTATCAGGGCGTTGAGGTCGCGGGTGAGGGTGTCTTTATCGAGGGTCATCTCCGGCAGATCGAAGTCCAGGCGGCCTTTGTCGGCGCTGATACTGCAGCCTGTCACGGGGGCATCGATGAGCGAGCACAGCAGGTGCAGGCAGGTGTGCATCCTCATGTGCTGGTAGCGTCGCTCCCAATCGAGGCTGGCGTCTATCTGCGTGCCGGCAGTCAATTGCTCGGGGCAATGTTCCACCTGGTGCCAGATGATCGAACGCAGTGCCGGGTCGCGCACGGTGCCCACTACGTCGACCCGGGTGCCATCGGCCAGGGTGAAATGCCCGGTGTCACCCGGCTGCCCGCCGCCCGTGGGATAGAACAGCGTGTGCTCCAGAGCAATGCCTTGTTCGCTGACGGCAATCACCCGGGCGCTGAAGGCGTTCTGATAGGGTGCGCTGTCGAACAGCGCCAGGGTTTCCATGGTATGCACGGACATGTTCAACCTCCGACGATCAATGGGCTGGCTTGCAACAGGTGACGCACCATTGCACTTAAACCAGGGGGCGAGAGCAGGGTGATTTCAAATTCTGGCCCGCAGACTTTCAGGTTCAGCGGCAGGCGCGGCAGTTGTTCGCCGATGTCGAGGCGACGCAGGCGAAATTGCAGGTGGTGGCGCTCTTTCACCGTGGGCTCCAGCATCAACCCTTGCAACGGATGAAAGTCGGCATCCAGCACCGTGACCTTGTTGCTGGCGTTGACCTCGCCGACCACATGCAAGCGTTCATCCAGGGCAAAGGCACTGAGGTAATGGCTGTGGTCCGTTTCTACATTTTTTTGCAGCTGGATCTGATTTACCACCTTGACCTTGGTGCCTGCGGGCACGTCCTGGGTGATCACGCAGGATGGGCTGATAAACACGTTATCGCCGATCAAGATATAGCCCAGCACCCGGGCACCCGAGCCGACCTCGACATTGTTGCCCAGGCGCGGGTGGCGCTTGCCGTCTGGGTTGTTGGCGATACCCCGGGCACCGAGGGTGACGCCGCAGAGGATGTAGCAGTCGTTGCCGATCTCGCAGGTTTCGCCAATCACCGTGCCGTAGCCGTGGTCCAGCACAAAGCGCCGACCGATGCGCGCCGCCGGGTGGATCTCGGCGCCGGAGAGGATCTTGCCCTGGTTGCTGAGCTTGAGGGCCATGCGCGAAAACTCACCGTTGGGTGAGTCGGGGAAGTGCCATACCAAGTGCGCGAGCCGGTAGAACAGCACCGCCTTGAACGAGGCATAGGACTCGAGGATCAACTCACCGCGCCCACGGGACGCCGGGTCGCGATAGGAATAGGCGATCAAGTCTTCGGCAACCGCCTGGGCGGCATTCTGGATCAAGGGGGCCAGGTGCGGTTCCAACAGCTTCATCTGTGCGGGCGTCAGGGTCTTGATGAGGTGGGTGAGTAACTCATCGTGCAACTGTTGCATGTCGATAAAGCCCCCCATGGAGGCACCCCCGCATTCTGGTTGGTTGAGTAACCGGTTATTCGAAACTGGGCAGGTAGCTGTCAGCATTGTCGTAGACCATGGTCAACACCACCGTTTCGGGTGGTAGTTCGGGGGCGAGCTGGGCGATGGCAACCAAGTTGGCGGCCGACGACAGACCCAGGCTGATGGCATCGGTGCGCATGATGCGTTTCATCATGTCGATGCACGCCTGGTGCGACACCTTGAGCATGCCGTCCAGGACCTCCAGGTTGAGAATGCTCGGGATCAGGCCGATCGACAGTCCCTGGATGTGATGCGGAGCGTGTTGGTCCTTGAGCAGGTCGCATTCTTCCGGCTCCACGCCCATCACACGGATCGCCGGCCATGCAGCCTTGAGGGTTTCGCCGATCCCGGTGATGTGGCCGCCGGTGCCAATGCCACTGACGAAGTAATCCACCCGCCGTTCACCGAAGGCGCGGAGGATTTCCGGCGCGGTGGTGTCACGGTGGGTTTGCGGGTTGGCGCCGTTGCGCTGCTGGTTGAGCATCACGTAGTTGGGGTTTTCCAACTGCAATTCCATGCATTTTTCGCCGTGGGAGTTGTTGCCCAGGCGGCTGTCCGACAACACCACCTTGGCGCCGTACAGGCGCAGCAATTTCTGCTTCTCGGGGCTGTAGTTGTCGGGGATCACCAGCACGACTTTGTAGCCCAGTACATTGCCGGCCATCACTAGGCCGATGCCGGTGTTGCCGCCGCTGGGCTCGATGATGGTTTGCCCCGAGTCGCGCATCAGCACGCCCCGGCGTTCGGCGTCGAGGATCATGCCCAGGGCGATGCGCGCCTTGTGGCTGCCGCCTGGGTTGAGGGATTCGAGCTTGGCGTAGACCTCGATGCCGAGGTCTTCGGAAAACTGCGCCAGACGCACGATGGGCGTCTGGCCGATGGCGTCGAGAATGGAGTTATGCAACATCAGTCAGTCCCCGGCTCAGTACAACGGCATGTCGGGTTCGACATCACGCACCCAGTGCTTCATGCCGCCCTGCAGGACCTTGGTGTTGGCAAACCCCGCTGCCAGCAAGGTGCTGGCCGCTTGCTCGGCACGGGTGCCGGCGTAGCAGATCAGGTAGTGGGTGTTGTCGCGGCTGAGGCTGTCAAGTTGCCCGTCCAGCTCGGCCAGGGGGATGTGCACCACGCCCGGTAATTTGCACACTTCCAGTTCGCTGGCATCGCGCACATCCAGCAGCACGTCGGCGCTGCGGTGGTGTTCCAGTACCTGCTTGAGTACTTGGGGCTTTATATAGCGCTCTTCGTCCAGGGACGGTTGGCTCGGCACGGCATCGGCACAGGTGGTGGGCGCGACGGTTTCGCTGTGGCGCAGGTCCGAACAGCAGGGGCAGTCGGCGCGGCGCTTGAAGCGGATTTCGCTGAACTTCATCGCCAGGGCATCGAAGCGCATCAAGCGGCCGGACAAGGGTTCGCCGATGCCGATCAACAGCTTGATCGCCTCGGTGGCCTGGATCATCCCGACAACCCCCGGCAAGACGCCGATCACGCCGCCAGCGCTGCAGTTGGGCGCCAGTTCCGCAGGCGGGGCTGAGGGAAACAGGCAGCGGTAGCATGGCCCGCCTTTATAGTTGAGCACGCTGATTTGCCCGTCGAAACGGTAGATGGCGCCGTATACCAAGGGTTTGCCCAACTGCACGCAGGCGTCGTTGACGAGGTAGCGCGTGTCGAAATTGTCGGTGCCGTCGATCACCAGGTCATAGGCGCCTACCAGCTCCAGGGCATTGTCGGCGTTCAGGGCAGTGTCGTGGGCGTTGATCTGGATATGGCGGTTGAGGTCTTGCAAGCGTTGCTTGGCGGACTCGACCTTGGGCATGCCCAGCGTGCTGTTGCCGTGGACGATCTGGCGTTGCAGGTTGCTGCTTTCCACCACATCAAAATCCACCAGCCCCAGGGTGCCGATGCCGGCAGCCGCCAGGTACAGGCTGATGGGTGAGCCCAGGCCACCGGTGCCGATGATCAGTACCTTGGCGTTTTTCAGCTTTAACTGACCCTCGCGGCCAACGCCGGGCAGGGTGATGTGGCGTACATAACGCTGCACTTCTTCGTTGCTCAGGGCATCCATGTCCATGCCGCCGGAAGTGGCCAGCAGCACTTCGATCCTGGCCTTTTCCGGCAAGGGCTCATCAGCGCCGATCAGTTCTTCTTCGGCGGTGAACAGAAAGTGTTCTTTGAGTTGGTTGTTGTTTTCGTGAAACAGATGGGCGCGCAGTTGTGGGTGGCGGTTGCAGATACTTTCAATGACTTCGCGCAATGTCGATCCGGTGCCCTCAAGGGTCGATTCCGGCAGCTTGGCCACGCGGACCAGAATGTCGGGTAAGGAGACAGCGTTCATGGACAACTCCGTGTGCAGGTCGTTGAAAGGGTTAAGGGCGAAGTGCTTGCCATCCCAGGCAAACAGTTTTGACCCCAGGGCCAGGCCTTGGCGAACATCCACCACAAGGTAGCTGACGGAGTAGATCGGCTCGCCCAGGAACAGTGCCTTGTCCTGGTCCTCGTCACTGAAATAGGCGCCGACATCCGGGTGGGAGTGGTAGATCACCACCACCGGGTTATCGCTGCGAAACGCCTTGTTCATCAGCAGGGTGTCGGCGACGGAAAAGGTGTAGCCGTTGGCCGCGCTGCGCGGGTACATCTGCGGGTCCTTGCGGTGCAGCTCGTTCTGGATGTTGCTGCCCAGGTACACACTGCCGTCGGCGAAGACGAAGCCACAGCATTCCTCGGGGTAGCTGCGGCTGGCGTGGGCGTAGATCTGTTCCAGGGCTTTTGGGCGGAGGACGTCCATGTTTCTCTCGCGTGGTGGTGAGTGGGTCAAGATTTCTTGGCCAAGAGTTTTTCAATTGGCAACTTGGTGATTGCAAAGCCGGCCAGCAGGATGGCCGAGTACAGCATCAGGTCTCGTGAAATCGCCACGCCCTCGTACCACGCGCCGATGATCACCGCGAACACCGGAAAGATGATGAACACGAACGACAGGATGATCGGGCTCAAACGCTTGAGCAGCATGAAGTACACGATGAACCCGCCTACCGAGGCGACCAGCCCCAGGTAGAACAGCGCGCCCCAGGAGCGTGCGCTGATGTGATCGAAGGTGGGCGTTTCAAACCACAGGCCAGCCACGAACAACATCAGCCCGGCGATGCCGATGGGTAGGGTGTTGTAGGTGATCACGCTGATGGCGCTGCCTTTTTGCTTGGTGATGACATAGCACAACGCATGCATGATCGCGGCGCTCAGGATCGCCAGCACGCCCAGGAATTCGGCGTGGTCCAGGTGCAGGCCCTGGCTCTTGATGATCATGTACAGGCTGCCGAAGCCGATGCCGATGCCGACCACCTGGGAGAAATAGATACGCTCACGCAGGAACAGCGCAGAGAAAATCAGGATAAACACCGGCATGCAGCTGAACAGTAGGGCGGTGAGGCCGGACGAGACATGCATCTCGCCGTAGTTGAGCAGGTAATAAGGAACGCTGAAGTAGGAAAGGGTCACAAACACGAAGAACCAGCGGCTTTCCCGGGGAAACAGGATCGGCTCGCGGCGCACCAGGGCAAAACACAGGAACAACGGGAAGGCGATCAGGAAGCGCAGGCCTGCAGACGTCAGCGGCGGCACGCTCTCCACGGCAATCTTGATGCCCAGCCAAGTGGTGCCCCAACTCAGGCACACGATCAGGAACATGATGCTGGTCACCAGGCCAGCCAGCCACTGTTTCTGATTTTTGATTTTTGCAGTGTTTTCGAGGACGGCGGACATTGGCATCGTTTATTGCTTCCCTGAGCCGGAATTGAACTCTATATTGAACTTGTTATGAGTGATTCAATCCGGTGATTGAACCCGCAAAAGCACACTATTAGGGCGAATGATGACTGTCAAAACAAATATTGACATGGTGTCAATTATGCGTGAGGGGTTGTCCAGCGGTCAGGGCGTGAAGTACAAGCGCCTGTCCGATGTCATGGAAAGAGGCATCCTTGAAGGCTTGATTGAGCCCGGGAGAAAACTGCCGCCCCATCGGGTTCTTTCCGACAATTTGGGGGTAACCATCGGCACCATCAGTCGGGCCTACGGTGAGCTGGAGCGTTTGGGGTTGGTCGTGGCGCGGGTGGGTGACGGTACTTTCGTGCGCAAGCGTGGGATGGAGCGCCAGCGGGATGAAGGCTTCCGCAACTTCAGCGAGGAGCCGCGCCAGTACTTCGACATGAGCCGCAACATGCATATCCCTGGGCAGGAGACGGTGTTTCTCGCCCAAAGCTTCCAAACCCTGTCGACCAATGCCAAGTTCCTCCAGGACATCAGCGCCTACACGCCGGACGCCGGTCTGCCACGCTATCGCGAGGCCGGTGCGCAATGGCTTGTGCAGCGCGATTTCCACCCGATTCCCGAGCAGGTCATCTGCGTCAATGGCGGCCAGCACGGCTTGCTCTGCGCGATGATGGCGCTGTTGCGGGCCGGTGATACGGTGGTCACGGAACAACTGACCTATCCCGGGCTGATCACTGCTGCGCGCATGCTGGGGGTGCGGTTGATCGGCCTGGAAATGGATGAAGAAGGCGTGCTGCCGGGCGCGCTGGATGAAATCTGTCGAAACCACCGGGTTTCGGCGTTGTACTGCACACCCACCATCCAGAACCCGACCACGGCAGTGTTGTCGGTGGCGCGCCGGGAGGCGCTGGTCAAGGTTTGTCGCGAACACAATCTGTTGATTCTTGAGGACGAAGCTCACGGCGTATTAGTAGAAGACCGGCCACCGCCCCTCAGTGCTTTCGCCCCTGAGCGTACGATTTTGATCAGCAGCCTGAGTAAGGCCGTGTCTGCCGGGCTGCGTGTGGGCTACGTGCATGCACCGCCAGCCTTGGTCAGCCGGATTTCGGCGGCGTTGCGGTCGACCTGCTGGATGGCCACGCCGGTGACGTTGGAACTGGCGACCCAGTGGATCGAAAATGGCACGGCGGAATATCTGCTGCGCCAGCAAATCCATGAGATCAGCCGTCGCAAGGCTCTGGTACAGGGCTTGTTGGCCGGCCTGCAATACCGCACCCATCTCAACAGCCCGCACTTCTGGATCGAAGTGCCGGAGCCATGGCGCGCATCGGAGATTGAAGCGGAGCTCAAGCAGAACAATTACCTGATTGCCACCGCGGAGGCATTTGCCGTGGGGCAAACGGCAGTGCCGCAATTCATTCGGGCGAGTATCTGCAATACATCGGGGGATGATCAGTTGTTGCGGGCGGGGTTTGATGCGTTGGCTACGGCACTGGGGCAGGGTGGGGGGCGGTTTCAGTTGTAGGCAGGCTCACCGAGTTATCGTTCATCGCAGGCAAGCCAGCTCCCACATTCGACCGCATTCCAAAGTTGGAAATCGGTCGAATGTGGGAGCTGGCTTGCCCGCGAAGGGGCCAGTCCAGGCAACAAAAATTACTTGAATCTACGCTCCACGCCTTTCTCCACCAGAATCTTCGCCGAAATCTCTTCCACCGAAAAATGCGTGGAGTTGATGTGCGCAATATTCTCGCGACGGAATAGATTTTCCACCTCGCGCACTTCGAATTCACACTGGGCGTAGCTGGAGTAACGGCTGTTGGGCTTGCGTTCGTTACGAATGGCCGTGAGGCGGTCCGGGTCGATGGTCAGGCCGAACAGTTTGTGCGAATGCGCACGCAGGGCCGCCGGGAGGGTCAGGTGTTCCATGTCGTCTTCGGTCAACGGGTAGTTGGCCGCGCGGATACCGAATTGCATCGCCATGTACAGGCAGGTCGGGGTCTTGCCGCAGCGGGACACGCCCACCAGGATCAGGTCGGCCTTGTCGTAGTAGTGGGTGCGGGCACCGTCGTCGTTGTCGAGGGCGAAGTTCACCGCCTCGATGCGCTCCATATAGTTGGAGTTGTGGCCAATGGAATGGGACTTGCCCACGGAGTATGAGGAATGTTCACTCAGCTCTTGTTCCAGCGGCGCCAGGAACGTGGAGAAGATGTCGATCATGAAACCATTCGAAGTCGCCAGGATCTCACGAATATCCTGATTGACGATGGTGTCGAAAATGATCGGGCGAAAGCCGTCTTTTTCAGCCGCCAGATTGATTTGTTGTACCATGGCGCGCGCTTTATCCACGCTGTCGATATAGGGCCGTGTGAATTTGGCGAAGGTAATGTTTTCGAACTGCGCGAGCAGGCTTTGACCCAATGTTTCGGCTGTAATGCCGGTGCCGTCGGAGATAAAGAAAGCAGATCGTTTCATTTGAGCCCTGGGCCTTAAGCTGATGGCGAATCTTGGATATGATAGGCGCGATTTTGCCGTCCCGCAGTGGGCCGCATTCTCACTTATTTTCCAGGTCCAGGCCACAAGCGCTGGCGATTGCTCCTACTGAGCAGCCAGCGTCCTGAGCTTTTCCAACACAGAAAGTGGAGAGATCACCTTGGTAGAGTACGTAGTTTCCCTCGATAAGCTCGGCGTCCATGATGTAGAGCACGTGGGGGGCAAGAACGCATCCCTCGGCGAGATGATCAGTAATCTTGCAGGCGCTGGTGTGTCGGTGCCCGGTGGTTTCGCCACCACGGCCCAGGCTTACCGCGATTTCCTCGAACTGAGCGGCCTCAACGCTCAGATCCACGCCGCGCTGGACGCTCTGGACGTCGATGACGTCAACGCCCTGGCCAAGACCGGTGCCCAGATCCGCCAATGGATCATGGAAGCCGAGTTCCCCGAGAAGCTCAACGCAGAAATTCGCACCGCCTTCGCCACGCTGTCGGCCGGGAATCCGGACATGGCCGTTGCCGTGCGCTCCTCGGCGACTGCCGAAGACTTGCCGGACGCCTCCTTTGCCGGTCAGCAAGAGACCTTCCTGAACATCCGCGGCGTGGAAAACGTGATCCGCGCGGCCAAGGAGGTCTTTGCCTCGCTGTTCAACGATCGCGCTATTTCCTACCGTGTGCACCAAGGTTTCGATCACAAGCTGGTGGCCCTGTCTGCCGGTGTGCAGCGCATGGTGCGTTCGGAAACCGGCACTGCCGGCGTAATGTTTACCCTGGACACCGAATCCGGTTTCCGTGACGTGGTGTTCATCACCGGCGCCTACGGCCTGGGCGAAACCGTCGTACAGGGCGCGGTCAACCCGGACGAGTTCTACGTACACAAGGGCACCCTCGAAGCGGGTCGCCCGGCTATCCTGCGCCGCAACCTCGGCAGCAAGGCCATCAAGATGATCTACGGCGACGAGGCCAAGGCCGGTCGCTCGGTGAAAACCGTTGAAGTCGACAAGGCCGAGCGTGCGCGTTTCTGCCTGACCGACGCTGAAGTCAGTGAGCTGGCCAAGCAAGCGATGATCATCGAAAAGCACTACAAGTGCCCGATGGACATCGAGTGGGCCAAGGACGGTGACGACGGCAAGCTGTACATCGTGCAGGCCCGTCCGGAAACCGTGAAGAGCCGTACCTCGGCCAACGTCATGGAACGTTACCTGCTGAAAGAAACCGGCACCGTGCTGGTAGAAGGCCGTGCCATCGGCCAGCGCATCGGCGCGGGCAAGGTGCGGATCATCAAGGACGTGTCCGAAATGGACAAAGTCCAGCCAGGCGACGTACTGGTCTCCGACATGACCGACCCGGACTGGGAACCTGTGATGAAACGCGCCAGCGCCATCGTCACCAACCGTGGCGGGCGTACCTGCCACGCGGCGATCATCGCCCGTGAGCTGGGGATTCCTGCCGTAGTGGGTTGCGGCAACGCCACTCAGTTGCTCAAAGACGGCCAGGGCGTGACCGTGTCGTGCGCCGAAGGTGACACCGGCTTCATCTTTGAGGGCGAGTTGGGCTTCGACATCAAGCAAAACTCCATCGATGCCATGCCCGACCTGCCGTTCAAAATCATGATGAACGTCGGTAACCCGGACCGTGCCTTCGATTTCGCACAGTTGCCGAACGCCGGTGTGGGCCTGGCCCGCCTGGAATTCATCATCAACCGCATGATCGGCGTGCACCCCAAGGCCCTGTTGAACTACGACGGCCTGCCGTTGGACATCAAGGAAAGCGTCGACAAGCGCATTGCTGGTTACAACGACCCGGTGGGTTTCTACGTCGAGAAGTTGGTGGAAGGCATCAGCACCCTGGCCGCGGCGTTCTATCCGAAAAAGGTCATCGTGCGTCTGTCGGACTTCAAGTCCAACGAATACGCCAACCTGATCGGCGGCAAGCTCTATGAGCCGGAAGAAGAAAACCCGATGCTGGGTTTCCGTGGCGCCTCGCGTTACATCAGCGAAGCGTTCCGTGACTGCTTTGAGCTTGAGTGCCGCGCCCTCAAGCGTGTACGCAACGAGATGGGCCTGACCAACGTCGAGATCATGGTGCCGTTCGTACGCACCCTGGGCGAGGCGAGCCAGGTGGTGGACCTGCTGGCAGAAAACGGCCTGTCCCGTGGCGAAAATGGCTTGCGTGTGATCATGATGTGCGAGCTGCCGTCCAACGCCATCCTGGCCGAAGAGTTCCTTGAGTTCTTCGACGGTTTCTCCATCGGCTCCAATGACCTGACCCAGCTGACATTGGGCCTGGACCGTGATTCCGGGATCATCGCTCACCTGTTCGACGAGCGTAACCCGGCGGTCAAGAAGCTGCTGGCCAATGCCATCCAGGCCTGTAACAAGGCCGGCAAGTACATCGGTATCTGCGGCCAAGGCCCTTCCGATCACCCAGACCTGGCCAAGTGGCTGATGGAGCAGGGCATCGAAAGCGTCTCGCTGAACCCCGATTCCGTGCTGGAAACCTGGTTCTTCCTGGCTGAAGGCCAAGCGTCCGCCTAAGGTCGGCACGTCAAAAGTGCCGGTCACTCGTTGAGGGTGACCGGCATTCTTATCTGTACAGGGCGGGAATCCTCGCGGACGCCGCCCTTTTTTGTGCAAGAACATTATGCAAAGCAGCAGCAACCTGTTTCCTGTCGCCCTGATCAGCGCTGAACGTCGCGGCGACTTGAGTGAAGATGTGTACCGCCTCAAGCCCGGCAACAGCCCAGACGGCACCGTCGAGCTGGCCGTGACCCGTTTGGGGCTGGTCGATGTCCCGGAAAACCAGGGCACACCGATTATTTTGTTGCACGGCAGTTTTTCCAATCGGCGCTTCTGGTACTCACCCAAAGGTATTGGCCTGGGCGCCTATTTGGCGCGCCAGGGATTTGATGTGTGGATTCCGGAAATGCGCGGCCATGGTCTGTCCAAGCGCAACCACGGTTACGCCAAGAATCGGGTTGCCGATTATGCGCGCTATGACGTGCCGGCCATTGGTGCGTTCGTGCGTGAGCAAAGTGGGCAGATCCCCCACTGGATCGGGCATTCCCTGGGAGGCACGACGTTGGCGGCGGCCCTTGGCGGCCAGCACCTGGGGGCGCCTGCGGCCGCTTCGGTGGCATTGTTTGGTTGTCAGGTCAGTCGCACGTATTGGCCGTTGAAAATCCCGGTGGTGGAGTGGGGCGGTCGTTTTATTTTGAAGCGCTTCGGCCAGTTGTCCGGCCCAAGGCTCAAGCGCGGGCCGGAAGACGAACCTGTAGGAGTCATGATCGAAAGCATGCGCTGGCACGGCCTGCTTGGCCGCTTTGGTGATGCCGAACGTGACTGGTGGAAAGGCTTGGCCGAGGTTGATGTACCGCTGTTGGCGGTGAGTGCCGCGGGTGATCAACAGGACCCGGACTGGGCGTGTCGCAAGCTGTTCGAGCAAGTCGGCTCCGAGCATCGCCAGTACCTGTGCCTGGGGCGCCAGCAAGGGTTTACCAGCGATTTTGGGCACGTGGAGATGCTGGTCAGCAAGGCCGCACAGGCTGAGGTCTGGCCATTGGTGGCGCGCTGGTTGAAAGACCCGCTGACACCTTTATCCGGCACACAGTCCGAAGTGGCCGCAGCGGTTTGACGCAGCGCTCTACCAAGGGCGTTTCACTTGTGAGTGGTTGCGGCTAAGATATGACGCATTAAACGCTTCTGGTCATATTCAGTCGCGCAACGGGTATTGCGTTGCGGCCAAGCGAGTCTGATCATGGCCGCCGCCAACGGGGCAGTCTGTAAAGAATGCCCGTCGCGACGCGTTTTCCTGATGTACACCGTGGGATGTTCGACCTCTTCTTTGACGACAGGAGTTTCTCGATGAACCATTACGTGACCCCCGACCTGTGTGACGCCTACCCGGAGTTGGTGCAGGTGGTTGAGCCGATGTTCAGCAACTTCGGCGGGCGAGACTCCTTTGGTGGCGAAATCGTCACCATCAAATGCTTCGAAGACAACTCCCTGGTCAAGGAACAGGCGGACCAACCAGGCGCCGGCAAGGTGCTGGTGGTCGATGGCGGTGGCTCGCTGCGCCGTGCATTGCTGGGCGACATGATCGCCGAGAAAGCCGCGAAAAACGGTTGGGAAGGGTTGGTGATCTACGGTTGCATCCGTGATGTCGACGTCATTGCCCAGACCGACCTGGGTGTGCAGGCACTGGCGACCCATCCAATGAAGACCGACAAGCGTGGCATCGGTGACCTGAACGTGGTGGTGACCTTTGCCGGCGTGACATTCCGCCCGGGTGAATACATCTACGCCGATAACAACGGTGTGATCGTGTCGCCCAGCCCGCTGAAAATGCCTGAATAAACCGCAGTAGCCATAGGGGTGAGGATGTTCGAGGAAGAAAACGCGCAATGGGGGTTGGTGCATGCCCTGGTGCTGGACGGTAAAGGCGGTGCGCGTTGGATTGCCCGGACTGAGCTCGACGACTTGCAACTGCAGCCCCAGGAGAGCCTGTGGCTGCATTGGGATCGCAGTCATCCCCAGACCCAGACCTGGTTGCGCAAATCCAGTGGCTTGAGCGAATTCACCTGTGACCTGCTGCTGGAGGAAAATACCCGCCCGCGCCTGTTGCCGTTGCCGACCGCCGAATTGCTGCTGTTCTTGCGCGGGGTCAACCTCAATCCAGGCGCCGAGCCGGAAGATATGGTTTCGGTGCGTATTTTTGCGGCGGCCAACCGGGTCATCTCCCTGCGTCTGCGTCCGTTGCGTGCCACCGACGAGTTGTTGGTGCAGTTGGCAGAGGGTAACGGGCCGAAAACCGCATCTGAGCTGATCCTTTATATGGCGCAGTACCTGACCCATAAAGTGCAGGATCTGGTCACTGACCTCTCTGAAGTCGTCGATTCCGAGGAAGAAAAACTCGATGCCGACGAACGGTATACTCCGGAGCATGGCAGCGTTTTGCAGATTCGCCGACGGGCAGCCGGACTCAAGCGTTTTCTGGCGCCGCAACGGGACATTTTCGCGCAACTAACGCGGATCAAATTACCCTGGTTTTGTGACGACGACGCCGACTACTGGAACGAATTACACAACAGCCTGACCCGCTATCTCGAAGAGCTCGAATTGACCCGAGAGCGCGTGGGGCTTGTGCTTGAGACCGAAGACCGGCGCTTGAGCGTGCGCATGAACCGCACCATGTACCGCTTCGGGATCATCACTGGAATTTTTCTGCCGATGAGTTTTTTGACCGGCTTGCTGGGGATCAACGTGGGCGGCATACCGTTCTCGGGAAACCCCTACGGATTCGCGATTGCGTGCCTGATGATGGTGTCCGTTGCGCTGGGGCAATGGTGGCTTTTTCGACGATTACGCTGGGTTTGACCTGAATATGACCTGAATATTAGAAGGGTCTTATGTGACCCCAAGAATTTAACCCTCGTCTTTTAAAACACTTGCGAGAGGTCTTTATGCACGATCCGTTCGAACAGTCTTTGCGTGACATGCTCAATGCATCGCCATCCAACCGTGATGACGACGCCTGCTTGGGCCGCGTTTTGAAAACCGCCAACCGTCAGGTTGGGGCGGGTGACCTGTTCGGTCTGTTGGGTCGCTGGTTGCCGGCACTGATGATGGCCCTGAACAATGGTTCGGCCCACGTGTCGCCGGTTTCTCGTCGTAAACCTCTTGCTCGCACTGCTGATAAGGCTGATTGAATATGGAACTTGATCTCTGGACCCAGAGCCTGGTCACGGCGATGACCGCATTGTGGACCAAGGTGGCGAATTTCATTCCCAACCTGTTTGGTGCCCTGGTTCTGGTGCTGCTGGGTTTTGTCGTGGCCAAGCTGCTCGACACCCTGTTGTCCAAATTGCTCGCAAAATTGGGGCTGGATCGCTTGATGGCGGGCACCGGCTTGACCAAGCTGCTGGGGCGCGCCGGGCTGCAAGTGCCAATCTCCACCCTGATCGGCAAGATCGTTTACTGGTTCATTTTGCTGATTTTCCTGGTTTCTGCGGCTCAATCCCTTGGACTTGAGCGAGTTTCAGCTACGCTCGACATGCTGGCGCTGTATTTGCCGAAGGTTTTCGGCGGCGCGCTGGTGTTGCTGGTCGGTGTTCTGCTGGCGCAACTGGCCAATGGGTTGGTGCGCGGGGCGGCTGAAGGGGTGGGGCTGGACTACGCGGCGGGCCTGGGGCGAATCGCCCAGGGGCTGGTGATCATCATCAGTATTTCGGTCGCGATCAGCCAGTTGGAGGTCAAGACTGACCTGCTCAACCACGTGATTGTGATTGTTTTGATTACCGTTGGTCTGGCCGTTGCGCTGGCCATGGGGTTGGGAAGCCGGGAAATTGCCGGGCAGATTCTTGCGGGAATCTATGTGCGTGAGCTGTACCAGGTTGGGCAACACGTGCGTGTAGGCGAGGTCGAAGGGCAAATCGAGGAGATCGGCACGGTCAAGACGACGGTGCTGACCGACGATGGCGACCTGGTGTCGCTGTCCAATCGGATTCTCCTGGAACAGCAGGTCAATAGCCGCTAATCCGGCAAATCCTGCTAATGTACGCCGCCGCAAACCCGGCTGACCGGGTTGCAGCGGACATTGACCTGACTGTCGGCACGACTTGTTTTGAATAAAGCCCAAACGCTGTCTACGCGCTATGACCCCCGTGAGCTCTCTGATGAGGAGTTGGTCGCGCGCTCGCACACGGAGCTGTTTCACGTAACACGCGCGTACGAAGAATTGATGCGCAGGTATCAACGCACTCTGTTCAACGTTTGTTCAAGGTATTTGGGGAACGATAGAGATGCGGATGATGTCTGTCAGGAAGTGATGCTCAAGGTGCTGTATGGCCTGAAGAACTTCGAGGGCAAATCGAAGTTCAAGACATGGCTCTATAGCATCACGTACAACGAGTGCATCACGCAGTATCGTAAGGAGCGGCGAAAGCGTCGGTTGATGGACGCTTTGAGTCTTGACCCCCTTGAGGAAGCGTCTGAAGAGAAGGCGCCGGCACCCGAGGAGAAGGGCGGACTTGACCGCTGGTTGGTGCATGTGAATCCGATTGACCGCGAAATTCTGGTGCTACGATTTGTCGCAGAGCTGGAATTTCAGGAAATCGCTGACATCATGCATATGGGTTTGAGTGCTACAAAAATGCGTTACAAACGTGCTCTTGATAAATTGCGTGAGAAATTTGCGGGCGAGACTGAAACTTAGTGCGTGGCAAATATCTCTTACGTGTAGGCAAGTTCTGTTAGACTTGTCGCCGAGTTGTCCCCCGGTTTGTGGGACTGCTTTACAATCACCAGATGGGGATTTAACGGATGAAACTGAAAAACACCTTGGGCTTGGCCATTGGTACTCTTATTGCCGCTACTTCTTTCGGCGCACTGGCACAAGGCCAAGGCGCAGTTGAAGGCGAGCTGTTCTACAAGAAGCAATACAACGATAGCGTCAAGCATATCGAAGACGGCTTCAACCCAGGCGCTCGCATTGGTTACTTCCTGACCGACGATCTGTCGCTGAACCTGTCGTACGACAAGACTAACCACACCCGTTCGAACGACGGTACTGGCAACCAGAAGATCGGTGGCGACACTGGCAGCCTGACTGCTCAGTACCACTTCGGTCAGGCTGGCGTTGACAGCCTGCGTCCATACGTAGAAGGCGGTTTCGGTCACCAGAGCCGTTCCAACGTAAAAGCTGACGGCCACAGCGGTCGTGACCAGTCCACCCTGGCTATCGCCGGTGCTGGCGTGAAGTACTACTTCACCAACAACCTGTACGCTCGTGCCGGTGTTGAAGCTGACTACGCACTGGACAACGGCAAGTGGGATTACTCCGCACTGGTCGGCCTGGGTGTGAACTTCGGCGGTAACGCTGGCGCAGCTCCTGCTCCTACCCCAGCACCAGCTCCAGAGCCAGTTCCAGAGCCAGAAGCTCCGGTTGCTCAGGTTGTTCGTGTTGAGCTGGACGTTAAGTTCGACTTCGACAAGTCCGTTGTTAAGCCTAACAGCTACGCTGACGTGAAAAACCTGGCTGACTTCATGAAGCAGTACCCTAACACCACCACCGTGGTTGAAGGTCACACTGACTCCGTAGGTCCAGACGCTTACAACCAGAAGCTGTCCCAGCGTCGTGCTGACGCTGTTAAGCAAGTTCTGGTTAAAGACGGCATTGCTCCTAACCGCGTAAGCTCGGTTGGTTATGGCAAATCCCGTCCAGTTGCTGACAACGCAACTGAAGCTGGCCGTGCTATCAACCGTCGCGTAGAAGCCTCGGTAGAAGCTCAAGCTGCTCAGTAATTACTGAGTAGTAGAAAAAAACCCGGCTTAGGCCGGGTTTTTTTTCGCCTGGAGTTTGCCTCAAGCGCTGGCTGGCACGGCAATGCACGCCGCCTGCGCCGCTGCCGCAACGCTGCCGATGACCAGGATTGCCGGGCTCTTCAAGGCGAATGCCAGTGCATCTCGCTGCATCCACGCCAACGTACTGCGGCATTCGCGCTGCTGGGGCAGGGAGGCATTTTCGATCATCGCCACCGGCATATCGTTGGCCATGCCACCATCCAGCAACTGCTGGCGAATCTCTTCAAGCTTCGCCACCCCCATGTACACCACCAACGTCGTTCCGCCCTCGGCCAATGCTCGCCAGTTCAGGCTGCTATCGTCCTGGGTATGGGCCGTGACAAGCGTTACGCCACGGCTCACACCGCGTAAGGTCAATGGAATATCGCAATTCGTCGCGCCCGCCAGCCCCGCCGTGATCCCATTGACCAACTCCACTGCAACCCCACGTTCACGCAACCACATGGCCTCTTCACCACCACGGCCAAAAATGCACGGATCGCCGCCTTTAAGCCGCACCACACATTTGCCCTGGCGCGTATAACGCAGCATCAGGCGATGAATGAAATCCTGCGGCGTCGAACGGCAACCGCCGCGCTTGCCGACGGTGATCACCCGCGCATCCAGGCAATGTTCCAGCACCTGTGGGTTGACCAAGTCATCGATCAACACCACATCGGCCTCCCGCAAGGCCCGCACCGCCTTAAGGGTCAACAACTCAGGATCACCGGGGCCTGCGCCCACCAGCCAGACTTTTGCGTTCATGTTGTTGCCCTCACACATTGATTGCGATTGGCTGCGGGTTGCCGGCCAAAAGACGTTTGATTTCCGGTACGCAGGAGCCGCATTGCGTGCCACAACCGAGTTCGCGTTTGAGCTCATCCAACCCAAAGCCGCGGGCGATGGCGCTGCACACCGCGTTTTCGCTGACGTTCTTGCAGTTGCACAGGATCTTGTTGCTGGACGCCGTGCCGCCTGGTGGTGCGCTTAACGGTGCCAGCAGCCAGCGCCGCAATTGATCATCGGCGCGGCCTTCCAGCCACAAGCTCTGCAGCCAGTGCCGCGCCAGGGTTTCACCCGCCAGGCGCAGGGCGGTGATGCGGCCTTTCTCGATCTTCACGCGCTTGCCAATCGAGCGGCGTGGGTCGTCATAGGCCATGACGGGGCCGTCGTTGAGCCCCAGCAGCGCGTCGATGCGGGTCAACAACGGCAAGTCGGGCGCCTCGCCATGTGCGGCGCGCAGCAGCAGTGCCGGCCGTTCACGTCCGACCAGGCTCAAACTGACGTAGGCAAAGCCCTCACACAGCGGTCGTAGCGCCTCAAAGTGTTGCTGCACATTTCCTTCGATCAGCGCGAACAACTGCCACGGCAGTTGCACCGCTTCCAGGCGCACCCCGCTGTGCTTGAGTTCCGGTTGTTTCGATAAAGGATCAAACGCCGGCTGCGTGAGCGCATTGACACCACCCTTGAGAAAGCGGTCGCCCCAATGCATGGGTAGGAATGCCTGACCGGGGCGCACGCTGTCATCACTGCTGACGGCAACGATCACACTGCCGCGACGACTCTTCAGGTGAACCAGATCCCCGTCCTTGAAGCGATGGCGGCGCAACTCATCGGGATGCAGGCTCAGCAGCGCCTCACTGACATGCCCAAACAGCTGCGCTGCGGTGCCGGTGCGGCTCATGCCATGCCATTGATCCCGCAGGCGGCCGGTGATCAGGGTCAGAGGGAAGCGTGCGTCACGTTGCTCCTTGGCGGCCCGGTAAGGATCAGCGACAAACTGTGCCCGCCCGCTGTCGGTCGGGAAAACACCCTCGCTGTAAAGACGTGGCGTTCCAGTGCGCGCGCCGACAGGAAATGGCCATTGCTGTGGCCCGATCCGGTCAAGCAGGGCGTGGCTGATGCCCGACAAGTCCAGGTCGCGGTTGCGGGTCAGCACTTTGTATTCATCAAAGATCTGCGCGGGTTGCTCGAAGGCAAACAGGCTGGGCAAACCAGGCCGCAAGCGCCGCTCCAGGCGTTGTGCGAAATCCACCGTAATAGCCCAGTCCGGTCGCGCTTCGCCTGGTGGGGCGATGGCGCGGCGCACGTGGGAAATACGTCGCTCGGAGTTGGTGACGCTGCCTTCCTTTTCCCCCCAACTGGCGGCGGGGAGCAGCAAGTCGGCATAGGCGGCCGTCTCAGTGGTGCGAAAGGCCTCCTGCAACACCACGAACGGGCAAGCCGCCAAGGCTGCGCGCACGCGGTTCTGGTCCGGCAGCGATTGCGCGGGGTTGGTGCAGGCAATCCACAGAGCCTTGATCTTGCCCGCCTGGATGTGCTCGAACAGCTCGATAGCCGTCAACCCGGTTGGTGCCGGTAGCGCATCAACCCCCCAATAGGCGGCGACTTCGGCCCGATGCCCCGGATTGGCCGCTTCACGATGGCCGGGCAGCAAATTCGACAGACTGCCGGTTTCGCGCCCGCCCATGGCATTAGGTTGGCCGGTCAGGGAAAACGGCCCACAGCCGGCCCGCCCAATAGTGCCGGTGGCCAGGTGCAGGTTGATCAGCGCGCTGTTTTTTGCACTGCCGGCGGTGGATTGGTTCAGGCCCATGCACCACAGCGATAGAAAACTGCTGGAGGTGCCCACCCATTGCGCGCACAGACGCAGTTGCTCGAGGCTGATCCCGCACAACTGCGTGGCCATCTGCGGTGTGTAGTCATGCACCAGTCGTTTCAGCTCGGCCAACCCGTCGGTATGTGCCTGGATAAAGTCGCGGTCGATCCAGTCTTCCCACAGCAACAGATGCAAAATTCCATGGAATAACGCCACATCCGTACCCGGCAAGATGGCCAGGTGCAGGTCAGCCAAATCGCAGGTGTCCGTGCGCCGTGGGTCGATCACCACCACTTTCATCTGCGGACGCCGTGCTTTGGCTTCCTCCAGGCGACGGAACAATACCGGGTGGGCGTAGGCCATATTGCTGCCAACGATCATCACGCAGTCGCTGGATTCCAGGTCTTCATAACTGCACGGCGGCGCATCGGCACCCAGGCTGCGTTTGTAGCCGACCACTGCAGAGGACATGCACAGCCGCGAGTTGCTATCGATGTTATTGGTACCCACCAACGCTCGGGCCAGCTTGTTGAAGCAGTAGTAGTCCTCGGTGAGCAGTTGCCCGGAAATGTAGAACGCCACGCTGTCCGGCCCGTGCTCAGCGATCGTGTCGGCGAATACATGGGCGGCGTGATCCAAGGCCGTATCCCAGTCGGTACGGGCACGGGCCAAGTCTTTGCCCAGGCGCAGTTCGGGGTACAAGGCACGGGCTGCCAGGTCGCCGGTCAGGTGCAGGCTGGCGCCTTTGCTGCATAGCTTGCCAAAGTTGGCCGGGTGGCTCGGATCGCCTTGCACACCCAGGATTTGCACACCGTCATGCTCAATCAGCACGCCGCAGCCCACCCCGCAATAACAGCAGGTGGAGGCGGTGACCTGGCGGTCCATCAACCTGCGTCCCGCAGGGCCAGCATCACCCGACCGTTTTCCACGCGGGCCGGGTGATGATGGGCGCAGCCGATATCCGGCGCCAGGGCTTTGCCGGACATCAAGTCGATCTGCCAATTGTGCAGCGGACAGGCCACGCGCTTGCCGTAGATCAGGCCTTGGGATAGTGGCCCGCCCTTGTGTGGGCAGCGATCGTCGAGAGCGAAAACCTCATCGTCACTGGTACGAAAAATCGCGATATCGCCTTTGGGCCCCTGGATGATGCGTGAGCCCAGGGCGTTGATTTCATCGAGGGCACAGATATCCAGCCAGTTCATGCCGACACCTCCAACTGTTTGACCGGGATGACCTCGAACTCTTTTTTCAGCAGTGGTTGCTCCAGGCGCTCCTTCCACGGGTCTTGTTCGAATGACAGCGAGAATTGCAGGCGCTCATTCAGCGCCTGGCGCCGGGCCGGGTCTTCCAATATGGCTTTCTTGATGTGCTCCATGCCCACCCGTTGCAGGTAGTGCACGGTGCGTTCGAGGTAGAAGGCTTCTTCGCGGTACAGTTGTAGGAACGCGCCGTTGTATTCGCGGACTTCTTCAGCGGTTTTCAGCTTGACGAAGAACTCCGCCACTTCCGTCTTGATCCCGCCATTGCCGCCGATGTACATCTCCCAGCCGGAGTCGACACCGATAATGCCTACGTCCTTGATCCCCGCTTCCGAGCAGTTGCGTGGGCAACCGGACACTGCCAGCTTGACCTTGTGCGGCGACCACATATTGAACAGGTCATGCTCCAGCTCGATGCCCAATTGCGTGGAATTCTGCGTGCCGAAGCGGCAGAACTCGCTGCCCACACAGGTCTTCACGGTGCGAATGGACTTGCCATAGGCGTGGCCGGATGGCATGTCGAGATCTTTCCACACACCTGGCAAATCCTGTTTCTTGATGCCGAGCAAATCGATGCGCTGGCCGCCAGTGACCTTGACCATGGGGACGTTGTACTTGTCGGCTACATCCGCAATACGCCGTAGCTCCGAAGGGTTGGTCACACCGCCCCACATCCGTGGGACGACTGAGTAAGTGCCGTCCTTTTGAATGTTGGCGTGGGCGCGTTCGTTGATCAGGCGCGATTGCGGGTCGTCCTTGGCCTCGCCCGGCCAGGTGGAAATCAGGTAGTAGTTCAACGCCGGGCGGCAGGTGGCGCAGCCGTTGGGCGTGCGCCAGTTCAGGTAGCTCATGGTGCCTGCGATGGTCAGCAGGTGCTGGTCGCGGATAGCCTGGCGGATTTGCCCGTGGTTGAGGTCGCTGCAACCACAGATGGCTTTTTCGCTTTTGGGTTTGACGTCGGCGGCACCGCCGACCGTATTGATCAGGATCTGTTCCACCAGCCCGGCACAGGAGCCGCAGGAGCTGGCGGCCTTGGTGTGCTTCTTCACTTCGTCGACACTGAACAGTCCGTGTTCTTGAATCGCCTTGACGATGGTGCCCTTGCACACGCCGTTGCAGCCGCAGACTTCGGCGTTGTCGGCCATGCTCATGGCCTTGTCCTGGCCTTGATGGCCTACGTCGCCTAAAGCATTTTCTCCGAACATCAAGTGATCGCGAATCTCACCGATGGCGTGGTTCTCACGGATCTGCCGGAAATACCAACCGCCGTCGGCGGTATCGCCGTACAGGCAGGCTCCGACCAGGATGTCGTCCTTGATCACCAGCTTCTTGTACACGCCGCCAATCGGGTCGGAGAGGGTGATGGTTTCGGTGCCTTCGCCGCCCATGAAGTCGCCGGCGGAGAACAGGTCGATACCGGTGACTTTCAACTTAGTCGACGTGACCGAACCTTTATAAGTGGCAAAACCGAGTTGGGCGAGGTGATTGGCGCAGACCTTGGCCTGCTCGAACAACGGCGCCACCAAGCCGTAGGCGATGCCACGGTGGCTGGCGCATTCGCCGATGGCATAGATGCGCGGGTCATAGGTTTGCAGGGTGTCGTTGACCAGAATCCCACGGTTGCACGGGATACCGGATTTTTCCGCGAGTTCGGTGTTGGGGCGGATGCCGGCGGCCATCACCACCAGGTCGGCAGGGATGATGTCGCCATTCTTGAATTGCACCGAACCGACTCGGCCATTGCCGGCGTCGTGCAGGGCCTGGGTTTGTTCGCACAGGCGAAACACCAGGCCACGGCTTTCCAGTTCAGTTTGCAGCAACTGGCCGCTGGTCTTGTCCAGTTGTCGCTCCAGCAGCCATTCGCCGATGTGGACCACGGTCACGTGCATGCCGCGCAGCATCAGGCCGTTGGCGGCTTCCAGGCCGAGCAGGCCGCCGCCGATGACCACCGCGTGCTTGTGGGTCTTGGCGGTATCGATCATGGCTTGGGTGTCGGCGATGTCGCGATAGCCGATCACGCCCTCCAAGGTGTTGCCGGGGATTGGCAGGATGAATGGCGTGGAACCGGTGGCGATCAGCAGGCGGTCATATTCGGCCTCGGTACCGTCTTCGGCGATGACGATGCGTTTGACCCGGTCGATCTGCACGACTTTGCGGTTGAGCAACAGCTTGATGTGGTTGTCCAGGTACCAGCTCAGGTCATTGAGCACGATCTCTTCAAAGGTTTGCTCACCGGCCAGTACCGGTGACAGCAGGATGCGGTTGTAGTTGGTGTACGGCTCGGCGCCGAACACGGTGATGTCGTACAGCTCGCTGCTCAGTTTCAGCAGTTCTTCCAGGGTGCGAACCCCGGCCATGCCGTTGCCGATCATCACCAATTTGAGTTTTTTCATGTCGTTCTCCGCAATGGCTCGACAAATCGTGCGCAAACAAAAAAGGCGTCCCCGCTAGCGATTTAGCGAGGACGCCTTTGTCCGGTCCCGTTCTCTCGGGAAGCTCATCCCTTCGACGTTGAAGAGGCGGCTATATGTGTGTTCTTGGGAGAGCTAATGCAGTGGCTGTGCCAAGTTGCCCAGTGCCCGGGTTTATTGGGCTTTCGGTTGAAATGGCAGGGGGAATCGCCCTCTAGTGGTGCAGCAGCCAGTAACACAGCACCAGATTGATCAGCAGCGACGCCACCGCCAGGGTTTGCCAGACCTTCAGCGGTTCACGCTCCAGCAAGGGCCGTGGCCGCACGCTCAGCTCGCGACGGTCGGCCTGTTCCAGCACCAGCAGCCATTCTTCGGCGGTTTCATAACGCTGCGCGGGTACAGCCGCCACGGCCCGCTCCAGACTGAGTGGCAACCAATTCGGCAGGTCGGGGCGATAGCGGTTGGCGCTGACCGCCTGGGTGAATCGGGGGCGTTGGAAGGCTTCGATCTCGCCGTAGGGATAATGCCCCGTCAGCAGGTAATACAGGCTGACGCCAACGCTGTACAAATCTTGCTGGAAGGTAGGGCGCTCGCCGTTAAACGCTTCGGGTGCGATAAAGCTCGGTGTGCCGGGCAGCAGGTGGGCGCGGTCTTCGGACAGTCCCGGGCAGTAGGCCAGGCCGAAGTCCAGTACGCGCAGTTCACCATCGTCACCCAGCAGCAGGTTTTCCGGTTTGATGTCGCGGTGCAGGATCTGTCGTCGATGCAACAGGCCCACCGCACGCAGCAAGCGCTCGGCGATGAATAGCCATTGCGCCAGGGGCAGCGGGCCTTGGTGTCGGAACAGTTCTGCCAGGGTTTGCCCCGGGTATTCACGCATCACGTAGTACAAATGCTGACGCCCGCTGGCCGTGTGGACTTCAGGAAATGCTCGCCCAGCCATTCGGCGCAAAAACCATTCTTCCGCCAGTAAAGCCTGGCCCGCATGGCTGTCATCGTCGTAGTTCTGGGGCAGGGTTTTCAGCAGCCAGGGCTGCTGTTGGGCGTCATGCACCCGGTACAGCAAGGACTGTCGGCTCTGCGCCATCACACCTTCAACCTGCCAGCCTTCAAAGCGTTGCCCGGCTTTCAAGGGCGGCGGCAGCGGCCATTGTTGCAGCTGCACCAATGCATCGCCCAGGGTTGCGGCACCGAGCTGGTCGACTCGCACTAACAAGGCGCTGGCATTGTCCAGGCTGCCGGCCAGGTGCGCCGCGTTGACCAAAGTGTGGACCGCCGCGTCGAGATCGCTTTGTTCGCGCAGGATTCCACGGATGCTGTTGTCACCCAGGGTGGCCCATACGCCATCGCTGAGCAGCAGGAAACATTCGCCTGGACGCAGTTCGCCGTCGAGAAAGTCCAGCACCAGGTGTTGGTCCAGGCCGAGGGCGCGCTTGAGTACATGCTGCATGCCCGGTTGTTCCCACACATGATCTTCACTGATGCGCAGTAATTCGTCGTCAAACCAGCGGTACACCCGGCAATCGCCGACATGGGCCAAGGTGAAGCGTTGCCCACGAAACACCAGGGCACTGAGGGTGGTCAGTAGCGGCTGGCCGCCGCCGTTGGCTTGCAGCCAGCGATTCTGTGCCAGCAGCAAGCGTTCGAGCGCCTGGGCCACACCCCAGGTTTGCGGTGTGGCGTAATAGTCCAGGGCCAGGGCCTGCAAGGTCGAACGTGCGGCCAGGCCACCGTCGGCGCATTGGCTGACGCCATCGGCCAGTGCACATAAATAGCCTTTGCTCGCCGCCAGCTCCGCCACGGGCGTGACCACCCGCAGCGCGTCCTGGTTTTCTGCCCGCGGGCCGATGGCGCTGGCCTGGGCGATGCTCAGTTGCAGGCTCATCAGACGCGTGCAGCGGTCACTGCAGCCGAACCCCAGGTGGTTCTCCAGCGGCGTTTGACGCCGTGCAGGCCGAACCAGGCCAACACGCCAAGGCTGGCGAACAACCACAGTGCCATCTGATAACTGCCGGTGCTTTGCTTGATCGCACCCATGCCGGCTGCCAGGGCAAAGCCCCCAATACCGCCTGCCATGCCGATCAGGCCGGTCATCACGCCGATCTCACGGCGAAAGCGTTGGGGCACCAGTTGGAATACTGCGCCATTGCCTGCACCGAGGCCGAGCATGGTGCAGACGAAAAGCGCCAAGGCCGCGTAGGAACTGGGTAGGTTGAAACCCACCGCCGCGATGCAGATCGCTGCCACGCTGTACATCCCGAGCAGGGTGCGAATCCCGCCGAAACGATCAGCCAGAGCACCGCCCAGCGGGCGCATCAGGCTGCCGCCGAACACGCAGGCGGCGGTGTAGTAGCCGGCGGTCACGGGGCTCAGGCCGTACTGGTCGTTGAAATAGCCGGGCAGGGCGCTGGCCAGGCCGATAAAGCCGCCGAAGGTTACGCTGTAGAAGAACATGAACCACCAGCTGTCGCGATCACCCAGGGCCTTGAAGTAGTCGGCCATGGCTTTGGCTTTCGGGCGCTCCGGGGCATTGCGTGCGAGCCAGGCGAAGACGATCAGGGTGAGGATCAACGGAATCAACGCAAAGCCGAATACGTTGCTCCAGCCGAACGCGGCAGCCAGTACCGGTGCCAGCAAGGCCGCAAACACCGTACCCGAGTTGCCCGCGCCGGCAATACCCATGGCCTTGCCCTGATGTTCCGCTGGATACCACTGGGAGGCCAAGGGCAGGGCGACCGCAAACGACGCACCGGCCATGCCCAGGAATACGCCCAGCAGCAGGGCCTGCTCGTAACTGTGGATGCCGAGCTTCCACGCCCCGAACAGCGCCGCGATCACAATCACCTGGCCAATCAGCCCAGCGGTCTTGGGCGACAGCTTGTCGGCCAGCATGCCCATCACAAAGCGCAGCACCGCGCCCGCCAGGATCGGCGTGGCCACCACCAGGCCGCGCTGTTGGGTGGTCAGGTGCAGGTCGGCGGCGATCTGCACCGCCAGCGGGCCAAGCAGGTACCAGACCATGAAGCTCAGGTCGAAATACAGGAACGCGGCAAACAGGGTCGGGGTGTGCCCGGATTTCCAGAAGCTTGATTTCATCACGCACCTCAACGGTTGGGAGTCAGGTAAGAAGGCCGAGTGATGGAGCTGCCGCCTGAGGCCGCCCCACCGGCCCCATGCGCTGGGGCCAAAACGAAAAAACGCCGCCACCGGGTTTGCGGGGGCAAACCGGATGGGCGACGTCTTTGTCGTGGAGGGGCAACCGCCGTTGGTTACCTGTGAGGAATGCTTAGCAAGAGCTGAGCCAGATCAGCCGAGCAACTCGCTCATGGCGATGATCTGCTCCGCCACCTGGATCAGTTTCTGCTGGCGGCTCATGGCCTGGCGGCGCATCAGGGTGTAGGCCTCTTCTTCATTACAGTGCTTCATTTTCATCAACATGCCCTTGGCCAGCTCGATGCGCTTGCGCTCGGCCAACTGCTGGTCACGGGCTTGAAGCTGGGCGCGCAAGGCCTGGTCGCTCTCGAAGCGGGCCATGGCCACGTCGAGAATCGGTTGCAGGCGCTGGGCCTGGATACCTTCGACGATGTAGGCGCTGACGCCGGACTTGATCGCCTGGCGCATCACATTCGGGTCGTGCTCGTCGGTAAACATCACGATTGGCCGCGGTTGGTCGCGGCTGACCAGCACCACTTGCTCCATCACATCGCGGCCCGGCGACTCGGTATCGATCAGGATCACATCCGGGCGCACCGTTTCGACGCGTGCGGGCAGGTCGATGGTCAGGCCGGATTCATCAATCACCTCGAAACCGGCCTCGGTCAGCGCGGCCTTGAGTCGGCCGACCTTGCGCGGGGTGTCGTTGATCAACAGGATTCGCAACATAGGGCACCTCCTGTCAGCGCAGGGCCTGGCGGTTTACCGATTCGGCCAGGGCATGCAAGCGGAAGCTGCGGGCGTAGGCGGCGGGATCGGAGCCGTCCCAGATCTTGCCGTCGATCAGTTGGCTGCTACGCATGTCCTCGGCGTTTACGTTGACGCCCACGGCCTGGGCGGCTTGGCGATACAGGCCCAGTTGCTGCACCTGGCGCGCGGTGCCCAGGTAATCCGGGTCTTCACGCAGCAGGCCCCAGCGGCGGAATTGGGTCATGAACCACATGCCATCGGACAGGTAGGGCACGTTCACCTCGCCCCTGGCGAAAAAGCGCAGCCGGTGCGGGTCTTGCCAGCGATTGCCCAGCCCATCCTCATAGAGCCCCAGCAAACGCGGCTCTATGCAGTCGAGCGGCGCGTCGAGGTAATCGGCGGCGCTGAGCAACTGTGCGGTGGAGCGCCGGTTTTCCTGGCTGTCTTCGATGAAGCGGCTGGCTTCCAGGATGGCCATCATCAGTACGCGTGCCGTATTGGGGTACTGATCGACGAATGCCTGGGTGCAGCCGAGCACTTTTTCCGGGTGGTCCGGCCAGATCGCCTGGGTGGTCGCCAAGGTAAAGCCCTGGTTCTGTTTGACTGCGCTGGCACACCAGGGCTCGCCGACACAAAACCCATCGATACGCCCGGCCTGCAGGTGCGCGACCATCTGCGGTGGCGGTACGACTACGCTGTTTACATCTTGCAAGGGATGAATGCCCTGGCTCGCCAGCCAGTAATACAACCACATGGCGTGGGTGCCCGTGGGAAAGGTCTGGGCGAAGGTCAGTTTTGTCCGGCTTTGGTGCACATATCGCTCCAACGCCTCAGGAGTGAACACCCCTTGCTGCTGCAGTCCGTGGGACAGGTTGATGCTTTGCCCGTTCTGGTTGAGCCCCATCAGTACGGCCATGTCGGTCGGTGCTACGCCGCCAATGCCCAGGTGCACGGCGTACACCAGCCCGTACAGGCTGTGGGCGGCATCCAGTTCGCCGCTGACCAGTTTGTCGCGCAGGTTGGCCCAGGAGGCTTGGCGCTTGAGGTTGAGTTTGAGCCCATAGGGTTGAGCAAAACCCTGGGTGGCGGCGACCACCAGCGATGCGCAATCGGTCAACGCCATGAAACCCAGGTTGAGGCTGCTCTTTTCCGGGGCGTCACTGCCGTTGACCCAGGCCAGCGGATCGGAACTGTTCATTAACACCTACCTTTTCGCTCAAAAAAAAGCGTCGTTCCTTCAGATGGCGGTGCAGGCCATTGCAGGGTAACGACGCCTTTGTCCGTAAGCCCGCTCCGTCGTTGGCGCGCGCTCTGATACAGAGTGCGTAGCAAGGCACATGCCACCGGTCTACCGTCAGCTTTTCATCAAGATTGAGCCGCGCCTGGCTTTCAGTATGGCCGCCTCCCTACGCCAGACTGCCGAGGAAAACCTACGGTGCATGCTGCTTTTCCTGCCATGAAGACCTGCCACCGCTTGTGTAGCTGGCTGCTGTGTATCGCGCTTGTGCTTGGCGGCCCTGCGGCGTGGGGGGAGTCATATCAGGCACAGGATGAAAGCCTGAAGACTCTTTTTACCGCACTGTCAGTGCCATTGGGCCTGCCCGTCGTGATCAGCGCCGACGTAGCGCGTAGACCTATCAGCGGAACGTTTGATTTCGCGGCACCGCAACAGGTGCTGGAGGCTTTGGCCCGTCAGGAAGACTTGATCTGGTACAGCAATGGGCAAGGGCTTTACGTCTACGCCTCAGCAGAGGCGAGAAGCTCAGTGGTGGCGTTGCGACATATTTCACTCGACAGGCTACGCAGCTTCATGAAACGCACAGGGCTTGATGAGTCGCGCTATCCCCTGCGTGAGAGCGGGGCGCGTACGTTCAATGTGTCGGGGCCACCGACCTATATAGAACATGTGCTACGGCTGGCCCAATTGATGGACCGGCCACGCAGCCAACTGCGCGTGGGAACCCAGGCATTTGGAGTCGTGCAGGTGTTCAACACCCCTGTGGAGGATCGCCAGTACGGCTCGGGTGCAAACAAGGTCAATGTGCCAGGCATGGCGTCGGTGATCGAAACACTATTGTCCACTGAACAGAAGGGTCAGTTGGCCGACAAGAGGCTGACACTGATCGCCTATCCGGACACCAACAGCCTTTTGATCAAGGGCAAGCCTGCCCAAGTGAGGCTGATCGAACAGTTGGTGGCAGAACTGGATATACCCAAGCGGCCGAATGAGGTTTCGGTATGGCAAGTGGGTGTGGGGCAAGACGAGCCCGTGCCGGCGACCGGGCCACCGGCCTTGACTGCGGCGCAATATGAGCGCGTGAAGCGGGCGTTTGTGCGACCGGGGCGCGAGCTCTCTCCGTGAACACGCTTGGTTTATCCACTCATTAGCGAATTCTCTTACCGGCAATGGCCAAAAAGCGTTGTTCGAATGGGTTTATTCCTAGCGCGGGTCGCCGCGCTGATTTTTATAGTCGTGGCATTGGTAAGTGAGTTGACACAGGAAGTAAGGATTTGAAGATCAGCAGTCGAATGCAGAGGTGTGAATGGGCATCGTGATTGAGGCGCCCACGGTGCCCCTCGTCTTTGCTCATTGGACCTTGCACGGTGATGGCCGGTTGACGGGAGAGGAGGCGGACATTCAATTACCGCCCAAGGAAGGGCAGGTTCTGCGACTGCTGCTGGCCTCGGCTGGAACGCTGATGACCAAGGATCGCTTACTGGAACTGGTCTGGCCCCGGGGGGAAGTGGCTGAGGAGTCATTGACGCGTTGTATCTATGCCTTACGTAAGTATCTGCGAAGCGACAAGGGGTTTATCAAGACAATCTATGGCAAGGGCTATCGTTTTACCTGCCCTGTGCAGGTCGAGGATGAGGGGCGAGGAAGAGTGGTACACGTCTGTTCGAACTGTGGTCAGGTCAGTCATGTTTAAGCGCTGGGTCAGGGTTCTGCTACTGAGTGTGTTGTTGGGCAGTGGGCAGGCGCAGGCCTATTGCTGGAATGAGGCGGCCAGCCGCTACGACCTCGAACCGGAGTTGCTGCAGGCCATCGCCGCCGTCGAGTCGGGTTATCGTGCAGGGGCGATGAACTACGCAAACCGCAATGGCACGCATGATATTGGCTTGATGCAGATCAACAGCATCCACTTGCCACGCTTACTCAAGCTGGGCATTACCGAAGAGCGATTGCGGAACGAGCCTTGCCTGTCGGTGGAAGTGGGGGCCTCGATTCTTGCCGAGTTTATCCAGCGTTTCGGTTACAACTGGACGGCTGTCGGCTCCTACAACGTGGGCGCGGGTGCGGGGCCAAAGCACGATGCATTACGCCTGCAATATGCACAAAAGATCTGGGCACGCTATGAGGAGTTGGTCGCGCATCGCTATTGACTCGGCGTCACGCCTCGCATGCAGCCCATGACCCCGGCTATAATCTGCGTCACCTTCCGTCGTCATCCGAGTCTAGCCCGCCCATGTATACCCTGGCCCGCCAGCTGTTGTTCAAACTTTCCCCGGAAACCTCCCATGATCTGTCCCTGGACCTGATCGGTGCCGGTGGTCGCTTGGGGCTCAATGGCCTGGTATGCAAAGCTCCGGCGAAAATGCCGGTTTCTGTGATGGGGCTGGATTTTCCCAACCCGGTCGGCTTGGCGGCCGGCCTGGACAAGAACGGTGCGGCCATCGACGGTTTTGCACAGTTGGGTTTCGGTTTTGTCGAAATCGGCACCGTGACCCCGCGGCCGCAGCCTGGCAATCCCAAGCCTCGTATCTTTCGCCTGCCGGAAGCCGAAGCGATCATCAACCGCATGGGTTTCAACAACCTGGGGGTTGATCACTTGCTGTCTCGGGTACAGGCGGCGAAGTTCAAGGGCATCCTCGGGATCAATATCGGCAAGAACTTCGACACGCCGGTGGAGCGTGCGGTGGATGACTACCTGATCTGCCTGGACAAGGTCTATGCCCATGCCAGCTACGTCACCGTCAACGTCAGTTCGCCCAACACTCCGGGCCTGCGCAGCCTGCAGTTTGGTGACTCCCTCAAGCAATTACTCGAAGCCTTGCGCCAGCGTCAGGAAGACCTCGCCGTGCGCCATGGCAAGCGCGTGCCGTTGGCCATCAAGATAGCCCCGGACATGAGTGATGAAGAAACCGTACTGGTGGCCCAGGCGCTGGTGGACTCTGGCATGGACGCGGTGATCGCGACCAACACCACCCTCAGCCGAGTCGGCGTCGAAGGCCTGGTCCATGGGGATGAGGCGGGCGGCTTGTCGGGCGCACCGGTGCGGGACAAGAGCACGCATATCGTCAAGGTGCTGGCGGCTGAACTGGCCGGGCGTTTGCCGATCATCGCCGTAGGCGGTATCACCGAAGGCAAGCACGCTGCCGAGAAAATCGCCGCCGGTGCCAGCCTGGTGCAGTTGTACTCCGGCTTTATCTACAAAGGGCCGGCGCTGATTCGCGAGTCGGTCGACGCGATTGCGGCACTGCGCTGATGTTTTAATGTGGGGGCGAGCAAACCCGCTCCTACAAGTTATATTCTCCTGCCAATAAAAAGGGCTCCATAAGGAGCCCCTGGGCCGAAGCCCGCCGCCCGGATGGGGCGCGCGTGGTTAAGTCATTACATCTTCAAAGGTGACGTGTCGGAATTAAGTGCCCTGATTAGCCGACGGCGTGAAGTTCGTTGAGTCTGTGGATGCCCGCAGTGCCAGTCATACCGTCCCAGTTGTCGCCGCGTCCTTCTCGCCAGCCGTTGATCCAGGCTTGGCGTACCGACGGTAGAGTAAATGGGCAAAGCTCACGGGATTTTCCATGAACGCCATATTGATATCCGCGTAAAAATGCTCTTTCCAACGGATCACGCTTAAGTCTTCTCATAGGGTGTTTCCCTCACTTGTTGACTGCTAGATATCCTTCGGCCTCGTCCGAGGCCGGGCAGAGTTTTTCTGCCGTTGGTGGGCTCGCTGCCGGCGTGGCGAGCCAATGTGTCGGCGTCGTTACGGCGCCAACCTGTGTTGAGTTCTAACCAATAGGTCACATGGATTCAATGATCGTTTTGTCATAAGCACGTAACGATAACGATGCTATAGCCATAAGCTGGGATGGCTTTTCGCCCCATTTATTGGGCAAAGCCAGCTATGATGTGCCTTGCAAAGAGGACGGGTTTAATCCTTTAGTGAGAATGTCCGCCCGTTGCAGTCGGTTATTATTCGACGAAGGGTCGGAATATTACTTTTTGTTACGATCAGATTGATCATCTGCCCCGTCAATAAAGGCCCAAAGGCTCGTCAGACGGGGTGGAACGGCACATTCGTGCCACGCGAGCACTCTTCAAGAAAAGTGCTTGATTGAAAACCGAGCCGGCGATGCGTCGCCCGTTCATTTATTGCTGAAAAGCCTGGAATGCCCATGTCGGACCGTTTTGAACTCTTCCTCACCTGCCCCAAGGGCCTCGAAGGCCTGCTGATCGAGGAAGCCGTCGGGCTTGGCCTTGAGGAAGCCCGCGAGCACACCTCGGCCGTGCGCGGCATGGCCGACATGGAAACCGCCTACCGCTTGTGCCTCTGGTCGCGCCTGGCCAACCGCGTGCTGCTGGTGCTCAAGCGCTTCCCGATGAAAGATGCCGAAGACCTCTACCACGGCGTGCTGGATATCGAGTGGGCCGATCACATGGTCCCCGACGGCACCCTCGCCGTGGAATTCAGCGGCCATGGTTCGGGCATCGACAACACCCACTTCGGTGCGCTGAAGGTCAAGGATGCGATCGTCGACAAGCTGCGCACCCCAACCGGCGAACGCCCGTCCATCGACAAGATCAACCCGGACCTGCGTATTCACCTGCGCCTGGACCGTGGTGAAGCCATTCTGTCCCTCGACTTGTCCGGCCACAGCCTGCACCAGCGCGGTTACCGCTTGCAGCAGGGCGCGGCACCGCTGAAGGAAAACCTGGCGGCCGCGATCCTGATCCGTGCCGGTTGGCCACGCATTGCTGCTGAAGGCGGCGCGTTGAGCGACCCGATGTGCGGCGTCGGCACCTTCCTGGTCGAAGGCGCCATGATCGCCGCCGACATGGCCCCCAACCTGAACCGCGAGCTGTGGGGCTTCACCACCTGGCTCGGTCACGTCCCGGCGCTGTGGAAGAAACTGCACGCCGAGGCCGCCGAACGTGCTGCCATTGGCATGAACAAACCACCGCTGTGGATTCGTGGCTACGAAGCTGATCCACGGTTGATCCAGCCCGCGCGCAACAACATCGAGCGCGCCGGTCTGAGCCACTGGATCAAGGTGTACCAGGGCGAAGTCGGTACTTTCGAGCCGCGCCCGGACCAGAACCAGAAAGGCCTGGTGATCTGTAACCCACCGTACGGTGAGCGTCTGGGTGACGAGGCCAGTCTGTTGTACCTCTACCAGAATCTTGGGGAGCGTCTGCGTCAGGCGTGCATGGGTTGGGAAGCCGCGGTGTTCACCGGCGCGCCGGACCTGGGCAAGCGCATGGGCATCCGCAGCCACAAACAGTATTCGTTCTGGAACGGCGCCTTGCCGTGCAAACTGCTGCTGATCAAGGTCAACCCGGACCAGTTCGTCACCGGCGAGCGCCGCACGCCCGAGCAACGCCAGGCGGAACGTGAGCAAGCCGCTTACGATCAAGCCCCGGCCGAGCCGCAAGAGCGCCAGTACAACAAGAACGGTAACCCGATCAAGCCGGCGCCGGCCCCGGTGGTCGAGCAAGCGCGTTTGAGCGAAGGCGGGCAAATGTTCGCCAACCGCCTGCAGAAGAATCTCAAGTTGCTGGGCAAGTGGGCCAAGCGTGAAGGTGTGGATTGCTACCGTGTGTACGATGCCGATATGCCGGAATACTCCATGGCCATCGACCTGTACCACGATTGGGTCCATGTGCAGGAATACGCCGCGCCGAAGTCCATCGACCCGGAAAAAGCCTCTGCGCGCATGTTCGATGCCCTGGCGGCGATTCCCCAGGCGCTGAACATCGACAAGAGCCGCGTGGTGGTCAAGCGTCGCGAGCGTCAGAGCGGTACCAAGCAGTACGAGCGCCAGAGCGCCCAGGGCAAGTTCACTGAGGTCAGCGAAGGCGGGGTCAAGCTGCTGGTCAACCTCACCGATTACCTGGATACCGGCCTGTTCCTCGACCATCGCCCGATGCGCATGCGTATCCAGAAAGAAGCCGCCGGCAAGCGCTTCCTCAACCTGTATTGCTACACCGCCACCGCCAGTGTGCACGCAGCCAAGGGCGGCGCGCGCAGCACCACCAGCGTTGACTTGTCCAAGACCTACCTGGACTGGGCGCGTCGCAATTTCTCCCTCAACGGTTTCTCCGACAAGAACCGCCTGGAGCAGGGTGATGTAATGGCCTGGCTGGAAGCCAGCCGCGATGAGTTCGACCTGATCTTCATCGACCCGCCGACCTTCTCGAACTCCAAGCGCATGGAAGGCATCTTCGACGTACAGCGTGACCACGTGCAGTTGCTCGACCTGGCCATGGCCCGCCTGGCGCCGGGCGGCGTTCTGTACTTCTCCAACAACTTCCGCAAGTTCCAGTTGGAGGACAACCTCAGCGAACGCTATGCCGTCGAGGAAATCAGCGACAAGACCCTCGACCCGGATTTCGCACGTAATGCGAAGATTCACCGGGCCTGGAAAATCACCGCACGCTGATTGCTCCACCACGCTGCACCAAAAAGCCGCAAGCCTGGATTATTCCGGGCTTGCGGCTTTTTTGCGCTGGTCAAATACAGGACCGGTGTCTATAACTTAATGCCTAGCCAAAGTGACACCCCCGCACGCTGGCGTTGTGAGTGTTGCCTATGCCGTTACAAGCTGTCCGCCCGAAAATCCTAGGCTTTATCAGTGAACAGGCGTCGGCTTGGCTGGTGGCATTGGTGGTGTTACTGGCCGGTAGCGCGTTGACGGCAGTGGTCGCGTGGGCGGCTGCCGACCTTTACCAGCAGCAGGTGCGCCAGCGTTTCCAGTTACTGGTCAACGAGCGCTATACCCGTCTTCAGGAACGCTTCGAGGACCAGGAGCAGCGCCTGGGCAGCCTGCGGCGTTTCTTCATCAACTCCAGCGATGTGTCGCGCAAGGAGTTCGATGGCTTCGCCCAACCCTTGTTATTGCGCACCCGTGCCTATGCCTGGGCGCCGCGGATATTTCGCGATCAGCGTGCCCAGTTTGAGCACGAGATCTCGCGGCAGCGTGGCAGTCCTTTTACCATCCGTGAACTCAATGCGTCGGGTGAATTGGCCCCGGCCCCCGAGCGTGATGAGTATGTCCCGGTGTTGTACAGCCAGACCCAGAGTCTTTTGGGCTCACCCCTGGGGTTTGACCTGATGGCCCAGCCCCTGCGGCGTTCGGCCCTCGAGCGTGCGCAAAAAAGTGGTAAGTCTGCGGTGTCCCAGCCGATGCAACTGGTCGGAGTGGAGCCCGCCTACGCCGCCGGCGTGCTGCTGGTATCGCCGGTGAGCAACACACCCGATGCCGAACCCTACGGGTTTGTGATGGCGGTGATCAGCATGCGCCAACTGGTGGCCGATGGTCTGCCCAAGCCGAACCGGGACAACCTGGTGATGCAGATTATCGACACCTCCGATGATCAGCAGCGCATCTTGTACGCCTCCAGCAATTCGGTGGGCAACAGCGACCTGGTCGCCGCACGCCGGCTTACTCTCGGTGATCACGTCTACGCCCTGAGCCTGCGCGCCAGTCAGGTGTTCGATCAGGCCAACCACTCTTCAATGAACACGATCCTGACCATGGGCATGCTGCTCAGTGTGTTGCTCAGCGTGCTGCTTTACGTCTTGGTCAGCCAACGCCAGCGCGCCCTGAACCTGGTGGAGCAGCGCACGGTGCAGTTATGCCTGCGCGAGCAAGAGTTGCGCGGCGCCCATGGGCAGCTGCGCAGTGTGCTGAATGCGGCCACCCAGGTCGCGATCATCGCCACTGACCTGCGTGGCGTGATCAACACCTTCAATGCCGGCGCCGAGCAAATGCTCGGGTTCAAGGCCGAGCAGGCGTTGGGACATCTGACCCTGGAGAGCTTGCACGTGACGTCGGAGCTCGAGGCACGGGCAGGCTATTTGAGCGCGGCATTGGGCAAGCGCATCCCGCCCAGTCAGGCGATGCTGGTGGAGAATCCAGACAGCCAACATGAAACCCGCGAGTGGACCTTGCGGCGTGAAGATGGCAGCCAACTGACGGTCAATATGCTGCCCACGGTATTGCTGGATGAGCATGGTCTGTGGATCGGGCACTTGGCGATTTACCTGGATGTCACCGAACAAAAGCGCGCCTATGAGGCCCTGGCTGCGCGGGATCGTTTGCTGAAGAAACTCAGCGCCCATGTGCCCGGCGGGATCTTCCAGTTCACCTTGGAGCCTCAGGACCATTGGCGCTTTATCTACGCCAGTGACGGCATGCGCGATATCTATGAAATTGAGCCCGGCGTGTTGCAGCAGGATGCGAGCGGCGTGTTCGAGCGCATTCATCCATTGGACGTAGAACGGGTGCGAGCCTCGATTCGTTTGTCGGCGTTGCAGTTGACCCACTGGCGCGAAGAGTATCGCGTGCAATTGCCGCAGCGGGGCTTGCGCTGGATTCGTGGCGAGGCCACACCGGAAGAGTTACCCGGCGGCGGCACGTTGTGGCACGGCTATGTGTCGGATATTTCCGATCTGAAGCGGGTCGAGGAAGAGCTGCGCACGCTGTCGATTACCGACGCCCTGACGGGTATCCATAACCGACGCTATTTCCAGGATCGCGTCAAAGCCGAAATGATCCGGCTTAACCGTACCTCCGGGGCGCTTTCATTGATCATGCTCGATATCGACCATTTCAAGCGGATCAATGATCAGTACGGGCATGGCGTAGGGGATGGCGTTTTGCAGGAACTGTGCAAGCGCATTGCCCAACGCTTGCGCCGCAGCGATGTGTTTTGTCGGCTGGGTGGCGAAGAGTTCGTGGTGTTGTGCCCTAACACCGACGGGGATCAGGCCTACAGTCTGGCGATGGAGTTGTGGCAATCGTTGCGCAGTGCGCCGGTTGAGACCGTAGGGATTGTGACCGCCAGCTTTGGTGTCGCCAGTTGGCGGGTCGATGAAGGGATTGATGGGCTGTTGCTGCGCGCAGATTCGGCGGTGTATGTGGCCAAACAGGCCGGCAGGGACCGGGTTGAGGTTGAGCGATTGTGCGCTTGAGCTTCAACACCGGGCAAATGTGGGAGCTGGCTTGCCTGCGATAGCGGTCGCCCAGTCGATATTTTAGGCGACTGAACCAACGCTATCGTGGGCAAGCCCGCTCCCACACAAGTGCTGCAGTGTCTTTAGAGTACTGGTGCCGCCGCTGTCAGTTTCGGCTGGCGATACAGGTCCAACAGCACCTGATCCAGCACTGAGGACGCGCCCCACGGCTTGGAGTCGTTGAGGATCGCCACCACCACCCAGGAGTTGCCATTGTTGTCGCGGCTGAACCCGGCAATAGCGCGCACGGTGTTCAACGTGCCGGTTTTCACATGGGCTTCGCCGCGCAGGGCGGTGGTCTTCAGGCGTTTGCGCATGGTGCCGTCGGTGCCGGCAATTGGCAGCGAGCTGATGTATTCGGCCGCGTAAGGGCCTTTCCAGGCCGCTTGCAGCATGGCCGCCATCTCGCGGGCGCTGACCCGTTCGGCGCGGGACAGCCCGGAGCCGTTTTCCATCACCAGGTGCGGTGCAGTGATACCTTTTTTCGCCAGCCACTGGCGCACCACACGTTGCGCAGCCTTGGCATCGTCGCCATCGGCATCGTTGCGGAACTGTGCGCCGAGGCTGAGGAACAGCTGCTGGGCCATGGTGTTGTTACTGTATTTGTTGATGTCGCGGATGATTTCCGCCAGGTCCGGTGAGAACGCACGGGCCAGTACCTTCGCATCCTTGGGCACCGGCGCCTGGATATCACGGCCCTGGATCGTGCCGCCCAGTTCCTGCCAGATCGCCCGCACGGCGCCGGCGGTGTAGGTGGCGTGGTCGAGCAGCGACAGGTAAGTCTGCGAACTGCAGCCATCGCCCAACTGGCCGCTGACGGTGACGGTCACGCTGCCGTCGGCCGCCGTCACAGGGCTGTAGCGCACATCGCCGGTGCATTGCTTGGTGTTGTTCGCCTTCACCTGATTGTCGATGCGAATGCTCGCGATCGGTGGCTCGACCGACACGATCACCCGACCCGAATCATTACGGGTGACAAAGCGCAGGGCCTTGAGGTTGACGAGCAGGGCGTCGGGCTTGACCAGGAACGGCTTGTTCTCGTCGTTGCCGTCGTCATTGAATTCCGGCAGTTGCGGTTGGTTGAAAAAACTGCGGTCCAGCACCAGGTCACCAGTGACTTGCTGCACGCCGTTGGCGCGCAGGTCGCGCATCAGCAGCCAGAGTTTTTCCATGTTCAGCTTGGGATCACCACCGCCCTTGAGGTACAGGTTGCCGCGCAGCACACCACCGCTGAGCGTGCCGTCGGTGTAGAACTCGGTCTTCCACTGGTGGTTGGGGCCCAGCATTTCCAAGGCTGCATAAGTGGTGACCAGCTTCATGGTGGAGGCCGGGTTGACCGACACGTCTGCGTTGAAAATGGTGGGGGTGCCCGGGCCGGTCAGCGGCAGCATAACCAACGACAGCGCAGTGTTTTGAATCTTGGCTTTCTGGAGGGCCTGCTGGACATTGGGTGGCAGGGTGTTATTGACGGGAGCGGCGGTGGCGGAAAAAGCCAGTGGCAGGAAAACGCCGGCAAGTAGCACTGAACGTAAAGATTTGATCATAAGGAATAAAACCCTGCTGCTGAGGAGGGTGAAAAAAGTGAGGGGTAACCAAGAAAATCCCTCAATAGTCATGAAAGTGTCGGCATTATGCCCCAAGGGGGTTCCAGTTGTAGCTGAACGATAGCTGGTAATCGGCGTTTTTTTTACAGGCATTGTGCCGCCTGTCCCAGAGAGTCGGGCAATCGCCACCTTAAACTGCTAAAGTGCCCGCCGTTATTACTTAAGAGGATTGTTCCATGGCGACTAACCGTTCCCAGCGTCTGCGCAAAAAACTGTGCGTTGATGAATTCCAAGAGCTGGGTTTCGAACTGAACCTGGACTTCAACGAAGGCCTGAGTGAAGAAGCTATCGACGCTTTCCTCGACGCATTCCTGAAAGAAGCGATGGAGGCCAATGGTCTCGGCTACGTGGGCGGCGATGACTACGGTCTGGTTTGCCTGCAGAAGCGCGGCTCGGTCAGCGAAGAACAGCGTGCTGCTGTCGAAGGCTGGCTCAAGGCTCGCAGCGAACTGAAAAGCGCTGAAGTCAGCCCGCTGCTGGACGTGTGGTATCCGGAAAAGCCGATCAACGCGGCTAAGTGATACTGAAAAAACGGCGACCCTGGGGTCGCCGTTTTTTTATGCTTTGCGCCAGTTCAGAATCAACAGCGTCAGCACCCCCGCCACAATTCCCCAAAACGCCGATCCGATGGAAAACAAGGTCAAGCCTGACGCGGTGACCATAAAGGTAACCAGCGCCGCTTCCCGTTCCTTCGGCTCATTCATGGCGATACTCAGGCCATTGATGATCGAGCCAAACAGCGCCAAGGCTGCAATCGACAGCACCAGCTCCTTGGGCAAGGCTGCGAACAGTGCCGCCAATGTGGCGCCGAATACCCCGGCAATGCCATAGAACACCCCGCACCAGACGGCTGCGGTATAGCGCTTGTCGCGGTCTTCATGGGCGTGGGGGCCGGTGCAGATCGCCGCGCTGATCGCTGCCAGGTTGATGCCGTGGGAGCCGAAGGGCGCCAGCACCAGCGAGGCAAGGCCGGTAGCGGTGACCAGCGGTGAAGCGGGTACGTTGTAACCGTCGGCTCGCAGCACGGCGACGCCGGGCATGTTCTGCGATGTCATCGCCACCACGAACAGCGGGATGCCGATGCTGATGGTCGCCGCCAGTGAGAAGTGCGGCGTGGTCCACACCGGCGTCGCCACTTCCAGGTGAAAGCCGCTGAAGTCCAGCAAGCCCATCAGCCCCGACAGCAGCGTGCCGATGATCAGCGCGGCCAGCACCGCATAGCGCGGCGACAAGCGCTTGATGATCAGGTAGGTGAAAAACATCCCCAGCACCAGGCCGGTGCGATGTTGCGCGGCGACGAATATCTCGCTGCCGATTTTGAACAGAATCCCCGCCAGCAACGCTGCCGCCAACGACGCCGGGATGCGTTTGACCAGTTTTTCAAAGCTGCCGGTCAGCCCGCAGATCGTCACCAGCACCGCGCAAGTGATGTAGGCCCCAATGGCTTCGCCGTAGCTCACGCCGCCCAGGCTGGTGATCAGCAGCGCCGCGCCGGGTGTGGACCAGGCGATGGTGATCGGTGTGCGATAGCGCAGGGACAGGCCGATGCTGCACACCGCCATGCCGATGGAGATCGCCCAGATCCACGAGGAAATCTGCGCCGTGGTCAAACCGGCGGCTTGCCCGGCCTGGAACATCAGCACCAGGGAGCTGGTGTAGCCGGTCATCATGGCGATGAAGCCGGCGACGACAGCCGACGGTGAAGTGTCGGCCAGCGGGCGCAGCGGCGCGTGGGTGGCGTCGGTCATGGGGAGGTGTTCCTTTTACCTGGGGTTTGCCGGTGAAGGTGCGGATTCAAGCCTAAACTCAAACGTAACGATTCATTGCAATACAGCCGACACCGCAAACAGCCGTACAGTGTGTTGGCGCATTGGGTTGTGTACAATGTGCCCTGTTTTTAGGTGATACTTGCCAGCAACCTGTCGTGTTACCGTAAAGTTGCCGTATTACCGTTAATTCGCCGCCGTTCTCCCTACCCGAGTGCCCATGAACGAACAGTTGCAACCTCTCAAGAAACAACCGCGAGCCGGCAAGGCCGGTCGCAGCGGAACCCAGGACGATATCGTCTACGCGCATATCTTCGAGGCGATCCTCGAACAACGCCTGGCGCCCGGAACCAAATTGAGTGAAGAGGCACTGGGCGAAATCTTCGGCGTCAGCCGCACCATCATTCGCCGCGCGCTGTCGCGCCTGGCCCATGAAGGCGTGGTGTTGCTGCGGCCCAATCGCGGTGCGGTAGTGGCCAGCCCAAGCGTAGAAGAAGCACGCCAGGTGTTTCTGGCTCGGCGTCTGGTGGAGCGGGCGATCACTGAATTGGCGGTGCAGCACGCCACAGCCGAACAACTGGCCGAATTGCGCCAGATGGTCAACGACGAGCGCGACAGCTTCTCCCGTGGTGACCGCGGGGCCGGCATCCGCCTCTCCGGCGAATTCCACTTGAAACTGGCCGAAGCGGCGAAGAATGCACCGCTGATCAGCTTCCAGCGCAGCCTGGTGTCCCAGACTTCGCTGATCATCGCCCAGTACGAAAGCGGCAACCGTTCGCATTGTTCCTACGATGAACACACCCAGTTGATCGACGCGATCGAAGCCCGGGACGCGACGTTGGCGGTGAATTTGATGATGCACCACATGGATCACATCGACAGCAAGCTCAACCTCGATGAGGAAAGTGCGTCGGATGATCTGCATGCGGTGTTCTCGCATTTGTTGCAGACCAAAAAGCCAGGGCGCTCGTCCGTCAAACTGTAAATCCGAACAAAAATGTGGGAGCTGGCCTTTGTGGGAGCCGGGCTTGCCCGCGATGCAGACACCTCGGTCTTTCAGTTAGACCAAGGTGATGCCATCGCAGGCAAGCCAGCTCCCACAAAGGCCAGCTCCCACAGTTGTTTTGGGGGGATTAGCGCTGGTGCACTAATTGTCCAGCCGCATAGGTCTGCAACACCGTCCGATCATCCCCCAGCGTCATCAACACAAACAGCGTCTCGGCAATGTTATTGGCCTGCTTCAAGCGATAGCTGAGCAGCGGCGTGGCGTTGTAGTCCAGCACCAAAAAGTCCGCATCGGTGCCCGGCTGCAACGTGCCGATCTTGTCTTCCAATCGCAGCGCCCGCGCGCCACCCAGGGTCGCCAGGTACAGTGACTTGAACGGGCTCAACCGTGCGCCCTGCAACTGCATGACCTTGTAGGCTTCGTTCAAGGTTTGCAGCAGCGAGAAGCTGGTGCCGCCGCCCACGTCGGTGCCCAGGCCCACATTCAACTTGTGCTTCTCGGCCATGGGCAGGTTGAACAAACCACTGCCGAGGAAGAAGTTCGACGTCGGGCAGAACGCGACCGCCGAGCCGGTCTCGGCCAACCGCGCGCACTCTTCATCACACAGATGCACGCCATGGGCAAACACAGAGCGCTCACCCAGCAGTTTGTAGTGGTCGTACACGTCCAGGTAGCCGTTGCGCTCCGGGAACAGCGCCTTCACCCACTCGATTTCCTGCTTGTTCTCACTGATGTGGGTCTGCATGTACAGGTCTGGGTATTCGCGCAGCAGTTGGCCGGCCAGCGTCAATTGTTCCGGCGTGCTGGTCGGCGCGAAGCGCGGTGTGACCGCATAGTGCAGGCGGCCCTTGCCGTGCCAGCGTTCGATCAGCGCCTTGCTTTCCTCGTAGCCGGATTCGGCGGTGTCGGTCAGGTAGTCCGGCGCATTGCGGTCCATCATCACCTTGCCGGCGATCATGCGCAGGTCGAGTTTCTCGGCGGCTTCAAAGAATGCGTTCACCGACTGCGGATGCACGCTGCCAAATACCAGTGCGGTGGTGGTGCCGTTGCGCAGCAACTCCTTGATGAAAATGTCCGCGACTTCTTCGGCGTGAGCCTTGTCGGCGAATTGGCTTTCGCAGGGGAAGGTGTAGGTGTTGAGCCAATCCAGCAACTGCTCGCCATAGGCACCGACCATGCCGGTTTGTGGCAGGTGGATGTGGGTGTCGATCAGGCCGGGGGTGATCAGCGCGTCCTGGTAGTGGGTGATTTCGACGTCGGCGGGCAGCGTCGGCAGCAAGTCACCGGCATGGCCGAGCGCACTGATCTGGCCGTTTTCGATGACCAGCAGGCCGTCTTCGAAATACTCATAGGAGGCTTCGATACCCACTTCAGCGGGGTCGGCGATGCTGTGGAGAATGGCGGCACGGTAGGCTTTGCGAGTCAAAGGCATGGTGATCTCAATTCTTGGCAAAAGAAGTAATGGCTTGGCTGCGACGTGAAGCCGGCAGCAGTTTGGCAATGGGGTCGGCGCTGGCGGTGTGCTGGCCGAAATTGGCGTTGTAGGTAGCAATGATTTCGCCGGCGATGGAGATGGCGATCTCCACCGGCAATTTGCCCTTCACCTCGGTGAGGCCCATGGGGCAGCGCATACGCTGCAATTGAGCGGCGTCGAAGCCACGATCACGCAGGCGGTGTTCGAATTTGACCCGCTTGGTCTTTGAGCCGATCAGGCCGAAATAGGTGAAGTCATTACGCTTGAGCAGGGCTGCCGACAGCTCCAGGTCCAGCGCATGGTTGTGGGTCATGACGATGCAGTAACTGCCTACGGGCAAGTCGGCAATTTCGTCGACTGGCTCTTCGCTGACGATTTTACGCACGCCTTGGGGAATATGTTCCGGAAACTCCTGGTCACGCGAGTCGATCCAGCGCACCCGGCACGGCAGGCTTGCCAGCAGCGGCACCAGCGCACGGCCCACGTGGCCGGCGCCAAACACGGCGATCTGCGCCTGCACCTGGCCCATGGGTTCGAACAGGAGCACGGTCACGCCGCCGCAGCACTGGCCCAGGCTCGCGCCCAGACTGAAGCGCTCCAGATGGGTGTTCTGCTGGCCACGCACAAGCATGTCCCGGGCGATCTGCATTGCCTTGTATTCCAGGTGCCCGCCACCGATGGTGTCGAAGGTCTGGGCCGCACTGATGACCATCTTCGAGCCGGCATTGCGCGGCGTCGAGCCGAGCTCTTCGATGATGGTCACCAGCACGCAGGGTTCACCCTGGTTCTGCAGGTCGGCGAGGGCGCTGATCCAGTTGTTCATGTCTACCTCAACACTTCTGTTGTCAGTCAGGCCGCTATCGGGGGCAAGCTCCCTCCCACACTTTGAATGTATTTACAGATCAAAATGTGGGAGGGGGCTTGCCCCCGATGGCAGCGCCTCGGTCTAAAGCGAAGCCAACTCAGTTTCGCTTTCAACAGCCTTTGCTGCCTGCAACTGCCGCATCTGCTCACACCCCCACAACACCCGCTCCGGTGTCGCCGGCGCATCGATCTTGGGCTGATGGCGATAATCACCGAGGCTCGCCACCGCATCCTTGATCGCACACCACGAGGCAATCCCGAGCATGAACGGCGGCTCACCCACGGCCTTGGAATGGAACACCGTGTCTTCCGGATTCTTACGGTTTTCCACCAGTTTCACCCGCAGGTCCAGCGGCATGTCTGCCACGGCCGGGATCTTGTAGCTGGCCGGGCCGTTGGTCATCAGCTTGCCCTTGTTGTTCCACACCAACTCTTCCATGGTCAGCCAACCCATGCCTTGGATGAAGCCACCTTCCACTTGGCCGATGTCGATGGCCGGGTTCAACGAGGCGCCCACGTCGTGAAGAATGTCGGTGCGCAGCATTTTGTATTCGCCAGTCAGGGTATCGACGATCACTTCGCAGCAGGCTGCGCCGAATGCGAAGTAGTAGAACGGCCGACCGCGTGCCTGGCCACGGTCGTAGAAGATTTTCGGGGTCTTGTAGAAACCGGTGCTCGACAGTGAGACCTGAGCGAAATACGCCTGCTGGATCAGGGCCTCAAAGGTCAGGATCTGATCGCGCACGCGCACATGGCCGTTGTGGAATTCCACATCCGCCTCACTCACGTCGTATTTGCGTGCGGCAAACTCCACCAGGCGCTGCTTGATGGTTTCGGCGGCGTTCTGCGCGGCCTTGCCGTTCAGATCGGCACCGCTGGACGCCGCGGTTGGCGAGGTGTTGGGCACCTTGTCGGTGTTGGTCGCGGTGATCTGTACGCGGTCGATCTCCACCTGGAACACTTCGGCCACCACCTGCGCAACCTTGGTGTTCAAGCCCTGGCCCATCTCGGTGCCACCGTGGTTCAAGTGGATGCTGCCGTCGGTGTAAATGTGGATCAGCGCACCGGCCTGGTTGAGGAAGCTCGCCGTAAACGAAATGCCGAACTTTACCGGCGTCAGCGCCAGGCCTTTTTTCAGGATCGGGCTGTGGGCGTTGTACAGGCGGATCGCTTCGCGGCGCTCGGCGTATTGGCTGCTGGCCTCAAGCTCGGCGGTCATCTCTTCGAGCATGTTGTGCTCGACGGTCTGGTAGTAGTGCGTGACGTTGCGCTCGGTCTTGCCGTAGTAGTTGGCCTTGCGCACGGCCAGCGGATCGAGCGCCAGATGACGGGCGATGGCGTCCATCACTTCCTCGATGGCGACCATGCCCTGTGGGCCGCCGAAGCCGCGATAGGCGGTGTTGGAGGCGGTGTTGGTCTTGCAGCGATGGCCGTTGACGGTGGCATCGCCCAGATAATACGAGTTGTCAGCGTGGAACATCGCACGGTCGACAATCGAATTCGACAGGTCCGGCGAACAGCCGCAGTTACCCGCCAGCTCCAGGTTGATCCCATGCAGTCGGCCATTGTCGTCGAAGCCGACGTCGTACTCGATATAGAAAGGGTGACGCTTGCCGGTCATCAGCATGTCTTCCACCCGGGGCAGGCGCATCTTGGTCGGCTGGCCGGTCAGGCGTGCTACCACCGCGCACAGGCACGCCGGGCTGGCCGCCTGGGTTTCCTTGCCGCCGAAGCCGCCGCCCATGCGGCGCATGTCGACGACGATCTTGTTCATCGACACGTCCAGCACTTCGGCCACCAGCTTCTGTACTTCGGTGGGGTTTTGCGTGGAGCAGTAAACGATCATGCCGCCGTCTTCGGTGGGCATCACCGAGGAAATCTGGGTTTCCAGGTAGAAGTGTTCCTGGCCGCCGATATGCAGCGTGCCCTGGATACGGTTTTTTGCGGTGGCCAAGGCGCCGGACGAATCACCGCGCTGGTGGGTGTGGCTATCGAGCACGAAATGCTTCTTGCGAAAGGCCTCGACCACGTCCAGTACCGGTTCCAGGTCTTCGTATTCGATCACCGCTGCCATGGCGGCCTTGCGTGCGGTTTCCAGATCGCGGGCGGCCACCGCCAACACGACCTGGCCGACAAACTGTACGGTATCGATGGCCAGCAGCGGATCGCCGGGCATCAGCGGGCCGATGTCCTTCAGGCCCGGTACGTCTTCGTGGGTGATGACGATGCGCACGCCGTCAAAGGCGTAGCAGGGCGCCGTGTCGATGCTGATGATGCGTGCATGGGCGCGGTCGGACATGCGTGCATACAGGTGCAGTTGATTCGGGAATTCCAGGCGGTCATCGATGTACTGCGCTTCGCCGCTGACGTGTTTGGCGGCGCTGTCATGCTTGACGCTGCGGCCCACGCCGGACGTGAGGTCCTGGGCAAAAAACTCGGCGAGTTCGGCCTGGGTTTTAACGACGGCGTGATGGTTAGACATAAGCGGTCACCCGAGTCTCGATGTGCGGCGTTTGCAGTTCGATGAAGTATTTGCGCAGCAGGTTCTGTGCGCTGAGCAGGCGATATTCCTTGCTGGCGCGGAAGTCCGACAGCGGGGTGAAATCCTCGGCCAGGGCGGCGCAGGCTTTTTCCACGGTGGCGGCGTTCCAGGTCGCACCGGCCAACACGGTTTCGCAGCTTTTCGCGCGTTTGGGCGTGGCTGCCATGCCGCCGAAGGCGACGCGGGCATCGCTGATCACACCGTTATCGATCTTCAGGTTGAACGCGGCACACACCGCGGAAATATCATCGTCCAGCCGCTTGGAAACCTTGTACGCACGGAAACGCGAGTGGCCCTTGGGTACGATGATCTTCTCGATGAACTCGCTGTCTTGACGGGCGGTGACGCGGTAGTCGATGAAGTAGTCTTCCAGCGCGAGCGTGCGGCGCGTATTGCCTTTGCACAGCACGATCTGCGCGCCGAGGGCGATCAGTAGGGGCGGTGAGTCACCAATGGGCGAGGCGTTGCCGATATTGCCGCCCAGGGTGCCCTGGTTACGGATCTGCAGGGAGGCAAAGCGATGCAGCAAGTCGCCGAAGTCCGGATATTCGTGATGCAGCGCGGCGTAGCAGTCGGACAGGGCGGTGGCTGCGCCGATTTCCAGCCGGTCGTCGAACGACTCGATGCGCTTCATTTCTTCAATGTTGCCGACGTAGATCATCACCGGCAGCGTGCGGTGAAACTGCGTGACTTCCAGTGCCAGGTCGGTGCCGCCGGCCAGCAGGCGTGCCTGCGGATAGGCGTCGTAGAGGTCGGCCAAGTCGGCCACGGTCAATGGCACCAGGCAGCGTTTGTCGCCGCTGTTGAGTTCACCGGTTTGGGTCGGTGCGATGGCTTTGAGGCGAGCGATGGTCTCGGCCTGGCGGCTGTCGAACTGATCCTGGGGTTTGTTGCAGCAGGCCTGTTCGGCGGCGGCGAGGATCGGGCGGTAGCCGGTGCAACGGCACAGGTTGCCGGCGAGGGCTTCGTGGGCTTTTTGGCTGTCGGGAGCGTCGCTGTTTTTTTGCAGGGCGAACAGCGACATCACAAAACCCGGGGTGCAAAAGCCACATTGCGAGCCGTGGCACTCGACCATGGCTTGTTGCACGCTGTGGAGTTGGCCTTGGTGCTTGAGGTCTTCTACGCTGATCAGTTGTTTGCCGTGCAACGACGAGACAAAGGTCAGGCAGGAATTGAGGCTGCGATAGCGAATCTGTTCTACGCCGTGTTCATCGCTGTGCAGTTCGCCGACGACGACGGTGCACGCACCACAGTCGCCGCTGGCGCAGCCTTCCTTGGTACCGGATTTGCCCAAATGCTCACGTAAATAGTTGAGCACGGTCAGGTTGGGGTCCAGGGCGTGCTCGCTACGGAGTTCCTGGTTAAGTAAAAACTGGATCACGGAAGGCCTCGCAGACTCATTATTGTTGTTAACCGCTTTGCGCCGAATCTAGTCATCTCTGACTTTTCGGTCAATGATTTTCTGACCAGAAGGTCAAGAAAATACGGTCGCAACACTTTCAATTATGGCCCAGTCTTCTGGAACCGGCGTTGTCGGGGGCTTGTGCCTGTTCATCGTTGCTTATTTCATGCCAAATTCGCCCCGGTGGGCGTAGCGCCATCAGCGGGCCAATGCGCTACACTGCCGCGCTTGTACCGATAGAAGATTTTGAAGGGAAAACATGACGTTCAAGGCGCCGGACAGTCTCGCCGAGCAAATTGCTCACCACCTCGCCGAACGTATCATTCGCGGCGATCTCAAGCCAGGGGAGCGAATCCAGGAACAGAAGGTCACACTGGCGCTCAATGTCAGCCGTGGTTCCGTGCGTGAAGCCTTGTTGATCCTCGAGCGCCGCCACCTGATCGCGATCCTGCCGCGCCGTGGTGCCCATGTCACCGAGCTCACCGCGCACAAGGTACAGAGCCTGTGCACGTTGATGAGCGAGTTGTACATCCTGCTCGGCAATGCCGTGGCCCAAGGCTGGCAGACCCAGGCCGACATGGCGCCATTCGTGCAGATCCAGCAGCGCCTGGTCACCAACTTCGAGCGCCAGGACATCCGCGCCTTCGTCGAAGAATGCTTCAACGTGATGCGCGCCGCGTACCCCTTCGCCAACAACCCGTATTTGCAGGAAACCGTCGAAAACCTGCAACCGGCGATGAACCGTGCCTATTACCTGGCCCTGGATCAGCGCAAGGCGTCCATGAGCGAGTACCTGGCGTTGTTCGAGCAGTTGCTTGCCGCTGTGCTGGCCCGTGACCTGGTGCAGATTCGCCTGGTGTTGTCGGCTTACGGCGAGCGCAGTTGCTCGTTGGTGATCGCTGCGTTGGCGGACGCCTAAACGTGCGGCTCAAGTGCATCAAACTGGCGGGGTTCAAATCCTTCGTCGACCCGACCACGGTGAACTTCCCCAGTAACATGGCGGCGGTGGTCGGGCCCAACGGTTGCGGCAAGTCGAACATCATCGACGCCGTCCGCTGGGTGATGGGCGAGAGCTCGGCAAAAAACCTGCGCGGCGAGTCGATGACCGACGTCATCTTCAACGGTTCGACCAGCCGCAAGCCGGTGAGCCAGGCGAGCATCGAACTGGTGTTCGACAACTCCGACGGCACCTTGATCGGCGAATACGCGGCCTACGCGGAAATCTCCATCCGCCGCAAAGTGACCCGCGACAGCCAGAACAGCTATTTCCTCAACGGCACCAAATGCCGACGCCGCGACATCACCGATATCTTCCTCGGCACAGGCCTGGGCCCGCGCAGCTACTCGATCATCGAGCAAGGCATGATCTCCAAGCTGATCGAAGCCAAGCCCGAGGACTTGCGTAACTTTATCGAAGAAGCGGCCGGCATCTCCAAGTACAAGGAGCGCCGCCGTGAGACTGAAAACCGTATTCGTCGCACCCACGAAAACCTCGCTCGCCTGACCGACCTGCGCGAAGAGCTGGAACGCCAGTTGGAGCGCCTGCACCGCCAGGCCCAGGCCGCCGAGAAATATCAGGAATACAAGGGCGAGGAACGCCAGCTCAAGGCGCAACTGTCGGCCCTGCGCTGGCAGGCATTGAATGATCAGGTCGGCCAGCGCGAAGCGATCATTGGTACCCAGGAAATCAGCTTCGAAGCCTTGGTGGCCGAGCAGCGCAATGCTGACGCCAGCATCGAGCGGCTGCGTGACGGCCACCATGACCTGTCCGAGCGCTTCAATCTGGTGCAAGGCCGCTTCTACTCGGTGGGCGGCGACATTGCCCGCGTCGAGCAAAGCATTCAGCACGGCCAGCAACGCCTTCGCCAACTGCAGGATGACTTGAAGGAAGCCGAACGCGCGCGGCTGGAAACCGAATCTCACCTGGGCCACGACCGCACCTTGCTGCTGACCCTCGGCGAAGAGCTGGACATGCTCACCCCCGAGCAGGAAATCACCAGCGCCGCCGCCGAAGAGGCCGCCGCCGCCCTGGAAGAATCCGAAACCACCATGCACGGCTGGCAGGAGCAGTGGGATACGTTCAACCTGAAGTCCGCCGAGCCGCGCCGTCAGGCCGAGGTGCAGCAGTCGCGTATCCAGCAACTGGAAACCAGCATGGAGCGTCTGGCCGAGCGCCAGCGTCGGATGCAGGAAGAGCGTGCATTGCTGGCCGCCGACCCGGAAGACGCGGCGATCATGGAGTTGAGCGAGCAACTGGCCGAAAGCGAAATGACGCTGGAAGAGCTGGAAGCCAGCGAAGAACAACAAGTGGAGCGCCTGGAGCAATTGCGTCAGCAACTGCAACAGGCGACCCAGGCGCAGCAACAGGCCCAGGGTGATTTGCAGCGGCTCAACGGTCGACTGGCCTCGCTGGAAGCCTTGCAGCAGGCGGCGTTGGACCCCGGCACCGGTACGGCCGAGTGGTTGCGTGATCAACATTTGGCCGAGCGCCCACGTCTGGCCGAAGGTTTGAAGGTAGAAGCCGGTTGGGAGCTGGCGGTGGAAACCGTACTCGGTGCCGACCTGCAAGCTGTACTGGTGGATGATTTTGGCGGTTTCGACTTGGCCGGGTTTGCCCAAGGCGATTTGCGTTTGCTCAGCCCGGCGGCTGATGGCACACGGGTGCCGGGCAGTTTGCTGGACAAGGTCGAGGCAGCCATTGATCTGTCGCCCTGGCTGGGTCAGGTCAAGCCGGTGGACTCTCTGGAGCAGGCGCTGGTCCAGCGCGGCCAGTTGGGGGCCGGTGAAAGCCTGATCAGCCGTGACGGCTACTGGGTCGGCCGCCATTTCCTGCGCGTGCGCCGCGCCAGTGAAGCGGAAAGCGGCGTTCTGGCCCGTGGCCAAGAGATCGTCAACCTGATTGCCGAGCGTGAAGAGCGTGAAGCCACCCTGGAAAGCCTGGAAACCGAACTGCAAACCCTGCGCGCCACCCAGCGCCAGCAGGAGACCGGCCGCGAACACCTGCGCCGCTTGTTGCAGGATGAAGCGCGTCAGCAAGGCGAATTGAAAGCCCAGCTGTCCGCGAGCAAAGCCAAGGTCGAGCAACTGACCTTGCGCCGCACGCGCCTCGACGAAGAAGTCGCCGAGATGGGCGAGCAGCGCGCCCTGGAACACGAGCAGATCGGTGAAGCGCGCCTGCAATTGCAGGAAGCTCTCGACAGCATGGCCCTGGACACCGAGCAGCGCGAGCTGCTGCTGGCCGAGCGCGACAGCCTACGCGAACGTCTTGATCGTGTGCGCCAGGAAGCACGGCAGCATAAGGATCATGCGCACCAATTGGCGGTGCGCCTCGGCTCCTTGCGCACCCAGCACGATGCCACGCGCCAGGCCCTTGAGCGCCTGGAGATGCAGTCCGAACGCCTCACCGAAAAGCGTGAGCAACTGAGCCTCAACCTGGAGGAGGGCGAAGCCCCGCTGGAAGAGTTGCGGCTCAAGCTCGAAGAGTTGCTCGACAAACGCATGAGCGTCGACGAAGAACTCAAGACCGCGCAGATCGCCTTGGAAGACGCCGACCGTGAGCTGCGTGATGCGGAAAAGCGCCGGACCCAGGCCGAGCAGCAATCCCAGTTGATCCGCAGCCAGCTCGAACAGCAGCGCATGGAATGGCAAGCCCTGACAGTCCGTCGCAAGACCTTGCAAGACCAGTTGCTGGAAGACGGCTACGACCTGCACGGCGTGCTCAATACCCTGACCGCCCAGGCCAACGAAAAAGAGGCCGAGGAAGAACTCGAGCGCATTGCCGCGCGTATTCAACGCCTGGGCGCGATCAACCTTGCGGCCATCGACGAATACCAACAGCAGTCCGAACGTAAACGTTATCTGGATGCCCAGGACGCCGACTTGGTCGAAGCCCTCGACACGCTGGAAAACGTCATCCGCAAGATCGACAAGGAAACCCGTAATCGTTTCAAAGATACCTTTGATCAGATTAATGGCGGTTTACAGGCGTTATTCCCGAAAGTTTTCGGTGGTGGCAGCGCTTACTTGGAACTGACGGGCGAAGATCTACTCGATACAGGGGTAACGATCATGGCGCGGCCTCCGGGCAAGAAGAACAGCACCATCCATTTGTTGTCTGGTGGCGAAAAGGCACTGACCGCATTGGCCCTGGTATTTGCCATCTTCAAGTTGAACCCGGCGCCGTTCTGCATGCTCGATGAAGTTGACGCCCCGCTGGATGACGCTAACGTTGGACGCTACGCTCGATTGGTTAAAGAGATGTCCCAGACGGTGCAGTTCATCTATATCACCCACAACAAGATCGCCATGGAAATGGCGGATCAGTTGATGGGGGTCACGATGCACGAACCGGGTTGTTCGCGGTTGGTGGCGGTGGATGTGGAAGAAGCGATGGCGATGGTGGAATCCTGAGCCACGCTTGGAAAGGATTTTTGTAGCTCGATGTAAGGCGATTTACCGGTCTGGCAAAAGTGGCAAATCGACATATTTGTTCAAGGCATTTTGACAGACGGTGTAAAGTTATCTTTGGTCGTGCTAGTTTAATGTCAATTTTTCGTATGCGTGGGCAAAACGTCAGTCAGAACATAGAGTTGGCGCCACGTTTTAAAGCGGTTTGCACGGTGCTAAACCCCTTATTTTTCAGCATTTTTTATTAGAGGCACGGGATTACATGGAAATCGGTCTGCGCGAGTGGCTGATCGTCATCGGCATTATTGTCATTGCCGGTATTCTTTTTGATGGCTGGCGCCGCATGCGCGGTGGCAAGGGCAAGCTCAAGTTCCGTCTGGACCGTAACCTGTCCAACTTGCCTGACGACGACGGCAGCGCCGAGCTGTTGGGGCCGCCCCGTGTGCTGGATACCCACAAAGAGCCGCAACTGGACGAGCACGACTTGCCGTCGATGAGTGCGCCGGTGCGTGAAGCCCGCGAACCGTCCTCCAAACGTGGCAAGCGCACCGCTCCGGTGGTTGCAGAGCCGCGCCAGGCTGACTTGGACCTCGACGTCGATGACGGCCCGAGCTTCAGTAGCCGCGACGACGACTTCCCTGACGAGACCCCGGCCAAAAGCAGTGCGCCGCGCCAGTCGGTGAACGATCAGCCGGCCGCCGAAGAAGTCTTGGTGATCAGCGTGATCTGCCGCGACGCCGCCGGCTTCAAAGGCCCTGCGCTGCTGCAGAACATTCTGGAAAGCGGCCTGCGTTTTGGCGAGATGGATATTTTCCACCGTCACGAAAGCATGGCCGGTAACGGCGAAGTGCTGTTCTCCATGGCCAATGCGGTCAAGCCGGGCACCTTCGACCTGGACGATATCGACCTGTTCAGCACGCCGGCGGTGAGTTTCTTCCTCGGCCTGCCAGGCCCGCGTCATCCGAAACAAGCGTTCGACGTGATGGTGGCGGCAGCGCGCAAGTTGTCCCAGGAACTGAATGGCGAGCTCAAGGACGACCAGCGCAGCGTCCTGACCGCACAAACCATCGAGCATTATCGTCAGCGCATCGTCGAGTTCGAGCGTCGCGCCCTGACACAGAAGCGCTGAGGTTCGATCTTAAGCGTTGCCTGTAGAATCCGTGCACTAACATATTGAGCAGCTTCGGCTGCTCTTTTGCTTTATGAGAGAACACCCATGACCGCCGCCCATACCCGCATCCTCGAACTGCGCGCTGAACTGGATCAGCACAACTACCGTTACCACGTCCTCGACGAGCCGAGCATTCCGGACGCCGAGTACGATCGCCTGTTCCACGAGCTCAAGGCCCTGGAGGTCGAGCACCCGGAACTGGTGACGCGGGATTCACCGACGCAGCGGGTCGGCAGTGCGGCGTTGTCGGCGTTCACTCAGGTCAAGCATGAGATCCCGATGCTCAGCTTGGGCAACGCCTTCGATGAAACCACCATGCTGGAGTTTGATCGCCGGGTCACAGAAGGCCTGGACCTGCCGGTAGGCGATCTGTTTGGTGGTGGTGCGGCAGTGGAATACAGCTGCGAACCCAAGCTGGATGGCCTGGCGGTCAGCCTTCTTTATCAGGACGGCGAACTGGTACGCGGCGCCACCCGTGGCGACGGTACTACCGGCGAAGATATCAGCGTCAACGTGCGCACCGTGCGCAACATTCCATTGAAGCTGCACGGCAGCGGTTGGCCGGCGACTCTGGAAGTGCGCGGCGAAGTGTTCATGTCCAAGGCCGGTTTCGAGCGGCTCAATGCTTCGCAACTGGAAGTCGGCGGCAAGACTTTCGCCAACCCGCGCAACGCCGCTGCCGGCAGTCTGCGCCAGTTGGATTCGAAGATCACTGCCAGTCGCCCGCTGGAGTTCTGCTGCTACGGCGTGACCACCGACATCAGCGACACCCATATCGGCAACCTGCAGCAGTTGCAGAAGTGGGGCATGCCCATCAGCCACGAATTGAAGTTGGCCAAGGGCATCCAGGATTGCCTGGACTACTACCGCGATATCGGCGAGCGGCGTAACAGCCTGCCCTATGAAATCGACGGCGTCGTGTTCAAGGTCAACAGCATCGCCTCCCAACGCGAACTTGGCTTCCGCGCTCGCGAACCGCGCTGGGCCATCGCCCATAAATTCCCGGCCATGGAAGAGCTGACGGAGTTGCTCGACGTAGAGTTCCAGGTTGGCCGCACCGGCGCCGTGACCCCGGTGGCGCGTTTGAAGCCGGTCAAGGTGGCCGGTGTGACCGTGTCCAATGCCACCTTGCACAACATGGATGAAGTGGCGCGCCTGGGCTTGATGATCGGCGACACCGTGATCATCCGCCGTGCGGGGGATGTGATCCCGCAGGTGGTGTCGGTGGTGCTCGAGCGTCGCCCGGAGAACGCCCGTGCCGTGCAGATCCCCGAGAGCTGCCCGGTGTGCGGCTCTCATGTGGAGCGCACACAACTGGTCAAGCGCAGCAAAGGCAAGGAAACCGTCAGCGAAGGCGCGGTGTACCGGTGCGTCGGTCGCCTGGCCTGTGGTGCACAACTCAAGCAGGCAATCATTCATTTTGTGTCACGCCGCGCCATGGATATCGACGGCCTGGGCGACAAGACCATCGAGCAGTTGGTGGATGAAAAACTCATCGGCTCACCGGCAGACCTCTACACGCTCAAGTACGAGCAGATCATCGACCTGGAAGGCTTCGCCGATATTTCCAGCAAGAAGCTGATCACGGCCATCGAAAACAGCAAGACGCCGACCCTGGCGCGCTTCATTTACGCCCTGGGCATTCCCGATGTGGGCGAGGAGACGGCCAAGGTACTGGCGCGGTCCCTGGCGTCCCTGGAGCGAGTGCAGAAGGCGCTGCCGGAAGTGCTGACGTACTTGCCGGACGTGGGCCTGGAAGTGGCGCATGAGATCCACAGTTTCTTTGAAGACAGCCATAACCAGGACGTGATCGGCGCACTGCTGTCGCCGCAAGAGTGCGGCCTGCAATTGCAGGATCAGGGTGAACTGAGCGCCGAGTTCGCCGCCAGCACGACCTTGGGCGGTTTGCTCGACAAGCTGCACGTACCGAGCGTCGGCCCGGGTGCGGCGCAGAAGCTGGCGGATAAATTCGGCTCACTGGAAGGCGTGATCAAGGCTGACTGGCTGGATATGCGCCAGGCACTGCCTGAGAAGCAAGCCAAGGCCGTGCGCGAGTTTTTCGATAATGTCGATAACTCCAATCATGCCCTGGCCATCGAGCAGCAGCTCAAGGACTTTGGCATGCACTGGAACAGCGAGAAGAAGGTGGTCGAGGGCTTGCCGGAGGCGGGGCACACATGGGTACTCACCGGTTCCCTGGAACTGCTGAGTCGCGACGTGGCCAAGGAAAAACTCGAAAGCCTCGGCGCCAAGGTCGCCGGTTCCGTGTCGGCGAAAACCCACTGCGTGGTGGCTGGGCCGGGTGCCGGCTCGAAGCTGGCCAAAGCCAGCGAATTGGGCCTGAAGGTATTGGATGAAGAGGCTTTCGTCGCCTTCCTTGCCAAGCACAACATCTCCATCTGACAGCACTTTGTAGTGAGCGGGGCAAGCCCGCTCACTACAAATGCAGTAGAGGCCGGTGGAACGATCCCAGGTGCTAAATGATCTAGTCTTGGTTACCCAGGGAGAGACCGCCATGTTCCGCTACTTCGAGCAACTCAGTTCGCGTATCGCTGCACCGTTCGTAGCCGGCACATCCCGCGACAGCAAGGTGTGGCAGTGCCGTTGTGGCCAGTCCCTGTTCTTTCGCAACAGCCAATGCCTGGTCTGCCAGGCGCTGTTGGGTTATCACCCCCAACAAAGCCGCCTTTCCTCGCTGCAACCCGGCCCCGTAGAGGGTACTTGGCTTCCGGATGACAATCTCGGCGCCGGCGCCTTCCGTCGTTGCGCCAACCTCGATACCCCAGCCGCCTGCAACTGGTTGATCCCGGCCCACAGCACCGCACCGCTGTGTGTGGCGTGCAGCCTCAACCGGACCATTCCTGATTTATCGATCCCGGAAAACCACGAGCGCTGGCGCAAAGTGGAAACCGCCAAGCGTCGGCTGGTGGCGCAATTGATCAGCCTGGGCCTGCAAGTGGTGCCCAAAAGCGTCGATGAAGACGCTGGCCTCGCCTTCGATTTCATCGGCATAGACCTAGAGGGCAATGCGCCCATGACGGGCCATGCCAACGGCCTGATCACCCTCGACATCAAGGAGGCCGACGATGCCCATCGCGAAAAAATCCGGGTACAGATGCGCGAACCCTATCGCACCTTGCTCGGCCACTTTCGCCATGAAGTCGGCCATTACTACTGGGACCGCCTGATTGCCAACACCCATTGGCTGCAACCCTTTCGCCAGCTATTCGGCGACGAACGCGCCAGTTACGCCGAAGCGCTGGATCAGCACTACCAGAACGGCCCGCGTCCGGATTGGCAACAGACCTGCGTCAGCGCCTACGCCACCATGCACCCCTGGGAAGATTGGGCGGAAACCTGGGCGCACTACCTGCACATGATGGACGCCGTCGACACCGCCCTTGGTTTCGGCATGAGTGCCCGTGAGATGGACCTGGATTACCAGCCGTTCCCGCTCACCACACTCTATGACCCTGAGCACCCAGGCGGCCCGGTGTTCCTTTCGTTCGTCAACGCCTGGATCGAACTGGCCGGCATGCTCAATGAACTGTCGCGTAGCATGGGGCAGCCAGATTTTTATCCCTTCGTGCTGCCACCGGCAGTGATCGCCAAGCTGCACTTCATTCACCTGGTGATCCAGGAAGAAGGTGGTCGGGCGGATGAGGTAGTACTGGCCCAGTAATCTGCCTTGTGTGGGAGCTGGCTTGCCTGCGATGGCATCACCTCGGTAGCCCAGACAGACTGAGTCGCCAGCATCGCGGGCAAGCCCGGCTCCCACAGGGTTCTATGTTGCTCCCACGGGCGCAGACAAGTGCTTGAGCCCCTTCACATTTTTAATCCAGAACCAACGGTTGTAACTTCCGATGAGATCGGTACAATGGCGCGGCTTGCCGAGAGGCCAGCGTCGTTATGGTGACCCCATCGGTCCCCCCGCAACGATTACCCGTGAACCTGGTCAGAGCCGGAAGGCAGCAGCCACAGCGGGAACATTGTGTGCCGGGGTGTGGCTGGTGGGGTTGCCTCCATAACGCTCTTCCTTGCAGTACCTCTTCAAATCCAATTCAAAAAATGCGTTCAAGCCATCTGCCATCGAGCAGTCCATGGCGGCATACTCCAGTGCCTGGCATTTGGAGACAGCACCCGTGGAAAAAGTGGACGACCTCACTCGCGAAAAGCTGCGGGAGTGGCAGATGCGGCGCCTGGAGATCAAGGACCGTATTCAATCGCATCCGGAGCAGACCCTGGAGTTATCGAGGGTGCTGGACCTCATGGATGACGAGCACGCTGAAATCCTGAGCCAGGCCGAGATGATCCGGGTCGGCGACGTGGCCCCTGTCGTCGAGCCTGTCCCGCCGGCGCTGAACAGCGTTTACACCCTGCAATTGAATGTGGCTGCGCAGAGCGCCGAGGACTTGCGCAGGTTGTTCGATATGGCTGTGTTTGAACTCCAGCAGCAGATCAACGCAGCCGGTGAAGCCGGTCGGTTTCCTGGCGGCATGTCCGGGTCTCTCGGCGAGTATCGCTTTGAGCTGGGAATTCAGGTCGAGCCCGGCGAAGCCTGACGCCTGCGACGCTGCGAGGAAGTATGCAACCGGAACATTTTGATTTAACCACCCCCGTATTTTTGCCGGTCACCGATGAGACCTGCACTGCCTTGCTCGCGGCCGAAAATGCCGATGCGCTGGCTGGCCTGACGGACCCTGAGCTGGCGGCGGTGCTGGTCATCCAGAACCTGGCCCAGGCCACGGAAAAAGACCTGACCTGTACGGGCGCCGAGCGCATCCTGGCCAAGTTGATAGGCTGGGCGGTGGAAATTCCGTCTCCCGGTACGGCGGCGCTGTTGTCCGAAGCCCGGCGACTGTTCGATCCGCGTAAGTTGTACTTCGGCTTCAACGCGCTCAAAACGATCAACCTGCGGCTCTTGTCGGCTGAAGAAGTGGCGGCGCGGGATTACCTGCTGCCCACTGGAAAGTGGGATACCGACTACAAGGTACGCCACCTGCGCGGCAATGATCCGTTCAGCCAACAAATGATCACCCCCCGGCATCGTGAGCGTTGGCTCAGCCCGGCCCAGGACAAGCTGGTGCGCACCTTTCGCGCCAACCTCAATGAAGACCTGCACGTTCAAGGCTATGCCGGGATCGGCAAGAGCCACCTGCTCGGCGCCTTGATCGAGTGCCTGCGCCCTGCGCAGACGTTGGTGCTGGCGCGCACGGGGGCAAAACTGGCGACGCTTCGCGAGCGCATGGGGCTGGCGCAAGACAGCAAAGCCGGTTCGACCTTTGCCGCTTTCGCCAAGGCCCTGTTGCAGGGGCCACACCCGATCGCGCAGGCAGCTTCGGCCAAGCTGCCCGGCAAGCTGGCAGTGTCGCAAGCCCTGGATATCCATGGGTGGCGCGGTCACGACGGCCAGGCAACGCTCGACGTCTGTCTCAAGGTGCTCGAAAGCTATTGTCACTCCAATCATCACAGCCTGTCGGCCAGGCACTTGCCGCATTTCAAGCAGCCGTTGTCCAGCGTGGATGCCCAGGTGTTGCTGGAATATTCCAGCCGTGTGTGGACTTATCTGGCGGCCAATCCGCAATGGGCCGGCCAGACCGGGTTCGCGGCCTTGTTGCTGATCAAGCGTGCATGCCTCGACGGTTGTGTGGTGCCGCCCCGGTACACCCATGTATTGATCGATGAAAGCCAGGACATCCCGCCTTCGTTGCTGCAGATTATCGAACGAGGCCGCCAAGTGTTGATCACCCTCGGCGATGAGTATCAATTGGCCAGCGGCGTGATGGTGCGCAGAAAGCGCGAAGTCCGGCACAGTGACATCAGTTACTCCGTGCGCTCGGGTCGTAACGTTGAGCGCTTGGTCAATCCATTGATCAGCGTGCACTCGCAAAAGGGCAAGACACCCTTCGAGGGCGCGCGGGATGCCGACGTGAGCATCGAGCATTACCCCCAGGGCTTCGTGCCGCCGGAAGGCTGTGTGGTGTTGACCGCATCCCATTGGGACACCATGAAGTGGGCCATCCAGCTTCAGCGAGCCAACTGCCCGTTCGGCTTGCTCGACAATGCGGCGCAGCAGGATCTCCAACGCTTCATGATCAGCGTCATCGCCTTGTTCAAACCGGAGTTTTATAGCAACGAACATAACGATAATGGCCCGCATGCTGACTTCACGGACATGGATGACTGGCAGCAAGTACGCGATGCCAACCAGTTCGATGAGTCGTTTCTGTGGGTAGAAAATGAGCTGGAAAAAGGCTTCAACGTCGCCGATATCACGCGTTTGAACCGGTTGGGCGGCGTGCCCGGCAAGCGTTGCCTATTGATGCTGGCGGAAGAGGCGGGCGGCATGGAGTTCGATCGTGTGCTGCTCACGCCCGAGCTGCTGACCAACGTGAAGTTCAAGGATGCCTATGCGTTCGACCAACGACTCTGCGCGGTGTATATCGCGATTTCCCGAGCGCGGATGCAGCTGTACCTGCCTTACGATGTGGTTGAGTGGATTGATTTCCACAAGTATCAGAAAACCCGTGACGCCCATGGTTTCTGATTGATTTAACCCGGCTGTTTCACAACTTTTGCAGCTCGCTCTGGACAACCCAAAACCGCCTTGTTAGTTTCCGCCAGCCACTTGTTACATAGTATGACAAGGGTGTGGAGTTGATATTGAAGTGCCACTACTTCTTTAACTAACAAGGATGTCTGTCATGAAAAGCCTGCAAGGGTTGCCCCGACTTATCAGTGCGTCGGTCGGCGCTCCCGGTAAAGCGCGTAACTTGCCCGCCGATGTTCAGTGCATCCAATATTTGTTCAATCTGATCACCCCGAAAATGGGTTTTCCGCTCGCTGAAAACGGCAAGTGCGATGGTCAGTTGGTGCAGTGCATCAGCCAGTACCAGTTCCGCCACCTCAAGTATGCGCACCCCGACGGGGTGATCGACCCGACTGGGCGCACGTTCAATAGCCTGATCGAAGAGGCGGTGAAGGTGCCGGTGAAGGCGTTTCCCACGATGCGCATTCCAAGTTTTCTGAATGTCTTTGGCAATAACAACGGCGATGCGGTGCAGGCCACGGTCAATGTGTACCTGGACCGTATGCGGGCGATGGTCGAGGCCGAGCGGCGCAACCGGCAGTTGATGCTCCAGGCCACCTGCGACGGGGGCATGACCCTCAGCGACAGTGACTTCCAGAACGCCGCCACGCAGCTGGGCAACGGTATTTCGGTGAATATCATCCGTGCATTCGCCACCGTGGAATCCGGCGGGCGCTCGGGGTTCGGGCCGGCCAAGTTGCCGGTGATCGCCTTCGAAGGGCACCTGTTTCGCAAGTACACCAAGCACATTTACGATCAGGCGCATCCATTGCTGTCCTACCCCTACAAGAAAAAGGCCGGGCCGCAGTGGCAGACCAATAACAAGGACCAGGCCAAGGCCTGGGAAACCATGGCAACCGCGTTCGCCCTGGATCAGGAAGCCGCATTGATGTCGGCCTCCTGGGGTATGTTCCAGATCATGGGTTTCAACTTCGCCTCTTGCGGTTACAAGACGGTGTTTGAGTTTGCCGCCGCTTTGAAGATTAATGCCGGCAACCAACTAAAGGCGTTCCTCGGTTTTTGCAGCAAGAGCCCGGCGTTGATGAAAGCCATGAAAGACAAGGATTTTACTGCCATGGCCCGCAACTATAACGGCGAGGACTATGGCAACTACGACGACCTGATGAAAAAAGCCTACGACGCACTTGAAAGGAAAAAATAAGATGATCCGTTTTCTCGCGATGAGTGTGTTGTCGTTGTGCATCGTAGCGCCGGCCTTGGCCGCTTCGCCGACGTTGCACTCGGGTAAATACGAAGGGTTGATGCTGGCGGTGACACCTGACCGTCAGGTTGAAGGCTATTACGCGGAAGCACTAGGGGAGGGCGTCACCCGCAGTTGCGCGTTCTACCTGCAAGGCAAGCCCGGCGCACTGACCACTTGGCTCGACGCCGCCTACCCCGGCAGCGTGAAGCCTGCGCCGGACGGCGTGACTCTCACCGTGGAGCAGGGTCGCCAGCATCCGGGTTGCATGAGTGTGCTGATGCCGGAGATTGCCACCGGCCTGGACCTGACCCAGACCGCCAACAAAAAATGGATCGGCCTGGTGACGGTGTCCGCCGACAAGGCTTACTTGCTGAAAACCCCTGGCGCCAAGGCCGTCAAGCGTCCGTATATCGTCAAGAATGACGTGGTCGGCGTGCTGGCGTTCAAGGATGGCTGGGCCCAGGTTGAATTCATCAATGCCGACGACCGTTCGTTTATCGGTTGGATCAGCCAGGACCAGTACAGCCGTTTGGCAGCTCCCCAAAGCTGATCTCGACAATAAAAAACATCTAAATGTGGGAGGGGGCTTGCCCCCCGATAGCGGTGTGTCAGTTAAAGATGTTCTAACTGACCCAAAGTTATCGGGGGCAAGCCCCCTCCTACATTTGTTAGCGGTGTCAGCCGAATGTTTCGCGCAACAGCCCGGCAAACGCATCCCGTGCCAGATGGCGCTGGGTGTCTTTGTGCCAGAACAGCAGGTTGTCCACGGCCTGCAATTCCTCAAACCGGTACGACGCCAGCTGATTGGCCTGTTCATAGCGGGCCAGGATGCCTTCGGGCGCCAACGCCACACCAATCCCCGCACTGACACAACCGATGATCGTGCCCCAACTGGCATAGCTGGCGATGCTCGGCTTGAAGTCGTGGGGTTTGACCCAGTTTTCCAGCGCGGCACGGTAGGGGCAGCCGGGTGGCCACACCAGCAACGTGCGACCGGCCAAGTCCTTGGCGCTGCTGATCGGCTCGCTGGAGGCGCTGGCGATCAGTACCAGGCGTTCGCTGTAGACCACGCTGTGTTCAAGCTTGGCGCGCTTGCTGCCGCTGGCGACCAAGGCCACATCGAGACGGTGGTGTTGCAGATCGTCCAGCAATTGCGCCCAGGCACCGGTGACCAGCTCCAGGCTGACATCGGGATAGCGCCGATGGTACTCCGCCAGCAAGGGCGGCAGGCGGCCGCTGGCGCTGGACTCCACGGCACCGATGCGCAAGGTGCCACGGGGAATGGCGTTGGCGTCCACCGCGCGTTTGGACTCCTCCACCAGCGCCAGGATGCGCTCGCAGTACTCCAGGAAGATTTCACCGGCCGCACTGATCACCAAGCCGCGCCCGGCGCGGATAAACAGTGGCGTGCCCAACTCGCTTTCCAGCTGCTTGATCCGCGTGGTGATGTTGGACGGCACGCAGTGCAGTTGCAGAGCGGCCTGGGCCACGCTGCCGGTTTGCGCCACGGTTCGCACCATTTTCAGTTGGGCCAGTTCCATTACTCAGTTCCAGTGATTTCAGAAGTCAGAAACGGTTAATTGTCCTACGTCTTGCGCAAGCCAAGACTGACGGCATTCCTACTCAGTTTGTGGATGCCGTCAATGAATACCCCGTCACCCTTGAAGCTTACGCTAGTCATCGCCAGCGTCATCCTCTGCTGGGCCTACTCGCCGATTGGTGTGCATATGGGGCTGCACAGCTACAGTCCCGGCCAATTGGCATTGCTGCGGTTTTTAATTGCGTCGGTGTTCATGGGCGGTGTGGCGCTGGTGATGGGGATCGGCCGACCGCGCCTGCGGGATCTGCCGTGGTTGCTGGTGCTGGGCTTTTTTGGTGTGTTCCTGCATCACACCAGCCTCAACCAGGGGCAGCAGTGGGTGACGGCGGCGGCGTCCAGTGTGCTGGCCCAGTCGGCGCCGCTGTTCAGTGTGCTGATCGCGTCGTTCTGTTTGAAGGAGCGCGTCAGTGCCTGGCGCTGGGGCTGCGTGCTGTTGGGGTTGGCTGGCGTGTTGATGGTGATCTGGGGCGACCGTGGCGTGGGAGAGATCGACCCGCGTGGCTTGTTGATCCTGCTGGCAGCGGTTTCGTGGAGTGTCTATTTCGCCATCCAGAAGCACTACGCCCATCACTACAGCCCGCTGACCATGGCGTGCTACATGGTCTGGGCTGGCACCTTGATGCTATGCGTGAACCTGCCTGGCTTGCCGGTCGCGGTGATGCAGGCACCGTTGCCGGAGAATCTGTCGGTGTTGGTATTGGGGATATTCCCAAGCGCGCTGGCGTACTTGGCCTGGGGCTATGTACTGAAGCATGTTGAGGTCAGCCGCGCCTCGGTGGCGATGTACCTGGTCCCGCCGGTGGCGATGGTGATGGCGGCGACGTTGCTGGGTGAGCATATTGCATTGCAGGTGGCGCTCGGCGGGGTGGTTGTGTTGACCAGCGTGGCGGCTATCAGCCTGGAGGGCCGTTGGAACATCCTCAGCCGGTGTGCCCTTGGGGGGCCAGCCACGCAGGCCAAATCAGATTAGACGAGCGTGCCGGATGCAATTTCCCCCTTGCTCCGCTAGCATTACCGGCCTCTGCTCTCCAGTTGCGACGGTTTTCGATGAGTTATCAGGTTCTTGCACGTAAATGGCGTCCGCGCTCGTTCCGCGAAATGGTCGGCCAGACCCATGTGCTCAAGGCTCTGATCAATGCCTTGGACAGCCAACGGCTGCACCACGCCTACCTGTTCACTGGTACTCGCGGGGTGGGCAAGACCACCATTGCGCGCATCATCGCCAAATGCCTGAACTGTGAAACCGGCATCACCTCGACACCCTGCGGCACGTGCTCGGTGTGCCGGGAAATCGACGAAGGGCGTTTTGTCGACCTGATCGAGATCGACGCCGCGAGCCGCACCAAGGTCGAAGACACCCGCGAGTTGCTCGATAACGTGCAGTACGCGCCGAGCCGTGGCCGCTTCAAGGTCTACTTGATCGACGAAGTGCACATGCTCTCCAGCCATTCCTTCAATGCTTTGCTGAAGACCCTGGAAGAGCCGCCGCCTTACGTCAAATTCATCCTGGCCACCACCGACCCGCAGAAACTTCCTGCAACGATTTTGTCGCGGTGCCTGCAGTTCTCCCTGAAAAACATGACCCCCGAACGCGTGGTCGAGCATTTGACCCACGTACTGGGTGCCGAGAGCGTACCGTTCGAAGACGACGCGCTGTGGCTGCTCGGCCGTGCCGCCGATGGTTCGATGCGGGATGCCATGAGCCTCACCGACCAGGCCATCGCCTTTGGTGAAGGCAAGGTCATGGCCGCCGATGTGCGTGCCATGCTCGGCACCCTCGACCACGGCCAGGTATTCGACGTGCTGCATGCGCTGATCGAAGGCGACGCCAAGGCGTTGCTCGAAGCCGTGCGCCACCTATCGGAGCAAGGTCCGGACTGGAACGGTGTGCTCTCGGAAATCCTCAACGTGCTGCACCGCGTCGCCATCGCCCAGGCGCTGCCTGAAGGCGTCGACAACGGCCATGGCGACCGCGACCGCGTGCTGGCCCTGGCCCAGGCGTTGCCCGCCGAGGATGTGCAGTTCTATTACCAGATGGGCCTGATTGGTCGCCGGGATCTGCCTTTGGCACCGGACCCGCGCGGCGGCTTTGAAATGGTGCTGTTGCGGATGCTTGCCTTCCGGCCTGCCGACTCGGCAGACGCACCGAGACAGCCGCTAAAGCCAGTGGGGATCAGCCAGGCCACAGTTGATTCCGCCAAACCAGTGGCTGGCGCGGCAGTGGTCGCGCCAGTGGTGGTTGCGCCTGCGCCAGTGGTGGCGGCCTCTGAACCCGAGCCTGTGATAGCCGCGCCCGTGCTCGAGCCGGAACCGGTGGTTGAGCCCGAGCCGGTCGTCGACTTGCCGTGGAACGACCCGATGGAGGTCGAGGCGCAGGTGGAGCAGCAGCCCGCCGTGGAGCCCGTGCTGGAAACCATCGGCGAACAGCCCGAGCTGACGCCGATGCCCACGTCGACCCCGGACAGCGTGGTGCCGGACGCCCCCGAGTGGGTATCCGCGCCGGTTCCCGAGCCGACCGTCGCCCAGGTGGATGCCGCTACCCCGGGTATCGATCTCGACGATGAGCCGCCGCTGGACGAAGACTACATCGAGCCGGACATGGATTCGGCCTACAGCTATCTGGACGACCTGGCCAGCGAACACACCGCCGAGCCGGCCCCGGAGCCCGAGGTTGAACCGGCTGCGGCACCCGCCACCGGCCTGGCGTTGCAATGGTTGGAACTGTTCCCGAAATTGCCGATTTCCGGCATGACCGGCAGCATCGCTGCCAACTGCACGCTGATCTCTATTGAAGGCGATCACTGGCTGTTGCACCTGGACCCGGCTCACAGCGCGCTGTTCAACGCGACCCAGCAGCGTCGTCTCAACGATGCGCTGAACCAGTACCATGAGCGTACGCTGACCATCGCTATCGAGTTGATCAAGCCCGAGCAGGAAACCCCGGCCCAGGCTGCCACGCGTCGGCGTATCAACCGTCAGCGCGAAGCGGAAGACTCGATTCACGGTGATCCGCTCATCCAGCAAATGATGCAGCAGTTCGGCGCCGTCGTTCGCCAAGATACAATTGAACCTGTCGAAGCCCCGGTGCCCCAGGCGTCCTGATACCGGGCTACTAACTTGATCCACGTACTTTGAGGTGATTCCCATGATGAAAGGTGGCATGGCCGGCCTGATGAAGCAGGCGCAGCAGATGCAGGAAAAGATGGCCAAGATGCAGGAAGAGCTGGCCAACGCCGAAGTCACCGGTAAAGCCGGTGGCGATATGGTCAGTGTGGTGATGACCGGTCGTCACGACATCAAGCGTGTCAGCATCGACCCAAGCGTATTGCCGGGTGTTGGCGAAGATGACCTGGAAATGCTCGAAGCGTTGTTTGCCGCTGCCGTCAACGACGCCGTGCGCAAGATCGAAGCCAACAGCCAGGAAAAAATGGGCGGTGTGACCGCTGGCATGCAACTGCCACCGGGCATGAAGTTGCCGTTCTGATCGGCCTGCTCTGACGGTTGAGAGTAGCTAGACTCCAATGCCAGGCCTTGCGCCTGGCATTTTTGTTTGTGCTGATCCAATCGAACCCCGGCCCGGCAAGCGTGGTCTGCACCCTATACCGATGCATTCGATAAAGGAGCCCTTCATGCCTCAAGAATCAGTCCTGAACCAGCGTATTGTCCTGGTCTCGCGCCCCCAAGGCGCTCCGATCCCAGAAAACTTCCGCCTGGAACGCGTGAACCTGCCGGATCTGGCGGACGGCCAGGTGCTGTTGAAGACGCTGTACCTGTCCCTCGACCCCTACATGCGTGGGCGCATGAGCGATGCCCCTTCCTACGCTGCGCCCGTGGAAATCGACGAAGTGATGACCGGTGGCGCCGTCAGCCGCGTGGAGCAATCACGGAGTCCGAAATTTGAAGTGGGTGATCTGGTGGTGGGCTCGACCGGCTGGCAGAGCCACAGCATTTCTGACGGTCGCAACCTGATACCGGTGCCAAAGGGCCTGGCGAGCCCATCGATGGCGCTGGGCGTGCTGGGGATGCCTGGCATGACTGCGTATATGGGGCTGATGGATATCGGCCAGCCCAAGTCCGGCGAAACCTTGGTCGTGGCGGCGGCGTCCGGCGCGGTGGGTTCGGTGGTAGGGCAGGTGGCCAAGCTCAAGGGCTTGCGGGTGGTGGGTATCGCCGGAGGTGCGGACAAGTGCCGCTACGTGGTGGACGAATTGGGCTTTGATGCCTGCGTTGACCACAAGAGCCCGGACTTCGCCCATGAGCTGGCTCTGGCGTGCTTCAAGGGTGTGGACATTTACTTTGAAAACGTCGGTGGCAAAGTCTTCGATGCGGTGGTGCCGCTGCTCAACCCCAAGGCGCGCATTCCCTTGTGCGGCCTGATCGCCGGCTATAACGCCCATGAAGCGCCGAGTGGGCCGGATCGCCTGCCGGCATTGCAACGTACCTTGCTCACCAAACGTGTACGCATCCAGGGCTTCATCGTGTTCGACGACTATGGTGACCGCCAGCCCGAATTCCTCAGTGCGATGGCACCATGGGTGCGCGACGGCAAGATCAAGTTCCGTGAGGATGTGGTCGACGGCCTGGAGCAGGCGCCCGAAGCCTTCATTGGTTTGCTGGAGGGGCGCAACTTCGGCAAGTTGGTGGTGCGCGTCGCGCAGGATTGACCATTTGACGCTAATCCGGGGCGCGGGTATAAACCGCGTCTCGTTGTTTTGTCGGACCCTTCGCCCATGAGCTTCAGCCCCCTGATTCGCCAATTGATCGATGCCCTGCGTACCTTGCCGGGCGTGGGCCAGAAAACTGCCCAGCGCATGGCCCTGCAACTGCTGGAGCGTGATCGCAGCGGCGGCACCCGGTTGGCCCAGGCTCTGAGCCAGGCCATGACCGGCGTGGGCCACTGCCGGCAGTGCCGCACCCTCACCGAGGAAGAACTCTGCCCGCAATGCGCCGACCCGCGCCGTGACGACACGCTGCTGTGCGTGGTGGAAGGGCCGATGGATGTGTACGCGGTGGAGCAGACTGGCTATCGCGGGCGCTACTTCGTGCTCAAGGGGCACTTGTCACCCCTGGACGGCCTTGGGCCGGAAGCCATCGGCATTCCGCAGTTGGTGGCGCGGATTGAGGAGCAGGGCACCTTTACTGAGGTGATCCTGGCCACTAACCCGACGGTGGAAGGTGAAGCCACGGCGCACTACATCGCCCAACTGCTAACCAATAAGGGCCTGATCACCTCGCGTATCGCCCATGGCGTGCCGTTGGGGGGAGAGTTGGAGTTGGTGGATGGCGGGACGCTGGCGCATTCGTTTGCGGGTCGCAAACCCATCGCCCTCTAAAGCACAACGCAACCCAAAATGTGGGAGGGGGCTTGCTCCCGATGACAGTGTGTCAGGCAGCATTTATGCCACTGACCCACCGCTATCGGGGGCAAGCCCCCTCCCACATTAGTTTTGCAGTGTCGGCGATATTTGCGCTTGGCTTGATAACCAAGCAAGCGCTTGGTAAGTTCGCTTCACATCTCCGTGGAGCTTGCCGATGTCTGCCTATCAGGACTACTTCGACCCCAGCCACCAATTGGTCCGCGACAGCGTGCGCCGTTTTGTCGAGCGCGAGATGTTGCCGGGCATCGAGCAATGGGAGGAGGCTGAAAGCTTTCCCCGCGAGCTGTATCTCAAGGCAGGCGCTGCGGGCATCCTGGGCATCGGTTATCCCGAAGCGCTGGGGGGCAGCCATGAGGGCGACTTGTTCGCCAAGGTGGCGGTCAGCGAAGAGCTGATGCGCTGCGGGTCTGGCGGTGTAGTGGCAAGCTTGGGTTCACTGGATATCGGCTTGCCCCCCGTCGTCAAATGGGCGCGGCCCGAAGTGCGCGACCTCGTGGCACCCCAGGTGCTGTCGGGTGAGAAGATCATCGCTCTGGCAGTCACCGAGCCGAGCGGCGGTTCCGATGTGGCCAATCTGCAAACCCGCGCGGTCCGTGAAGGCGAGCATTACCGCGTCAGCGGCAGCAAGACGTTTATCACCAGCGGCATCCGCGCCGACTTCTACACGGTTGCCGTGCGTACCGGCGGGCCGGGCTTTGCTGGTATCAGCCTGTTACTCATCGAAAAAGACACGCCAGGATTCACCGTCGGCCAGCCGCTGAAGAAAATGGGCTGGTGGGCGTCGGACACCGCTGAATTGTTCTTCGACGATTGCCGGGTGCCGGTAGGCAACCTGATCGGTGCCGAGAACATGGGATTCGCCTGCATCATGGGCAACTTCCAGAGTGAGCGCCTGGCCCTGGCCTTGATGGCCAACATGACCGCGCAAATGGCACTGGAGGAAAGCCTTGAATGGGCCGCCCAGCGCGAAGCGTTCGGCAAGCCCATCGGCAAATTTCAGGTGCTCAAGCATCGTTTGGCGGAAATGGCCACCGCCGTCGAAGTGTCCCGGGAGTTCACTTATCGCCAGGCAGCGAAGATGGCAGCCGGCAAGAGCGTGATCAAGGAAATTTCCATGGCCAAGAACCTCGCTACCGACACGGCTGACCGTGTGACCTACGACGCCGTGCAGATCCTCGGTGGCCAGGGCTACATGCGTGGCAGCCTGGTGGAGCGGCTGTATCGGGATAACCGCATCCTGTCCATTGGCGGCGGGACGCGGGAGGTGATGAACGAGATCATCAGCAAGCAGATGGGGCTTTAGCCCTATGGTGTTATTGAGGGCCTCATCGCAGGCAAGCCAGCTCCCACAGGTGATTGCATTCCAATGTGGGAGCCGGGCTTGCCCGCGATGAGGCCAGTCCAGACAAACGTTACTGCTCGGTCAGCGCAAACTGCGTCAGGCAAAACGTCGGAATCCCCATGTCTTCCAAACGCTGCGAACCACCCAGTTCCGGCAGGTCGATGATTGCCGCCGCTTCGAAGATCTTCGCCCCCATGCGTCGTACCAGGTTTGCTGCTGCGATCAGGGTGCCACCGGTGGCGATCAAGTCATCGAACATCAACACCGAGTCGCCCTCGCACAGGCTGTCAGCGTGCACTTCCAGGAAGGCCTCGCCGTACTCGGTCTGATACCCCTCGGCCAGTACGTCAGCCGGCAGCTTGCCCTGCTTGCGGAACAGGATCAGCGGTTTGTTCAGCTGGTAGGCGATGATTGAACCGATCAGAAAGCCTCGGGCATCCATCGCGCCGATGTGGGTGAACTCGGCCTCGACATAACGATGGGCAAAGCTGTCGGCCACCAGGCGCAGGGCGCGAGGCGATTGGAACAAAGGGGTGATGTCACGAAAGATCACCCCAGGCTTGGGGAAGTCGATGACGGGGCGGATCAGGGATTTGATGTCGAACGAATCGAAGGTCATCGTCGAAGAGTCCTGGGGCTGGAGACGGACTCGAAGTATACCTGCGGCCTCGCCGGTTGGCGCGGCCGCAAGTCTCTGGATCAACCCTCTAGCGAACCACCGGCCAGTGCACACAGTTGGATCGGGTCAAGGATATGCACTTCCTTGCCTTCGGCGGCGATCAGTTCGTTCTGCTGGAACCGGGTAAATACGCGGGACACGGTTTCCACCGCGAGGCCCAGGTAGTTGCCGATTTCATTGCGCGACATGCTCAGGCGGAACTGGTTGGCCGAGAACCCACGAGCACGGAAACGTGCCGACAGGTTGACCAGGAACGTGGCAATGCGCTCGTCGGCGGTTTTCTTCGACAACAGCAACATCATCTGCTGATCGTCACGAATTTCCCGGCTCATCACGCGCATCAACTGACGGCGCAGTTGCGGCAGTTGCAGGGCCAATTCGTCCAGACGCTCGAAGGGAATTTCACACACTGACGTAGTCTCCAGGGCCTGAGCCGACACCGGGTGGATCTCGGTGTCCATGCCGGACAACCCGACCAACTCGCTGGGCAGGTGGAAACCGGTAATTTGCTCTTCGCCGCTGTCGCTCAGGCTGAACGTCTTCAATGCGCCCGAACGTACTGCATAGACGGAATCAAACTTGTCGCCCTGGCGGAACAGAAACTCGCCTTTTTTCAGTGGGCGGCCGCGTTTAACGATGTCGTCCAGCGCATCCATGTCTTCCAGATTCAACGAAAGTGGCAGGCAGAGGGGGGCCAGGCTGCAATCCTTGCAATGAGCCTGGCTGTGAGCGCGCAGTTTAACTGGCTCGGACATTTCTTAAATCCTTGTGGGAAAACACACATAAGACGTAAGGGTAACGCACTGGGGGGCGGTGAGGCCAGCGTGTACAAAAAACCGGCAACGGTATAAAGAGTTTTGTATCGGGGCCGATACAAGGAAGGAATTCACTCATTCAGGTCCAGGACCATGCCCTCCATCGCCGGTATCAACCCCTCAAGCATTCGCATTCCTACGGTGCCCGAGCCTAAAAAGGTCGCAGTGGACGATAAAACTGGCGCTGCGCCGACCCCGCTGGCTGAACCCAAGGCGGTCGAGGGGGTAGCGGTGACGATTTCCGGGGCCGGGCTCCAGGCTGCCAAAAACGACAGCAATAAAGATATCGATGACAGCAACCTGAAGGACAACATCAAGCAGTTGTTGAAAATGATCCGTGAGCTTAAAAAACAGCTCGAGGACAAGATGGCTGAACTCGCGGCGGTGATGGCTGACACCTCAATGACGCCTGAGGCGCGCCAAGTCAGGGTCGCCAGCTTGCAAAGCGATGTGACGTCATTGCAGGGCGCTCTGGCGACTACCCAGACCCAATTGGCCAAAGCCATGAAAGATGAGTCGCCAGAGGCTCAGATGGAAGCCATGAGCCTGATGGCCAAGTAACAGGTGCTTGCTAGATCACCCGTGAAAATCGTTGCCTGTTCTGGTGTTCCAGGTAGGCATCGAACACCATGCACACCGAGCGCACCAGCAAGCGCCCGGCGGGTAGCACGCGGATGCCCTGTGCATCCAGTGCGATCAGGCCGTCTTGCGCCATGGTCTCCAGCTGTGGCCATAAATCGTCGAAATAACCGCGAAAGTCGATGTTGAACGCCTGTTCGATCTGCTCGAATCCCAGGCTGAAATTGCACATCAACTGTTGAATCACTTCCCGTCGCAAGCGGTCGTCCGTGGTGCACACCAGGCCACGGCTGGTGGCCAGTTGCGCGCCCGCCAGGGCGTTCTGGTACTGGTTGAGGTCGCTGCTGTTCTGGCCATACAGGTCGCCGATCTGGCTGATCGCCGACACGCCCAGCCCGATCAAATCGCAATGGCCGTGGGTGGTGTAGCCCTGGAAGTTGCGTTGCAGTCTGCCTTCTTCCTGGGCGACCGCCAGCTCGTCGTCCGGCAGGGCGAAGTGGTCCATGCCGATGTAGCGGTAGCCGGCCTGGGTCAGTTGCTCGATGGTGGTTTGCAGCATCAGCAGCTTTGACGCCGGGGACGGCAGTTCATCGGTGTTGATGCGCCGCTGGGGCATGAAGCGTTCCGGCAGGTGCGCGTAATTGAATACCGACAGGCGATCTGGCTGCAGCCTGATCACTTCTTCCACGGTGCGTGCGAAGTTGATCGGCGTTTGCTTGGGCAGGCCGTAGATCAAATCGATGTTGATCGAGCGAAACTGCAAGGTGCGTGCGGCATCGATCACCGCGCGGGTTTCTTCCAGGCTTTGCAGGCGGTTGACCGCCCGTTGCACCTCGGGGTCGAGGTCTTGCAGGCCGATACTCACACGGTTGAAGCCCAATTCACGCAGCAGGCCCATGGTGGCCCAGTCGGCTTCGCGGGGGTCGATCTCGATACCGTAGTCACCCGAGTCATCATCGAGCAAATTGAAGTGTTGGCGCAGGCGTGTCATCACCTGGCGCAATTCATCGTGGCTGAGAAAGGTCGGAGTGCCACCGCCGAAATGCAGTTGCTCCACCGGCTGTTTCGGGTCGAGGTGGCACGCCACCAGTTGGATTTCCTGCTCCAGGCGTTGCAGGTAGGCCTGGGCGCGGCCGCGGTCCTTGGTAATCACCTTATTGCAGGCGCAGTAGTAGCAAATGTTCGCGCAGAACGGTACGTGCACATACAGCGACAAGGGGCGTGTAGCTTTGCGGCTGTCGCGCAGGGCGTGGAGCAGGTCGAAGGTGCCGACCTGGCTGTCGAATTGTACGGCGGTGGGGTAGGACGTGTAGCGCGGTCCCGCCAAGTCGTAGCGGTGAATCAGATCTGTGTCCCAACGAATGGCGTCGAGCATGCGGGCGGTCCCCCGGATAGGCTAGTGGGCCGAGTCTAGGGGCGCGCCGTTGATGGCATCTTGATTTGCATCAACGGGGAGCGGCGCTATGCCACATGGCCCTTTTAGTGGCCCATCAACCAGTGCTGATGCGGGCCGGGTAACGTCCATATGCCAAACACAATCACCAGCATGCCACCGGCCACACGCACGCTGCGCTTGCGCAGCAAGGCGGTGACGCGTTCGGCAGCCAGCCCCGTTGCCAGCAACACCGGCCAGGTGCCCAAGCCAAACGCCAGCATCAGCAGCGCACTGTCCAGCGCATTACCCTGACTCGCCGCCCACAGCAGGGTGCTGTAGACCAATCCGCACGGCAACCAACCCCACAGCGCGCCCAGCAGCAAGGCGCGGGGCAGGCTGGACACCGGCAGCAAACGGTTGGCAATCGGCTGGATATAGCGCCACAGGCCGCGTCCGAGGCTTTCGATGCGGGTAAGGCCGCTCCACCAGCCGGCCAGGTACAAGCCCATGCTGATCAGCAGCAGCCCGGCGAGTACGCGCATGAACATGGCCGCCGGGCTGTTGGCCACCGCCCAGCCGGCCAGGCCGATCAACAGTCCCGCCGTGGCATAGCTGAGGATGCGCCCCAGGTTGTACGCCAGCAGCAGGCGAAACCTGCGGCTGCGTTGTTCCTTGGGAATCGCCAGGGTCAGCGCGCCCATCAAGCCGCCGCACATGCCCAGGCAATGGCCGCCGCCGAGCAGGCCGAGGATCAGTGCCGAGACCAGCAGGGGGGCCAGCTCAAGCATGGGGCGGGTCTTTGGGCGGTTGTTCCGGGCCATTGGCTTCGTCGACGGCGGCCAGGTGGTTCGGGTCCTGATCGTCGAACAAGACGCTGTGGGCCGGGCCGTCGAGGTCTTCGTACTGGCCGCTGTCCACGGCCCAGAAGAAGATGTAAATGGCCACGCCGACTAACAGCAGCGCCGCTGGAATCATTACGTATAGAGCTGGCATCTGCACTCCAGGGCCGTGCGGCTCAAGCCGGCAGCGGGCGGGTTACCAAAGGGGCGCTGGCTACCTGCACACTCGGCAGGCGAGTCAGGCGCAGGGCATTGAGCACCACGGTCAACGAGCTGAGGGACATTCCGATCGCGGCCCAGATCGGGGTGATCCAACCCAGGGCGGCAAACGGCAGCATGAGGCCATTGTACAGTCCGGCCCACAGCAGGTTCTCGATGATGACTCGCCGGGTGCGCCGCGCCAGGGTAAAGGCTTGCACCAAGGCGTCCAGGCGGTTGGACAACAGCACCGCGTCTGCGCTGGTTTTTGCCAGGTCCGTGGCCGAGCCCATGGCCACGCTGATATCGGCGGCGGCCAGCACCGGCACATCGTTGACGCCATCGCCGAGCATCAGCACTTTACGGCCTTCCTGGTGCAAGCGTTGCAGCACCAAGAGCTTGTCATCCGGGCGCAGGCCGCCGTGGGCTTCGTCGATGCCCAGCTCGGCGGCGACGCTGGCGACCATCGGCGAACTGTCGCCGGACAACAACAACGTGCGCCAACCACGAGCCTTGCACGCTGCCAGCAACGCAGGGGCATCGCTGCGCAAGCGGTCATCCAGCACGAACCAGGCCAGGGCGCCATGGCTATCACCCAGCAGCAACCATTGCCCGGCTTCATCCGGCGACTGGGGGATCGGGCAACCACTCAGTCCACAAACGAAGCCGGGTTGGCCGATGCGCAACCGACGGTCACCCACGCGACCTTCCAGCCCCAGTCCAGGGGAACTGAGCACCTCGTCAACCGCCAACGGCGCACGACCGAACGCCCGGGCAATGGGGTGTTCGGAGCGGTTTTCCAGGGCGGCGGCGAGGCTCAGGCAGTCATCGCTGTTCAGTGTGCCCAGTGGGCGGATCGCACGTAAGGCCAGGCGCCCTTCGGTCAGGGTGCCGGTCTTGTCGAAAATCACCGTGTCGATCTGGTTCAAACCTTCCAGTACATGACCGCGGGTCAGCAACAGTCCGAGTTTGTGCAGGGTACCAGTGGCGGCGGTGAGGGCGGTCGGCGTGGCCAGGGACAGCGCACACGGGCAGGTCGCCACCAACATTGCCAGGACGATCCAGAAGGCTCGCGCCGAATCCAGTTGCCACCACACCAGGCCGATCAACAGGGCGGCGATCAACGAGCACAACAGGAACCATTGCGCCGCGCGGTCGGCGATTTGCGCCAGGCGCGGCTTCTCGGCCTGGGCGCGTTCCAGCAGGCGTACGATGGCGGACAGGCGCGTGTCATGGCCCAAGGCGCGCACCTCGACCGTCAGCGCGCCTTCGACGTTGAGTGTGCCGGCAGTGACGGTGTCACCGATTCGTCGCGGTTGTGGCAGGTATTCGCCGGTCAACAGTGACTCATCGATGCTGGATTGGCCGTCGAGAATCACCCCGTCGGCCGGCAGTACCGCGCCGGGATGCACCAGGACGCGGTCGCCCAGGGCCAACTCGTTGAGCAGGATACGCTCGCTTTGCCCATCGCCTTTCAAGCGCAGGCACGAGGCCGGCAACAAGTTGACCAACTGCGCGGTGGCGGCAGCAGTGCGCTCCCGTGCGCGGCGCTCCAGATAGCGACCGGCCAACAGGAACAGCGCAAACATGCCCACTGCGTCGAAGTACAGTTCGCCGGTGCCGGTGATCGCCGTCCAGATACCCGCCAGGTACGCACCACCAATCGCCAGGGACACCGACACATCCATGGTCAGGTGGCGGGTGCGCAAGTCGCGCAACGCGCCTTTGAAAAACGGCGCACAGCTGTAGAACACGATAGGGGTGGTGAGAAACATCGCCACCCAGCGCAGGATCACATGCAGCTCCGGGCTCAAATCGATATTGAACTCCGGCCAGGTCGCCATGGTTGCCATCATCGCCTGGAACCACAGCAATCCCGCCACGCCCAGTTGGCGCAGGGCCAGGCGGTTCTCGCTGGCCAATTGCTCCGCCGCGCGGTCCGCCTGGTAAGGGTGGGCCGCATAGCCGATATGACGCAGTTCACTGAGCAATTGGCTTAATGGCAATTGCCCGTCGGCCCAACTGACTTGCAGGCGATGGTTGGACAGATTCAGCCGCGCCTCGGCCACGGCGGGCAAGCTGCGCAGGTGTTTTTCGATCAGCCAGCCACAGGCTGCGCAACTGATGCCTTCCATCAACAGAGTGGCTTCGGCCAGTTCGCCTTCGTGGCGTACAAAGGGTTTTTGCACGTCGGGGCGGTCATACAGCGCCAGTTCGTCGACCAATTGCACCGGCAGCGCCTCGGGGTTGGCCGAGGCTTCGCTGCGATGCTGGTAATAGCTTTCCAGCCCACCGGCGACGATGGCTTCGGCCACCGCCTGGCAGCCCGGGCAGCACAGTTCACGGCGTTCGCCGAGGATGTCGGCGGTAAACCGGCTGCCGGGTGGGACGGGCAGGGCGCAGTGGTAGCAGGGCGTTGGGCTGGTCATGGTTCTGAATCTTAGTCGGCTGGGAGGGCCTCATCGCGGGCAAGCCCGCTCCTACATTGGATCGCGGTGTCCTGTGGGAGCGGGCTTGCCCGCGATGCGCGAAGCGCAGGTTTGCCGGGTTACTGGTCTTCAGCACCTTGCAGCGGCTCGTCACCGAGCAGCAAGTCCTTGTCGTGGCTGACCTGCTCTTCTTCGAACATGCGCCAAGTCTTGTCGCCTTCGACCCCGAGCAATTCCACGAAGCGCCGGCCCTCCACCTTGTCCGTCACTTGGCCGATGTAGCGGCCGGGTTCGCTGTCGCTACGGGTTAGCGTAATCCGACGATCCTTCTCCGGTTGGGTCGGCGAAATCAGGTTCAGTTCCAAGGTGTTCGGGTTGCTGTTGCCGGTCAAGCGCAGGTCGACTTCGCCGGTCAACTCGTCCAGGTGCACCGACGCGCGCAGTTGCAGGGTCTGGGCCAACTGTTCGCGGTCCAGGGAGCGATTGATGCCTTTGCCGGCCTCGTAATAGTTGTCGTTGACCAGGTTGTCGGGGTTGTTCACCGCGATGGTCACCATGGACAGGGTCAAAGTGACCGAGCAGGCCAGGATGCCAATGATGATCCAGGGCCAGAGATGCTTGTACCAAGGGCTTGCGGCGGTTGCTGCGGGCATTGTCGTGCTCTCTTGTTAACGGACTTGTGGGCCGATGAATCGGCTCTTGGCTTCAATGTGGACGCTGTCGTCATCGGCATCCTTGAGGATGAATTTCACCTCGTTGGTACTCGACGGCAGTTGTTCCGGCGCGCTGGACAGCTCCACCGGCATGCTGACGATATCGCCCGCAGCGACTTTGATTTCGCGGCGGCCCTGCAGCTTGAGGTCCGGCAGGCCGGCAGCGTCGAGCACATAGGTGTGGTCGCGCTGGTCCTTGTTCATGATCTTCAGGCTGTAGACGTTTTCGATGCGACCTTCGGCGTTTTCGCGGTAGAGCACTCGATCTTTACTGACATCGAAGCCCACCAGCGAGCGCATGAAAAATGCCGTGACCAGCAGGCTGATCATCGCCAGCAACACCAGCGCGTAGCCGATCAACCGTGGGCGCAGCTTGTGGGTCTTCTGCCCGGACAGGTTGTGCTCGGTGGTGTAGCTGATCAGGCCGCGCGGGTAGTCCATCTTGTCCATGATGTTATCGCAGGCGTCGATACAGGCCGCGCAACCGATGCATTCGATCTGCAGGCCGTCGCGGATGTCGATCCCGGTCGGGCACACTTGCACGCACATCGTGCAATCGATGCAATCGCCCAGGCCCTGGGCCTTGTAGTCGGTGCCTTTTTTACGCGGGCCACGCGCTTCGCCACGACGTGGGTCGTAGGAGACGATCAAAGTGTCTTTGTCGAACATCACGCTCTGGAAGCGCGCGTACGGGCACATGTAGATGCACACCTGTTCACGCAGCCAGCCGGCGTTGCCATAGGTGGCGAGGGTGAAGAAACCCACCCAGAAATACGCCCAGCCATCGGCCTGGCCGGTGAAGAAATCGAACACCAGTTCGCGGATCGGCGAGAAGTAGCCGACAAAGGTCATGCCGGTGACGAAACCGATCGACAGCCACAAGGTGTGCTTGCTGAATTTACGCAGGAATTTGTTGGCGCCCATGGGCGCTTTGTCGAGCTTGATGCGCTGGTTGCGGTCGCCTTCGGTGACCTTTTCGCACCACATGAAGATCCAGGTCCATACGCTTTGCGGGCAGGTATAACCGCACCACACGCGTCCGGCGTACACCGTGATAAAAAACAGGCCGAAGGCGGCGATGATCAACAAGCCCGACAACAAGATGAAGTCCTGGGGCCAGAAGGTCGCGCCAAAAATGAAGAATTTACGCTCCGGCAGATTCCACCACACCGCTTGGTGACCACCCCAGTTCAGCCACACCGTGCCGAAGTAGAGCAGGAACAGACCGGCACCACCGAGCATGCGCAGATTGCGGAACAAGCCGGTGAAGGCGCGGGTATAGATTTTCTCGCGCGAGGCGTAGAGGTTGACGGTTTTGGTAGGCGGGGTAACGTCATGTACCGGTATCTGCTTGCTCATCATTGCATCCCACGGCGGTGGAGATTTGCCTCGGCCAGTGCGTGCCAGCCGGGGTCAAATTAGGGGTGTTGCAGTGGCCTAATGATACGCCCCAGATGATGTTGAACGGGGGCGACCTACATGATCTGGATCAATTGAATTGGCAAGTATGGCCGGTTTTGACTAGCTCGGTCCTCTGAAACACTGCGGATCCAATGTGGGAGGGGGCTTGCCCCCGATAGCGGTGGATCAGTGACAGATGCACTGACTGACACACTGCAATCGGGGGCAAGCCCCCTCCCACATTGGTATTGCAGCGGCTTTTATTGCTCCTCAGCCTTCTTGTCCCCATGGGACAAGCTGTAAACATACGCCGCCAGCAAGTGCACCTTGTCATTGCCTTGCAGTTGCTCCTGCGCAGGCATCTGGCCCTGACGGCCATAACGGATGGTCTGTTGCAGTTGGGCAAAGCTGGAGCCGTAGATGAATGCACCCGGATGGGTCAGGTCGGGGGCGCCCATTGCGGGTGTGCCTTTACCGGCTGGGCCGTGGCAGGCCACGCAGTTGGTGGCGAAGAGTTTCTCGCCGTTGGCCACGTCGGCCTTGGCACCTTCGGGCAACTTGCGGCCGTCAAGGTTGGTTACCACGAAACCCGCCACGTCGGCCACGCCTTGTTCGCCGATCACGTCGGCCCAGGCCGGCATCACCGCATGGCGGCCTTTCATGATGGTTTCCTTGATGGTGGCCGGCTCGCCGCCCCAGCGCCAGTCGGCGTCGGTCAGGTTGGGAAAACCGTAGGCACCCTTGGCGTCGGAACCGTGGCATACCGAGCAGTTGGAGGCGAACAGGCGGCCACCCATCTTCAAGGCTTGTGGGTCCTTGGCCACTTCTTCAATCGGCATCGCGGCGAACTTGGCGAAGATCGGGCCGAACTTGGCGTCCGACTTGGCCATTTCCTTTTCCCATTCGTGTACGCCGGTCCAGCCGGTCTGGCCGTTGGCGAACGGGGTTTGCTTGTCGGTATCGAGGTAGTTGTAGCCCGGCAGCAGGCCCTTCCAGTTGCCCAGGCCGGGGTAGAGTGCCAGGTAGCCGAGGGCGAAGACGATGGTGCCGACGAACAGCATGAACCACCATTTCGGCAGCGGGTTGTCGTATTCCTCGATACCGTCGAACGCGTGGCCGACGGTCTCGTCGGTCTGCTCGGCGCGCTGGCCCCGGCGGGTGGACAGCAGCAGCCAGGTCAGGGCGAAGATGGTACCCAGACTGAGGACTGTGACGTACAGACTCCAGAACGTAGTCATTCTTTGTTACTCCTAGAAGCTTGCTCGACGTGCTTGATGGCTTCGGGATCATCCGCAAAGGGCAGCAAGGTCGCGTCTTCAAACTCCGACTTGCGCTTGGGGCTGAACACCCACAACGCCAGGCCGACAAAGGCCACCATCACGACAACGGTGCCCAGGCCACGAATCATCCCGATATCCATGAAGATCACCGTTTGCTTTTGATGATGGTGCCAAGGCCCTGCAGGTAGGCCACCAATGCGTCCATTTCGGTCTTGCCCTTCACGGCGGCGGCTGCACCGGCGATGTCTTCATCGGTGTAGGGCACGCCCAGGGTGCGCAAGACTTCCATCTTCTTCGCGGTGTCCTTGCCGTCGAGCTTGTTTTCCACGAGGAACGGGTACGCCGGCATTTTAGATTCAGGCACCACGTTGCGCGGGTTGTACAAGTGCGCACGTTGCCAGTCATCGGAGTAACGACCGCCGACACGGGCCAGATCCGGGCCGGTGCGCTTGGAACCCCACAGGAACGGGTGGTCCCACACGCTTTCGCCGGCGACCGAGTAGTGGCCGTAGCGTTCGGTTTCGGCGCGGAACGGGCGGATCATCTGCGAATGGCAGCCGACACAACCGTTGGCGATGTAGACGTCGCGGCCTTCCAGTTCAAGGGCGGTGCGTGGCTTCATGCCTTCGACCGGCTTGTTGGTCACGTCCTGGAAGAACAGCGGAACGATCTGGGTCAGGCCGCCGATGCTCACGGCGATGACCATGAAGAAGGCCAGCAGGCCGATATTCTTCTCGACTACTTCATGCTTCATCAGTGGGCTCCCACAACGGCGATCTTGGCGGCGGCTTCGGCTTCAGCTGGGTCGGCGGCACGCACGGTGCGCCAGACGTTGTAGGCCATGAGGAACATGCCGCTGGCGAAGAACGCACCGCCCAGGGCACGCACGATGTAGCCCGGATGGCTGGCTTGCAGCGCTTCGACGAAGGAGTAGGTGAGGGTGCCGTCATCGTTGATCGCACGCCACATCAGACCTTGGGTGATGCCGTTGACCCACATCGAGGCGATGTAGAGCACGGTGCCGATGGTCGCCAGCCAGAAGTGCGCGTTGATCAGCCCGACGCTGTGCATCTGCGCACGGCCGAACAGTTTGGGGATCATGTGGTACAGCGCGCCGATGGAGATCATCGCCACCCAGCCCAAGGCACCGGCGTGCACGTGGCCGATGGTCCAGTCGGTGTAGTGGGACAGCGAGTTGACGGTCTTGATCGCCATCATCGGCCCTTCGAAGGTCGACATGCCGTAGAACGCCAGCGATACCACGAGGAAGCGCAGGATCGGGTCGGTGCGCAATTTATGCCAGGCGCCCGACAGGGTCATCATGCCGTTGATCATGCCGCCCCAGCTCGGGGCCAGCAGGATGATCGACATCGCCATGCCCAACGACTGCGCCCAATCCGGCAGAGCGGTGTAGTGCAGGTGGTGAGGGCCGGCCCAGATGTACAGGGTGATCAGCGCCCAGAAGTGCACGATGGACAGGCGATAGGAGTAGATCGGACGTTCGGCCTGCTTGGGCACGAAGTAGTACATCATCCCCAGGAAACCGGTGGTGAGGAAGAAACCCACGGCGTTGTGGCCGTACCACCACTGGATCATCGCGTCCGTCGCCCCGGCGTAGGCCGAGTAGGATTTGAAGAAGCTCACCGGCAAGGAGGCGTGGTTGACGATGTGCAGCATCGCCGTCACCAGGATGAACGCGCCGTAGAACCAGTTCCCCACATAGATGTGCTTGGTCTTGCGCTTGACGATGGTGCCGAAGAACACCACGGCGTAAGTCACCCACACGATGGCGAGCAAAATGGCGATCGGCCATTCCAGCTCGGCGTATTCCTTGGTGGTGGTGTAGCCCAGGGGCAGGGTGATGACGGCGCCGAGGATGACGGCTTGCCAGCCCCAGAAGGTGAAGGCCGCGAGTCCATCGGAGATCAGTCGCGTCTGGCAGGTTCGCTGCACGACATAGTAGGAGGTGGCAAACAATGCACATCCGCCGAAGGCGAAAATCACCAGGTTGGTGTGCAGCGGGCGCAGGCGGCCGAAGGTCGTCCATGGCAAACCGAAATTCAATTCCGGCCAAACCAGTTGCGAGGCGATGAACACCCCGAGCCCCATGCCAAGGATCCCCCAGACCACCGTCATGATGGCGAACTGGCGGACTACCTTATAGTTATAAGCAGTCGGACTGATTGCTGTGCTCATTCTAAGGTTCCACGGTTTAGGTTTTTTTATAGGTAAAATCGGCCGCAAGTATGTAGAAAGCGAGGGGCCATTGCAACGCAATGGCTGACCTGTATCAATGCGTTCCACGCCAGATTCTGCGCCCTTTCCATGTTTGGCGTAGGGACAAAATCCGAAATGAAAAGCTGATCGAGTGGACAAGAAAAATTCAGGGTCGCGACAGGAGTCGTTGCGTACGCCAGGATCAGTCCGCTGTGCAAGCAAGCGTAGACCCGAATGGCAGGAGGGGAAAGTTGCGCTTTGGATGGGTGCGACACTTGGTCGCGTAGAGCGGTAGAGCTGCCGCCCCAAATTGGGGCGGCAGTCAGCAGCTATTGCGGTTGGCTTTCTGGCGTTGCGCCATCAGCGTTGTGGGACAGGCTGTAGACGTAGGCGGCGAGCAAGTGCACTTTGTCATTGCCTTGCAGCACATCTTGCGCTGGCATCTGGCCTTGTCGGCCGTGGCGGATAGTCTGTTGCAACTGTGCCAGGCTGGTGCCGTAGATAAAACCGGCAGGCTCGGTAAGGTTCGGCGCACCCATGGCTTCCATGCCGTGGCCTTGCGGGCCGTGACACGCCACGCAAGTCGTATTGAAGGCCGCTTGGCCTGCCGCCAGATCAGCCGTGCTGTTGGCCGGCAATGGCAGTTTGGCCAGGTCGTGACGCACATAGGCGGCGACGTTTTTCACACCGTCCTCGCCCAGTATTTCTCCCCAGGCCGGCATCGCCGCGTGGCGGCCATTCAAGATGGTGGTCTTGATCGCTTCGGCCGAACCACCCCAGCGCCAGATAGTGTCCGCCAGGTTCGGGAAACCATACGCACCCTTGGCATCCGAGCCGTGGCACACCGCGCAGTTGGAGGCGAACAAGCGGCCGCCCATTTTCAACGCTTGCGGGTCTTTGGCCACTTCTTCCACCGGCATGGCCGCGAATTTGGCGAAGATCGGCCCGAACTTGGCGTCGGCCTTGGCCATTTCCTTATCCCATTCCTTGTTCTGGGTCCAGCCGTCTTCATAGCCCGGCAGCACGCCTTTCCAATTGCCCAGGCCCGGGTAGAGGATCAGGTAGCCGACAGCAAACACCAGGGTGCCGGCGAACAGCATGAACCACCATTGCGGCAGCGGGTTGTCGTATTCCTCGATGCCATCGAAGGCATGGCCCATGGTCTGGTCGACGCTGCCCTTGGTCTCGCCCTTGCGGGTGCCGATCAACAGCCAGGTCAGGCCGATCAGGCTGCCGAGGGTCAGTACGCAGATCCATGTACTCCAAAAGGTAGTCATGGCCGAGTGCTCCTTGTTGCAGGCTCTTCTTGAGCGTCGGATGGAGAGGGTTCATCGGCGAACGGCAGCAGGCGCGCCTGCTCGAATTCCGCGTTGCGCCGGTTGTTGAACACCCACAGCGACAAGCCGATAAAGGCGATGGCGACCACCAGCGTGCCGAGGCCGCGGATGGTGCCCGCATCGAATTCAAATCCCATGGCTCACCTCTTGCTCTTGATGGCAGTGCCGAGTACTTGCAGGTACGAAACCAGCGCGTCCATCTCGGTCTTGCCCTTGAGGCTGGCGACGGCGCCACTGATGTCGTCGTCGGTGTAGGGCACGCCGAGGGTGCGCATCACTTTCAACTTGGTTTCGGTGTGGCTGCTGTCGACCGGCGCCGTGACCAGCCACGGGTAGGCCGGCATTTTCGACTCCGGCACCACGTTGCGCGGGTTGTACAAGTGCGCGCGGTGCCAATCGTCCGAGTAACGTGCGCCAACGCGCGCCAGGTCCGGCCCGGTGCGCTTGGAGCCCCACAGGAACGGGTGGTCCCACACGCTTTCACCGGCCACCGAGTAATGGCCGTAGCGCTCGGTCTCGGCGCGGAACGGGCGGATCATCTGCGAGTGGCACTGTACGCAGCCTTCGCGGATGTAGATGTCACGGCCTTCCAGTTGCAGCGCGGTGTAGGGCTTCATGCCTTCCACCGGTTTGTTGGTCACGTCCTGGAAGAACAGCGGGACGATCTGGGTCAGGCCGCCGATGCTTACGGCGAATACCATCAGCAGCATCAACAGGCCGACGTTCTTTTCAATCGTTTCGTGTTTCATCACAGACTCCTCAGGCCAGCTGCGCAGTGGTGGCGGCTTCGACTGGCTGCGCCGAACGCACGGTGCGCCAGGTGTTGTAAGCCATCAGCAACATGCCGGTGAGGAACACCGCACCGCCCACCAACCGCACGATGAAGCCTGGGTGGCTGGCCACCAGGGTTTCGACGAAGGAGTAGGTCAAGGTGCCGTCTTCGTTGACCGCACGCCACATCAGGCCCTGGGCGATGCCGTTGACCCACATCGAGGCGATGTAGAGCACGGTGCCGATGGTGGCCAGCCAGAAGTGCGCGTTGATCAGGCCGAGGCTGTACATCTGCTCGCGACCGAAGACTTTGGGGATCATGTGGTACAGCGCGCCGATGGAAATCATCGCCACCCAACCGAGGGCGCCGGCGTGTACGTGGCCGATGGTCCAATCGGTGTAGTGGGAGAGGGCGTTGACGGTCTTGATCGCCATCATCGGGCCTTCGAACGTCGACATGCCGTAGAAGGCCAGGGAGACGACCAGGAAGCGCAGGATCGGGTCGCTGCGCAACTTATGCCAGGCGCCCGACAAGGTCATCATGCCGTTGATCATGCCGCCCCAGCTCGGCGCCAGCAGCACCAGGGACATCACCATGCCCAGGGACTGCGCCCAATCCGGCAGAGCGGTGTAGTGCAGGTGGTGCGGACCGGCCCAGATGTACAGGGTGATCAGCGCCCAGAAGTGCACGATGGACAAGCGATAGGAATATACCGGACGCTCGGCCTGCTTGGGCACGAAGTAGTACATCATCCCCAGGAAGCCCGCGGTCAGGAAAAAGCCCACCGCGTTGTGCCCATACCACCACTGCACCATGGCATCTGTCGCACCGCCGTAGGCCGAGTAGGACTTGGTCCAGCTCACCGGCAGGGAGGCGTGGTTGACAATGTGCAGGATGGCCACGGTGATGATGAATGCACCGAAGAACCAGTTGCCGACGTAGATGTGCTTGGTCTTGCGCTTCATCACTGTGCCGAAGAACACGACGCCGTAGGCGACCCAGACGATGGCGATCAAAATCGCGATCGGCCATTCCAGTTCGGCGTATTCCTTGGAGGTGGTGTAGCCCAGCGGCAGGCTGATGGCCGCCAGTACAATCACCAGTTGCCAGCCCCAGAAGCAGAACGCAGCGATTTTCGGCGCGAACAGCTGCGTCTGGCAGGTGCGTTGTACCGAGTAGAAGGAGCTGGCGAACAGTGCGCAGCCGCCGAAGGCGAAGATCACCGCGTTGGTGTGCAGTGGGCGCAAGCGACCGAAACTGGTCCAGGGCAAATCGAAGTTGAGTGCAGGCCAGACCAATTGGGCGGCGAGAAAAACCCCGAGCCCCATGCCGACGATGCCCCACACCACCGTCATAATGGCGAATTGGCGGACCACCTTGTAGTTATAGGCGGTACTTAAAGTAGTGTTCATGGTTCCCCATCCACGGTTCAACCCAAGCCAATGCGGCACTTGGGCTGGAGTTATAGGCAGACTAAAAAGCGAGGCAAGCATGGGCAAAGAGCACAAGGCCAGTATTGACGGGGATCAATGGGCGCACTGCGTACAGGAACGCGGCTGGTTGTGGGATGCCGCGACAGGGTCTATCGCGCGTGAGCCTGCGACCCTGATCCTGGCCCATGGCGCCGGCGCGCCGATGGACTCGTCGTTCATGAACGATATGGCTGCACGCCTTGCCGGGCATGGTGTGAACGTGTTGCGCTTTGAGTTTCCCTACATGGCCCAGCGTCGGGTGGACGGCGGTAAGCGCCCCCCGAATCCGGCGCCGAAATTGCTGGAATGCTGGCGTGAGGTATATGCCCAAGTGCGACGTCATGTCGCTGGGAAACTGGCGATTGGTGGCAAGTCCATGGGCGGGCGCATGGCCAGTTTGTTGGCCGATGAGCTGGGCGCTGATGGGCTGGTGTGCCTGGGTTATCCGTTTTATGCAGTGGGCAAGCCGGAAAAGCCCCGGGTCGAGCATCTGGCCGGATTGAAGACGCCGACGTTGATTGTGCAAGGCGAGCGGGATGCCCTGGGCAATCGGGCGGCGGTCGAGGGGTATGCGTTATCGCCGAACATCGAAGTGATGTGGCTGGTGGCGGGGGATCATGACTTGAAGCCGTTGAAGGCTTCGGGGTTCAGTCATGAGCAGCATCTGGAGGTTGCGGCGGTGCAAGTGGCTAAGTTCATCGGCGCCTACTAGGGCCTCATCGCAGGCAAGCCAGCTCCCACATTTGAATGTATTCACAGATCAAAGTCTGTGAACCCAGTCCAATGTGGGAGCTAGCTTGCCTGCGATAGCGATCTACCGGTTGAAGCGCTCTACCAGCGAGTACTGGGTATTGGCGGTATGGGTCAGCTCTTCACTCAACTGCGCCGAGTTCAGCGCCTGCTCCGAGGTCTGGTCTGCCAACAGCGCAATGGTGCTGATGTTGCGGCTGATCTCTTCGGCAACAGCGCTTTGCTCTTCGGTCGCCGCTGCGATCTGGGTGGTCATGTCGGTGATATTGGCCACCGCTTCACTGATGCCCACCAACGCCTGATCGGCTTCCATTACCCGTGCCACACCTTCTTCGGCCTGGCGATGCCCGGCGTCCATGGTTTGTACGGCGGCACTGGCGGTTTGCTGCAGCTTGGCGATCAGGGTGTGGATCTGTCCGGTGGACTCCGCAGTACGCTGGGCCAATTGGCGGACTTCGTCGGCCACGACCGCAAAACCACGGCCCATCTCGCCGGCGCGGGCCGCTTCGATGGCAGCGTTGAGCGCCAGCAGGTTGGTCTGGTCGGCGATGCCTTTGATCACGTCGACCACGCCGCCGATTTCATCGCTGTCCTTGGCCAGTTGGGTGACGGTCACGCCAGTTTCACCCACGGCAACGGACAGGCGCTGAATCGCCTCGCGGGTTTCCCCGGCGATATCGCGGCCACGGCCGGTCAGGCGATTGGCCTCTTGGGTCGCATCGGCGGTGCGTTGCACGTGGCTGGCGACTTCCTGGGTGGTGGCGGCCATCTGGTTGACGGCGGTCGCTACCTGCTCAGTCTCGACGCGCTGGCGTTCCAGGCCACTGGAGCTGTTATGCGCCAGCGTGTTGGATTGTGCCGCCTGGTCGTTGAGGTGCTCGGCGGTGTCCTGCAGGCGGGTGAGGCAGGTCTTCAGGCGTGCCTCCTGGCTGAGGATCGACATCTCCAACCGCGCCTGTGCACCACGGCTGTCGGTGTACATCTGCGCGATCAATGGGTCGGATGTGGTCTGTTCGGCCAGGCGCAGCAGGCGCTTGAGGCCACGCTGTTGCCAGCTCAGGCCCAGCAGGCCCAGCGGCACCGACAACCCTGCCGCCAGGGCAAAGCCCCAGTGGGAGTTGAGCGACGCACCGATCATGAAGCTCAGTTGGCTGACCAGGATAAACGGCAGCCAGTCCTGCAACACCGGCAGCCACTTGTCCCGTTGAGGCACGGCGGACTTGCCCTGGTTGATGCGTTGGTAGAGCGCTTCGGCCCGGCGGATCTGCTCGGCGGTAGGCTTGATGCGCACCGATTCGTAGCCGACCACCTGGTTGCCATCGAAAACGGGCGTCACATAGGCGTTGACCCAGTAGTGATCGCCGGTCTTGCAGCGGTTCTTGACAATGCCCATCCATGGCAAGCCTTGTTTGAGCGTGGACCACATGTGCGCGAACACGGCCGACGGCACATCCGGGTGGCGCACGAGGTTGTGCGGCGCGCGGATCAGTTCGTCGCGGGTAAACCCACTGATTTCGACAAAAGCGTCGTTGCAGTAGGTGATGACCCCTTTGGCGTCTGTGGTGGAGATCAACCGTTGCTGAGCGGGGAAGGTACGTTCGCGCTGGGTAACGGGTTGGTTATTACGCATGATTGTTCAATCCGCAAGGCTTTCAAGGGTTGTCGGCCGCTACAGGCTTTTATTTAACTTATTTTTGCAACAATCAGCCGGCTAGCATCGGGTAGGTAAACAACCCGAAGTGAAGCAGATTCAAGCCAAAGTGCGTGGCAATCGCCGCACCCAAGCCCCCAAAGCGGTAGGCCAGGCCGTAACCGGCGCCGGCGATGGTTGCCAGCAGTACCCACTGCCAGCCTGCGCCCAGGTGCGCCAGCCCGAACAGCAACGAAGCCAGCAGTAGCGCAAGGTTTTCGCCGTAGGGCAGATGCTTGAAGCGTTGGCTCAGGCCGTCCTGTATGTAGCCACGGAACAACGCTTCTTCCACCAGGGTCACCAGCAGCAGGTTGTTGAGCACCCACAACCAGGCTTGTTCCGGCCATTTCGGCGCCCAACTGATGATCCCCAGTAATGCCGCACCGCCCAATGCGGCGACCGCCGTCAGGACCAGCGCCAAGGCGGTGGCGTAGATCGACAGGCGCAGCGAACGTCGCGCCACGATCCATGGGCAGGCCAACAGCAGCCAGAAGCCGATGAGGGGTTTGTCCTGGTTCAGGTACATCGAGAAGGGGACTGCATCGGCGGTCAAATGTTGTGGGGCAATGCCGCGCCCATTGTAGAAACCCGGCAACCAATGCATGGCCAGGCCCAGGGCCAGCACGATGAACAGACCGTGGCCGAGGTAGCGCGCCCAAGGGGTACGTTGCTGGCGTACGGCGTACCCGGCGATCAGCAGCAGGGCGACCGAGACGACGGCCAGCAGGCCCAATTGCCCGTAGGTCAAGGCCAGTACGTAGCCGATGGAAAGAAGCGCCAGGTACAGCCAGGGCAGAGTGATCATGGGAGGTCCTTGAAGAAAACTGGGCGGCATTATAACGACCGGTATTCTTCGCAGGCATGAAAACTCCTCCACGCGAAAGGTGCGGGGAGGTGATTGCAAAATGTGTTTGCGGCTGGTTATAGTCGTCGCGTCTTCATTCCTTCAAAAAGATCAGCACATGCCAGCTTCCTCATGCACAGCAGTCGTCGATTCAGCGGTCAACGCTGTGGTCGCGCCGTGCGGGAACCAACAGCCTGTGCAGATCAGTCACTACCCACCTCCTGTCAGCAACACGCCGGTGTACGCAGTCGTATCACCGCCGGGTGTTGGCATCACGGGCTGATCAGCTGATCGCTGTTCCCCTCTGCCCGCCTGAAAAAAACCATTGAACTTCAGCGTTTGCTGAGTCGGCTTTTTTTGCCTGATGACAGGTGGTAACCATGTCTGTTTTTTCGAAACAATCCGTGGCCGCGGCGGCCTCGACGAGCCTGTTCGTGCTGCTATGGAGCAGCGGGGCGATTTTCTCCAAGTTGGGCCTGGCCCATGCATCACCCTTTGCCTTTCTGCTGATCCGTTTTGCCATCGCCCTGGTGGGCCTGGTGCTGTTGATACCCGTGCTTAAACTGAAACTGCCGCGTCCCGGTAAGCCGCTGTGGTACGCGGTGGCGACGGGGATGGTGTTGTTGGGGGCTTATCAGATTTTCTATCTGCTGGCCCTGGATCTCAAAGTCACCCCCGGCGTGATGGCAACCATCATGGGCGTGCAGCCGATCCTTACCGTGGTGCTGATGGAGCGCCAGCGTTCGCTCAGCCGGATGTTCGGTTTGGGGCTGGGGTTGGCGGGACTGATCATGGTGGTCTACCAGGGCATTGGTTTGTCCGGCATGTCCCTGGCGGGGATGCTGTTCGGGCTGCTGGCGCTGGCGAGCATGACCTTTGGTTCGATCATGCAAAAGCGCATCACCGACAACCCGTTGGGCACGCTGCCGGTGCAGTACCTGGCAGGCCTGCTGTTGTGTGCGGTGTTTGTGCCGTTCCAGCCATTCCATTATGAACACAGCGCGGGTTTTTATTTGCCGGTGCTGTGGATGGGCCTGGTGGTGTCGCTGCTGGCAACGCTGTTGCTCTATCGCCTGATCGCCCGGGGCAACCTGGTGAATGTGACCAGCCTGTTCTATCTGGTGCCAGCGGTGACGGCAGTGATGGACTACCTGATCTTTGGCAACAAGCTCGCGTTATTGAGCGTGTTGGGCATGGGGTTGATCATCATCGGCCTGGTTTTCGTCTTCCGTAAAAACTGACGCCGGTTTGTAGTGAGCGGGCTTGCCCCGCGCTGGGTGGTGAAGCCGCCCCAACAAGGATGCCGCGGTGTTTCAGAAAGACCGCGGTGGCTGGGTTCAGGGCGGCTTCGCCCCCCCAGCGCGGGGCAAGCCCGCTCATTACAGTTTTTTAGGGCGCAGTACCAGCCACAACGCTCCGGCAATCAAGATCCCGCCATACAGATGGGCCATCGACAGCGGCTCATCCAGCAGCAATGCCCCCCACAACACCCCGAACGGCGGAATCATGAAGGTCACCGTCATCGACTTCACCGGCCCGATCGACGACAGCAGGCGGAAGTACAGAATGTACGCAAACGCCGTACACACCAGCCCCAGTCCAAGCAACGATGACCAGACCTGCCAGCCGCCCCAACTGGCCGGCGGGTGGCTGATGGCGCTGTAGGCAAAAAGCGGCAGCAGGAACAACGTGGCCCCGAGCATGCTACCCAGGGCGGCGAGCCGGCTGTCCAGCCCGCCACGCTGATCTAGCCAGCGCCGCGCCAGGAAACCGGCGAAACCGTAGCAAGTCGTCGCCAACAGGCAGGCCAGCGCCCCCATCAACAATTCCAGGTCAAACGACACCGGTCCGGCGCGCGTCAGCACGCCAACGCCCAACAGACCCAGGCTGACACCGGCGATTTTGGACGGCGTCAGCCGTTCGCTGAAGAACAGCCCACCGATCAGCACGCCCATCAGCGGCGTGGTGGCGTTGAAGATCGCCGAGTAGCCCGCTGGCAGCACCAGGGCCGCTACCGAGTACAGGGTGGCGGGGATGCCGGAGTTGATCACGCCCAGCAACAGGACGGTCTTGAACTTGCCCTGGAAGTCCCAGTTCACGCGCATCACCGTCAGGATCACCAGCAAACCGGCGGCGGCAATCGACACGCGAAAGAACGCAGTCGGCACCGTGCCGATTTCCGGCGCGATGATGCGCATGAACAGGAAGCTGGCGCCCCAAATGGCAGCCAGCCCCAGCAAATACAGGGTGTCGACAGGTCTCACGGAATACTCCTACCTCAATAAGGCGGCGAGTGTTGCATGAGCGCGTGACGGATTACAGGACAAACCGCGTGACTAAACCATTGAGGTCCACGGCCAGGCGTGACAGTTCCTGGCTGGCCGCCGAGGTCTGGGTAGCGCCGGCGGCGGTTTGGGTGGACAGGTCGCGGATGTTCACCAGGCTGCGGTCCACGTCACGGGCCACCAGCGCCTGTTGTTCGGCGGCACTGGCGATCACCAGGTTGCGCTGGCTGATCTGCGAGATGGCGGCGGTGATTTTTTCCAGCGCGCTGCCGGCACTGTTGGCCCGTTGCAGGGTTTCACCGGCGTGTTCGGCGCTGCTGTTCAGGGCGTCGACGGTGCCTTGGGTGCCTTGCTGGATGCCGTTGATCATCTGTTCGATTTCTTCGGTGGAATCCTGGGTGCGTTGCGCCAGGGAGCGTACTTCATCGGCAACTACCGCAAACCCGCGCCCGGCCTCACCGGCGCGCGCCGCTTCAATGGCGGCATTGAGTGCCAGCAGGTTGGTTTGCCCGGCGATGCCACGAATCACTTCCAGCACTTTGCTGATGTCTTGAGCTTGCAGCGCCAGGCTTTCGGCTTTGTTCGAAGCGCCGAGCACTTCGTCCACCAGACTCTGGATCGAGCTGATGGTTTCGCTGATCTGGTAGTGGCCGTGCTTGCTGTCTTCGTCCGATGCTTTGGACGCCTCGGCGCTGGACACCGCGTTGCCCGCCACTTCATCCACGGCTGCGCTCATCTCGTTCACCGCTGTGGCGGCCTGCTCGATTTCATCGTTCTGTGCTTGCAGGCCTCGGGTGCTCTGCTCCATCACCGAACTCATCTCTTCGGCGGCGGAGGCCAGCTGCTGCGCCGACTCACTGATGCCACGGATGGTGGTCTGCAACTGTTGTTGCATGGTGGCCAGGGCGGTGAGCAATTGCGCCGGTTCGTCTTGGCCGTGAACAGCAATGGATTGACTCAAGTCGCCGGCGGCAATGGTGCGCGCCACGGTCAGGGCCTGGGCGATGGGCGCGGTGATGCTGCGAGTCAGCAGCCAGGCCAGTAGTAACGTGGCGATCAGCGCACACAGGATGATCAGGCCGACCACCCACTGCGCGTTGGCATACACCTGGGCGGCCAAGCCAGCGGCGTCTTCCACGCCTTTCTGGTTGAAGGTGATCAGGTCTTCCAGGCTTTTATTGAGAATCGTGCCTTGGGGCCCGACGCGGGTGGACAGCAGGTCGATAGCGTCTTGTTGCTGGTCCTTGTCGACCAGATCGACCATCTGGCTGACGAGGCCGACGTAAGTGTTCACGTTGCTCTTGAGCTGGTTGAGCATCCCGCGTTCTTCGTCACCGCTGAGCAGGCTTTCGTGGTGCTTGAGAAAGGCCTGCAGTTCGCTGCGCCGGCTCGCGATCAGGTTTTTGCTGTTGTCGCGAATCCGCGATTCGTCGGTCGTTGCCATGCGCATGGATTCCAGGCGGATACTGGCAATGCAAGCGGCGGCATCGTGAATGTTCTCGATGCTTGGCATCCACGAGTCTTCGATGATCAACGCGCTTTCCCGTAGCTTGGACATCTGTCCCAGACTAAACAGCCCGACAGTGACCAACAGGGCGGCCAGCACCCCAAAACTCAGACTGGCACGCAGACCGATTCGCATATTCCTCAATGACATCTCAATGCTCCTTGGACGATTAGAACCTGTTCCCGGATCAGTCTTCTGACCTTGTCAGGGGGGAGAAGGGCGCGCTGTATATCAAAGTGCCATCAATGTGGTAATCAGGGTTTCCCTTATGCGCTATCAAAACGCTTGCATCGGCTCTAGCACGCTGCACTCAGCGCTTTGCCCCCTGACAACGCCAAGCCACGCCGTTACGGGGGCATAGGCTGGGGTGCGGGGCTTTTTGCTGGGTTTGCTGACTGCGTGGTCGAATTGTGAAAGTTAAAAATAAATCCAAGCGTTGAATAAAGTTGTACGGCTGCGCGCGCAAAATCATCCTTCTCCTGCCTCGCTTCACTGGCTAAGCTCAGGGCTTCCAGATACCCGTAGAGGTTTCCCGCATGTCGCAGCACGCCCTCGCAATCGCCCGGATGATCCTCGATGGTTTTGATGATTACCGTGAGCACTTCCGCCGCATCACCGATGGCGCCCGCGAGCGTTTCGAGAAGGCTCAATGGCAGCAGGGGCAGGCGGCGTCGGCGGCGCGTATCAACCTGTATGAAGAAAAAGTGGGCGAAGTCACGGCGCGCCTGCGAGCGGGTTTCGAGGAAACGGTGCTGCTCGAGGTAGACCTATGGCCTCTGGTCAAGAGCGCCTACATCGGCCTGATCGACCTGCGCTTCGACGATGAGCTGTCGGAGACCTGGTACAACTCGGTGTTTTGCGGCCTGTTCAGCCATGACCTGATCAGCGACGGCTGCATGTTCATCCACACAACACGGCCGAGCCTGCGTCGGGCGCGAGCGGCACAAACTCGGCTGTACACGCCGAACGGCAAAATCGCCGAGATGTTGACGCAAATCTTCGCCGACTACCGCTTCAGCGAGCCCTATGCCGACCTGCCCGCCGACCTGCTTCGCTTGGAAGCCCAGCTGCGGGAAAACCTGCCGGATTGGGTATGCAAAGACCCGGACCTTACCGTCGAGCTGTTTTCCTCGGTACTCTACCGCAATAAAGGCGCATATCTGGTAGGGCGCCTCTACACCCGCGATGAACAATGGCCGCTGGTGATTCCGCTGCTGCATCGCGAAGGACGCGGTATTCAGATCGATGCGTTGATCACCGATGAAGCCGACGTGTCGATCATCTTCTCGTTCACCCGTTCCTACTTCATGGTCGATGTGCCGGTGCCGGCGGAGTTCATCGGCTTTCTCAAGCGCATCCTGCCCGGTAAGCACATTGCGGAGCTGTACACCTCCATAGGTTTCTACAAGCACGGCAAGTCGGAGTTCTATCGCGCATTGATCAACCACCTGGCCGGCACCGATGACCGCTTCATCATGGCCCCCGGCGTGCGCGGTATGGTCATGAGCGTGTTTACCCTGCCGGGCTTCAATACCGTGTTCAAGATCATCAAGGACCGCTTTTCGCCGTCGAAAAACGTTAACCGCGCCACGGTGATCGAGAAGTACCGCCTGGTCAAAAGCGTCGACCGGGTTGGACGCATGGCCGACACCCAGGAGTTCGCCGACTTCCGCTTTCCCCTGAGCAAGTTCGAACCCGAGTGCCTGGCCGAGCTGCTGGAAGTCGCGGCGGGTACCGTCGAAGTGGAAGGCGATACCGTGCTCATCCGCCACTGCTGGACCGAACGGCGCATGACCCCGCTCAACCTCTATCTCGACAACGCCAACCCTGCCCAGGTGCGCGAAGCGCTGGAAGACTACGGCCTGGCCATCAAGCAACTGGCGGCGGCGAACATCTTCCCCGGCGACATGTTGCTGAAAAATTTCGGCGTCACCCGTCATGGCCGCGTGGTGTTCTACGACTACGACGAGATCTGCTTTCTCACCGAGGCCAACTTCCGCCACATCCCGGCGCCACGTACTCCCGAGGATGAAATGGCCTCGGAGCCCTGGTATTCCATTGGCCCGCTGGACGTGTTCCCGGAGGAGTTCCCACCGTTCCTGTTTGCCGACGCCGGCCAGCGCAAGCTGTTCGATGAGCTGCATGGCGAGTTGTACAACGCCGATTACTGGAAAGGGCTGCAAGAGGCGATTCGCGCCGGCAAGGTCATTGATGTGTTTCCGTACCGGCGCAAGGAGCGCGATCACTTTTCTTGAACTTGATTTACCGAGCGATCGCCATTCAGAAAACACCCAACTGGCTTTTGGTCGACTTGATGCCCATTTTTTCCAAGTGATCCTGTGCGGGCCTCATATGCTCCTTTTTGGGTAGGTAGTGGCCCGAAGTATTGGATAAGTGAGTTTTCCCCGTCATGGTTTGGTTTAAGTAGCCGGCACTGACGATATTGTTCGACTGACCGGCACCGACGCCCATTTCGGCGATGGCGGGATGGGAAACCATCTTTGGTGCTACATTTTTACTGATGCTGGCGATCGCCATCTGTCCGTCTCCCGTTACGACAAACTTGGTAACCGTATTCGGTGTCTTCGCGATGTTCAGATCTTCTGGCTTTTTTACGTTTGTCACCGTCGCCGTGGGGTTTCGGGGATTTGTAGCCGCTCCCGCCAGATGCAGTTCGGCGTTCAGGTCTTTTGCCTTAGTATTGGGGAGCTTCGGATAGCTCTTGGAGGCGTAGGAAGACCCCGAGGGGGCGGAGGTCCAGGAACTGTTTGCCGAGTAGGATGTAGGTGCAATGTCCTGGTATTTGTTGGCGTAACTATGAAGGTTTTGGGTGGATGCGTTGTAGTAACGGCTGGAGTCAATGGGCATATGAAATTCTCAGATGTTAAAGGTGACATCAATCCGGTTTTTGCGGTTGCGTCACAGGCCGGTCATGAAATTCATTCCTCGTATTGCCTGACTGGTCGTGTGGAAGTTCGAGATTCGATTGGCTGTCAAATTAGTGGGCGGTGTCGAGGACGTCTGGGGAGCTGAGTTGGACGATGGCTTTTCCGTATACGCGGGTGCGAACTCATATTTGGGTGGTGGCTCCGACGCTGTCGAGCGTGGCTGGGCCTGCATGGATGCAGAGTAGCTGGGTAGATAAGGTTGGCTGTTTGTCGAATCTATAGGCATAAAAACTCCGGTTTCATGAGCGATACAGTTATCTGCCAGAGGTTCTGGCTGATTGATTTGGCCCTGTACACGCCACTCAAACCATCGGACTTGCACTGTGAAATGGTCGGATGAGCGACTTTCTTCTGTAAGAAATATGTTCACTCGGAGGCAGACGCGGCCAGTCACCGACTGAGCATCTCCAGAAATGCCGAAATCTGCGACAATTGCTCCTCGTTTTTCCCGCCCACAGTTATGCAGGCGCGCCCTGCCTCACCCAAAAGACCCTTACCACCCTGATGACCGACCAAGCGCCCACTATCGACCAACTGCTCAAGACCCTCGATCACGCCATGCTTGCCGACCGCCACCGCTTGCGGCGGCAGTTGCTTGAGCTGCGCAAGAAGCCCGATGAGGAAAAGCTGGCGCAATGGGTCGCGCGGATGCAGGCGTCCTGTGCCCAGGTTACGGCGCGGCGGGCCAGCCTGCCGGTGATTCGCTATGACGACAGCCTGCCGATCGCCGCCAAGCGCGATGAAATCAAGGCGGCGTTGAACAAGCACCAGGTGCTGATCATTGCCGGTGAGACCGGCTCGGGTAAGACCACCCAGTTGCCGAAGATCTGCCTGGAAATCGGTCGCGGCCAATACGGCCTGATTGGTCATACCCAGCCACGTCGGATCGCGGCACGTAGTGTTGCCAGCCGTGTCGCCGAAGAACTGGCCACGCCATTGGGTGCGTTGGTCGGCTATCAGGTGCGTTTTGAAGACCAGAGCGATTCCAACACCCTGATCAAGCTGATGACTGACGGCATCCTGCTGGCGGAAACCCAGAATGATCGCTACCTCGAACGCTACGACACGATCATCGTCGACGAGGCCCACGAGCGCAGTCTGAACATCGACTTCCTGCTGGGTTATTTGAAAACCCTGCTGCCGCGTCGCCCGGACCTGAAAGTCATCATCACCTCGGCGACCATCGACCTGGAGCGTTTCTCCAAGCACTTTGACGATGCGCCGATTGTTGAAGTCTCGGGCCGCACCTTTCCGGTAGACACGTGGTATCGCCCGCTGACCCTGGAACAGGACGAGGAGGGCAACCGCGTCGAGGACGACCTCACCGTCGACCAGGCGATCCTCGCCACCCTCGATGAAATCGCCGCCTATGAACGCAGCGAGCGACGCAGCCCAGGCGACGTGCTGGTGTTTTTGCCGGGCGAGCGCGAGATTCGCGACGCCGCCGAAATGCTGCGCAAGGCCCAGCTCAAGCACACTGAAATCCTGCCGTTGTATGCGCGCCTGTCGCCGGCCGAACAGCAGCGGATTTTCCAGTCCCACCCAGGTCGGCGTGTAGTGTTGGCGACCAACGTCGCAGAAACCTCGCTGACCGTGCCGGGTATTCGTTATGTGATTGACAGCGGTACCGCCCGCATCAGTCGCTACAGCTACCGCGCCAAGGTGCAGCGCCTGCCGATCGAGGCGATTTCCCAGGCCAGCGCCAATCAGCGTAAAGGCCGCTGCGGCCGGGTTGAGCCGGGCATTTGCGTGCGCTTGTACAGCGAAGAAGACTTTATCGGGCGCCCGGAATTTACCGACCCAGAGATTCTGCGTACCAACCTCGCCGCCGTGATCCTGCAGATGCTGCACCTGCGTCTCGGCGAAATCACCGACTTCCCGTTTATCGAGCCGCCGGATGGCAAGGCTATCAGCGACGGTTTCAACCTGCTGCAAGAGCTGTCGGCGGTGGACCGCAACAGCCAGCTCACGCCCCTGGGGCGCCAACTGGCTCGCTTGCCGGTGGACCCGCGCATGGGCCGCATGTTGCTGGAGGCTGCCAAGCTTGGCAGCTTGCAGGAAGTGCTGATCGTGGCTAGCGCCATGTCGATCCAGGACCCGCGTGAGCGCCCACCGGAACGCCAGCAAGCGGCCGATCAGGCCCACGCGCAATGGAAGGATGCCGATTCCGATTTTGCCGGCCTGGTCAATCTGTGGCGCGGTTTTGAAGAGCAACGCCAGGAGCTCACTGCCAGTCCGCTGCGCAATTGGTGCCGCAAGAATTTCCTCAATTACCTGCGCTTGCGCGAATGGCGCGATTCCCATCGCCAGTTGAGCCTGATCTGTCGCGACATGCAGTTGACCATCAACAAAGACCCGGCGGACTACCCGAAGCTGCACAAGGCGGTGTTGTCCGGCCTGCTCAGTCAGATTGGCCAGAAGACCGAAGACGGTGACTATCTCGGCGCGCGCCAGCGGCGTTTCTGGATTCACCCGTCCTCGGGCATCGGCAAGAAGCGTCCGCAATGGCTGATGACGGCCGAACTGGTAGAAACCACCAAGCTGTATGCGCGCATGGTGGCGAAGATCGACGCGGACTGGATCGAACCGCTGGCTGGGCATCTGATCAAGAAAAACCACTTCGAACCCCATTGGGAGAAGAAGCGCGGCCAAGTGGTGGCGTTTGAGCAGATCACCCTGTTCGGGCTGATTGTGGTCGGGCGCCGCCCTGTGCACTACGGGCCGATTGATCCGGTGGTGTCGCGTGAGTTGTTTATCCGCGAAGGCCTGGTACGTGGAGAAATTCAATCCCGTGCCAAGTGCCTGGTGGCCAACCAGCAACTGCTGGAGCAACTCGACGAACTGGAGGCCAAGGCCCGCCGTCGCGACATCCTGGCCGACGAAGAAACCTTGTTCGCCTTCTACGATGCGCGGTTGCCGGCCGAGATCCACCAGACCGCCACCTTCGACAGCTGGTACAAGATCAATAGCCAGAAAAACCCGCAACTGCTGATCATGCGCGAAGAAGACGTGCTGGCTCGCGAAGCCAGTGAAGTCACAGCCGCGCATTACCCCGACACGTTACATCTGGGCGATCTGGCGCTGGCCTTGAGTTACCACTTCGAACCCAACCACCCGCGTGACGGCGTGACCCTGCGCGTGCCGGCACCGCTGCTGCCAGCCCTGCCGCCGGAGCGTCTGGAGTGGCTGGTGCCGGGAGTGATCGAAGCCAAGTGCATTGCCCTGGTGCGCAACTTGCCCAAGGCGCTGCGCAAGAACTTCGTGCCAGTGCCGGACTTCGTCAAGGCCGCGCTGCAACGTATCGAATTCGGCCAGGGCTCGTTGCCCCAGGCGCTGGGGCGCGAACTGTTGCGCATGACCGGTGCGCGGGTCAGCGATGAAGCCTGGGCGGAAGCGGCACAACAGGTGGAAAACCACTTGAAGATGAACCTGGAAGTGGTCGACGGCCAGGGTAAGTTTCTCGGCGAAGGCCGCGACTTGGCCGAGCTGACCGCGCGCTTTGCCGAGGCCAGCCAGGCCGCATTGGCCGTGCCGCAAACCGCGAAAAGCCAGCAACCGGTGGAAGCCAAGGTGTTTGCGGCGGTGGCCGAGAAAACCCAGCAAAACATCGCGGGCCTGTCGATGACCGTCTATCCGGCGCTGGTGGAGGAAAATGGCACCGTCAAGGAAGGGCGCTTCTCCACCGCCGCCGAGGCCGAGTTCCAGCACCGCCGCGCCCTGCAGCGCTTGCTGATGCAACAGTTGGCGGAACCGGCGAAATTCCTGCGCGGAAAATTGCCGGGGTTGACCGAGTTGGGCTTGATGTACCGCGAATTGGGGCGCGTCGACGCCTTGGTGGAGGATATTTTGCTGGCCAGCCTCGACACCTGCGTGCTGGAAGGCGAAACCAACCTGCCCCGTGACGGCGCAGGCTTGGCTGCATTGGCTGAACGCAAGCGCGGTCATTGGACCGAACATGCAGAGCGTTTGGCGCGTTTGACTCTGGAGGTGCTGAAGCTCTGGCACGGTTTGCAGAAGCGCTTCAAGGGCAAGATCGACCTGGCCCAGGCCGTGGCACTGAACGACATCAAACAGCAGTTGGGCAATCTGGTGTATCCCGGTTTTGTCCGGGAAACCCCGGCGCAGTGGTTCAAGGAGTTGCCGCGTTTTCTCAAGGCCATTGAACTGCGCCTGGAGAAATTGCCGGGCCAGGTGCAAAAAGATCGGGTATGGAGCGGCGAGCTGAGCGGTTTGTGGACACAGTATGAGAACCGTCTGAAAAAACACGCCCAGGAAGGCAAGCGCGACCCGCAGCTGGAGCTGTATCGCTGGTGGTTGGAGGAGTATCGGGTGTCGTTGTTCGCCCAGCAGTTGGGCACCAAAGTGCCGATTTCCGATAAGCGCCTGAGCAAACAGTGGAGCCTGGTGGAGGCTTGAAGCCTTCCTGATTTGTGGGAGGAGGCTTGCCCCCGATTGCGGTGACAGACCGCTATCGTGGGGCAAGCCCCTCCCACATTTAGGTGTTTGTATGGCATATGGCGCCAAATCGCCGGCGTTGTGGCAAACTTCGCCGTTATAAATGCCGGGATCGTCGTCACCACGACGCGATGGAATAAAGCGTTGCCAGTTTGATGTCCGCCGCGCGGCATTGGGCTACTTAAAATGTGGTACGACGGTACCAATATCTTCTGCCTGACAGATTTAGAGGAACGACCGTGCATAACGTCGTCATCAGCGGCACTGGCCTGTATACCCCGGCCAACAGCATCTCCAACGAAGAGCTGGTGCAGTCTTTCAATGCTTACGTGCAACAGTTCAACAGCGAAAACGCCGCCGCCATCGAGCGCGGTGACGTGCAGCCGCTGACTGAATCCAGCGCGGCCTTCATCGAAAAAGCCTCGGGTATCAAGAGCCGCTTCGTGATGGACAAAGACGGCATTCTCGACCCGCAGCGCATGGCCCCGCGCCTGCCTGAGCGCAGCAACGACGAGTGGTCCGTGCTCTGCCAGATGGCCATTGGTGCCGCCGAGCAAGCCCTGCAACGTGCCGGCAAGACCGCCGCCGATATCGACGGTGTGATCGTTGCCTGTTCCAACCTGCAACGTGCTTACCCGGCCATCGCTATCGAGGTCCAGGAAGCTCTGGGCATCGAGGGCTTCGGTTTCGACATGAACGTGGCGTGTTCCTCGGCCACTTTCGGCATCCAGAACGCCGCCAACAGCATCCAGCTGGGCCAGGCGCGGGCGATCCTGATGGTCAACCCGGAAGTCTGCACCGGCCACCTGAACTTCCGTGATCGCGACAGCCACTTCATCTTTGGTGACGCGGCCACTGCCGTGATCCTGGAGCGTGCCGACCTGGCAACCTCCGAGCATCAGTTCGACGTGGTGAGCACTAAGTTGCTGACCAAGTTCTCCAACAACATCCGCAACAACTTCGGCTTTCTCAACCGTACGGCGGAAGAGGGCATCGGTGCCCCTGACAAACTGTTCGTGCAGGAAGGTCGCAAGGTGTTCCGTGATGTCTGCCCGATGGTGGCTGAGCTGATCGGTGTGCACCTGGCGGAAAACCAGTTGAGCGTCACTGACGTGAAGCGCTTCTGGCTGCACCAGGCCAACCTCAGCATGAACCACCTGATCGTGAAGAAACTGCTGGGCCGCGAAGCCAGCGTGGAAGAAGCCCCGGTGATTCTCGATACCTATGCCAACACCAGCTCGGCGGGTTCGGTGATTGCGTTCCATACTTACCAGGACGACCTGCCGAAGGGCTCCGTGGCGGTGCTCAGCTCGTTTGGCGCTGGCTATTCCATCGGCAGCGTGATCCTGCGCAAACGCTGACTTACCGGTTTGTCACGGTCCAATGTGGGGACTGTTGGCTTGCTTGCAATTGCATCACCGCGGTGTGACTGATACACCAGGGTGCCTGTATCGCAGGCAAGCCAGCTCCCACTGGTATCGGGGTTCCACGGTGAAATTGAGGTAGACAATGGCAGCAGCGGACGACGCGCACCTGCTTGAACGACTGCTCAAGGGTGAGCAGCGGGCCTACAAGGAATTGGTCACCACTTACCAGAGCGCGATGCGGGCGGTGGCCTATGCCATCGTCGGCCAGCGCCACGCCGACGAAATTGTCCAGGATGCCTGGCTGTCGGTGGTGCGTAACCTGGCCAAGTTCGAAGGGCGTTCCAGCCTCAAGACCTGGCTGCTGACCATTACCGCCAACGCTGCCAAGGGGCGCTATAAACAAAATCGCCGGGAAGTCTTGCTCGACGATTTGCCTTCGCCCCACGGCACCATCGGCGATGATCGCTTCGTACCCGACGACGGCCACTGGGCCGTCGCCCCCTTTGCCTGGCATCAAGACACCCCGGAAGCCTTGTTGACCGAGGATGAGCTGCGCAAGTGCCTCGAGCATACGATTCTGAGTTTGTCGGAGCTGCAAAGCAGCGTACTGGTACTGCGCGAACGCCAGGGCCTGGAGTTGGAGGAGATCTGTAATCTTCTGACGCTCTCACTCTCCAATGTCCGTGTGCTGTTGCATCGAGCACGGCTTAAAGTCTTCGCCACGGTGGAGCATTTTGAGGAAACGGGCGAATGTTGACCTGTAAAGAACAAGTGGCGCGATCCAGTGACTACCTCGATGGGCAACTGACCTTTCGTGAGCGTCTGCTGGTGCGTCATCACCTGATGTTCTGCCCTAACTGCCGGCGATTTATCCGTCAGATGCGCTTGATGCAGGCGACGTTGAAGATCTTGCCGGAAGAACCGGTAAAGGATGCTGATGCGTTGGCTGAGCGGCTGGCTGCCGAACGGCTGAAAGATCAGTAGAGGCGGGGCAAAGGCAGACTCGCGTGGGGGAGTCTAACGGATGATGGGGATCGACCCACCCACGCAAGGCTGTTGAAACCACCTTGGGCCGTCCTGGCCCAAGGCTTGTTACACACACATTTAGAACTTGGCTTCAGCATCCAACTGCAAGGTGTTGGTGTTGGCATCACGCTGGGTACGGCTTGAGTAGTCGGCCTTGGTCAGGAAGTAAGTGGCACCGAGGGCAAAGTTCTTGTCGATGTCGTAGCTGACCTTGAACTTGTGACCGCGCGAACCTGTGGTGCCGTTGGCGAAGTCCGAGTCGGTGAAGGCGCCGACCACGGCGTCTCGTTGAATGTCGCGGTAGTTGTAGTCCAGGTTGAAACCGAACACCTTGGACTTGGCACCCAGCAGCCAGGCGGTGTCCTGGTCGGTCACGGCATCATTGTTTTTCACGTACTGACCATAAAACGCCAGGGGTACAGCCAGGCCGCCGATGTCGGCTTGGGCAAAGCCTTCATACAGACGGAATTGGTTGTTGGCCGAGTTGCCGTTGACCGCCAGTGCGCAAGGCGTGGTGGTCGTGGTGCAGCGGCTGTCTTTATCGTTCTGGTAGGCGTAGACGCTGCCGCCCAGGGTCATTTTCAGGTTGTCGGTGACCGAGAAGCGCGTACCCAACTGACCGGACGTCAGGCGCAGGTCGTGGCGGAACTGCACGCCGTCGCCATCCACGTTGTCCTTGAGGTTGTAGTTACCGATGCTGCCGAACAGTTCGGCGCTGCTACCCAATGGGTATTTGTAGGTCAGGGCCAGACCTTCCGGGTTGATGTCGCTATCCCAGATCACGTCGCCCATGTTCACCCACGGCTGGAGCATTTTGCCGCCGATCACGTGCAGGTTCTTGATCTGGTCCGGGTGGTAGTCGATGTAGCCGAGGTCCAGCCAGATCGACTTCTTGTCGAAGTAGTTGTCCTGGTCCTGGTTGGTGGAGCGGGCATCGTCGCTGCTGCCGGTGGCAATACGGATGCCAGTGTCCACTTGCGAGTTGATTTCGGTGTAGGCACCCAGGCGGGCACGGATGCGCTGGCGGTCTTTGTCGCGGCCGCCGTTGTTGGATTCGCCCTGGATCTTCACGGTTTCCTGACGGAAGCGTACGTCACCCTTGAACTGGGTCTTGGCGGCCCAGGCCAGCTTCTGGTCGAACACGCTCAGGTCGTTGGTTTTTTTCGCGGTGGCCGCGATCTGCTCGTTGGTCTCTTGTTGAGCTTGCTGTGCGATCTGCTTTTCTTTCTGGTCTTTGGCCAATTCCGCTTGCAGTTCAGTGTACTGCGCCGCAGTGATCTGGCCGTTGGCCTTGAGCATGTCGAGCAATTTAGCGTCGACTGCGGCGCTGGCAGGAACGCTCAGGGCCATCAGCAGGCCGCCGCACAGGACCGCCGCAGTTTTAGTGGAAGCAAGACGCATATCAATCTCCGAAAGTGAGGAGGGATGGCAAACCATCCAGGACACAACCGACCGATGACGGACGGAAAATAGCCGCCTTATAGAACCGGGCGCTCTAAAAACAGGCGTCAGTATCGCGATGGTTTATGACGGAGTAGTGGCTAAGTGATTTCATCTAGATGACAAATTATTTAAGAATGGAACTAATTGTTTCGACCTTTGTCTGGCTCGTTTCGAGGTGTGCCCAGGGCCGCGATAGGCGATACTCGCCGGGCTTTCACGCCCCGCAACAGTGAGGATGCCGATGCCGCTGCAACGTCTGGACAACCTGTCCGAAATCACCCCAGAGGTTTGGGATGCGCTAGTACCGCAGGCCCAACCTTTTGTGCGGCATGCGTTCCTGAGCGCACTGGAAGACAGCACCAGCCTGGGGCCGCAGTCTGGCTGGCAGCCGGAACATTTGCTGCATTGGGAGGGCGATCGTTTGGTTGCGGCATTGCCCAGCTATCGCAAATGGCATTCCTATGGCGAGTACGTGTTTGATCACGGTTGGGCAGATGCTTGTGAGCGCGCGGGCATCGATTACTACCCCAAGTTGCTGACGGCGGTGCCGTTCAGCCCGGTCAGTGGGCCGCGCTTGCTGGCGGCGAATGTGCAAGATGGTTTTGAGCTGCTCAATAGCCTGCCCGGCTACCTGGAAATCGAAGGGCTCTCCAGTGCCCATATCAATTTCACCGACCCGTTGGCCGACGATGCGTTGGCTCAACAGTCGGGTTGGCTGCAGCGCCTGGGTTGCCAGTTTCATTGGCAAAACCGTGGCTATCGTGACTTCCAGGACTTTCTCGATGCCCTGAGTTCACGCAAGCGCAAGCAGATGCGCAAAGAGCGCGAACAAGTAGCGGGGCAGGGTATCGAGTTCGAATGGCTGCAAGGCCATGAGCTGAGCGAAGCCCAGTGGGACTTTGTCTACGCTTGCTACGCCAATACCTACGCAGTCCGCCGACAATCACCCTATCTGACCCGTGCATTCTTCAGCCTGCTGGCCGAGCGCATGCCCGAGGCGATTCGCGTGGTACTCGCCAAACAAGGTTCACGTCCGGTAGCCATGGCGTTCAGCCTGATCGGCGGGGGCAGCTTCTACGGCCGCTACTGGGGTTGCCTGGCGGAGTTCGACCGACTGCATTTCGAGACGTGTTTCTATCAGGGTATGGACTACGCCATCGCCCATGGTGTGCAACGCTTCGACGCCGGCGCCCAGGGCGAGCACAAGTTGATTCGTGGTTTTGAGCCGGTGATTACCCATTCATGGCACTACCTGCGCCATCCTGGGTTGAAGAATGCCGTGGAGGATTTTCTTGAGCGTGAACGCGTAGGCATTGCGGCGTATGCCGAAGAGGCGAGGGCAGCTTTGCCTTACCGGCAGATATAAGGAAGTGCCGATGTCTGTAGTGAGCGGGCTTGCCCCGCGCTGGGGGGGGGGGCGAAGCCGCCCCAATACGACCGCCGCGTTGTGTCAGGTAGAACGCGGTGGTAGGTTTTAGGGCGGCTCCGCCCCCCCCAGCGCGGGGCAAGCCCGCTCACTACAAGTAACGGGTTAACCGCGCTGATTATCCTTAACGAAAAGCCCCGCCTTACCGGCAGGGCTGAACGCGTTTAGGTTATACCGTCTCTTCTTTGCCCAGCCAGCGATAAACCACACCGCCGACTACTGCGCCAAGGATCGGCGCCAGCCAGAACATCCACAACTGCTGGATCGCCCATCCACCGACGATCAATGCCGGGCCGGTACTGCGGGCCGGGTTGACTGAGGTGTTGGTGACGGGGATCGAGATCAGGTGGATCAGGGTCAAGGCCAGGCCAATGGCAATCGGCGCCAAACCCGCAGGGGCACGGCGGTCGGTGGCGCCGAGGATGATCAGCACAAACATCGCTGTCATCACCAACTCAGTGACAAAGCCTGCCGCCATCGAGTAACCACCCGGTGAATGCTCGCCATAGCCATTGGAAGCCAGGCCGCTGGCCAGTTCAAAGCCCGGTTTGCCGCTGGCAATGAAGTACAACAGTGCAGCGGCGACGATGCCACCGATGACCTGCGCCACGATGTAGGCCGGTAACTCCTTGGCCGGAAACCTTCCGCCCACTACCAGCCCAACCGATACTGCCGGGTTCAGGTGACAACCGCTGATATGACCGATAGCAAAGGCCATGGTCAGCACGGTGAGCCCAAACGCGAGGGCCACACCGAGCAGACCGATCCCGACGTTGGGAAATGCTGCGGCCAACACCGCACTCCCGCAGCCACCCAGCACCAGCCAAAACGTACCTAACCCTTCCGTAACGGAACGTTTGAACAAAGAAGACATGAACACGTCCTTAGTAGATTGCTCTATCTAGTTAACTGGTCGGTGATGCGTCCTTGCAGTCTTACGTCAGGACCTTCCTGGTTCCTGATTGCAGTACAGCAGGATTGTGGCGCATGACCAGTGCGATAGAGAAAACTGTCAAAATTGTTCGGATTTGGGGAGGCAGTCATGACCGGCTGAGGTCAGTCGATGCCTACAAAACCTCCCGTCTGGTGCTGCCACAGCCGCGCATACAATCCGCGATGAGCGAGTAACTCGGTATGGTTGCCGCTTTCGGCAATCTGCCCCTTTTCCAGCACCACCAGCCGGTCCATCCGAGCAATGGTCGAGAGTCGGTGGGCGATGGCGATCACGGTCTTGCCTTGCATCAGGGTCTCGAGGCTTTCCTGGATCGCCGCTTCCACTTCCGAATCGAGGGCCGAGGTGGCTTCGTCCATGATCAGGATAGGAGCGTCCTTGAGCAGCACTCGGGCAATCGCAATCCGCTGGCGCTGGCCGCCGGAGAGTTTCACGCCACGTTCGCCGACATGGGCATCCAGGCCGGTGCGGCCCTCGGAGTCCGACAGCAGCGGGATGAACTCGTCTGCGCGCGCCTTGTGTACTGCGGCCCAGAGTTCTTCGTCGGTGGCGTCGGGCTTGCCGTACAGCAGGTTGTCGCGGATCGAACGGTGCAGTAATGAGGTGTCCTGGGTGATCATGCCGATCTGTTCGCGCAGGGATTCCTGGGCTACCTCGGCGATGTTCTGGCCGTCGACCAGGATGCGCCCGCCTTGCAGGTCGTATAGGCGCAGCAGCAGGTTGACCAGGGTCGACTTGCCGGCGCCCGAGGGGCCGATCAAGCCGATTTTCTCACCGGCTTTGATCTCAAGGTCCAGGCCGCCAATGATTCCGCTCTTTTTGCCGTAGTGAAAATCCACCTGCTCAAAGCGCACTTCACCGCGGGGCACCGTCAGACGCGGGGCGTGGTCACGGTCGATCACGGCCAGCGGCTGGGCAATGGTTTTCAGGCCGTCTTGCACCATACCGATGTTTTCGAAAATGCCGTTGACCACCCACATGATCCAACCGGACATGTTGACGATGCGAATCACCAGGCCGGTGGCCAGGGCAATGGCGCCGACGGAAATCAGCGACTGGGTCCACAGCCACAGGGCCAGGCCGGTGGTGGTGACGATCAGCAGGCCGTTCATGGTGGTGATGACCACGTCCATGCTGGTCACCACACGGCTGGCCAGCTGGGTTTTTTCGGTCTGCTCGATAATCGCTTCCTTGGCATATTCCTGTTCGTACCGGGTGTGGGCGAACAGTTTCAAGGTCGTGATGTTGGTGTAGCCATCGACGATCCGTCCCATCAGTTTGGAACGTGCCTCGGAGGAAATCACCGAGCGTTCTTTTACGCGCGGAACGAAATAGCGCAGTGCCAGGCTGTAGCAGATGATCCAGGTCACCAACGGGATCATCAGGCGCCAGTCGGCTTCGGCAAACAACACCAGGGAACTGATGGCGTAGATCGCCACGTGCCAGATCGCATCCACCGCCGCCACGGCAGAGTCGCGCAAGGAGTTGCCGGTTTGCATGATGCGCTGGGCGATGCGCCCGGCGAAGTCATTCTGGAAGAAGTTCAGGCTCTGCTTGAGCACGTAGCTATGGTTCTGCCAGCGGATCAGGCTGGTCATGCCGGGGCTGATGGTCTGGTGCACCAGCAGGTCATGCAAGGCGCCGAAAATCGGACGCAGCAGCAAGGCGACCACGGCCATCCAGATCAGCTCGGTGCTGTGGATCTGGAAGAAGTTGGCAGGCGGTGTGCCCTGTGCCAGGTCGATGATGCGACTCAGGTAGCTGAACAGCGCCACTTCAATCAGTGCACCGATCAGGCCCACTACCAGCAAGGCGGCGAAATGCGGCCACACCTGGCGCAGGTAGTAGAGGTAGAAGGGCAGGACTTTATCGGGAGGGGCCGCGCTGGGTGCGTCGCGGAAGATATCGATCAGTTGTTCAAAGCGACGATAGAGCATTAAGTTTGACGCCCGCCGTGCGGGCTCTCCTTTCAAATGTGCGCGCGGCCTTGTAGGCCACGCGCGGAGCTGCCTGCAGACCTCAGTCGATGCGCTTGGCCGACTTGATCACAACAGGGTCGATTGGCACATTCTGCATGCCTTGTTTGGTGGTGGTCTGGGAGTTGACGATGATGTCGACGACGTCCATGCCCTTGACGACCTTGGCGAACACCGCGTAACCGGCGTCACGGCCCGGGTCGAGGAACGCATTGTCAGCCACGTTGATGAAGAATTGGCTGGTGGCCGAGTTCGGGTCATTGGTGCGAGCCATGGACAAAGTGCCACGTACGTTATGCAAGCCATTGCTGGCTTCGTTCTTGATCGGCGCTTCGGTCGGCTTTTGCGACATCTGCGCGGTGAAACCGCCGCCCTGGACCATGAAGCCCGGGATCACACGGTGAAAAATCGTGTTGGTGTAGAAGCCCTTATCGACATAGGCCAGGAAGTTCTTGGTGCTGATTGGTGCCTTGACCGGGTCCAGTTCGATTTCGATCTGGCCGTTGGTGGTATCGATCAGTACGTGAGGCGCCTTGGCGGGTTCGGCGGCCATCAGGTTGGCAGCGAACAGAACGGAACCGGTAAAGAAGGCGATTTTTTTCAGCATGGGTCAGTGATCCTGGGTAGTGGTTTCGACTGTCTTTAGAAAATCGAGCAAGGTGGCATTAAAGACTTCGGGTTGATCCAAGGGCGTGGCATGGCGGGAATCCTTGATCACCACCAGCCGCGCATTGGGCAGCAGTTTTACATAGTTTTCTTTCTGCGCCACGGGGGTGTAGTCGTGGTCGGCGCTGATGACCAGGGTTGGACAGGGAATCCTGGAAAGTTGTTCCTGTACGCCCCAACCTACAATTGCGTCGAAGCTGGCGAGATAAGCACGTTTGTCGTTTTTTGCCCAGCGTTCGGCCATCTTGTGTCGCAGGTCTGCCTGGTGCGGTTTGGGGAATAGCCGGTCACCGAGGGCTTTGCCAATGGTGGCCAGGCTGAGCAGGCGTGCCAGGCTCCAGCGCTTGGCCCACTGCCAGTAATCATCGGCACTGCGCACCTTGACCTCGGGCGCGCTGTTGACGATGCACAGGCTCTTGACCAGGCCGGGCTCGTCCACCGCCAACTGGAAGGCGATCATGCCACCCATGGACAGGCCCACCACATGGGCGGGTGGCAGGTTCAGGTGTTCGATCAGGGCGATCAGGTCGAAGGTGAAGCCAGGAATGCTGTAGCGCTCACGGGGTTTGTCCGAGCGCCCATGACCACGCACGTCCACCACGATCAGGCGGTAATGTTTGGCCAGTACCGGAATCTGCAACTCCCAATCCTGGCTGCTGGAGCCAAGGCCATGGATCAGGATCAGCGGAGCGCCGTGCCCATATTCCTCGTAGTGCAGGCTGCAGCCTTCGTGATCGAACCAGGCCATGGGTGAACTCCGTTTCAGGCTTGTCGTGGGGCGGCGAAAGGCGCGTCCAGGGGCGCCGTGTCAAAGGTGCGCAGCAGTTCCACGAGGATCTGCGTGGCCGGCCCCAGGGGTTTGTCCTTATTCGAGTACAGGTAGAACGTCGGGTTGCGGCTGCCGCCTTTTTCCAAGGGTAGCTGCTTGAGCAGGCCTTCCTTGAGTTCCCGCTCGATCAGGTGCCGGGGCAGCCAGGCAAAGCCCAGGCCGCTGCTGACGAACGTGGCGGCAGTGGGCAGACTGCCGACTGTCCAGCGTTGTTCGGCACCGAGCCAGCCGACGTCCCGTGGCTGTTGACGCCCGGAATCGCGGATCACCACCTGCATTTGGCTCTCCAGGTCGTGGAAACTCAGCTCGCGGTTCAGGCGGTGCAGCGAGTGGTCGGGATGGGCCACGGCGATGAATTCCACGTCGCTCATTTCCGTGCCCAGGTAACCCGGGATGATGAACCCGCAGATGGCCAGGTCGGCCATGCCATCGATCAGCAACTCTTCCACGCCGGACAGCACCTCCTCGCGCAAGCGCACGCGGCAGCCTCGGCTTTGCGGCATGAACGCGGTGAGGGCACGTACCAGCCGCGCATTCGGGTAGGCCGCGTCCACCACCAACCGCACTTCAGCTTCCCAGCCCTGTTCCATATGGTGGGCGAGGTCTTCCAGCTGGCTGGCGTTCTTCACCAACTGCCGGGAGCGGCGTAACAGCACTTCACCGGCGTCGGTGAGCACCGCCTTGCGCCCGTCGATGCGCAGCAAGGGCACCCCGAGTTGGTCTTGCATGCGTGCCACGGTGTAGCTCACCGAGGATTGCGAACGGTGCAGCGCTTCTGCTGCCTGGGCGAAGCCGCCATGGTCAACCACAGCTTGCAGCGTGCGCCATTGATCGAGGGTAACGCGGGGCGCTTTCAAGATGAGCTCCTCTTGTCCTAAGCTGGCGGTCCTTATTGGAGACTGCCGAATGAGAAAATTCTGTTGTGTGTTGCTGGCGCTGCTGCCGATGAGCGCGTTTGCCTACCCGATCGATGTGACCAAGAAGATCGACGGTGTGAGCATTGATTACACCGCGTCCGACGTGGACGGCGACATCAGCTCGATCCAGTTGAATAACTACGGCGCCAATGACGCTGTCTGTTCGGTAACCTTTACCAATGGCCCGGAATCCCCGCGTCGTCGTACGGTGTCGGTACCGGCGGGTAAAAGCACCAACACGACGGTCAAGTTCAACCGCGCCATTATCAAAATGCGTATTGCCCTGGCTTGTGCTCCTAAATGATGCGGCAGCGGAGCATGTGCTTAGCAATACTCCGCTTATCAACAAATTTCTAGATGGGTTATAGCAGTTTTTTGCGCTTTTTTATCGAATGAGCCCTGGTTAATCTTTCTCCATCGACTTACAGCAAGTACAGATGGAGCCTACAAAGCCATGTCCAACGTTCTGATCATCGAAAGCAGCGCTCGCCAGCAGAATTCGATCTCCCGCCAACTGACCCAGCAGTTCATCAGCCAATGGCGGGCCGCCCATCCAGCGGATCAGATCACCGTGCGAGACGTTGGGCTGAATCCGGTTCCGCATCTTGACGCCAACCTGCTCGGCGGTTGGATGAAACCGACCGAGCAACGCAGCGGCGTTGAACAGGCGTCCCTGGACCGCTCCAACGAATTGACCGACGAATTGCTCGCCGCCGACGTGTTGGTGATGGCTGCACCGATGTACAACTTCGCCATTCCCAGCACCCTCAAAGCCTGGCTGGACCACGTGTTGCGCGCCGGTGTCACCTTCAAGTACACCGCCACCGGCTCTCAGGGTTTGTTGATTGGCAAGCGTGCGATCGTGCTCACCGCTCGCGGCGGCATTCATACGGGTGCGACGTCTGATCATCAGGAACCGTACCTGCGCCAGGTCATGGCGTTCATCGGGATTCACGACGTGACGTTCATTCATGCTGAAGGGGTGAACCTGAGCAGTGACTTCCAAGAGAAGGGCATCAACCACGCCAAGGCGTTGCTGGCACAGGTCGCGTGATCCTTTAATCGTCAGATAATCGCGTGGTGTTTATCTAGCCCCACGCAAACCCTTCAAGTACGCGTATCGAACCTCCCTTTGCACTTGTAGCTCCTGAGTGCTCCTGCCCGACTGACGCTTTAGCGAGGTCGGGTTTTTTTTGCCCCGAGTTTCGTGAAACGCCGAAAACCTTTAATGTCCCGCCCATTCGAAACGAGGCGCGCATGGGCTATCTACTGGTTGTCACCCTGATTCAGGCTTTTTCCTTCAGCTTGATCGGCGAATACCTCGCCGGTCACGTCGACAGCTATTTCGCGGTGCTGGTGCGTGTGCTGCTGGCTGGGCTGGTATTTATCCCGCTGACCCGCTGGCGTTCCGTGGAACCTGCGTTCATGCGCCGCCTGCTGGTGATCGGCGCTCTGCAGTTCGGCGTGACGTACGTGTGCTTGTACCTGAGCTTTCGCGTGCTCACGGTGCCGGAAGTGCTGCTGTTCACCATCCTCACGCCATTGCACGTGACCCTGATCGAAGACGCCCTCAACCGCCGTTTCAACCCTTGGGCGCTGATCGCTGCACTGGTGGCGGTGGGCGGGGCTGCGGTGATCCGCTTCGATCAGATCACGCCGAACTTCTTCATGGGTTTCTTGCTGCTGCAACTGGCTAACTTCACCTATGCCGCCGGGCAGGTGATGTACAAACATCTGGTGGCGCGCTACCCGAGTGATCAACCCCATTACCGACGCTTCGGCTATTTCTATCTGGGGGCGTTACTGGTGGTGCTGCCGGCGTTCCTGTTGTTCGGCAAGGCCAACTTCCTGCCCGAAGCACCGCTGCAATGGGGCGTGTTGCTGTTTCTCGGACTGGTCAGTACCGCGCTGGGCATGTACTGGTGGAACAAGGGCGCCTGCCTGGTCAATGGCGGCACGCTCGCTGTGGTGAATAACCTGCATGTGCCGGTTGGGCTGTTGCTGAACTTGCTGATCTGGAACCAGCACGAGCCGCTGGGCCGACTGGCCCTGGGTGGGTTGGTGATTTTGGCGGCGGTGTGGATCAGTCGGTTGGGCGTGCGCAAGGAACCGGCCCACCCCTGAACCTTTGTGGGAGCGGGCTTGCCCGCGATCGCGATGGGCCAGTGAATAATCTGTAGCTGACACTCCGCTATCGCGGGCAAGCCCGCTCCCACGGTGGGTTGGCGGCCTCAGGCAGATTTGTTTTCCAGGGGCGGCAAATGACTGGCGCCTAATAACGCAGGCAACACACCTGCACGCAGATCATTGCCGCTCGGCTGCTGATACAGGCTCAAGCCAAACTCTGGCAGCACCGCCAGCAAGTAATCGAAGATGTCACCCTGGATACGCTCGTAATCTGCCCACGCGGTGGTGCGGGTGAAGCAGTAGATCTCCAGCGGCACGCCCTGGGCAGTGGTTTGCATCTGGCGCACCATGCAGGTCATGTTCGGCTGGATGTCCGGGTGGCTTTTCAGATAGGCCAGGGCATAGGCACGGAAAGTGCCGAGGTTGGTCATGCGGCGGCGGTTGGCCGACAGTTGTGCGCTGTGGCCCTGGGCTTCGTTCCAGGCTTTGAGCTCGGCCTGTTTGCGACTGATGTAGTCGGTGAGCAGGTGCACTTGGGTCATGCGCACTTCTTCGTCGTCGCGCAGGAAACGCACGCCGCTGGCGTCGATATACAGGCTGCGCTTGATGCGGCGCCCGCCGGACGCTTGCATGCCGCGCCAGTTCTTGAACGATTCGGACATCAAGCGCCAGGTCGGGATGGAGACGATGGTCTTGTCGAAGTTCTGCACCTTGACCGTGTGCAAGGTGATATCCACTACATCGCCATCGGCACCCACTTGAGGCATTTCGATCCAGTCGCCGACCCGCAGCATGTCGTTGCTGGTCAACTGCACACTGGCAACGAACGACAGCAGGGTGTCCTTGTACACCAACAGAATCACCGCCGACATGGCGCCAAGGCCTGACAGCAGCAACAGCGGCGAACGGTCGATCAGGGTGGCGACGATGATGATTGCGGCAAACACGAACAGCACCATCTTCGCCAGTTGTACATAACCCTTGATCGAGCGGGTGCGCGCATGTTCGGTGCGGGCGTAGATATCCAGCAGGGCGTTGAGCAGGGCGCTCACGGCCAGGGTCATGAACAGGATGGTGAACGCCAGCGCCACGTTGCCGATGAACAGGGTGGCGGTCTTGCTCAGGTCCGGCACCAGGTACAGGCCGAACTGGACCACCAGCGATGGCGTCATTTGCGCCAGGCGGTGGAAGACTTTGTTATGGCGAAAATCATTGAGCCAATGCAGCGCGGGCTGTCGGCCGAGCAATTTGACTGCGTGCAGGATGAGGTAGCGCGCGACCCGCCCGACCAGCAAGGCCACCACCAGCAGCACCAGCAGACCCAGGCCGGCATGCAGCATCGGATGTTCGTCGAGGGCGCCCCAGAGGTCTTGGACGTTGCGCCAAAGCTGTTTGATATCCATGGGTGAAACCGATTCCTCTAAATGCAAGATGGGGCCGATTAGAGCATTTAAGTGCGGCAAAGTTGGCTTTACCGACAAAAGCTCTAACAAAAAAGCAACTGATTAGCACCGTTCGCGTAAAGAAACTCGGTTTGGACGCCCGAAACCGTTACCCTATGCAGCTGATATTTTGTATTTCTTCGAGGTAGCACCCGTGTTTTCCCAATTCGCCCTGCACGAACGCCTGCTCAAAGCCGTGGCCGAGCTTAAATTTGTCGAGCCTACGCCTGTGCAAGCAGCGGCCATCCCGCTCGCGCTCGAAGGGCGTGACCTGCGGGTGACAGCTCAAACCGGTAGTGGCAAGACCGCGGCTTTCGTCCTGCCTGTTCTGAACCGCCTGATCGGCCCGGCCAAGGTGCGCGTCAGCATCAAGACCCTGATCCTGCTGCCGACCCGCGAGCTGGCCCAGCAGACCTTGAAGGAAGTGGAGCGTTTCTCCCAGTTCACCTTCATCAAGTCCGGCATCATTACCGGCGGCGAAGACTTCAAGGTCCAGGCCGCCATGCTGCGCAAAGTGCCGGACATCCTGATCGGCACCCCGGGTCGCATGATCGAGCAGCTCAACGCTGGCAACCTTGACCTCAAGGAAGTCGAAGTGCTGGTGCTCGACGAAGCCGATCGTATGCTCGACATGGGCTTTGCCGATGACGTGCAGCGCTTGGTCGGCGAGTGCGTCAACCGCCAGCAGACCATGCTGTTCTCCGCCACCACCGGCGGCTCGACCCTGCGTGACATGGTCGCCAAGGTGCTGAACAACCCTGAGCACTTGCAGGTCAACAACGTCAGCGACCTGAACGAGACCACGCGTCAGCAGATCGTCACCGCCGACCACAACGTGCACAAAGAGCAGATCCTTAACTGGCTGTTGGCCAACGAGACCTATCAGAAGGCCATCGTGTTCACCAACACCCGCGCTGCTGCCGACCGCATCTACGGTCGCCTGGTGGCTCAGGAATACAAGGCGTTCGTGCTGCACGGTGAAAAAGACCAGAAGGACCGTAAGCTGGCCATCGATCGCCTGAAGGCCGGTGGTGTGAAGATCCTGGTCGCCACCGACGTTGCCGCCCGTGGCTTGGACGTGGATGGCCTGGACCTGGTGATCAACTTCGACATGCCGCGCAGCGGCGACGAATACGTACACCGTATCGGCCGTACCGGGCGTGCCGGCAACGATGGCCTGGCCATCTCGCTGATCTGCCACGGTGACTGGAACCTGATGTCGAGCATCGAGCGCTACCTCAAGCAGTCGTTCGAGCGCCGCACCATCAAGGAAGTCAAAGGCACCTACACCGGGCCGAAGAAGGTCAAGGCGTCGGGCAAGGCCGTTGGCGTGAAGAAGAAAAAGACCGACGCCAAGGGCGACAAAAAGAAAACCGGCGCCAAGTCGCCAACCAAGCGCAAGATCGCCAACCGTCCGAAGACCGACAACCTGTCGCTCGTCAGCAAGGACGGCATGGCCCCGCTCAAGCGTCGTAAACCAGAGGCGCCGGCTGCCGAGTAAGGCAGGGGTGAATTGAAAAAAACCGGACGATTGTCCGGTTTTTTTTTATGGCTGTGGGTTTTGTAACTCGTCAGCCGGGCGAAACTGTCAGATCGGTAATCTGCCGCTAAGGTGGCTGACAGCCGGTCGCCCCTAATCTGCTGCCATTCAACTCATGGAATTGAATCGGCATGCACTCCAAAACCACCCGACGAACTTTCGTCAAAGGCCTGGCCGCCGGCGGCTTGCTGGGCGGGCTCGGGCTCTGGCGCAGCCCGGTCTGGGCCTTGACCAGTCCCGGTCAGCCCACGGTACTCGCGGGAAACGAATTTGATCTGTTCATCGATCAGTCCCCGGTCAACCTCACAGGCCGCCAGCGTACCGCGCTGACCATCAATGGCAGCCTGCCTGGCCCGCTGTTGCGCTGGCGCGAAGGTGACACCGTGACCTTGCGCGTGAAAAACCGCCTGGCCGAACCTACCTCGATCCACTGGCACGGCATCCTCCTGCCGTCGAACATGGACGGTGTGCCTGGCCTGAGCTTCCAGGGCATCGAGCCGGGAGGCGTGTTTGTCTACCAGTTCAAGGTCAAGCAGCACGGCACCTACTGGTACCACAGCCATTCCGGCTTCCAGGAACAGCAGGGCGTATATGGCCCGCTGGTGATCGATCCGAAGGAGCCCGAGTCGTTCAGTTACCAGCGCGATTACGTGGTGATGCTGTCGGACTGGACCGATGAAGACCCCGTCGCGCTGATGAAGACCCTCAAGAAACAGTCGGACTACTACAACCTGCATAAGCCGACTGTGGGCGATTTTGTACGGGATGTGGGCAAGCAAGGCTGGTCGGCCACGGTTGCCGACCGCCTGATGTGGGCACAGATGAAGATGAACCCTACGGACCTGGCCGATGTCAGCGGCGAGACCTACACCTATCTGCTCAACGGCCAGCCTCCCGGTCGCAATTGGACCGGGGTGTTTCAGGCGGGCGAAACGATTCGGTTGCGCTTTATCAATGGCTCGGCGATGAGCTATTTCGATGTGCGTATCCCGGGGCTGAAGATGACCGTGATCGCTGCTGACGGCCAGCCCGTGCAGCCGGTGAGCGTCGATGAGTTCCGCATCGCGGTGGCGGAGACTTTTGACGTACTGGTCGAGCCGACGGCAGCGGCTTATACGCTGTTCGCCCAGTCGATGGATCGCAGTGGTTACGCCCGTGGCACTCTCGCCTGTGAGGCTGGGGCGGTGGCTCCGGTGCCAGAGCTGGACCCGCGCCCCTGGATCACCATGAACGATATGGGCATGGGTGGTATGGATCACGGTGCCATGGCGGACATGCCGGGTATGGAAGGCATGGATCACAGCGCCATGTCGATGCAGGCTCATCCCGCCAGCGAGCAGGACAACCCGCTGGTGGATATGCAAGCCATGAATCCGGTGCCCAAGCTCGACGACCCCGGCATCGGCCTGCGCAACAATGGCCGGCGTGTGCTGACTTACGCTGACCTGCGCAGCACCTTCGAAGATCCCGACGGCCGCGATCCCAGCCGCACCATCGAGCTGCACCTCACCGGGCATATGGAGAAGTTCGCCTGGTCATTCAATGGCGTGAAGTTTTCCGATGCAGAGCCTTTGCAACTGACCTATGGCGAACGGGTTCGGCTGGTGCTGGTCAACGACACCATGATGAGCCACCCCATTCATCTGCACGGCCTCTGGAGTGACCTGGAAGACGAAAACGGCCAGTTCCAGGTTCGCAAGCACACCGTCGATATGCCGCCCGGTTCCCGGCGCAGCTACCGCGTAACCGCCGATGCGCTGGGGCGCTGGGCTTATCACTGCCACCTGCTGTTCCACATGGAAATGGGCATGTTCCGTGAGGTGCGCGTGCATGAATAAGGAAGCGAGCATGAGCCATCGTGTTGTATTGGCTTTCATTGGGTTGGCACTCACGCCGCTGGCATTGGCGGATGAGTTTCAGGGTATGAGCCCGGCGTCCCCCGCACTCAGCGAAAGCCGCACGCCGACCCCGGCCTTGACCGACGCTGATCGCGCTGCGGTGTACAACGACCCCGGTGGTCACATGGTTCACGACAGTGCTATCAACTCGCTATTGCTGATCAACCAGTTGGAATGGCAAGGCGGCGACGGTGAGGGTGCGCTGAACTGGGATATCAAGGGCTGGGTCGGCGGTGATATCGACCGCCTGTGGCTGCGCAGTGAGGGCAAGCGCAGTGCCGGTCGCACTGAAAACGCCGAGGTGCAGGCGCTGTGGGGGCATGCCATCAGCCCGTGGTGGGACCTGGTGGGCGGTGTGCGCCAGGACTTCAAACCGGGGGATGGCCAGACCTGGGCAGCGTTCGGCACACAGGGCATGGCGCTGTACAACTTTGAAGCTGAAGCCACGTTGTTTGTCGGTGAGGCGGGACGTACCGCTGCCCGATTGGAAGGCGACTACGACATCCTCCTGACCAACCGGCTGATCCTGCAGCCCACTGCGGAACTCAATTTCTATGGGCGTAACGATCCGCAGCGCGGCATCGGCTCGGGCCTGTCGGAAAGTGAGCTGGGCTTGAGGCTGCGCTACGAAGTCCGCCGCGAATTCGCGCCCTACGTGGGTGTCACCTGGAACCGCAGCTATGGCCAGACCGCGCAATATGCACGGGATGAAGGTGAAGACACCAGTCAGGTGCGCTGGGTGATGGGTGTACGCCTGTGGTTCTGACGTTTTTTCTCTTCCTATAACTCGCCGCCATGAGCGGCCTGGAGTCTTGCATGTCAATGTTGAAAACCGCCCTGGCGGGCGCTGTGTTGTGGGCGGGATTGATCACCAGCCTGGCGGCCTCGGCGCATCCGAAGCTGTTGTCGTCCACCCCGGTCGATGGGGCAAAGGGGGCACCACCGGCCGTGATCGAGCTGCGTTTCTCGGAGAACCTGCTGACGCAGTTTTCCGGCGCCAAGCTGACCATGACCGATATGCCCGGCATGCCGAATTCGCCGATGCCGGTGAAGGCCAGCGTCGCGGCCAGCAGCGATCCCAAGGTGATGTTGATCAAGCCGGCCGCTGCGCTTGCGGTTGGCACTTACCGGGTTGATTGGCGCGCGGTGTCGTCCGACACTCACCCGATCCTCGGCAATGTGGTGTTCAGCGTCCAGCCATGAATGAACTGGTTCAGGTTTTTCTGCGCTTCGCCCTTTATCTGGATTTGATGCTGGTGTTTGGCCTGGGGTTGTTTGGCCTCTATGCCGATAGCAGGCTGTTGAATCTGAAGTCGTTGCTGCGGGTGTTGGCGAGTCTGGGGGTGCTGTTTTCGGTAGCGTCGCTGCTGTCCATGACCCAGGCCATGAGCGGCGCCGAGGATTGGCAAGCGTTGTGGCCCCATTTGCGGATGATGCTCTGGCAGACCGAACTGGGCTGGAGCTGGTGGCTACGTATTGTTGCGCTGGTGTGGGTGGTGCTCAACACCCGATTGGCCACTTTGTTCGGGGCCGTCGCATTGGTGACGCTGGTGTGGACCGGGCATGGAGTGATGCATGAGGGCACACTTGGGGTGTGGCATATCCTCAGTGACAGTGCACACCTGTTGGCAGCGGCGGGGTGGCTCGGGGCATTGGCGGCGTTTGGCTTGTTGCTGATGAGCACGTCTTTGCAGGCGGTGCAGGTATTGGCACACACCTTGGCGGGCTTTGAGCGTGTGGGCGCGGTATTCGTCGCGGTGTTGATCGGCACGGGCGTGGCGAATTATCTGTTTGTGGTAGGGCCGAACCTGGATGGCATCACGACTGGCCTTTACGCGATCCTATTGTGCTTCAAGCTGGGATTGTTCGGCCTGATGTTGGGGCTGGCGGCACTCAATCGCTCCCATCTGACGCCGTTGCTGCAGCGTTCTATGGCGCAGGGCGAGCATGGAGCGGCGCGTAAAGCGTTGCGCCGCAGCATCGTCCTGGAGTTTGCGGCGGCGGTGCTGATCCTGGCACTGGTGGCTTGGCTGGGGACGTTGGCGCCGAATTAGGACAGGCATTTAAGCGCCTCAATAAAACGACCGTACAGCCTTCAAGGTCAACAGGCCGTCGCATTGAGAATTGTGTCCAGAGTAGGCTGAGCAGTCGGTGCCGCTGAGGCTGGAGCCGCTGTAGATCAGGTCGAGGTCAATGCCTTTCCATGCGCGGGAAAACTGTACCGACCAATCGCTGAAACTGCTGATGGAGCCGCCATCCACCGAGACCGGGCTGCCCAACTGATGGGTGGTGTATTTCATGCTCACGCCGATGCCGAAGGGTTGTGTGCCACCGAGGTCGGCGAACAATGTGCTGTCCTGGCGATCCGGATCGTTGCTGAAGGAGACGCCGAAGCGGTTGCCCAACAGGTTGAGGCCGCCGTAGAACTCCTGGCTGTCGAGGGGGCTGAGCTTGGGGTAGCTGTAGTGGATCAACCCGACTTCGTAGCCCAAGGTCTGGTCGAAGGGGCGCTTGAAGCCCAGGTAAGAATCGACTTCGAGGTTATTGGCCGAAGCCAAGCCCATGCTGGGAGCGAACTGGCCGAAATACAGGCCGCTGTCATGGCTCAGGTCCAGGCCGCCGTGAAACGAGTCGCTGCCCGGCGATGTGGGTTTTACCAGCCCTTGGGCCATGCTGCGGCTGGGCGTCGTGCCCAATTTCAGATCGAAGTCGCCCAGTTCGCGCTGGAAAATCTGCGCTTCGGCCAGGGGGCTCGCCAACAGGGCGCCGATCAGGAAAATGCAGGGTTTGAGCATGCTTCACTCCATGAGAAAGCGAGGAGCAGTAACGGGTATGTCGGGCAGATGCCCGTGCTAGACGTGTGCAAGCATACCGGCGAATGCCGGGCGGTGAGCCCCGTTCGTCGATTGGTATAGATAAGAGAGGGTATTGCGGCTCTAGTCCTAGCGCCTTGAAGGCAAGACGCTTAGGGACCAGGTGTACTGCGCAGGTATTACTTTTTGCCCAGGCTGATCTGCTTGGACGGGCCGAAAGTCTGGCCGCTCACGCCCTTGGCAATTTGCTGGATTTCACCACCGGACTTGAGGAAAGCAGCAATCTGGCTGTTGATCGATTCGCTGGTTTCAACGGCGGGAGCTGGCTTTGCTTTGCTGTTGGATGCTTTTACGCGCATGGCGGCCACTAACCTGTAGAAAATTAACTTGGCCAAGCATCGTACAGGAAATACTTGACAATTGCTGGTAAATATCCCCCGGGAATAACGGGTGCAACGGGAAATAGCCGAAGTTTATCTTTGGAATAATCCTCTAACTTACTGTTTTAACTCGAAACCACGGGGTATACGGTGGGGCACACCCAGGAAAAATTCAGGCGATCGATCAGACGAGCGGAGCGCCGTCAGCAGAAAGCCACGCCAGCCCGCGACTTCGCACGCGTACGCGCGTATCGAGCCCAACTCGGGTAGAATGCCGCCCACGTAACGAGGGTATTTGGAAATGGCTTTAGTCGGGCGCTACAACAGCTTGCAAGTGGTTAAACACACTAACTTTGGTTTGTACCTGGATGGTGCGCAAGATGGTGAAATCCTCTTGCCCAATCGGTATATCCCCAAAGATATTCCCAGTGAAGATGAAGATTGGCTTAACGTTTTCATTTATCTGGACAGCGATGACAAACTTATTGCCACGACTGAAAAGCCCAAAGTTCAAGTAGGCGAATTTGCCAGTTTGAAAGTCGTGGAAGTCAACAGTATCGGTGTATTCCTCGATTGGGGTTTGCCCAAGGACCTGTTGCTGCCGTATTCGGAAGAAAAGCGCCAGTTGACCGCCGGCGAGTATTGCGTGGTGCACGTCTATCTCGACAAGCACACCAAGCGCATCACCGCCACCGCACGCCTGGACCGTTACCTGGACAAAACCCCTGCCAACTACCAGGTGGGCCAGGAAGTCGACTTGCTGGTGGCCGAAGCCACGGACATGGGCTTCAAGGCGATCATCAACAACAAGCACTGGGGCTTGATCCACAAGAACGAAGTGTTCAAGTTCTTGCGTCCGGGCAAGGAAGAAAAAGGCTTTATCAAGGAGATCCGCGCCGATGGAAACATCAGCCTGAGCCTGCAGCCGGTCGGCCAGGAAGCGGCTTCCAGCCTCAACTCGAAGATCCTCGCCAAGTTGCGCGAAAACAATGGCACCTTGCCGGTCAGCGACAAGAGCGACCCCGCGGTGATTAGCAACTTGTTCGGTGTGAGCAAGGGCAACTTCAAGAAGGCCATTGGTGCGCTCTACAAGCAGGGACAGATTGTGATTCATGCGGATCGCATTGAACTGAGCTGAGCCCGGTCTGCTCTTCTGTAGGCTCCCACTGGGGTTCACAGAAGAGCAGGCTACCTGTGTGCACATCGGGTGCAACACTGATTGTGTACAGGATTTATCTGCACCGTTGCTGAGCATCGTCCCCACCTATAGAACCCTTTGAATTCCTTTGGAGCGCCGATACAAGGGGATTGTGTGCCATTGGCACGCATTCTGCTGAATGCCTCGTATACAAACCATGCCGCCTACCGTATGCACACCGCAACGGCAGCGCATGCAGGTATCTCGAGGAGCCAAGCGATGACCGAACAATTGCCCAAAGGCTACAGCCCGCGCCTGTACAACCAGGATCTGGGACCGCTGCCGCAAAAATGGACCTGGTACAACATCTTCGCCTTCTGGATGAGCGATGTGCACAGCGTCGGTGGCTATGTGTTCGCCGCCAGTCTGTTCGCCCTCGGCCTGGCGAGTTGGCAGGTATTGATCGCGTTGCTTGCTGGTATTTGCATTGTGCAGTTGATCGCCAACCTGGTGGCCAAACCCAGCCAGCAAGCTGCCGTGCCCTATCCGGTGATCTGTCGGCTGGCCTTCGGTGTGTTTGGGGCGAATATTCCGGCGGTGATTCGCGGCTTGATCGCCGTGGCGTGGTACGGGATTCAGACGTACCTGGCGTCCAGCGCGCTGATTATTGTGGTGCTGCGCTTCTTCCCACAGATGGCGGTTTATGCCGAGCCACATTTCGCCGGTTTGTCTTACTTGGGGTGGTTTGGCTTCCTAAGCTTGTGGGTGTTGCAGGCGGCAGTGTTCTGGGCCGGTATGGAGTCCATTCGTCGTTTCATCGATTGGGCGGGGCCAGTGGTGTATGCGGTGATGTTTGCTTTGGCCGGTTGGATCGTATGGAAGGCCGGCTGGGCAAATGTCAGCTTCACCCTGGCGGAAAAATCCCTGTCGGGTTGGCAAGCTTTTGGCCAGGTGATTGTGGCGACCGCGCTGGTGGTGTCGTACTTCTCCGGACCTACGCTGAATTTTGGTGATTTCAGCCGCTACTGCCGCAGCATGCACGACGTACGACGCGGCAATTTCTGGGGGCTGCCGGTAAATTTCCTGGCGTTCTCCCTGGTCACCGTGGTGATCGTTTCGGGCACCTTGCCAGTGTTTGGCGAGATGCTCCACGACCCCATCGCCACCGTCTCGCGCATCGACAACAGCATGGCGGTGCTGCTCGGCGCCTTTGCCTTCGTCACCGCAACCATCGGCATCAATATCGTTGCCAACTTCGTATCGCCAGCGTTTGATTTTGCCAATGTCGCGCCAAGCAAAATCAGCTGGCGGGCCGGTGGGATGATCGCTGCCGTGGCATCGATCTTCATCACCCCTTGGAACCTGTTCAATAACCCGTTGATGATCCACTACACCCTGGACGTTCTTGCGGCGTTCATTGGCCCTTTGTTCGGCATTCTGCTGGTGGACTTCTATCTGATCAAAAAGCAGAAAATCGACGTGGACGCGTTGTTCGATGACAGCCCGAGGGGGCGTTACTACTTCGACGGTGGCGTGAATTGGACCGCGGTCAAGGCCCTGGTGCCCGCGACGCTGGTGGGGGTCGCGATCACCTTCACCCCGGCGCTGCAGGGCATGGCCAACTTTGCCTGGTTTACCGGGTGCTTCCTGGGAGGGCTGTTTTTCCTGGTGCTCGCTCGTCGAGAGCAGGTTCGCTTGCCGGCACCGCTGGTTGCCGGCTGATCAATACGGCGCCCGCCAACACCATGCCGCCGCCGGCAATGATCAAGGCCGGCTGCAGGCCGCCGCTCAAATGGCTGCTCACCGACGCCAGTAGTGGCCCACATAATTGTCCGATGGCAAAGCTGGCGGTTAGCAGCCCGGTGTTGCGCTGGTAGCCGTGGGGTGCGACTTCCCGTAGGCGTGCCATGACCAACTGCATGCAGGCCAGGAAGGGGGCGCCGCAGAGCAATACGCCCAATGCCAGGCCCCAGCCATTGCCCAACAAGCAGGCGAACACCCCGGCTGCTTGAAGCCACAAGGTGCTCATCAGCCAGCGGCGGGTGGTCTGCGGGTCTTTACGGCGTAGGCTTGCCACCACCACGCCCAATGCAGCTGCCAGTCCAAAGCATGGCCAGAATAGATCGGCCTGCCAGTCACCTTTGAACTGAACGCTGGCCATTTGCGACAGAAAGGTCGCCGGAATGATGTAGCCCAGGCCATACAGGAAATAAATCCAGCACAGGTGCGTGATGCTACCGTTGCTGCCCGCGTGGTGGGCGTGGGGCACCGGGGTGGTCGGTTGTGGTAGGAACGGCAGGATGGCCAGCAACATCACCAGCGCCACCACGCCATACACCAACCACAGCGTTGCGGAGCTTTGCCCCAGCAAGTTCGAGCCCAGTGCCAGCAGCCCGGTCAGCAGAATGCCCAGCCCAGGGCCGGCAAACACCAAGGCCCCCAGGCGCGGGCGCCCAACGGCAATCGCCAAGGGCTGGCTTAAACTCGCGATCATCACCAACGCCCAGGCACTGGCAACACCGGTGCCGAAGCGCAGTAACAGATGCGGCCAGAAACCCTGGGCCCAATACGATGCCAGGGTCAACAGCACGCAAAGCCACAACCCGCCGTACATCCTTGCGCGCACATGGTGATGGCTGCGGGCGAAGATCGAATCCACAGCGCCGACGAAATAGCCCAGGTAATTGGCCGCCGCGATCAGGCCCGCGCCGGTCAAGTCGATCTGCCCTTCACTGAGCAGATGGGGCATCTGCGGTGTTAAGGCAAAACGGCCAATGCCCATGGCCATCATCAAGGCGATAAAGCTGGCGAGTAAACGAATCAGGGGGGACATGTTCAGGTTTCCTGCAAGGCAGCCATTGACCTCCAGGCTAAAGCTGATTGACTTTCTGTAAGAATGAATAATAGTGAGTAACTTGTTCAGTTTTGGAGAAAGGTATGGAGTTCAGTCAATTGCGCATTTTCCAGGCCGTGGCGGAAGAGGGCTCCATCACCCGTGCGGCTGAGCGCCTGCACCGCGTGCCGTCGAACCTGTCGACGCGGCTTAAGCAGATGGAAGAGCAGCTCGGCGTAGAGTTGTTCGTGCGCGAGCGTCAGCGTTTGCAGCTTTCTCCTGCGGGCAAAGTGTTGTTGGACTACAGCACGCGTCTGTTGGCATTGCACGACGAGGCCCATGGTGCCGTCCAAGGTGGCCAGCCAGCCGGTGATTTTGTGCTGGGCAGCATGTACAGCACCGCCGCGATTCACTTGCCGAAGTTGCTGGCGCGTTATCACAAGGCGTATCCGATGGTGAACCTGCAGGTGCAATCGGCGCCCAGCGGTGAATTGCTCGAAGGTTTGATCACCGGTCGCCTGGACGCGGCGCTGGTGGATGGTCCCATCACCATCGCCACCCTGGACGGTGTGCCCTTGTGTGAAGAACGGCTGGTGTTGATTTGCGAAGCCGATCATCCACCCGTACGCGGCCCCCAGGACGTGGCGGGCCGTTCGGTGTTCACCTTCCGTCGCAGTTGTGCTTACCGTGCGCGCCTGGAAACCTGGTTTTCCCACGATCGAGTGGCCATGGGTCGTGCCATCGAGATCGAGTCCTACCAAGGCATGCTTGCCTGCGTGACTGCCGGTTCCGGTGTGGCGCTGATGTCCGAATCCATGCTCGATAGCCTGCCGGGCAAGGGCAGCGTGTCCGTTCATCCCCTGACTGGGCCATTTGCTACTGCGACGACCTGGCTGATGTGGCGAAAGGGTATGCTCGGCGCTAACCTCAATGCATGGATCGACCTGCAACAAGAAGGCAGCGCGGATTTCCTGCAAGACACACGGGCGATTGCTTGAACGATCCGACAGGATTCAGATCAATTTGGTAATAGTTCGTTGTGGTTTCGTTCAAGCATTACGTAGGACTTAGAGCTACTATCACTGAAGGAAAAGGCGACAGAACTCCCGCCGACCCGCATTACCCTCAAAGGGGGCAACCATGAAAGAGAAAATTCAAAACTGGCTCCATGATCTGGGTGTTGCATTGGGCTTGATCGAGCCTCCGCTACAGCCGGTGCCGATTCGTACTGATGACGAGCAGCGTCGGCCACGCCGCAGGTAAGCCCTGAAGCGCTCACGCGATCCTGTCGCGCGGGCGCTGCACCATGGATTGTTTATCAGGGCGTGTTCGGTTTCTTGTAATCCGAGTGCATCCGTTGTTCATTTCGTACTGCCTGCAATTATCTGACGAGGCACGTTTCATCGTCAGAGCCTTCTTCTTGTTCCGTCATCCATGCCCTTTTCCCAATTCGTCCTTCTATATTTTTGCCATTCACATGAATGGGCATTGGAATATCGCGTATTGATAACGAAGGGTATGGCAATGAATCTACGGCGGTGGTCATTCGGAACGTGGGTATTACTTGCCGGATGCGCGGTGTCCCTTCCGGATATCGACGACATCGCCATCTCAGGCTTTCACTCCGAAGAGCCTGAACGCTGCCGGCCTAGTGACGTCGTGCTGGATGAGCGGCAAGTCGCATCCTTTTTCAAGCGCGCTGAACCGATTGATGGGCGTGTGCTACATGACGAGTACGACTGGGCGCCTTGTTACCTTGAGGGCACGCTGAAATATCGCGGTAAGGCGTGTACTTGGCGGGTGAGGGCGGGGGCGACAGGGGAGATCGAGTGCCCGACAACCGAGCAGTATTTTGGCTGTAAGGATTGCGGTGACTTGTTTGAGTGAGCCTGGTGTGTAGCATCGAATGAAAAAAACGGGTGCGACATCCGACGTCGCACCCGCTGAAGAAACCGCTCTAAAACCCGTTCTTTCTTAAACTGCGCTGGCCGCCACACCCTCTGGCCGGCGCGACAACAGACTCACCACCACAAAACTCACCAACCCAACCGCCAGGCTGTAGTAGATCGGCGTGTTCGCATCCAACCCATCCTTGATCATGAACACCAGCGCTGTCACAAAGCCCAGGGTCATGGAGGTGATTGCGCCGGAGGTGGTTGCCCGTTTCCAGAAGATCGCGCCGATCAGCGGGATCAGCATGCCGCCTACCAACAGGTTGTAGGCCAGGGTCAGGGCGCTGATCACATCGTTCACCACCAGGGCGATCCCCAGTACGGCGATGCCGGTCAGCATCGTGAACAGGCGGTTGACCGTCAGGCTCGACTGTTTGCCACCCCGCAGGCGCGGCAGCAGGTCTTCGGTCAGTACGGTGGAGGCAGCGAGCAAACCGGCGCTGGCGGTGGACATCATCGCGGCCAGGGCTGCCGCAATGACCAGGCCACGAATGCCGTCCGGCAATGAGGCTTTGACGATGGCGGCAAAGGCGTTGTTGACGTTATCCAGGTCGGGGATCAGCACATGCGCCGCCATGCCGATCAGGGCGCAGGCCAGGCCGTAGAGGATGCAGTAGAAACCGGCGAACGTGCCTGCGTACTTGGCGACCTTTTCATCGCGGGCGGTGAACACCCGTTGCCAGATGTCCTGGCCGATCAGGATGCCGAAAAAGTAGATCATGAAGTACGTAATGATGGTGTCCCAGCCGATTTCGGTGAAGCTGAAATTCGACGCGGGCAGCTTGGCCACCAGTTCATCCCAGCCGCCAACGCGGTACAAGCAGATAGGCAGCAGGATAAACATCAGGCCGACGGTCTTGATCACGAACTGCACGATATCGGTGAGGGTCAGCGACCACATGCCGCCGATGGTCGAGTACACCACCACCACGCCACCGCCCAGCAGCACCGAGACCCAGAAGGGCAGGCCGAACAGCACTTGCAGTACGGTGCCAATGGCCAGGATCGAGGTCACGCCGATCATCAGCGCATAGGCCAGCATGATCACGGCACTGGCTTGACGGGCCATGGGGTTGTAGCGTTTTTCCAGGACCTGGGTCACGGTGAAAATTTTCAGTTTCAGCAGTGGCTTGGCCAGAAACAGGTTCAGCGCGATGATCCCGGCACCCAACGCGGCGCATAGCCAAAAGCCGGAAATGCCGTGCACATAACCCAAGCGCACGGTGCCGACGGTGGATGCACCGCCCAAAACTGTCGCGGCCATCGTGCCCATGTACAGCGACGGGCCGAGGTTGCGTCCGGCTACCAGGTAGTCTTCGTGAGTCTTGGCACGGCGCATGCCGTAGTAGCCGAGCACGAGCATGCCGGCGGCGTAGATGAGTACGACGAATAAATCCAAAGCCATGACGGCGATTCTCCGATTATCTTTTTTATGGGCGATCAGGCGGTTTGTTGCAGCGCCGGTTTAACGCGCGTATCCACGCGCTTGCTGCGAGGGTCGGTCGGCCCGTAGACGGCGGCCGGTTCCGGGAAGACGCGAAGCAAGGTCAGGTACATCACCGAAGCCAGTCCCAGCGTCACTGGCAGGCTGATATCGATGCCATCGGCCAGGTTGCCCAGCGGCCCGACAAACTGCCCCGGCAGGTTGACGAAGCACAGGCCCACCAGCGCACTCGGTATCCAGGCACCGAGCCCGCGCCAGTTCCAGCCATGGCTGAACCAGTAGCGACCGCCCGTTTCGCCGCGAGTGAATACCTGCAGATCGTCCGGGCAGTAGAAGCCCCGGCGCACGATCAGGCCGATAATCATCATCACCATCCACGGCGTGGTGCAGGTGATGATCAGCACGGCAAAGGTCGACACGCTCTGCACCAGGTTGGCGGCGAAACGTCCAATAAAGATGAAGGCAATCGACATCATCCCGATCAGCAGCGTGGCCTTGACCCGCGACAGCAGGCGTGGGAACACGCTGGACATGTCCAACCCGGTGCCATAGAGCGATGTGGTGCCAGTGGACATGCCGCCAATCACCGCAATCAGGCATACCGGCAGGAAGAACCAGGTGGGCGCCACCGCCAACAGGCCGCCGACGTAGTTGTTGGCTGTGATGTAGTCCGGTGCCTTGATCGCCACGATGGTCGCGGTGGCCAGGCCGAACAGAAACGGGATCAAGGTAGCGATTTGCGCCAGTACAACGGCCAGCATGATCCGACCTTTCGGTGTTTCTCGTGGGATGTAGCGCGACCAGTCACCGAGAAATGCACCGAAGGAAATCGGATTGCTCATGGCCACCAGCGCGGCGCCGATAAACGCGGCCCAGAAGCCGGTCTGGCCCATCGCTACAGTGCCGGCAAACTGGCTGTCGAATGCTGGCGCGAAAGCGAAGATCCCCAGTAGGAACAACAGGCTCGCCGCCCACACCGCAATGCGGTTGACCCACAGCATGAAGCGAAAGCCGTAGATGCACACCGTCAGCACGAGCAGGGCAAACAGACCGTAGGCCAGGCCCAGGGTCAAGTCGGTTTCCGGCAGACCGATCAGACGTTTCGCACCGCCGACCAGTGCATCACCTGAACTCCACACCGACAGTGAGAAGAAGGCAATCGCCGTCAGCAGTGAGAGAAACGATCCGACGATCCGCCCATGTACACCAAAGTGCGCACCGGAAGACACGGCGTTGTTGGTGCCATTGATCGGCCCGAACAGGCCCATGGGTGCCAGGATCAGCGCACCTACCAGCACGCCCAGTACGATCGCCCAGGCGCCGGCCTGGAATGACAGGCCGAACAGCACTGGAAATGAGCCCAGTACCGCAGTAGCAAAGGTATTGGCGCCGCCGAAGATCAGTCGGAACAGGTCCTTGGGGCCGGCGGTGCGTTCGTGATCCGGGATCTGTTCGACCCCGTTGGTTTCAATTTTTCGAATACTTTTATCGTTGTTTTTATTATTCATGATCTGCTCCGATCACATTGGCTAAGGGGGCGGCAGCCCTTCCGGCATAGCGGACAAATGTTCGTGACAGGCCAGCCACAGGCCTTCTTGTTGTTCTGTGCGAGATCCTTGTCGTTTGAAGACAATGGTTTCGCGTTCCTGGCTAAAGAATTGCTCCCCGTTCATGCGCAGCTCGGTGGCCACGTCATGAATAAATATCGCCACGTCACCGTGCAGGCTGACAATGGCGTTGCTTGAGGTGCAGGACAGCACCTCAAAGCCCTCGTCCCGGCGCCAGCTGTCCCACAACGCCTGGTAGGCATCGCGGCTGAGCAGCGGCTCGGGGAGGGTGTAGAACACAAAGCTCGCATCACGGCTGAACGCGCCGAAATAGGCGGCGCGATCATTGCGGGCAAAGGCCGAAACCAGATCGGCGGCGGCTTTGTGCACGGCTTGTGCGCTCATCAGCGATGCGTCACGCCAGGCAGTACGCAGAGCATCTCGTACAGCAGGTTGGCGCCTAGCAGCGAGGTGTTGCCGGTGGTGTCGTAGGGCGGCGAAACTTCTACCAAGTCGCAACCAATCAGGTCGAGGCCCTGGCAACCACGGATGATCTCGATGGCCTGGATGGTGGTCAGCCCGCCGATTTCCGGGGTGCCGGTGCCGGGCGCCCAAGCCGGGTCGATGCCGTCGATATCAAAGCTCAGGTACACCGGGCCGCCACCGACTTTTTCCCGCACTTCAGCCATCAAGGGCGCTAGGGAGTGGTGCCAGCATTCTTCGGCCTGGACCACGCGGAAGCCCTGTTTGCGGCTCCAGTTGAAGTCTTCGGCGGTGTAGCCCTGGGCGCGCAGACCGATCTGCACCACGCGGTCGCAATCGAGCAAACCTTCTTCCACCGCGCGGCGGAAGGTGGTGCCGTGGGCGATTTTCTCGCCGAACATATGATCGTTCACGTCGGCGTGGGCGTCGATGTGTACCAGCCCGACCTTGCCGTGTTTTTTGTGGATCGCACGCAGGATCGGCAGGGTGATGGTGTGGTCGCCGCCCAGGGTCAGTGGGATCACGTTGTGTTGAAGGATCTCGTCGTAGGCTTCTTCGATGATGCGCACGGCGTCGAGCAGGTTGAAGGTGTTGATCGCCACGTCGCCGATATCGGCTACTGACAGCGAGTCGAAAGGAGCGGCGCCGGTGGCCATGTTGTAGGGGCGGATCATCACGGATTCGGCGCGGATTTCACGCGGCCCGAAACGGGTGCCGGCGCGCAGCGAAGTGCCGATATCCAGAGGCACGCCGATAAAGGCGGCGTCCAGGCCCTTGGCCGTTTGCAGGTGGGGGAGTCGCATCATGGTGGCGATGCCGGCGAAGCGCGGCATTTCGTTGCCGCCCAGTGGTTGGTGGAAAATCTTGTCCACGGGAGTGCCTCATCGTTGTTTTGTTTGTTAGGGATCGATTCTGCGAAATGTGCCGATACGAAAGAATCGGCAGGGGCAAATACTTAGTTCAGATTTCTCTAAACTAATGCTTGGGGTAAGCTGCGTTCAAATGTGGAAGGGGGCAATCTCCCTCCCACAGGATTTTGTGTATGCCTCTGGAGACCCCATGGCCAACGCCTTGCCCGACCTGAAACTCCTGCGCATCTTCGTTAGCGTGGTGCGTCACCAGGGGTTCGCCAATGCACAACACGAACTCAACCTGTCCACATCGGCCATCAGTACCTATATGAGCCAGCTGGAGTCGGCATTGGGCCTGGTGCTGTGTCATCGCGGGCGAGGTGGATTCAGCCTGACCAGTAAAGGTGAGTTGTTCCATCAGGAAACCCTGCGCCTGCTCGGTGAGCTGGAGGGCTTCGAGCAATACGCCGCCGCGTTGAAGGGCGAGTTGCGCGGCACCCTCAAGCTCGGCGTGCTCGACTCCACCGTCAGCGATAAAGCGCTGCCATTTGCCGAAGTGATCGGCGCCTACAGCCTGGAACACCCGGCGGTGCACCTGCACTTATCGGTGATGAGCCCTTACGAACTGCAACTGGGCGTACAGGACAATCGTCTGGACCTGGCCATCGGAGCCTTCTCCAACCGCATGAGCGGGCTGATCTATATGCCGCTGTACCGCGAGCAGCACTGGTTGTATTGCAGCACTCGGCACCCGCTGTTCAACGAGCGACGCATCCCCGAACAAGTGATTACCCAGCAACGCATGGTTGGCCGTGGTTACTGGAGCCAGGCGGAATTGGCTCGTCATGGCTTCAAGCACAGCGCCGCGACCGTGGAAAGTATGGAAGCCCAACTGATCCTGGTGCTGTCTGGCGCCTATATCGGCTACCTGCCCGAACACTACGCGCAGGCCTGGGCCGATAAGGGTGACTTGCGCGTGTTGCTGCCGGCCACCTTTGGCTATCAAGCGCCGTTCTCCATGATCATGCGCCGTGGCCGCAGTCGCGAACCGCTGATCCAGACCTTCCGCGACCTACTCAAAGCCCAGTTGAACCAGGCCTGATAACACCATGTCCAGACCCCAATGCTCCCGATGCCTCAGGCCTGCCACCCATTGCTTGTGCGCGCTGATCCCCAGTCTCGACAGCCGCACCCGGGTGTTGCTGTTGCAGCACCCGAGCGAGGTCAACCATGCGTTGAATACCGCACGATTGGCGGCGTTGGGTTTGAACAACGCGCAGTTGGTGGTGGGGGAGGTGTTTGAGGATCTGCCGACTTTATTGAACCCGCCCGGTTTTCAGGCACGGTTATTGTTTCCGGCTGACGAAGCTCAGCCGCTGCAAGCCTACGTGCCTGGGGAGCAACCGCTGTTGCTGGTGGTCCCCGACGGCACTTGGCGCAAGGCGCGCAAGATGCTGCATCTCAACCCGTTGCTGGCCGCATTGCCTCGGGTAACGCTGGCCGAGGGCTCGGTTTCCCGTTATCGATTGCGCAAGGCGCCGGGGCCGGGAGCGTTGTCCACCGTTGAAGCGATTGCGCAGGCATTGCAAGTGTTGGAAGCACCGGTATCGTTTGAGCCGTTGCTGAAGTCCTTCGAGGCCTTGATCGAAGGTCAGATTGCGGCGATGGGGGATGAGGTGTTCCAGAGAAACCATGGCGACGGACGGAGTGGTTAGCCGGTTCACCGAGTTGTGGCCATCGCGGGCAAGCCCGCTCCTACATTGGAATGCGATCAACTTGTGGGAGGGGGCTTGCCCCCGATGGGGGCCTCAAGGGCAACCTATTTGTTGCTTATGCCTTTAAGCCATAAGCACCACACTTTGCGTGATATGGCCCACCGCCCTTTCCCGGTATGATGTTCGCCCCCGCAGTCTGGATTGCGAATACGCCATGACCTTGCAGTACCCAACAATCGCCGATTGCGTCGGCAACACGCCCCTGGTCCGCTTGCAACGCATGGCGGGTGAAACCAGCAACACCTTGTTGCTCAAGCTCGAAGGCAACAACCCGGCCGGTTCCGTGAAGGACCGCCCGGCCTTGTCGATGATCACCCGCGCGGAGTTGCGTGGGCAGATCAAGCCTGGCGACACCCTGATCGAAGCCACTTCCGGCAACACCGGGATTGCCTTGGCCATGGCCGCCGCGATCAAGGGTTACAAGATGATCCTGATCATGCCCGACAACGGCAGCGCCGAACGCAAGGCGGCGATGACCGCCTATGGCGCCCAGTTGATCCTGGTCACCCAGGAAGAAGGCATGGAAGGCGCCCGCGACCTTGCCGAGCGCATGGCCGCCGAAGGCCGTGGCCTGGTGCTCGACCAGTTCGCCAATGGGGATAACCCCGAGGCACACTACACCAGCACTGGCCCGGAAATCTGGCGCCAGACCCAGGGCACCATCACCCATTTCGTCAGCTCCATGGGCACCACTGGCACCATCATGGGCAACTCGCGTTACCTCAAGGAGCAGAACCCGGCGATCCAGATCGTCGGCCTGCAACCGATGGAAGGTGCAGCGATCCCGGGCATTCGCCGTTGGCCCGAAGAGTACTTGCCGAAGATCTATAACGCGACGCGTGTGGACCGCATCATCGACATGGCCCAGCGCGAAGCCGAAGACACTACCCGCCGCCTGGCCCGTGAAGAAGGCATCTTCTGCGGCGTGTCGTCCGGTGGCGCGGTGGCAGGGATGTTGCGGTTGTCCAAAGAAGTGGAAAACGCGGTGATCGTCGCGATCATCTGTGACCGAGGCGACCGTTACCTGTCGACCGGCATTTTCGACGAACCCAACTGATGGCCAAGCACGAGAGAGGCCTGCGCTTCCAACCAACGGGTGGCAGCCGGGCTCCGCAGATTCCAGTGGGCAAGAAGCAACGCCTGACCATCGAGCGCCTGGCGAACGATGGCCGGGGCATAGTGTTCTTTGAAGGCCGCACCTGGTTTGTGAACGGCGCGCTGGCCGGCGAAGAGGTTGAAGCGCGGGTGTTGGGCGCCCACGGCAAGATCGTCGAGGCGCGCACCGAGCGTGTGCTTACCGCCAGCGAACTGCGTCGCCCAGCGCCATGCGCCCACGTGGGGCGTTGTGGTGGTTGCAGCGTGCAGCACTTGCCCCATGCCGAACAACTTGCCCTGAAACAGCGCATGCTTGCCGAGCAACTGTCTCGCGTGGCCGGTATCGAGCCGCAAGAATGGGCAGCCCCTTTAAGTGGGCCGGAATTTGGCTACCGTCGTCGTGCCCGTGTGGCCGTACGCTGGGATGCTAAGGCGAAAAAACTCGAGGTGGGTTTCCGCGCTGTGGCCAGCCAGGACATCGTCGCCATCGATGATTGTCCGGTGCTGGTACAAGCCTTGCAGCCGATCATGCAGCGTTTGCCCAACATGCTACGCCGTCTGAGCAAACCGCAGGCCCTGGGGCATGTTGAGTTGTTCAGTGGGACGTCCGTCGCGGTGTTGCTGCGACATATGGCGCCGTTGTCGGAAACGGACTTGCAGGTATTGAAAGAGTTTTGCGCCTTCCATGAAGCCCAACTGTGGCTGCATGGCGAGGGGCAGCCAGAGCCGGTCGACACCCATTCCGTCTTGGGATTCCGATTGGAACAGTGGAATCTGGAGCTGGCCTATCGGCCTGGCGATTTCGTCCAGGTCAACGCCGGGGTCAACGAGGCGATGGTTGCCCAGGCCCTGGAATGGCTGGCGCCACAGCCCGATGAACGGGTGTTGGACCTGTTTTGCGGCCTGGGCAACTTTGCCCTGCCACTGGCTCGCCAAGTGCGCGAAGTGGTGGCGGTGGAGGGTGTACAGACCATGGTGGACCGGGCGGCCCTCAATGCCGTCAGCAACGATTTGCATAATGCGCAGTTTTTTCAGGCCGATTTGTCCCAGCCTTTGACTGACGCAGAGTGGGCCAAACAGGGCTTTTCTGCGGTACTCTTGGACCCACCCCGTGACGGTGCCCTGGAGGTTGTTCGCAAGCTCGCCACTCTTGGGGCCAAGCGTCTGGTGTATGTGTCCTGCAACCCAGCCACGCTGGCGCGGGACACGGATGAGTTGGTCAAGCAAGGCTACCGGCTAAAGCGTGCCGGGATCCTCGACATGTTTCCGCAAACCGCGCATGTCGAGGCCATGGCGTTATTTGAAGCGGGCTAGGATGCCCGTTTAATCCGACCGGCCTGTTGTCTCCAGGGCCTGTGATCTGCCAGGGAGTCTGCAGTAGAAGGTCGGGAATGATTTTTGGCGCATCGAAGGTGCGTCGTAGGGAAGGTAAGCAAGATGGTACAGGTGAGAGCACACCAGCCGATCAACACTGACGGCAGTATCAATCTCGAGGCATGGCTGGATCATGCCGTCAGTGTCGACCCGGCACTGGACCGTGAAGCCTTGAAGGCAGCTTGCGAGTTCGCTCGTGAGTCTGAGCAGCAAAACAATGCGGCCAAGAATCTCTGGTCCGAAGGCACTTCGAGCTTTCGCACTGGGTTGGAAATCGCCGAGATCCTGGCCGATCTGAAGCTGGACCAGGATTCACTGATCGCCGCCGTGCTCTATCGCGGTGTGCGCGAAGGGCATATCGAGCTGGCCACCGTGAGCCAGCGCTTTGGCGCCGTGGTCGCCAAGCTGATCGACGGTGTGGCGCGCATGGCCGCCATCAGTGCCAGCCTCAGCCCGCGCCAATCGATGGTGATGGGCACCCAGGGCCAGGTGGAAAACCTGCGCAAGATGCTGGTGGCGATGGTCGATGACGTGCGCGTCGCCCTGATCAAGTTGGCCGAACGCACCTGCGCGATTCGCGCGGTGAAAACCGCCGATGACGAGAAGCGCAACCGCGTCGCCCGCGAGGTGTTCGACATCTATGCGCCGTTGGCGCACCGCCTGGGTATCGGCCATATCAAGTGGGAGCTGGAGGACTTGTCCTTCCGTTACCTCGAGCCCGATCAATACAAACAGATTGCGACGTTGCTGCATGAGCGACGGCTCGACCGTGAGCGCTTCATCACCGATGTGATGGGCCAACTGCGTTCCGAATTGCAGGCTACCGGCGTCGATGCCGACATCAGCGGCCGTGCCAAGCACATCTATTCCATCTGGCGCAAAATGCAGCGCAAGGGCCTGGCGTTCAGCCAGATCTACGACGTGCGCGCCGTGCGTGTGCTGGTGCCGGAAATGCGCGACTGCTACACCGCGCTGGGTATCGTCCACACCCTGTGGCGGCATATTCCGAAAGAGTTCGACGACTACATCGCCAACCCGAAGGAAAACGGCTATCGCTCGTTGCACACGGCGGTGATCGGCCCCGAGGGCAAGGTGTTGGAAGTGCAGATCCGCACCCACGCCATGCACGAAGAGGCGGAGCTGGGCGTGTGCGCGCACTGGCGCTACAAGGGCACCGACGTCAAGGCCGGGTCCAATCAGTACGAAGAGAAAATCTCCTGGCTGCGCCAAGTGTTGGAGTGGCATGAAGAGCTGGGCGACATCGGTGGCTTGGCCGAGCAGTTGCGGGTGGATATCGAGCCGGACCGGGTGTACATCTTCACCCCGGATGGCCACGCGATCGATTTGCCCAAGGGAGCCACGCCGCTGGATTTCGCCTACCGCGTGCACACCGAGATCGGTCACAACTGCCGCGGCGCCAAGATCAACGGGCGTATCGTGCCGCTCAACTACACCCTGCAGACCGGTGAGCAGGTCGAGATCATCACCAGCAAGCACGGCACGCCGAGTCGCGATTGGTTGAACCCGAACCTGGGCTACATCACCACGTCGCGGGCGCGGGCGAAGATCGTGCACTGGTTCAAGTTGCAGGCACGCGACCAGAACGTCGCCGCCGGCAAGACTTTGCTCGAGCGCGAACTGGCTCGCCTGGGCTTGCCGCAGGTGGACTTCGACAAGCTGGCCGAAAAGGCCAACATGAAGATCGCCGAAGACATGTTCGCCGCCCTGGGCGCTGGCGACTTGCGCCTGGCGCAGCTGGTCAACCTGGCCCAGCAACTGGTCGAGCCGGAGCGCGGCAGCGAACAGCTGGAACTGATTCCACGTAAAGCCACTGGCTACAAGCCCGGCAAGCGCGGCGATATCCAGATCCAGGGCGTGGGCAACCTGATGACGCAAATGGCCGGCTGCTGCCAGCCGTTGCCAGGGGACGCCATCGTCGGTTACATCACCCAGGGGCGTGGTGTGAGCATTCACCGCCAGGATTGCGCCTCGGTGCTGCAGCTGGGCGGGCGCGAGCCGGAGCGGATCATCCAGGTCAGCTGGGGCCCGGTGCCGGTGCTCACTTACCCGGTGGATATCGTGATTCGGGCGTACGACCGTTCCGGTTTGCTGCGTGACGTGTCGCAAGTGCTGCTCAATGAGCGGATCAACGTGCTGGCGGTCAACACCCGTTCGAACAAAGAGGACAACACCGCGCTGATGTCCCTGACCATCGAAATCCCGGGGTTGGATGCGCTGGGGCGGCTGTTGGGGCGTATTTCCCAGTTGCCGAACATCATCGAGACGCGGCGAAACCGTACACCATGAACATCTGGATGAGCACAATCTGAAATGTGGGAGGGGGCTTGCCCCCGATGAGGGTAGATCAGTCGGCATCTAGGTTGGCTGATCCACTGCTATCGGGGGCAAGCCCCCTCCCACATTTGATCTTCAGCGGATAGAGATCAATGTATTCACTAGACGACCTGCTGCACCTGATGAACCGCCTGCGGGACCCGCAACATGGGTGCCCGTGGGATCTCAAGCAAACCTACGCGACCATCGTCCCGCACACCCTGGAAGAAGCCTATGAAGTCGCCGATGCCATCGAGCGCGGCGACTTCGATCACCTGCAGGGTGAGTTGGGCGACCTGTTGTTCCAGGTGGTGTATTACAGCCAGTTGGCGCGGGAAGAAGGGCGCTTTGAATTTGCCGGAGTGATCGACAGCATCACGCGCAAGCTGATCCGTCGCCATCCTCACGTGTTCCCGACGGGCGATCTGTATGCGCCGCTGGATACGCCTCAGTTGAGCGAAGAGCAAGTCAAGGAGCGTTGGGAGCAAATCAAGGCACAGGAGCGCGCGGAAAAATCCGACGCGCCGGAGCAATTGTCCCTGCTCGATGATGTGCCGGCCGCATTACCGTCCTTGTCCCGTGCCGCCAAACTGCAAAAACGCGCCAGCCAGGTCGGTTTCGACTGGCCGTCCGCCTTGCCGGTGGTGGATAACGTCCGTGAAGAGCTGGATGAAGTGCTCGAAGCCATGGCCGATAACGACTCGGCGGCCATTGCTGATGAAGTCGGTGACCTGCTGTTTGCAGCGGTCAATCTGGCCCGTCATCTCAAGGTCGACCCGGAAACCGCACTGCGCGGCGCCAATGCCAAGTTCGAACGACGTTTCCGATTTATCGAACAGGCATTGCGCGACACCCACCGTCCCATAGAAGATTGCACCCTCGAAGAGTTGGACGCCCTGTGGGGTGAAGCCAAACGCCAGGAAAAGAATGTGTCCAACTGCGGTTGAGCAGTTGCCTAAGTGAGTAAGCACCATGAGCCTTTCCCTTCGCGACCAGTTGCTCAAAGCAGGTCTGGTCAACCAAAAGCAGGCCAAGCAGGTCGGCAAAGAGAAACAGAAGCAGCAGCGCCTGGTCCACAAAGGCCAGGCCGAGGCGGATGACACCCAGGCGCGCCTGGCCCAGGAAGCGCAGGCCGAGAAGGTCAAGCGCGACCAGGAGTTGAACCGCCAGCAGCAGGAAAAAGCCGAGGCCAAGGCGCGTACCGCACAGGTCAAGCAGTTGATCGAAACCTCGCGCCTGCCGAAGCTGACCACTGAGGACTATTACAACTTCGTCGACGACAAGAAGGTCAAGCGCCTGTCGGTCAACACGTTGATGCGCAACAAGCTGAGCAACGGCTCCCTGGCGATCGTGCACCACGGTGGTGGCTACGAGGTGATCCCGCGTGAAGCGGCGCTGAAGATCCAGGAGCGCGCACCGGAGCGTATCGTGCAGCTCAATATCCTGACTGAAAGCCAGGTGCCGGATGAGGATGATCCGTATGCTGCCTACCAGATCCCGGATGATTTGATGTGGTAAGCCTGTAGAAACAACAAACCCCGCTCAAAAGGCGGGGTTTTTTGTAGTGAGCGGGCTTGCCCCGCGCTGGGCTGCGAAGCCGCCCCAAAACCTGATAGTGGGATTCTGTCTGAAAGAATGTGTGGTCCGGGTTGGGGCTGCTGCGCAGCCCAGTGCGGGGCGAGCCCGCTCACTACAAAGAGGCTTCAGGAGCTTTGTTCCTGGCGTTTCATTTCAAGAGTTTCGAGCTCGTTTTTATAATTGTGGGCGTCGCTCTCGTTGTGAAACATACCGACTAATACGTCTTGCTGATGCACATCCCAGATGTGAATCCCGTGAGCTACTGCTTCGTGGGACATATGTTCATCGTCGCGTTCAGTTACTTTTACAGTCATCTGCTTGCTCCAATCTCTGGTTGATCTGCGGCAAGTCGTCGCAGGACTCTGTTATATGATTTGTTAGCTTGCTAAGTAAACAGACTTTTCGCGCAACAATTCATTGCAGAAAACGCAACAGTCTTGCGGGCCCCGTAAATAGCGACATTGCGTCGCAGGTGCTTGAGTTTTATGACAGAAGTTTCATGTTCGGGTCAGGCTTATGCCCTGTGCTGAATCTGCCACCGCTATCGCAGGCAAGCCAGCTCCCACAGGAGAGCGCATTCCAACTGTGGGAGCTGGCTTGCCTGCGATAGCGGTAGAAGCTTCAAAACAAAACAGCAGACGAAAAAAAGCCCCGCATTCGCGAGGCTCTTCGTTCCAGCTAGCGATCAGCTGCCTTTGACAGCCTTGCCGTCAACGGTACCGTCCAGCAGCATGATGTTGTATTCCTTGCCGTCGGTTTCTACCTGACGCAGGGCAACCAGGATGCCGCCCCAGTCCTTGGCAAACCACATCTGGGTGATGCGTTTGGTCTGCGAGGGATCGCGCACGCGCTCGACCTTGATCGCATCAATGGAGCCGGCCTTGGTCTGGACCTTTTCCGGGCCAATCACACGGAAGTCGTAGGTGTCGGTGTCGGTGCCTTCAACCACGCGGTAGCTCATGCTTTTTTTGCCGGCAGCCACGTCGCGCTGCAGGGCCAACTGGTAGGTCGACTTGTCGAGCATGCCGCTTTCGAGGGTGACATTGACCGGGTCTTTGTTTTCGAAGCCAGTGACCTTGTTGGCCGAGTGGTCGAAGTCCAGGTTGATCTTCTTCGCCTTGCCCAGGCCGCCGCGTTCGAAGGTGTAGCTCTTGGGTTGCAGAGCGTCCTTGTCAAACTTGATCACGCTGGTCTCGGTGAGGCTGGCGATGAGCATGGACGCCTTGAAGTTCAAGGTCCAGGTGCCGTCACCGTTCTGGGTCAGGCTACGTTCGGCCGAACCACTCATGGGCAACTGTTTCCAGTCGGCGGTGTAGCTGGCGGAGAATGGGTGTAAATCTGCTGCTTGCACGGCTGGCAAGGCAAACAGAGCAAAAGCGAAGAGCAAGGCGCGACGCATAAAATCTCCTAGGTTCGAATCAAGTGGCCGCTGGCCGCGAGTAACTGACCGTCCAATAATGCACCCTGCTCGCCAAGAATCAACCGACCCTCGGCAAACCAGCGAACAGCCAACGGGTAAATCTTGTGTTCCTGGGTGTGAACCCGTTGCGCAAGTGTCTGCGCTGAGTCAGCAGACTCTACCGGAACCACTGCCTGTACGACCAGAGGCCCGCCATCGAGTTCCTCGGTGACGAAGTGCACGCTGCAGCCATGCTCGGTGTCGCCGGCGTCGAGCGCGCGCTGATGGGTGTGCATGCCTTTGTGCTTGGGCAGCAGGGAAGGGTGGATATTGAGCAGGCGGCCTTCATAGTGGCGCACGAAGCCAGCGCTGAGAATGCGCATGAAGCCGGCGAGGACCACGAGTTTGGGGTTGAAGGCGTCGATGAGTTCGATCAAGGCGCTGTCGAAGGCCTCGCGGCCTTCGAAAGCCTTGTGATCCAGCGAGCGGGTGTCGATACCCGCATCCCTGGCGCGTTGCAGGCCGTAAGCGTCGCTGCGGTTGGAAATCACCGCAGCGATGCGCACAGGGCTGTCGCCGGTGCGCGTGCTGTCGATCAGGGCCTGCAAGTTACTGCCGGTGCCGGAAAGCAGCACCACGACATCACAGGTTGCAGGCATCAGTGCGCCTTAAGGTTCTTCAGTTCAACCTGAGCCGCGCCTTCCGGGGCGGTGGCGATCTGGCCGATGACCCAAGGCTGCTCGCCGGCTTCACGCAGTACGTTCAACGCGCTTTCAACGTGTTCCTGAGCCACGCAGATAACCATGCCGACGCCGCAGTTCAGCACGCGGTGCATCTCGGTTTCGTCGACGTTGCCTTTCTCTTGCAGCCAGTCGAATACCGCAGGACGCTGCCAGCTGGCCACGTCGACGATCGCCTGGGCGCCTTTTGGCAGGACGCGCGGAATGTTGTCCAGCAGGCCGCCGCCAGTGATGTGAGCCATGGCCTTGACTGCGCCAGTGTCCTTGATCAGCTTGAGCAGAGGCTTGACGTAGATGCGGGTCGGGGCCATCAGCAGGTCGGTCAGCGGCTTGCCATCGAGCTGGGTGTTCTCGATGTCGGCGCCGGACACTTCGATGATCTTGCGGATCAGCGAGTAGCCGTTGGAGTGCGGACCGGACGATGGCAGGGCGAGCAGGGCGTCACCGGCAGCCACCTTGGAGCCATCGATGATCTCGGCTTTCTCTACGACACCGACGCAGAAACCGGCCAGGTCGTAGTCTTCGCCTTCGTACATGCCTGGCATCTCAGCGGTTTCGCCGCCAACCAGGGAGCAACCCGACAGTTCGCAGCCGGCGCCGATACCGGTGACCACTTGGGCTGCGGTGTCCACATTCAGCTTGCCGGTAGCGTAGTAGTCGAGGAAGAACAGCGGCTCGGCGCCGCACACCACCAGGTCGTTGACGCACATGGCAACCAGGTCGATGCCGATACTGTCGTGCTTGTTCAGGTTCAGTGCCAGGCGCAGCTTGGTGCCCACGCCGTCGGTGCCGGAGACCAGCACCGGCTGTTTGTAGCCGGCCGGGATTTCGCAGAGGGCGCCAAAACCGCCCAGGCCGCCCATGACTTCAGGGCGCGCAGTGCGCTTGGCGACGCTCTTGATGCGTTCGACCAATGCTTCACCGGCGTCGATGTCTACACCGGCGTCCTTGTAGCTCAGGGAGGGTTGCTTGCTCATGATCCAGGCCTTTAGGGGGGATTCAGGGGTAACGACCGAGCGGGCAGGCGCTTTTGGTAAAAGGCCCAGCCATTGACGGTCTGCGAAGGCGCGCGATTTTATCAGGCTTGAGGGGCAGCGGCCATCCTCGGGCCGACGGGCAGGAGCATATGGCGTTAAAAAAATGCTAATCGCCTCGGTTATGGCGTGTATTAAGGTATAGCCTTTAACCCGCTATCGTTATGACAGTACGAAAACTTACCGGATCTCTGTGAATGTTTTGTCGGTCGCTGTGGTCACAGCCTTGCCAAGCCGAATTCAGGCGGTCTGTTCTCCCCGTTTAATTTGTGGTTCGGGAATCTTCCATGCGTTTGTATAAATTCTTTTTTGTAGGCTGTTTGTCGTTGGTCAGCCTGGCGAGTCATGCCGAAACCCTCAATGGCCTCTATCAAGTACTCGAACCGGTCAGCAGCCAGTCGCCCCAGGAGCGCGACCAGGCTACCCAGCGTGCGGTGCAGACGTTGGTGATCCGCCTGACCGGCGACGCCAAGGCCGCCGATGGCCCTGGCTTGGCGGCGATTCGCAAGGACCCGCAGCAAATCATCACCCAGTACGGCTACGACGCTGGTCCGCCGGAAAGCCTGCAAGTGGATTTCGATCCGGTCAGCACCGATCGCGCGCTGCGTCAGGCAGGCCTGTCGATCTGGGGTAGCAACCGGCCTTCGATCCTTGGCTGGTGGCTGAACGATTCCACTGACGGCAGTAGCCTGGTCGGCGATGGCCAGGTCGTCGCACAGGCCCTGCGTCGGGCGGCACAACACCGTGGCTTGCCGTTGCGCTTGCCGCTGGGTGACTTGGATGAACAGGTGGTCGCCACCGCACCTAACCTTGAAAGCGCGGATGCCACGCCACTGCGCGCAGCCTCCGAGCGCTACGGCGCCGATGCATTGCTGGCGGTGCACGCCCGCCAGGAAGGCAACCAATGGCAGGCCAAATGGCGGCTGTGGTTGGGTGACAAAAGTGAACAGGGCACCGCCCAGGGGGCTGATACCGGCGCGGTGGCCGATGCCATCATGCTGGCGGTCAGCCAAAAGCTCGCGCCGCGTTTTGCCGTCAAGCCTGGGGTAAGCACCGAGCAATTGCTGGAAGTGCAGGGCATGAACCTAGAGCGCTATGCGGCTCTGGGCCATCTGCTGGAGCCCTTTGGTGGCCAGCCGCAACTTGTGGAGGGCAACCGCATTGTGTATCGCGTCAATGGCAGTGCCGATCAGTTGCGTACCCAGTTGAGTCTGGCCAGGTTGCAGGAAGTGCCGGCGGGTGAAGCGCCGGTCCAGCAACCGGTGGCAGACGGCACACAGCCACCGGTTGCTGCCGAGCCGCAGGCGCAGCTACGTTTTCGTTGGTAAGTGTTCTTCCTTCTTCTATATAGAAGAAGGAAGCCAATAACAGATGGAGTGATTTATGGCGGATACGCGTCGTTGGGTGTGGCTTGGCGGGATTGTCCTGCTGTGCGTTTTTGTGTTCTTGCTGCATTCGATCCTGACGCCGTTCCTGGTTGCGTTGCTGCTCGCTTATCTGTTCGATCCTGTGGTGGATCGCCTGGAGAAGGTTGGCATGTCTCGGACCTGGGGCGTGGTGACGGTGTTTGCACTGTTCACGTTGATCATCACGGCATTGGTGCTGGTATTGGTGCCGATGCTCGCCAAGCAGTTGTTCCGTTTGTACGAACTGGCGCCGCAGATGCTCGACTGGCTGCAGCACACGGCAATGCCGTGGGCCCAGGCCAAGCTGGGGCTGGCGGATGGCTTCTGGAAGTTTGACAAGGTCAAGGCGGCAATCACTGAGCATATGGGGCAGACCACCGATATTGTCGGTGTGGTGCTCAGCCAGGCCACGGCCTCCAGTCTGGCGCTGATCGGCTGGTTGACCAACCTGGTACTGATCCCGGTGGTGGCGTTCTACTTGCTACGCGACTGGGACATCATGATGGTCAAGATCCGTAGCCTGCTGCCGCGCGACCGTGAGGAGCGCATCGTGTCTCTGGCAGAGGAATGTCATGAGGTGCTTGGCGCTTTCGTGCGGGGCCAACTGCTGGTGATGCTGGCGCTGGGGATTATCTACGCGGCCGGTTTGATGGCGATTGGCCTGGAGCTGGGTCTGTTGATCGGCTTGATCGCGGGGTTGGCGGCTATCGTGCCGTACATGGGCTTTGTGATCGGTATCGGTGCGGCACTGGTGGCTGGGTTGTTCCAGTTTGGTGGTGACTTGTACCCGATGCTGGGGATTGTTGCCGTGTTCATGGTCGGTCAGGCCCTGGAGGGCATGGTGTTGACGCCGTTGCTGGTTGGCGACCGGATCGGCCTGCATCCGGTGGCGGTGATCTTTGCGATCCTGGCGGGCGGCGAGCTGTTTGGCTTTACTGGCATTCTGCTGGCGTTGCCGGTGGCGGCGGTGATCATGGTGCTGGTGCGTCATGTTCACGATTTGTACAAGGATTCGGACGTGTACACGGGGGTTGAAGACCCCGAGCTGTAATCACTGAATCACAAACCCGGCCTCGGCCGGGTTTGTTGTTTCTGGGGGGGCGGGGTGTCAAACAATTTGCGCAAATCATCAAGAGTTAACGCAAACCTTTGATTTTGCTTATGGTCTGCTGCATTGTGCGCCCGGCGTCACGGGTATAAACTTTGCAAACTTTACACAGAGGCCACTAGCGGTTCGTTTGGAGCCGTTCAGTCAGCATGAAACCGATTCAGCTGCCCCTAGGTGTGCGTCTGCGTGATGACGCCACCTTTATCAACTACTACCCAGGCGCCAATGCCGCTGCACTCGGCTATGTCGAGCGGCTCTGCGAAGCCGACGCTGGGTGGACGGAGAGTCTGATCTATCTGTGGGGCAAGCACGGCGTGGGGCGTACGCACCTGTTGCAGGCCGCGTGCCTGCGTTTCGAACAGATGGGCGAGCCGGCGGTGTATTTGCCGTTGGCTGAGTTGATGGATCGCGGTATCGGCATCTTCGATCACCTGGAACAATACGAGCTGGTGTGCCTGGACGATCTGCAGGCGATTGCCGGCAAGGCGGACTGGGAAGAAGCGTTGTTTCACCTGTTCAACCGCTTGCGCGACAGTGGCCGACGCTTGTTGATTGCCGCCTCTACGTCGCCGCGTGAGCTGCCGGTGAAGCTGGCCGACCTTAAATCACGCTTGACCCTGGCGCTGATTTTCCAGATGCGGCCTTTATCTGACGAAGACAAACTGCGTGCCTTGCAATTGCGCGCATCCCGTCGCGGCCTGCACCTCACCGACGAAGTCGGTCACTTTATCCTCACTCGTGGCACTCGTAGCATGAGCGCGTTGTTCGATTTGCTCGAACAGCTCGATCAGGCCTCTTTGCAGGCCCAGCGCAAGCTGACCATCCCCTTCCTCAAAGAAACCCTCGGCTGGTAGCCAGCCCAGTCATTTCGGGGGCTTCGGCATATTTCAGGCGCCAGAAAACCTGCGTTTTGGCCGGTTTGACCACGCAAATGGCAGGTATGGGGTGTTAAGGGCTTAGATGTCATGGTCAAAACAAGAAGTCACATAGATCACGATTGAATTTGCAAATCGATGTGATAGAAGGCATAGTCTCGACTTCTTTACACATCAGCCACGGTCGTGCCCATGCTAAATCGCTTCGCACCCCTCGTGCCTCTCGCACTCGTTACCCTGTTGTTTGGTTGCGCCACCCACACTCAAAACGTGGCTGAGCAGCAAAAACCAGCACAACAGTCCCAGGCAAAATTCGTAGCATCGCAGTCTTCCACTGTTTATCAGGAAGAGATCGCTACTGAAAAAGAACTGGCCAACTTCGCCGGCAACAAGCCTTACCAGCTTCCAGTTCTGGCCGACAGCATTCTCGAACGCGGCATGTCCCTGATCGGTACCCGTTACCGTTTCGGCGGTACCTCTGAAGCCGGTTTCGACTGCAGCGGTTTCATCGGCTACCTGTTTCGTGAAGAAGCTGGCATGAATCTGCCACGCTCGACGCGCGAAATGATCAACGTGGATGCACCGTTGGTCGCACGCAACAACCTCAAGCCGGGTGATCTGCTTTTCTTTAGTACGGCTGGCCGTGGTCGTGTCAGTCACGCCGGTATCTACTTGGGCGATAACCAGTTTATCCACTCCAGCAGCCGTCGCAGTGGCGGTGTTCGAGTCGACAACCTGGGTGACAGCTACTGGAGCAAAACCTTCATCGAAGCCAAGCGCGCACTCGCCATGGCCCCGACTACGGTTACCGCTAGTAAGTAAAGTTAAAGTGATACTTGAAGTTTGACGTGTAAGCGCTAGAATCCCTGGATATTGTTGGAATCCGTTCGCGCGAGCTTAGCTTGCGCGTTCTGGTTTTCAGCGTTCGGCAGCGAAAAGCCGCATCCAGACCAGGATTGTTCTGCCCATGTCGACCTCAGCCCGCCTCATTTTGCTGGTTTGCGCCGCGCTCCTCAGCGCCTGCGCCAGCCGCCCGCCACCCGCTCCTGTGGCCGTCAAGCCCAAGCCGGTGTTCAACTACTCCACACAGAGTTTCTCGCCTGCTGCCGAAGACGTGCTCTTCCGCGCGCTGGGCCTGGTTGGCACGCCTTATCGCTGGGGCGGCAACACGCCGGATTCCGGATTTGATTGCAGTGGCCTGATCGGCTTTGTCTACCGTGATGCGGCGGGCATCTCGTTGCCGCGCACTACCCGTGAACTGATCGTGATGCGTGCACAGAATGTCAGCGAAGAGAATCTGCAAACCGGTGATCTGTTGTTCTTTGCCACGGGTGGCGGTTCACAGGTCAGCCACGCCGGGATCTATGTGGGAGAAGGCCGTTTCGTCCATGCGCCGCAAACCGGCGGTACGGTGAAGCTGGATACTTTGTCCAAGGCGTATTGGCAGAATGCCTATCTCAGCGCCAAGCGCGTGTTGCCGGGAAATCTGGCGCGTAATCCTTAAGTTACAGATAGATCAAAATGTGGGAGAGGGGCTTGCCCCCTCCCACATTGGTTATGCGGTTTTTATTTGGCCGCAGAAACCCGCCACACCTTATTCCCCACATCGTCCGCCACCAGCAAGTCCCCCTGCTGATCGATCACCACGCCCACCGGCCGGCCCATGGCTTTCTCGTCTTTATTGAGAAACCCGGTCAGCACATCCAGCGGCTGCCCCTTGGGCTGGCCGCCCTCGAACGGTACGAAGATCACCTTGTAGCCACTGTGCGGCTTGCGGTTCCACGAACCATGCTGGCCGATAAACGCGCCGTTGCTGAACTGCGCCGGTAGTTTGTTACCTTCGGCAAACGTCAGGCCAAGGGAGGCGGTGTGCGGCCCCACGGCATAGTCCGGGGCAATGGCCTTGGCGACCAACTCTGGGTTCTGCGGTGAGACGCGTACGTCCACATGCTGGCCGTAGTAACTGAAGGGCCAACCATAAAAGGCGCCATCCTTGACCGAAGTGATGTAGTCCGGCACCAGATCGCTGCCGATTTCATCGCGCTCGTTCACGGCCGTCCACAGCTTGCCACTCTGGGGTTCCCATGCCATGCCGTTGGGGTTGCGCAGGCCGGAAGCGAAGATGCGGTGCTGGCCGCTGGCGCGGTCGACTTCCCAGATCGCCGCGCGGCCTTGTTCCGCCTCCAGGCCGTTTTCGCCAACGTTGCTGTTGGAGCCGACGCTCACATACAACTTGCTGCCGTCCTTACTGGCCACCACGTTCTTGGTCCAGTGATGATTGAGGGTGCCACCCGGCAAGTCGACTACCTTGATGCCCGCTTCCTTGATTGTGGTTTCGCCAGGCTGGTAGGGAAAACGCAGCAGTTTGTCCGAATCCGCCACATACAGATCGTTACCGACCAAGGCCATGCCGAACGGTGAATTCAGATTCTCCAGGAACACCGTTCGGGTCTCGGCAACACCATCGTGGTCGGCATCGCGCAGCAGCGTGATGCGATTCGGACTCGGCACGCCAGCACCGGCGCGGCCCATGACTTTCTCCATCACCCAGCCCCGAATGCCCTTGGCGTCGTCCGGCTTGGGCGGTGCGTTGGTTTCCGCCACCAGCACGTCACCATTGGGCAGCACATACAGCCAGCGCGGGTGATCCAGGCCCTCGGCAAATGCCGCCACTTGGATGCCCGCAGCGGCCGTCGGCTTGGCGCCGTCGGGCCAGCCAATCGCTGGGGCGATATTCACGGTGGGGATCAAGGTTTTGTTCGGTTCCGGCAGTTTGGGTGAGGGCCCGGTGCCGTCGGAAACCTGCAAGGTAGAGCTTTCCCCGCAGGCGGCGAGGGTGCCGGCGAGCATGATCAGTAAGGCCAGTCTGGTTTTATGCATGGTTTTCTCCTTAATACCTGTATGGGTAGAGAAGCACGGCGCCCCAATGGTTCAAGTGGCAGGCCAGCTTTAATTGACGCTCCACCCCCAACCCACTAACCTTCGCGGCTTGTTCCAGGTGCTCTGTGACCCAGGGGTCGACAGAGTGAAACAGGGAAGCCGGTGAGTGAGCGCACTTGTACACAGTGCTGCCGCGATCCCGGCGCTGCCCCCGCAACGGTAAATGAGTCAAAGCGGTGCTGTTTGCCACTGTATCTACATGATATGGGAAGGCGCGCCGTCGGCCTGCGCGCCACTCATGAGTCCGGAGACCGGCCTGGTTCATCCAACAGCATCACGGTGGGCGATGCTTGGCTGTCTGTTTTGTCTTTTTCCTGCCCGCCGTTTTTGTCCAGCCCCAACGGAGAGCTGCCATGACCGATTCCCCCGACCGCGACGAACGCCACCTGGCACGCATGCTGCGCAAAAAAGCCGTGATCGACGAGCGTATCGCCAATTCCCCCAACGAATGCGGATTGCTGCTGGTGCTGACCGGCAACGGCAAAGGCAAGAGCAGCTCGGCGTTCGGCATGCTCGCCCGCGCCATGGGCCACGGCATGCAGTGCGGTGTGGTGCAGTTCATCAAAGGGCGCAGCAGTACCGGCGAAGAGTTGTTCTTCCGCCGCTTCCCCGAGCAAGTGCGCTTCCATGTGATGGGCGAAGGCTTTACCTGGGAAACACAAGACCGCCAGCGTGACATCGCCGCTGCCGAGGCTGCCTGGGCGGTTTCTCGCGAACTGCTGCAAGACCCGGCCATCGGCTTGGTGGTGCTGGATGAGCTGAACATCGCCCTCAAGCACGGCTACCTCGACCTGGATCAGGTCCTGAGCGACCTGCAGGCCCGCCCGCCCATGCAGCATGTGGTTGTCACCGGCCGTGGCGCCAAGCCTGAGTTGATCGAAATGGGCGACACCGTCACCGAAATGGGCATGCTCAAGCACGCGTTCCAGGCCGGTATCAAGGCACAGAAGGGCGTCGAACTTTGAATCAGCCACGTCATTGCCCGGCCGTCTTGATCGCCGCACCGGCGTCCGGCCAGGGCAAAACCACCGTCACCGCCGCGCTCGCCCGTTTGCACCGCAACCTGGGGCGCAAGGTGCGCGTGTTCAAATGCGGGCCGGATTTTCTCGACCCGATGATTCACGAGCGCGCCAGTGGTGCGCCGGTGTATCAGTTGGACATGTGGATGGTCGGCGAGCAAGAAAGTCGCCGTCTGCTATGGGAAGCAGCGGGAGAGGCCGACCTGATCCTGATCGAAGGCGTGATGGGCCTGTTCGACGGTACGCCATCCAGCGCCGACCTGGCCCGCCACTTCGGTGTGCCCGTGCTCGGGGTGATCGACGGTACCGCCATGGCCCAGACCTTTGGCGCCCTGGCCCTGGGCCTGGCACGCTATCAGCCGGACTTGCCGTTCGCCGGGGTGCTGGCCAACCGCGTCGGCACCCAGCGTCATGCGCAACTGCTCGAGGGCAGTCTGACTGAAGGCCTGCGTTGGTACGGCGCGCTGTCCCGGGAAACCGGGATCGAGCTGCCGAGCCGTCACTTGGGCCTGGTACAAGCCAGTGAATTGAATGACCTCGACGTGCGCCTGGACGCCGCCGCCCAAGCCTTGGGCAGCAGCTGCGAAGTGGCGTTGCCGCCGCCGGTGACCTTCGCCGCCCCCGAGGTGACAGAGGCCGAGCCGTTGCTTGCGGGTGTGCGGATTGCCGTGGCCCGTGACGAGGCCTTCGCCTTTACCTATGGCGCCAGTCTCGACGTGCTGCGGGCGATGGGTGCCGAGCTGCGCTTCTTTTCACCGATTCACGATTGCGAATTGCCCGACGCCGACAGTCTTTATTTACCTGGCGGTTACCCGGAGCTGCACCATCAGGCGTTGTCGGAAAATACACCGATGCTTGACGCCATCCGCGCCCACCATGCTGCCGGCAAGCCTTTGCTCGCCGAGTGCGGCGGCATGCTCTACCTGCTTGATTCGCTCACCGATGTCGACGGCAACCGCGCCGAGTTGGTTGGCCTGCTGCAGGGGGACGCGGTGATGCAAAAGAAGCTGGCGGCCTTGGCCCTGCAAAGTGTCGAGTTGCCGGAAGGCGTGTTGCGCGGCCACACCTATCACCATTCCCTGACCAGCACCGAATGGCATCCGATTGCCCGCGGCCTGAGCCCCAACGGCGGGCGCGGTGCCGAGGCGGTTTACCGACAGGGTCGGATGACCGCGTCCTACGTGCACTTCTATTTCCCGTCCAACCCGACGGCGGTGGCCGCTTTATTTGCGCCCACGCTTGAGACCGCTATCGCAGGTAAGCCAGCTCCCACATCGACAGCGTTCACATCTCTCAATGTGGGAGCGGGCTTGCCCGCGAAGAGGCCATGACTGACAACGCATTCCCCGAAGCCGACCGCCAGGCCGTCTACCGCGCCATCGCTGAACGCCGTGACATGCGCCACTTCAGTGGTGGCTCTATCGCCCCTGAGTTGTTGCACCGCTTACTCCAGGCCGCGCATCAGGCCCCTAGTGTCGGCCTGATGCAACCCTGGCGGTTTATCCGCATCAGCGACCGCCCACTGCGTGGGAAGATTCAACAGTTGGTGGAAGAAGAACGCGTGCGCACCGCCGAGGCACTGGGCGAGCGCTCTGACGAATTCATGAAGCTCAAGGTCGAAGGCATCCACGACTGCGCCGAGGTCTTGGTGGCGGCGCTGATGGATGGCCGCGAGCGCCATATCTTTGGGCGCCGTACCTTACCGGAAATGGACATGGCGTCGTTGTCCTGTGCGATCCAGAATCTGTGGCTGGCAGCTCGCGTCGAAGGGCTGGGCATGGGCTGGGTCTCGCTGTTCGAGCCCCAGGCCCTGGCCGACCTGCTGGGCCTGCCGCCCGGTGCCAAGCCCCTGGCAGTGCTCTGCCTGGGGCCGGTGGCCGAGTTCTATCCGGCCCCGATGTTGCAGCTCGAAGGCTGGACCGAACCACGGCCACTGAGCGACATGCTGTATGAAAATGTGTGGGGAGTTAGTCAATGAGTGTGGCCTTGCTGTGTGTCGCTGCGGTGGCGCTGGATGCGTTGCTGGGTGAGCCCAAGCGTTGGCATCCGCTGGTGGCGTTCGGCAATTTCGCCGGGCGCATCGAGCAGCGTTTCAATACCGGGGGGCGAGGCTGGCGCAGCCACGGCGTGACCGCGTGGTTTATCGCCGTGGTGCCGCTGACCGTGTTGGCCACCGCGTTGTCATGGGCGCCTTACATCGGTTGGGTGCTGGAGATTCTGGCGTTGTACTGCGCACTTGGCATGCGCAGCCTCGGCGAGCACGTGATTCCCGTGGCCCAGGCGTTGCGCAGTGATGACCTGGAACAAGCGCGCAAGCGCGTGAGTTACCTGGTGAGTCGCCAGACCAGTGAGCTGGACCGCACGGAAGTCGCCCGCGCCGCCACCGAGTCGGTGCTGGAAAACGGTAGCGACGCGGTGTTCGCCGCGCTGTTCTGGTTTGTGGTGGCCGGTGTGCCAGGCGTGGTGCTCTATCGCCTGAGCAACACCCTGGACGCCATGTGGGGCTATCGCAATGAGCGCTTCGAGCGCTTCGGCTGGGCGGCGGCCAAGATCGACGATGTACTCAACTATATTCCTGCGCGCCTGGTAGCGTTGACCTACGCGCTGCTCGGTAAAACCCGACTGGCGCTGAAATGCTGGCGCACCCAAGGGCCCACCTGGGACAGTCCCAACGCTGGTCCGGTGATGGCGGCCGGGGCGGGCGCATTGGGTGTCGAATTGGGTGGCGCGGCGATCTATCACGGTGAATTGCATCAGCGTCCGCAGTTGGGTGAAGGCCCGGCAGCCGATGCCGACTCCATTGACCGTGGCTGGCAGCTGGTACAACGCGGCGTATGGTTGTGGCTGTTGATTCTCTGCGCGGGGGCGCAATTCTATGCTTGAGCACGGTGGGCGGCTGCGTAAGGCCGTGATTCAGTATGGGATTGCCGAAGCCGATTGGCTCGACCTGTCCAGTGGCCTGGCGCCCTGGCCGTGGCCGATCCCTGAGATCCCGATGCGGGCATGGGCGCGCTTGCCGGAAACCGATGATGGCCTGGAAGCGGCGGCCAGCGAGTATTACGGCGCCCCCCATGTATTGCCTGTGCCGGGCTCCCAGGCGGCGATCCAATTGCTGCCACGCCTGCGTCGTACGGGCAAGGTCGGCGTGCTGTCGCCGTGCTATGCCGAACACGCCGAAGCCTGGCGCCGTGCCGGTTACGTGGTGCGCGAAGTGCAGGAGCAGGAAGTCGACTTTTTCCTGGATGGCCTCGACGTACTGGTGGTGGTCAATCCGAACAATCCCACGGGTCTGAGCCTGACGCCGCAACGCCTGCTGGACTGGCATTCACGTCTGGCCCAGCGCGGCGGCTGGTTGGTGGTGGACGAAGCGTTCATGGACGTCACCCCACAACTGAGCCTGGCGAACCAGGCCCATCATGTCGGGCTGATTGTGTTGCGTTCGTTCGGCAAGTTCTTTGGCCTGGCCGGTGTGCGCCTGGGGTTCGTGCTGGCCGAACGCAAATTGCTCAAGTTGCTGGCCGAACAGCTCGGCCCCTGGGCCGTCAGTGGGCCGACGCGGGTGCTCGGTCAGGCATGCCTGCGTGATACCGTCGGACACGCGCGTCAGCGCCAGCGTTGCATCGACGCCGGCCAGCGCTTGTTCGAGCTGCTCGAAGGCCATGGCTTTCAACTCCACGGCGGCTGCGCTTTGTTCCAGTGGCTGATCACACCCCATGCCGAACGCATGCATGAGTTCATGGCTCAACGCGGCATCTTGCTGCGCCTGTTTGTTCACGACAGCAGCCTGCGTTTCGGCTTGCCCGACACCGAAGCGGATTGGTTGCGACTCGATGAGGCACTGACCGCCTACAAGGAAGCCTCATGAGTACGCTGATGGTGCAGGGCACTACGTCCGACGCGGGTAAAAGTACTCTGGTGACCGCGCTGTGTCGTTGGCTGGTACGCCAGGGTGTAGCGGTCGCGCCTTTCAAACCCCAGAACATGGCGCTCAACAGTGCGGTAACCCCCGAGGGCGGTGAGATCGGCCGCGCCCAGGCGGTACAGGCCCAGGCCGCCAACCTCGCGCCGCACACCGACATGAACCCGGTGCTGCTCAAACCCAACAGCGACACCGGCTCCCAGGTGATCATCCACGGCCGTGCCGTGACCAGCATGAATGCGGTGGCCTATCACGACTACAAAGCCATCGCGATGCAAGCGGTGCTGGCCTCCCACGCACGGTTGAGCGCCGCCTACCGGGTGGTCATGGTGGAAGGCGCCGGCTCCCCGGCGGAGATCAACCTGCGCGCCAACGATATTGCCAACATGGGCTTCGCCGAAGCGGTGGATTGCCCGGTGCTGCTGATCGCCGATATCAATCGCGGCGGTGTGTTCGCCCATCTGGTCGGCACATTGGAACTGCTGTCGCCCACGGAGCAGGCGCGGGTCAAAGGTTTCATCATCAACCGCTTTCGCGGCGACATCGCGTTGTTGCAGCCTGGGCTGGATTGGCTCGAAGCCCGCACCGGCAAGCCGGTGGTGGGCGTGCTGCCCTACGTGATGGACCTGCACCTGGAGGCCGAGGACGGTATCGACCAGCGCCAGATCGACAAGGCGGCCCAGGTGCTCAAGGTGATGGTGCCGGTATTGCCGCGGATCAGCAACCATACGGATTTCGATCCGCTGCGCCTGCACCCTCAAGTTGACTTGCAGTTTGTCGGCCCGGGCCAGCCGATTCCGGCTGCCGACCTGATCATCCTGCCGGGTTCGAAAAGCGTGCGCAGCGACCTGGCCTATCTGCGCGCCAATGGCTGGGACGCAGCCGTGGCCCGGCACTTGCGCTACGGCGGCAAGGTGCTGGGTATTTGTGGCGGCTTGCAGATGCTCGGTGAGCAGGTGCATGACCCGCTCGGGCTGGAAGGGTTGGCCGGGTCCAGTGACGGTTTGGGCCTGCTGGCGTTCAGCACGACGCTGGAAGCCGAGAAGCAGTTGCGCAACGTGCGTGGGCGTTTGCTATTGGAGGATGCCGAGGTCAGTGGCTATGAGATTCACGCGGGGGTGACGTCCGGCGATGCACTGTCGAAGGCGGCAGTGCTGCTGGAGGATGGCCGTCGTGACGGTGCCCAAAGTGATGACGGACAGATCCTCGGCACCTATCTGCATGGCTTGTTCGAGACGCCAGCAGCGTGCAGTGCCTTGCTGCGCTGGGCCGGTCTGGACGATGTTCAAGAGGTGGATTACCACGCCCTGCGCGAGCGCGATATCGAACGCCTGGCGGACTTGGTCGAGCACCATCTGGACACCGAGCTATTGCGAAAACTGTGCGAGGTTTAACGGTGCGAACGCGACCCCACATTGAATTGCATCAACCGAACAAAGGTGACTCGCTATGCTTCAGTTGATCATCGGCGGTGCCCGCTCCGGCAAAAGCCGCCTCGCCGAAAAGCTCGCCACCGACAGCACGTTGCCTGTCATCTATATCGCCACCAGCCAGCCGCTGGACGGCGAGATGAGCGAGCGTGTCGCCCAGCATCGTCGGCGGCGCCCGGATCACTGGGGCTTGATCGAAGAGCCCGTCGAATTGGCGCGGGTGCTGCGCGAAAACGCGGCGTCCGGACGCTGCCTGTTGGTGGATTGCCTGACCCTGTGGCTCACCAATCTGTTGATGCTCGACGATGCCGAGCGTCTTGTGCAGGAGCGCGAACAGCTGTTGGAAACCCTGGCTTTGTTGCCGGGAGAAATCATTTTTGTCAGCAACGAGACCGGTCTGGGTGTCGTGCCGCTGGGCGAATTGACTCGCCGCTATGTGGATGAAGCCGGTTGGCTGCATCAAGCCTTGGCCGAGCGGTGTCAGCGTGTTGTCCTGACCGTTGCCGGCCTGCCCCTGACTTTGAAAGGTACTGCGTTATGACTGACACTTGGTGGCTCAACCCCTGCAAAGCCGTCGATGCCGCTGCGCACGAACAGGCGCTGGCGCGCCAGCAACAATTGACCAAACCTGCCGGTTCCCTAGGCCAACTGGAGTCCGTGGCGGTGCAGTTGGCCGGCTTGCAAGGCCAGGTAAAACCGTCGGTGGAGCAAGTGTGGATCGCCATCTTCGCGGGTGACCATGGCGTGGTGGCGGAAGGCGTGTCGGCGTTTCCCCAGGAAGTCACCGGGCAAATGCTGCACAACTTTGTCACGGGGGGCGCGGCGATCAGCGTTCTGGCGCGACAGTTGGATGCACGGTTGGAAGTGATCGACCTTGGCACCGTGACGCCATCGTTGAACTTGCCGGGTGTGCGTCACCTGAACATTGGTGCGGGCACGGCCAATTTCGTCGGCGGCCCGGCGATGACTCAGGCGCAAGGACGCTTGGCCCTGCAAGCCGGTCGCGACAGCGCACACCGAGCCTTGGAAAGCGGTGCACAGCTGTTTATAGGGGGCGAGATGGGTATCGGCAACACCACCGCCGCCAGTGCGTTGGCGTGTGTCTTGCTCGACTGCCGTGTGAATGACCTGACAGGTCCGGGCACCGGTTTGAATGCCCAGGGCGTCAGCCACAAAGTGGCCGTTATCGAGCGTGCGCTCGCGTTGCACGCCGGCCAACGGGGCGATGTATTGCAAACCCTGTTCAACCTCGGCGGTTTTGAAATCGCTGCGTTGGTGGGTGCCTATCTGGCCTGTGCCCAGGAAGGAATAGTGGTACTGGTGGATGGGTTTATTTGCACGGTTGCCGCACTGGTCGCAACTCGCCTGAACCCGGCGTGCCGTGAGTGGATGGTGTTCGGCCATGGTGGTGCCGAGCCGGGCCATCGGCATGTGCTGCAAAGCCTTGATGCGCACCCTCTGCTGGAGCTCGGCCTGCGCCTGGGCGAAGGCAGCGGTGCGGCGCTGGCGGTGCCGTTGTTACGCCTGGCCTGCGCGCTGCATGGGCAGATGGCGACCTTCGCCGAAGCCGCCGTGGCAGACCGCCCGGCATGATCTTGCACCTGGACCTGCTGCGTCACGGCGAAACCGAGTTGGGCGGCGGCCTGCGCGGCAGCCTGGACGATGCGCTGACCGCCAACGGCTGGGCGCAGATGCGCGCCGCCGTGGTGAAGCAGGGCCCGTGGGACCGGCTGATCAGCTCGCCGCTGCAACGTTGCGCGCTGTTTGCCCATGAGTTGGGTGCACAGCTCAACCTGCCGGTGAGTCTGGAAAAGGATCTGCAGGAACTGCACTTCGGCACGTGGGAAGGGCAGAGCGCTGTGGCCTTGATGGAAACCGATGCCGAAGGGCTGGGCCTGTTCTGGGCTGACCCCTACACCTTCACACCGCCTGAGGGTGAGCCGGTCAGCGACTTTTCCGAACGTGTGCTGGGCGCGGTCTCACGCCTGCATCAGGCCTATGCCGGTGAACGCATACTGCTGATCAGTCACGGCGGCGTGATGCGCCTGCTACTGACGCAGGCGCGCGGTTTGCCGAGGGAGCAACTGCTGAATGTCGAAGTTGGCCACGGCGGGTTGTTCAGCCTGCAGGTGACGGCCGATGGCGCACTCAAGGAAGGCGTCTGACCATGCTGCCATTCTGGATAGCCCTGCAATTTCTCAGCAGCCTGCCGATTCGTTTACCGGGCATGCCGCAGCCTCAGGAGTTGGGGCGCTCGCTGTTGTTTTATCCGTTGGTGGGCTTGCTGTTCGGGCTGTTGTTGTGGGGCTTGAACAGCGTGTTGGTGGGGGCGCCACTGTTGCTGCATGCGGCGTTGTTGCTGACGGCCTGGGTGCTGCTCAGTGGCGGTTTGCATCTCGATGGGCTGGCCGACAGTGCGGATGCCTGGCTCGGTGGTTTCGGCGACCGCGAGCGCACGTTGACCATCATGAAAGACCCGCGCAGCGGCCCAATCGCCGTGGTCACCCTGGGTTTGGTGTTGCTGCTCAAATTCACCGCGTTGGTGGCCCTGATTGAGCAACACAACGGCGCGGCGCTGATCCTCGCACCGCTTATCGGACGTGCTTCGATGCTGGCGTTGTTTCTGACGACTCGTTATGTACGAGCAGGAGGGCTAGGGCAGGCCTTGTCGGATCATTTACCGCGGATCGTCGGTCAACAGGTGCTGATCCTGAGTGGATTGGCCTGTATCCTCATCGGAGGTTTCAGCGGCGGTGTGGCGGTTCTCATTGCTGCACTGTGCTTTGTCGGCTTGCGCCAATTGATGATCAATCGTCTGGGCGGCACCACCGGCGATACTGCGGGGGCTCTATTGGAGCTTCTGGAGGTGGCGGTTCTGATCGGGCTGGCGCTGTAACACTTTCTTGCATTTCCTTAATCCCGGGTATATACACGCTCTATGCTTGCTTCCCAATGTTTGTGTACCAACCTGCGACGTGCCGCCCGTGGCGTCAGCAGGTATTACGACGGCGCTCTCGACGGCTTCGGGATCAATGTCGCCCAGTATTCTTTGCTGTGTAACCTGCAACGCCTCGATCAGCCGAGCATTTCCAGCCTGGCCGACGCCATGGGGTTGGATCGCAGCACCTTGGGACGCAATCTCCGGGTACTGGAAGGCGAAGGGCTGGTGCAATTGGTTGAGGGCGATGACTTGCGTAACCGTCTGGTGTTGTTGACTGAGGCGGGTGAAGAACGACTGGCCGCCGCTTTGCCGGCCTGGGAAGCCGCGCAGCAGAAACTGATCGATCGACTGGGCGCGCAAAAGCGCGAAACCTTGTTGGCCTTGCTGGATGAACTCGCTTGAACGTGAGTTTGTTCAAATACAAGCGGGTATATACCCGCGAACGGAGAAAAAGAAATGACCTCGATGTGGCGCACCAGTGGTTGGGTTCTGTTAGGGAGTGCGCTGATCCTGGCGTTGTCCTTGGGTGTGCGGCATGGCTTCGGCCTGTTTCTGGCGCCGATGAGCACCGAATTCGGTTGGGGGCGTGAGACCTTTGCCTTCGCTATCGCCCTGCAAAACCTGATCTGGGGCATTGCACAGCCGTTTACCGGTGCTTTGGCCGACCGTTTTGGCGCGACCAAAGCGGTGTTTGTCGGTGGGGTGCTATACGCCGTTGGCCTGGTATTGATGGGCATGTCCGATTCGGCGTGGTCATTGTCCCTGAGCGCGGGTTTGTTGATCGGTATCGGCCTGTCGGGAACCTCGTTTTCGGTGATTCTCGGCGTGGTGGGTCGTGCTGTACCGCCGGAGAAACGCAGCATGGCCATGGGGATTGCGAGTGCTGCTGGCTCCTTCGGCCAATTCGCCATGGTGCCGGGCACCTTGGGCTTGATCGGTTGGCTGGGGTGGTCGGCTGCCTTGCTGGCGCTAGGCATGATGGTTGCGTTGATCCTGCCGCTGGTCGCGATGCTCAAGGACAAGCCGTTGCCGGCCGCGGTAGGCCAGCAAACGCTGCGTGAAGCATTGAGGGAGGCTTGCTCCCATTCCGGGTTCTGGCTGCTGGCATTCGGTTTCTTCGTGTGCGGGTTCCAAGTGGTATTTATCGGTGTGCATCTGCCGGCGTACCTGGTGGATCAGCACTTGCCGGCGACGGTCGGCACCACGGTGCTGGCGTTGATTGGCTTGTTCAACGTGTTTGGCACCTACACAGCCGGTTGGCTCGGCGGGCGCATGTCCAAGCCGCGCTTGCTCACCGGTTTGTACTTGCTGCGTGCGGTGGTGATCGTGTTGTTCCTGTGGGCGCCGGTTACTGAAGTCACGGCTTACCTGTTTGGCATGGCCATGGGGTTCTTGTGGTTGTCGACCGTACCGCTGACCAATGGCACCGTAGCGACGCTGTTTGGTGTGCGAAACCTCTCGATGCTCGGTGGGATCGTGTTCCTGTTCCACCAGCTCGGTTCGTTCCTCGGTGGCTGGTTGGGCGGGGTGGTTTATGATCGCACTGGCAACTACGATTTGATCTGGCAGGTAGCAATCCTGCTGAGCCTGCTCGCTGCGGCCCTGAATTGGCCGGTGCGCGAGCGGCCGGTGGCACGGCTCCAGGCGCAAATGGAGACAGCATGAGTGTGACGGTGCGGTGTTTAGCGATGGTGGCGGGCTTGGTCCTGCTGCTGTTGGCCTGGTGGGGCTGGCAGCACGGCGGCCTGGCGTTGATGCAGTTGGGTATGGCGATCTGTTGAGTTCGGTGTCTGAACTGATCAAGGCGTTGGTATCGCAACCCTGATCTTCAGCCATTAAAAAGCCCCGCCTCCTTTGCAGGAGAGCGGGGCTTTTTATACAGCGGTGAATCAGAACTTGTACGTCACACCCAGGCCAAAACCGTTGGCGCTGTTTTCGTACTTGGCGCTGTAGGACGAACCCAAAGCGTTGGACTTGTTGACCTTGACCGGCTCTTCCTTGAGGTAGGAGTAGGCCAGGTCGACGATCATGTTCGGCATCACTTGGTAGCCCAAGCCGACACTGAAGATGGTCCGGTCGCCGGTAGGAATACGTGGCGAGCGGTCAGTGTTGTTGGTTGGCGACTGGTCGAACGTCAGGCCGGTACGCAGCACCACTTGCTTGGTGACCTGGTACGAAGTACCCACGGCATAGGCCCAGGTGTCATGCCAGTTCTGTGGCTCAGAGATGGTGCCCACGATTTGCGGTGCGGCAGCGCCGCCGGCACGGGTAACGCCGTCGTTGTTGACCGTGATGTCTTTCAGACGGCTCCAACGAGTCCAGGTGCTACCGGCGTAGACTTTCCAGGCATCGTTGATGTCCTGGGTCACGGACAGGTCGTAGGATTCAGGCGTGTCGATCTTCAACGAAGCGTCGTAGCGACCGCTAGCCAGCACTGCTGCTGTTGGCGTAGGCGCGGTCACTTCGGTGTGGCCTTCCAGCTTGTAGCTGACTTTGGAGTGGTAAGTCAGGCCCACTCGCGTGGTATCGGTGGCTTGTACCAGCACGCCGACGTTGAAGCCGACAGCGGTATCATCGCCTTTGATCGTGATGTTGGTATTCGGGACGGCTGGGTTAGGCGTCAGAGCCAACTCGGATTCCAGCTTGCCGGAAATCCGGTTGATGGTCGGACCAAAGCCGATGGAAACGCGGTCGTTGAAGGCATAGCTGACGGTCGGCTGCAGAGTGATGACAGACACTTTGCTGTAGCTGCCGAACGAGCGACCTTGGAAACCTGTTTCATAATCAGTCACCAGGCCGAACGGTGCGTACACACCAAAGCCGATAGCCCACTGATCATTGAGTTTATTCGTGTAGAAGCCGAATGGAACACCGGTGAAGGGCACCATGTCGCCTTTGTTGCTACCGGATGAGCGGCCGCCAGCATTTTTGATATCGGTGGAGGCGTCAATGGCTGCAACGCCACCGGTGATCTGCTGACCTTCCAGGCGAGCCATACCGGCAGGGTTACCGTAGACAGTGCTTGCGTTATCCGCAGAAGAAGAGCGACCTGCGAAACCCGTACCCATCCCGGCGACGTCTTGCTCGTTAAGAGCAAAGCCACTTGCGAACAGTTGGGAGGATGCCATGGTAACGGCGAGGCTAAGTGTGGTCTTGAGCATTACTTTTTTCATTATTAGAACTCCGTGGTGATCACCGCTGCGGAAAGTAACAATAAATCTAAGCGAGCGCTATAGGCTGTAAAGCAGGAGATAGAGCGGTTTTGTAGGACAATCCGACCAAAATCAACGTTTTTAGCCGAATCTTGCAAAATGCCTGATCAGCAAGTGACCTGATTCATGGGGGATACACAGGTTTTCCAGGCCTGGGCGAAATCCCGCAGCCGGCCTTGAGGGTGAAATATTTCTTTCCAGATACGCGCCATGGCCAAGACATCACCCGGCGGTGGGAGGGCGGGGCTGTGCTGTTCCACCAACAGCCAGGCAATTGCGGTGGCGTACCGCAAGTTCACCGTCAACTCCAGCTGGGGGGCGCTGAGGAATGCATGTTGGCTCGCCAGCCCGCGCACGAGGCTGGCGCGCTCGGGGTCGAGTGCCAGGTATTCATCCCAGAGGGCGCGGTGGCGGGGTTCGGTGATGCTGTACAGGCCATGGCCGCGCCGATCATGCAGGGCGGAACCCAATTCCGACTGGCTGGCGGCAATGCCCAGCAGCAGGGATTCAGCTGTCGGGTCATGACGGCCGAGGTACATCAACGTCGGACGGATCACATAACGACACAATTCGCTGGCGGCGATACCCATACAAGCCTCAATCCGTGAAAGTGGACGACGAGGCCTGAGAGGGGGCTTGGCAGCTGTGATTTGGATCTCAGGCCCGTCGCAAGCGGATCATGCCGCTTGAGTTGAAGTGTAGTGTCATATTTACGATGTAAAGGACTGTTTTTAAAACATCTTCTTCATTTAGTTATAACGTTTATATCTATTCGAACTTAGTAAAAAAATAAAATTAGCGAATTTTGGGCAATAAAAAACCCTGCCGTCAGACAGGGTTTTTGTGTTTCAGCGACCTGGGTCGATCAGGCGGTCAAGGCCTGACGGGTACGATCGATCACAGCCTGCAGCGGTTCTGCGCTGGAGTATTGATCGGGGTACAGGCGTTCGCTGTGACGTGCGATGCCGTGTTCGTTGACCAGGGTGAAGCTGAAACAGCCTTTGCGAGCGGCCATGATCAGGCAGTTCATTGGTGCAAAAGCGTTGGTGAGGGTGCGAATGGCATCCTGAGTGTGGATTTGAGTGTTCATATTATTGGTGTTCCTACAAATGACACGGATAAGAACCGTGCAACGTTAAAACGTTCCAGTAACGTTGATCACCGTTGATCAAACGAAGAACCCGACTGGAACAAAGCAGCCAGTTTGAAGCGCTGATAAGTTTGGCGCGCTTGGGCTGGCAGGTAGGTACTTAGGAGGGCAGGCAACACAACAAGGGCAAAGGTTCTGGGCCCGGGGTGAAGATCCTGATCAATTTGCAGGTTGGTTCGGTCAGAGTATTGAGACTTCGCGACACCCTTTGCTTGTTCAAAGGCAGTGTCGTCGCAAGCGATACCTGGAAACCATCGAGGTGGTCGATCCCGTGTTGTTCAGGGGACTTGTTCGACCAGAATTGACTTTCAGCTTGGTACTAACGCCGCGGATAGTAACGGATTGAAACAAGGAAGGGAAGTGTGCTAGCCAAAAAACTTAAATCAGCCGCCGAGCAGGCCACGATAGACCAGTACCGTCAAGGCTGCCGCCAGTGCGCAACCCAAGCCGTAAGCCGCCAGCGTCAGGCGCAGGGACTGGCCGGTTTCGATCACCTTCATCACGTCGTGCATGTCATTGATCCTGCCTTCGCTCAACTCGATGCACAAACTGAGTGCGGTGAAAGCAGCCGACAGCAGGATGGCGATGGCAAACAATGCGCCGTCGGGTGAAGGCAGTGCCGCATTGATGCCCAACGAGGTCGCGCAGATCACTAGCAGCAACACGGCAAATAACAAAATGCCTTTCATGGGCGTCTACACGGTTGCGTTATCGGTGGGGCAGTGTGGCGAGGCGAGATGGATTTGAAAAGTACCTCGTTTGACCTGGTCGGTAACATTTTCTGGGCGTATCGAACCAAAAAGCACCGTCGATATAACCATTGGAAGGGGACTTGTGCACATTGGTTGCGGCGTGTGTAACCCCTTTGTCAACCGCCCGCAAGTGCTCCCGTTAGCCTGCAATGGAAATTTAAGTCAATGAAAAATCTCGCTTTTTTTTATTGGTGAAAAAATCGTCAGTTTGACTGCGGCCCCCATTCCATGGGCCTTTGGGCGAGTTAAAGAAGGGTTTTCCACTGAGTTATCCACAGCTTCTGTGGATTGTCCCAAGCGCTTGCTCTAGAACGGGCGTGCAGGTTTTTTTCAGCTTTACCTGTACGAAAAAAAGAGTAGAGTGGCGCGCCTTCCGTTCTGTCCCACAGTGCTTTATGAAGTTTCGCTCAGTATCACCTTCTGTTACCGATACCCCTCAAACTGTTACCGCACCCAAGCGCTTTTCCTTGAAAGTCGCCTTGTGGCTGCTGGACAGTCCACGCCTGGGGCAGAGCACCAACATCAAACACATCGCTGGGCGCTTGCTCAAGCAGCCGGCTCGTGAAGGCGTGGTGGCCGCGCAAAGTCGCTTGGGTCAATTGATGTGTCGTGAATGCGGCAACGCCCGCGACCGCCGTATCGGCCAAGACCTGCTGCGCCTGGCGGCCCGCGCTGGCGACCGTCGTGCCCAGCGCGAACTGGGTCAAGTCGAAGACTGAGCTGTCTTCCTGCCCTGTGCTTGGTTAACCTTGCTTATTTTCGGTGAAGGCAGACATGGCTATGGTTTTTGACTGGACCAGTATTGCCTTGGGTCTTGCGGGTGCAGCAGTGCCTTTATTGGCGGTGTGCTGGCAGATTCAGCGGCGGCTGACAGCGCGCATGACCGGCTGGGAGTTGCTCGAAGAGCGCCTGGCCACCGCACAACTGGCCCAGGAAGGGCTTGCGGCCCAACTGGACGCCAGTCGTGATGAAGTCAGCGACCTGAGTCAGGCCAATGCCGCCAAGCAAGCAGACCTGGCCGCGGTACGCCGCGAAGTCGAGCTATTGCAGATCGATCGTGATAACGCCCGCGACGCCGCCCACGCCTGGAACCTCGACCGCAACGCCAAGGACACTGAACTGCGCCGCCTTGACGCACTGTCGGCAGCCCTGCGCGCCGAGCTGCGTGAACAGCAGGACAGCCATCAACAACGTCTCGCTGACTTGCAAGGTTCGCGCGATGAACTGCGTGCGCAGTTCGCCGAACTCGCCGGGAAGATTTTCGACGAGCGTGAACAGCGCTTTGCCGAAACCAGCCAGGAGCGCCTTGGTCAACTGCTCGACCCTCTCAAAGAGCGTATCCAGTCCTTTGAAAAGCGCGTGGAAGAAAGCTACCAGAGCGAAGCGCGCGAGCGTTTTTCCCTGGCGAAAGAGCTGGAGCGCCTACAGCAACTGAACCTGCGCCTGTCGGACGAAGCTACTAACCTGACCCGCGCGCTCAAAGGCCAGAAAACCCAGGGTAACTGGGGCGAACTGATCCTGGAGCGGGTCCTGGAACATGCGGGTCTGGAGAAGGGGCGTGAGTATCAGACCCAGGTCAGCCTCAAGGGACCGGATGGCGAGCGTTTCCAGCCGGATGTGCTGATCATGTTGCCTGGCGACAAACAAGTAGTGGTCGATTCCAAAGTCAGCCTGACCGCCTACCAACAGTATGTGGCGGCGGATGACGAGGTGATCGGCCAAGCGGCGTTAAAGCAGCACGTACTGTCCTTGCGCAATCACGTCAAAGGCTTGGCCGGCAAGGACTACAAGCGTCTGGAAGGTTTGCACAGCCTGGATTTCGTTTTGCTGTTCGTGCCCATCGAGGCGGCTTTTTCCGCGGCACTGCAGGCGGAGCCGAACCTGTTCCAGGAAGCCTTCGACCGCCATATCGTGATCGTCAGTCCCACCACGTTGCTGGCCACGTTGCGGGTGATCGACAGTCTGTGGAAGCAGGAGCGCCAGAGCCAGAATGCGCGGGAGATTGCCGAGCGCGCAGGTTGGCTCTATGACAAGTTCGTGCTGTTTATCCAGGACCTGGATGAGGTGGGCAACCGTCTCCAACAGTTGGATAAGGCTTACAGTGCGGCACGCAACAAGCTGACGGATGGGCGTGGGAACCTGGTCAGCCGCACCGAGCAGTTAAGGTTGCTCGGTGCGCGTGCCAGCAAAAGCCTGCCAGCGGATTTGCTGGAGCGCGCGATGACCGATGCGGATGGTGTAGCGCATTTGCCTGAGTAGGCGCAGAGCAACATGTGGGAGGGAGCAATCCCCCTCTCACATTATTAAAGGGGCAAATGCCGGCTTAGCAGTGCTCGCAGCGCCGCCGGCTTAACCGGTTTGGCCAGGTAATCCAACCCCGCCGCATGCACCTCGGCCACCATCTCCGGCCGCCCGTCGGCACTGATCACCACTCCTGGGATCGGCTCTGCCATTTGTGCGCGCAGCCACCCCATCAGCTCAGTGCCGGTTTCGCCGTGGTCCAAGTGGTAATCCACCAGCGCCAGTTGCGGGCGCACACCGTCGGCCAGCAGTGCCGCACATTGTGCCTGGTCGGTGGCGGTCCACACTTCGCAGCCCCAGCGTGTCAGCAGGCTGCGCATGCCGATCAGGATGCTCTCTTCATTGTCCACGCACAGAACCTGCGCACCGCTCAGCGGCAGGCCGTTGTCTTGCAGGGCCTTGATCGGCGGGCTGGCCTGGTTGCGCGCTAGTGGCACGCGCACGCTGAATACGCTGCCCTTGCCCGGCCATGAACGCACACTCAGGGTGTGGCCCAGCACGCGGCACAGGCCGTCGGCGATCGCCAGGCCCAAGCCCAGGCCCTTTTCGGCACGTGTCTGGTGGCTGTCGAGGCGCTTGAACTCTTCGAAGATCACCTTTTGTTTATCCAGCGGAATGCCGGGGCCGCGGTCCCAGACTTCCAGGCACAACTCGCCTTTGCGTCTACGAACACCCAGTAGCACTGGTCCGTCGGCATAGCGGAACGCGTTGGTCAGAAAGTTCTGCAAGATCCGCCGCAGCAGCTTGATGTCGCTGTCGATGCGCAGTCGGCTGCCACGCAGTCGAAAGCGCAAGCCTTGCTCCTGGGCCAGTGCCTTGAATTCGGCGCCCAGGGTGTCGAACAGTTCGTTGAGGATAAAGGGGTGGCGCTGCGGATTGATCTTGCCGTTTTCCAGGCGTGAGATATCCAGCAGGTCACTGATCAGGTCCTCGGCAGAACGTAGTGAGCTGTCGAGGTGTTGCACCAGTTGTCGCGCTTCGTTGGACAGGCCGTCGTGCTGGTGGGAGAGGGCCGCGGAAAACAGCCGCGCAGCGTTCAACGGTTGCATCAAGTCATGGCTCACCGCTGCCAGGAAGCGGGTTTTCGACTGGCTGGCGGATTCCGCCACACCCTTGGCCTCGGTGAGTGCGACGTTGAGTTGCGACAACTCGTGGGTACGTTCGGTCACCCGTTGTTCCAGGCCTTCGTTGGCTTCGGTCAAGGCCTGTTCGGCTTCGCGGAATGCCGTGATGTCGGTGAAGCTCATGACAAATCCGCCGCCGGGCATCGGGTTGCCGATCAGTTCGATCACTCGTCCATTGGGGAACAAACGCTCGGACGTATGCGCACGTCCCTGGCGCATCCAGTGCAGGCGTCGCGCCACATGCACTTCCGCTTCGCCGGGGCCGCACAGGCCGCGCTCGGCGTTGTAGCGAATGATGTCGGCAATCGGCCGTCCCACGCTGATCAAGCCTTCGGGATAGTTGAACAGCTCCAGGTAACGACGGTTCCAGGCCACCAGCTTCAGCGACTGGTCCACCACGCTGATGCCCTGGGTGATGTTTTCGATCGCGCCTTGCAGCAATGCCCGGTTGAATTGCAAAACCTCGGAGGCTTCGTCAGCGATGCGTACGACGTCCTCCAGCTGCATTTCCCGGCCTTCAATGGCGGCTTTTACTACAGCGCGTGTTGAAGAGGCGCCGAGCACACCCGCCAACAGGCGTTCGGTGTGGGCGATCCATTCGTTGTCGGCATTCTGGTTGGGGTTGAAGCCTTTGCCCTGGCGATAGGCGAAGCGAATAAAACTCTGCTGGGCACGTTCTTCCCCGACAAAGCGTGCGGCGAGGCTGAGCAGGTCGCTGATCTGTACCGACAACATCGAGCGGGCGCTGGCGCGTTCGCTGATTTCCTGGCCGATGAATCGTCCGGCTTGCCAATGTTCGGAAACCCGTGTGCGCGATAGCATCGAGACCCACACAAAGAGCGTGAAGTTGCCGGCCAGGGAAAACACGGTGCCCAGGGTCAGCGAAGTAACGGACAAACCGAGCGGGTGTGAATGCATCCAGGTCAGGCCTGGGAAAAGGTTGAGCGACCAGCCCAGGCTTTTCGCCGTAACCGGTAGGACCAAAGTGTAGAACCACAAGAATGTGCCCGTCGCCAACCCGGCAAACACACCACGGCGGTTGGCCTGCTTCCAGTACAACGCGCCGAGCATCGCCGGGGCCAGTTGGGTCACGGCGGCAAAGGCGATCTGACCGATGGTGGCCAGGCTCGCGGTGGAACCGAGCAGGCGATAACTGACGTAGGCCAGCAGCAGGATGATTACAATGCTGACTCGGCGCACCGACAGCATCCAGTGACGGAACACTTCGAATGGCCGCTCGGCGCTGGAGCGCCTGAGTAGCCACGGCAGCAGCATGTCGTTTGAGACCATGGTCGACAAGGCGATGCTGGCGACGATCACCATACCGGTGGCAGCTGATGCTCCGCCGATAAACGCCAGCACGGCAAGAGCCGGATGGGCTTCGGCCATGGGCAGGCTGATCACGTAGGAGTCTGGCAAAACCGAGCCCGGCAACAGCATCTTGCCGCCGAGGGCGATGGGAACCACGAACAGGGCGGCGAGGATCAAGTAGGCGGGGAACACCCATTTGGCCAGGCGCAAATCCTGGGGATCGATGTTCTCCACCACCGTCACATGGAACTGCCGGGGCAGGCAGATAATCGCCATCATCGCTACGCCGGTCTGCACCACCATCGACGGCCAGTTGATCGTTTCTTGCCAGTATTCTTCCAAGCGTGGAGCAAGCATCGCCTGGCTGAACAGGTCGCCGAAGCCGTCGTACAGGCCGTAGGTCACAAAGGCACCGACCGCGAGAAAGGCGAACAGCTTGACCAGGGATTCAAAGGCAATTGCCAGCACCATGCCGCGGTGGTGTTCGGTGGCGTCGAGGTTGCGTGTACCGAACACAATGGTGAACAACGCCAGCACCAGCGACACAATCAAGGCGGTATCCTGGGCGCGGGTGCCAGTGGTGTCCGGCCCGGAGCCGATCAACAGGTTCACGCCCAGCACGATGCCTTTGAGTTGCAGGGCGATATAAGGCAGCACGCCCACCAGGCATATCAGCGCGACGACCACTGCCAGCGACTGGGATTTGCCGTAGCGGGCGGCGATAAAGTCGGCAATGGAGGTGATGTTTTCCTGCTTGCTGATCAGAATCATCTTCTGCAGCACCCAGGGTGCCAACACCAGCAAAAGCACCGGTCCAAGATAGATCGGTAAAAAAGCCCACAACTGTTCGGCGGCCTGACCTACGGCGCCGAAAAAAGTCCAACTGGTGCAGTAAACGGCCAGCGAAAGGCTGTACACCCAGGCACGCATGCGCGGCGGTAGCGGCGTATGGCGGCGGTCACCGTAAAAAGCGATGGCAAACATAATGGCCATATAGGCCAGGGCAACGGCGGCGATCAGCCCGCTGGACAGCGTCATGGTAACTCCGAGCATAAGAACACCCAGGCATTCCAGGCCCGGCTGGACAGTCTCGCATGATGCTTGGGGTTAGTCAGTGTCGACCAAGGTCTTGTGAGGGGTAATGTCGCAGGGGGGTTAGTGGGGTGGTAGGGTTTTCTGGCGCAAGATATAGATCGTCACCAGCACGGCGCTGGTCAGCATGAAGCCGCGTGCCCAGGGCAGGGGGACGAGGTAGCAGGAAAAGCCGATGCTCAGCCACATCAAGCCGATGGCGTAGACCTTGCCCTTGAGCGGGATGCCATTGCCGTCCAGGTAGTCACGGACCCACGGGCCCAGGCGCGGGTGTTCCACCAGCCAGTGGTAGAAACGTGGGGAGCTTCGAGCGAAGCAGGCGGCGGCGAGGAGCAGGAAGGGTGTGGTCGGCAATACCGGAAGGAAAATGCCGATTACCCCCAGCGCTACGCTCAGCCAGCCGATGGCCAGCAGTGCGTAACGCAGGGGCAGTGAACGGTTGCCCATGGGTGTCACGGGCAAACGACTCAGTGGTGACGTGGCTTGAGGATCGCCGGTTTTTCGTCAGGGGCGTTGCACAGCAGGTACAGAGCGGTCAGGGCTTCCGGGATCTGTACGATCATGTCGTCCATCAGGTTGGCATCGGCGGCGATATCAGAAAACTCAGCTTCTTCTTCAAACAGCCCCGAACCGACCATGATCGGCAGCAGCATTTCGCTGACTTCTTCCTCGGCGGTTTCGAACCAGGCGGCTTCGCGCAGGAATACACCTTCCATGAAGCCGATGCACCAGCCGCGCAGGTCGGAGTCATCCGGCTCTTCGCCCAGGTCCAGCTCGCACGGCAGCTCGAATTCCTCGTCGGAGGCCAGTTGGCGACCGATGTGGGCCTTGAGAGCGATCAGCGTGGATTCGATCTCTTCGCGTTGGGCATCGTCGGTGTAATGCGGCTCTTCGGCGAACAACGCGTCGATCCATTCACGGTCAGGCACGACATCGGCGCAGATCGACAGGGCGGTCAGGTAGCCGTGGGCGGCCACGTAGTCCAGCGCCTCGTCATGCAGCTCATCGGCGTCGAGGAAGGCTTGCAGGCGGGTTAGTTGCTCAGCGAAGGACATTGAAGGGCTACCTTGGGAATAAACGATGCTGAATTCTAGGCTTTCTTGAGCGCCCAGGCCAGCTGCAAGGCATATTTGCCGGGTTTTAGATGCGGGGTTCAGGGAGACGTCTATTCGTCAGTCGTGCCCTTTGCCGGATGACGCTCGGGTATACTGCCGCGTTTTGCGATGCCCCTGCAGGCCCAGCGCCAACCCGAGAAAACTTCGCTTACGGATTATTTCCCGTGAAACCGTGTTTTTTCGGCCAGCCTGTACAGTGGGATTTCGGCACCATTTTGGAGTTTTACATGCTCGAGCAGGCTCAACGCGTCCTCAAGGACATCTTCGGCTACGACAGTTTTCGTGGCCGCCAGGGTGCGATCATTGAGCGCGTGGCCAATGGCGGTGACGCCCTGGTGCTGATGCCTACTGGCGGCGGTAAATCGTTGTGCTTCCAGGTGCCGGCCCTGTTGCGCAATGGCCTGGCGGTGGTAGTGTCGCCGCTGATCGCGTTGATGGATGACCAGGTCGCCACGCTCGAAGAGCTGGGCGTCGCTGCCGCATCGTTGAACTCCACCCTCAGTGCCGAACAGCAGCGCGACCTGGCGGCACGCATCAAGCGTGGTGAAGTCAAGATGCTCTACCTGGCGCCTGAGCGACTGGTACAGCCGCGCATGCTGGCCTTCTTGCAGAGTCTGGAAATCGCCCTGTTCGCCATCGATGAAGCCCACTGTGTGTCGCAATGGGGTCATGATTTCCGCCGCGAATATTTGCAGTTGGGCCAGTTGGCCGAGCTGTTCCCCGACGTGCCGCGTATCGCCTTGACCGCCACCGCCGACAAACGCACCCGTGAGGAAATCGTCGAGCGCCTGCACCTGCAGAATGCCGAACGTTTCCTGTCGAGTTTCGATCGGCCGAATATTTTCTACCGCATAGTGCCCAAGGAGCAGCCGCGCAAGCAGCTGCTGGCGTTCCTGTCCGAACGGCGCAGCGATGCGGGCATTGTGTATTGCCTGTCGCGCAAAAAAGTCGATGAGGTGGCGGCGTTCCTGTGTGAGCAAGGCTACCCGGCGCTGCCGTACCACGCCGGGCTGCCCAACGATTTGCGTGCTTATCACCAGAAGCGCTTCCTCAACGAGGAAGGCCTGATCATGGTGGCCACCATCGCATTCGGCATGGGCATCGACAAATCCAACGTGCGCTTCGTGGCCCATATGGACCTGCCCAAATCCCTTGAGGCGTATTACCAGGAAACCGGTCGCGCCGGCCGTGACGGCCTGCCGGCTGATGCCTGGATGGTCTACGGCCTGCAAGATGTGGTGATGCTCAAGCAGATGCTGCAAAACTCCGAAGGCGACGAGCGCCACAAGCGCCTGGAGCAGCACAAGCTCGACGCCATGTTGTCGCTGTGTGAAGAAACCCGCTGCCGCCGCCAGACCTTGCTTGCGTACTTCGACGAAGACATGCCGGAGCCGTGCGGCCACTGCGACAATTGCGTGGATGGCGTGCAGACCTGGGACGCCACTGAGCCTGCACGCCAGGGCTTGTCCGCCATTTACCGTACCGGCCAGCGTTATGGCGTGAGCCATCTGGTGGATGTGTTGCTGGGCAAGGACAACGAAAAGGTGCGCAGTTTCGGCCACGAGAAACTCTCGGTCTACGGCGTCGGCAAGGCGCGCGCCGAAGGCGAGTGGCGTTCATTGTTCCGTCAGATGGTTGCCCGGGGCTTGGTGGACATCGATATCGAAGGCTTCGGCGGCCTGCGCTTGAACGACAGTTGTCGGCCTTTGCTCAAGGGTGAAGTGAGCCTGGAGCTGCGCCGCGACCTCAAGCCGCAGACCACCGCCAAGAGCAGTACCAGCCAGGCCAGCCAATTGGTGCGTGGCGAGGAGCGCGAGCAATGGGAAGCCTTGCGCACCTTGCGTCGCAAACTGGCGCAGGAGCACAGCGTGCCGCCTTACGTCATTTTCCCCGACTCCACGTTGCTGGAAATGCTGCGCGAGCAACCGACCACCATGGCCGAGATGGCCAGGGTCAGCGGCGTGGGCGCGCGCAAGCTGGAGCGGTACGGCCAGGCTTTCCTGGAAGTGCTCGGCGGCCAGGCTGAAGCGCCGAAGGAAGTCGCCGATATCCGTCACGAACTGATCAGCTTGGCCCGTGCCGGGATGACCCCAATTCAGATTGCCGGGCAATTGCAATGCTCGGAAAAGAACGTCTACACCTTGCTCGCCGAATCCATCGGCAAGCAGCAGTTGTCCTTGGAGCAGGCCCTTGATTTGCCGGAAGATTTACTGGGCGAAATCCAGGATGCTTTCCTGGATGGAGAAGGCGAATTGCCACCCGTTGCCGAGATAGCACCGCTGTTTACCGGGCGAGTTCCGGAGGGTGTTCTGTACTGTGTACGTGCCGCTTTGCAGTCTGAATTCGAGATTTAGTGTGCCAATTGCGACAATAGTAACGAATCAGTACATAGCGACCCTTGCCTACTGGCATGGCTCATGCTTAGCTGACTAATAATTAGCCATACTTTATTTTCAGTCTAAATCATGAGTTTTTTATGCCGTTAACCGATCAACACCGTTTTGGCATGCAGTTGGCGCAGATGTCCCGAGGTTGGCGCGCTGAACTGGACCGTCGCCTGGCGGGGCTGGGTTTGTCCCAGGCGCGTTGGCTGGTGCTGTTGCACCTGGCCCGTTTTGCAGAAGCACCCACCCAGCGTGAACTGGCACAAAGTGTTGGGGTGGAAGGGCCGACCCTGGCGCGCCTGCTCGACAGCCTGGAAAGCCAGGGCCTCGTGCAGCGCCAAGCGGTCGTGGAAGACCGTCGTGCCAAGCGTATCTTGCTGTGCGATACCGCCCGTCCCCTGATCGACCAGATCGAAACCATCGCCACGGCCTTGCGCCATGAACTGTTTGTGGGCGTGGATGAAGAAGACATGCGCGTGTGCATGCGCGTGCACGGGCACATCCTGGCGAACCTGGAAAAGTCCTGAACTCGGCCACGTTGAAGATCAAAATGTGGGAGCGGGCTTGCTCGCGAATGCGGTGCTTCAGTCAACTTATGCATCGACTGACACACTGCTTTCGCGAGCAAGCCCGCTCCCACAGTTGCTTCAGTGTGTGGCTTTAGAAGGTCTGGCCCAGGTTCAGGTACACCGCCTGCTGCTTGTCATCGTTGAACCCATAGCTGAAATTGAGCGGCCCCAGCGGTGTATCAAACCCGAGGAAAACACTCGCGGCGTTGATATACCCGCTGTCGAACTCATTATCGTTGTTCCACGCCCGGCCCCGTTCCACGGACGCCCCGAGGTACAGTGGGAAGTCCAGCGGCAGGTATGAGCGTGGCGTCAGGCGGCGGTAGTAAACCGCGCGTATCAGGCTGATGTTCTGGCCCGAGATCGCATCTTCGCGAAAGCCCGACAATTGCCGCGCGCCACCCAGCAGGAAGCTGGAAATCACCACGTCGGATTTATCCAGGGTGCGTCCATAACGCCCACCCAGTATCAGGGTGTCCGGGCCGTGGCTCATGGCCTTGTCCAGCTTGAACTCCCATTGGCGGTAGCGTTGGTCCGAGCCGAGGCCGGGTTCGAATTCTCGGAAGGCCAGACCGATGTCTTCGCCAGAGTGGGGGAAGTACACGTTGTCCAGGGAGTCGAACGAGTATTTCAGTTCATAGAAGCCTTCACTGAAGCTGACGCTCGGTAGGTCTCGGTCGCCGATGCGCACGTCCGCATTGCCCCAGGCTTCGCCGACGCCGAAGCGAATCTCGCCGCTGTTGCCGATCTGTCGTCCCACGTTCAGGCCAAAACCATAACGCTCCAGGCGGTATTCGGAGATGGGATCGTTGTCCAGGATCAGTTCAACGTTCTGCGCCTGGGCCCTGATATAGGGCGCGACGAAGTAGCGCGATCCCGTGTCCAGTGGCTGGTAGAACTCGCTGTACAACTCTTGGCGGTCACCGATCTGCACCCGGGTCAGCCATTCGGCGCCGAGTCGGTTGATGCCATTCATGCGGTAGCTGGCGCCGAGGTTGAAGGCGCTGTCCCCGCGCATGTCATCTGATAGGTTCAAGCCCAGGCGCAGGTAGTCGGTGCCGCTGCGCTTGCCCCGTGCGCTGATCACCAGGGTGTTGTCGTGGCCTTTCTTGACCACGCGGTATTGCACCTGTTCGAAGTAATCCAGGCCGTACAACGTGCCCATGTCCGCTTGCAGGCGGCCCAGGTTAAGGGGTTCCCCCAGGGCTTGGCGGATGTAGTAGCGAATCACGTCGTCGCTGACTTTCGAATCGTTTTCCACCTGGATTGCAGTGATGATTGGCGTGCGTTCGCCCGGCGTGCGGGCCGCCACCAGTTGCGGGTCCACGGGGGCGGTGGGGCGCAGATGGGCCAGGCGAATATCGAGGGCACGAGTGGCGCGGTAGCCGGCGTCGATCATGTCCTTGGCGCGACCGAAATCCGTCACCCCATAAGCCGCCAGCGGCGGTTGGATCAGCACATCCTTCGGATGCAGGGCCTTGAGCTGTTCTTCGGAGTTGCGGCGGGTCATCAGGGTGATGGATTGGTTGAGCACATCCACCACGGTCGCCAGTTGCTTGCGTGAACGAAGCGGGGTGCCGATGTCCACTACAATGGCGATGTCGACGCCCATCTCCCGTGCCACATCCAGCGGGATGTTGTCGGTCATGCCGCCGTCCACCAGCAGGCGGCCGTCCAGTTCCACGGGAGCGAACACAGCAGGGATCGACATGCTGGCGCGTATCACCTGAGGCAGGTGGCCTTTGTTGAACACCACTTTTTCGCCGGTGGTGATGTCGGTGGCCACGGCGCGGAAGGGGATCGGCAGCTTGTCGAAATTGCGGGTGTTGCTGGTGTGGGCAAACATGCTTTCCAGCAGCAGCGCCAGGTTCTGGCCCTGGATAACGCCCAGGGGCAGGCCGAGGCTGCCGTCGTCGCGAAAACTGAGTTTCTGCTTGACCAGGAAATCCCGGTCATCCTGTTTGCGTCGGAACGGCACATCCTCCCGTGGCGGCGCATCGGATAAGGCCTGTTGCCAATCGATATTGAGCGCCAGTTTCTCCAGCTCATCGATCTTGTAGCCTGAAGCGTATAGCCCGCCAATCACCGCGCCCATGCTGGTGCCGGCAATCGCATCGATGTGAATACCTTGTTCTTCCAGCGCTTTGAGCACGCCGATATGCGCCAGCCCACGGGCGGCACCGCCGGATAACACCAGGCCGACTTTAGGGCGTGGCGTTTCAACAGCGTTGACGAGAAGAGGGAGCAGACACAGAAACAGGCAGGACAGCAGGCGGCGCATCATGAGTCTCGAAGCTGGGCGATAAAGGCCGGTATTATAGCCACTCGATCGGCCATGCCCGTTACGCCAGGAACCTGTCAAATTATGTCTGCAAGCAAACCCGAGATCGTCATCACCTATTGCACCCAATGCCAGTGGCTGTTGCGTGCCGCGTGGCTGGCCCAGGAATTGTTGAACACTTTCGCCGATGACTTGGGGCGGGTGACGCTGGAGCCTGCCACTGGCGGTGCGTTTCGTATCACCTGCGACGGCGTGCAGATCTGGGAACGCAAGGTGGATGGCGGTTTTCCGGAGGCCAAGGTGCTCAAGCAGCGCGTGCGCGATCAGATCGATCCTCAGCGCGACCTGGGTCATAACGATCGGACGCAGTAAACAAAGTCACCGCCACTGAGGGCGGTGACCCAAGGTAGCGTCGCTATTTGGCAGCCATTTTGTTTTTGATGAAGGCGACGATAAACGTCAGCACCAGGCCGCCGACGCCACCCCCGACGATGTTGCTGCCGAGCGCCGCAACATTCAGCGCGTCACCTGCCGGTGCGCCGAGGAGCCAGGAGAGCAGTTGCCCCAACACCAGCCCGCCCACGCCGCCAACCATAGAGTTGAGCCCGGTGGAGCCCATGCTTTGGTTGGTCATGCCGGCCAGGTTGCCGCCGATGGCCCCGCTGATGATCTGAACCAACAAGCTGATGATCATTTCCATGGTAAAACCCCTGCATCGCGTAAAGGGAGTGACCACTCGCGTGCAGCAACTTCAGAAAAGACCATGGCTGTCGTCGAGGTGTCTTTTATCCGTTGAACGACTACCGACTGTTGCGGATGTCTAAAGTATAGATCAGGCCGTTGCAGCGGGCTGTTTAGCCTGGCTGGCGCTGCCCATCAGGCCGGACAGCACGATGGCGACGATGATCAGTGCGCCACCCAGCAACATGCGCAGCGTTGGGGTTTCGGCAAACAGCAGCCAGGCCACGGTGATACCGTAGACCGGTTCCATGGCAAACACCACGGAGGCAGTGCGCGCCTTGATCACGGCGAGACTGGCGACGAACAGGCTGTGGGCCAGGCCGGTACAGAACACGCCCAGCAATCCGATCCACAGCCAGTCGATGGCCTGCACCTGCGCCAGCCCTGGCGCGGCCACGGGCAGCAGGCAGGCGGCGACCACCACGTTCTGGCACAGCGCAGCCTGTACGGCAGGAATCCGTCCGGAGCTGGCGCGGTTATTCAGTGACAACAGAGAAAACAACAGGCCGGAGGCGATGCCCCAGAGCAGGCCGCCAGTGGCTTCGCTGGCGAGGTTGAAGTCTGGTGTCACCAGTACCAGTCCGACGCTGACCAGCGCCACCAGCACCACTTCATTGGCGCGAATACGCTCGCGGAAGATCAGTCCTTCGAGAATCACAGTGAAGGCGGGAAATGCGGTAAACCCCAGCGTCGCAACGGCCACACCAGCCACCTTGACCGCAATGAAGAAGGTCACCCAGTGCGCTGCCAGCAGCACACCGCTGACCAGCAACCGGCGCCAGTCGCGCAGTTCCAGCCGTTTCCAGGCCGTGTTGCTGGCAAACCGCGCAAATACTGCGAGGGCCAGCACGGCAAACATTGCACGGCCAAACACGATGATCGACGGCGAGGCGGCCGCCAGTTTGCCGAACACGCCGGTAAGGCCAAACATCAATGCGCCGATATGCAGGGCGCCGAGGGCTGAGCGGGGAGTCATTGCGATCCTATGAACCAACGGGGTAACAGAAGCGCAGTCTAGAGGGTTGTACGGGGGCGCGTCTGTCGCTGGGCTCGCGATTTTTATCGCGAGACTCTTCCTACGATGAACGCCGTAACGCACCCGGGGATACACCAAACTCCCGCAGCATCGCGGCGGCAAATGCACTTTGTGAGTTATAGCCGATGCGATCAGCGACTTCACCGATAGGTAAAGCGGTCTCACGCAACAGCTTCAGAGCCATCTGCAAACGGCGGCTGCGGATGTAGTCCATGGGCGTCTGCCCGCATTCGGCCATGAAGCGCGCATGCAGGCGCGCTACCGACAGCTCGGCAATTCGCGCAAGGTCCGCCACTTGCAATGGATGCCTGACATGCCGCTCGATATGCACATCGAACGCCGCATACGGCAGGCGCCGGCCCAGCATCGGTTGGGCCTGCGGATGATGGTTGAGGCTGGCGAGCAGCAATACCGCGCCTTGCTGGGCGATCAACGGGTCCTCCACCGGGCTGTGGGCCAGCCATCGCACCAGTTGGTGTTGCCGAGTGTCCAGCGCCAGGCGCGTGGGTTGATCCAGCAAGCGGCGGCTGGCATCGGCGTGATCGCCCAAGGATTGCAGCAACCAGTGCTCGGTGGGCACATCCAGTACCAGGCAGCGGCTGCCATCGCGACTGCCGCAGGCGTGGTGGGCGGAGAACGGCAGCACCATCACGCTGCTTTCGTGCACCTGGCTACCACGGCCATCCACTTCCAGGTCCAGGTGCCCGGACAAGCCGAATACCAACTGCGCATGGTCATGGCTATGGGCAATAGGGGCTTCGACGTAGTGGCGCAGCGTGAGGGTCGGTCTCATCGCGGTCTCCAGGGCAACAAGCCCGCAGTCTACAACGCTTCGCAGGCGTCCGGCGCTGTCATCAGACTGACGCAAAGCTGTCATGGGCTATTAATCGCCAGGGTGCAAGCTCGCGAAAACACCGTCGAGGGATGCCCATGACCAGTGCCGAGTTGGCCAAACCCAGCCGCAAACAACGGGTTCGAACCCTGTGGATTTCCGACGTGCACCTGGGCACCCGGGATTGTCAGGCCGAACACCTGTCGCAGTTCCTCAAGGGTTATCACGCCGACAAGGTGTATCTGGTCGGCGACATCATCGACGGCTGGAAGATGCGTGGCGGCATGTACTGGCCCCAGGCTCACACCAACGTGATCCGTCGCCTGCTGACCATGGCCAAGCGCGGCACCGAGGTGATTTACGTCACTGGCAACCACGACGAATTCCTGCGCCGCTATTCCAAGCTGATCCTGGGCAATATCCAGTTAGTGGATGAAGCGGTGCATGTCACCGCCGATGGCCGCCATTTGCTGGTGATCCATGGCGATCAGTTTGACGTGATCACCCGTTATCACCGCTGGCTCGCATTCCTCGGCGACTCGGCCTACGAATTCACCCTCACCCTGAACCGCTGGCTCAACCATTGGCGCGCACGGTACGGCTATGGCTACTGGTCGCTGTCGGCGTACCTCAAGCACAAGGTCAAGACGGCAGTAAGCTTTATCAGCGATTTCGAAGAAGCGATTGCCCACGAAGTGACCAAGCGCGAGCTGCATGGCGTGGTGTGCGGGCATATTCACCATGCCGAGATTCGCAAGGTGGGCGAGGTGGATTACCTCAACTGCGGGGACTGGGTGGAGTCGTGCACGGCGTTGATCGAGCACTGGGATGGCAGTATCGAGTTGTATCGGTTGGCGGATGCGCAGGCGAAAGAGGCGCAGCTCAAAGCCGAGATGGTTGCAGGCTAGTGTTCTAGCCAGTCCAAATATGGGAGGGGGCTTGCCCCCGATAGCAATGTGTCAGTCGGCACATCAGTTGCTGAAAGACCGCCATCGGGGGCAAGCCCCCTCCCACATTTTCAGTCCAGGTTTCTTCAGTTGGAGACGTCGGCGATGGCCTGGGCCAACAAGGCTAGCCGCTTGGCATCAATCCCTGCAACACTGGCCCGCCCCGAGCTGACCATATACACGCTGTGCTTCTCCCGCAGTTGCTTCACCTGCTCGGCGTTCAAGCCGGTATAGGAAAACATCCCGCGTTGCGCGCCAATATGGGCGAACCGTTCGGCCAAGCCGTGCGGCGCCAGCGCCTCCACCAGGCCTGCGCGCAACTGCGCAATCCGTGAACGCATGGCTTCGACTTCACCGCTCCATACCTTCTTGAGTTCAGCATCACCCAGGATGGTCGCGACCACTGCCGCGCCATGGTCCGGCGGCGTCGACCACAGGTTGCGCGCGATATTCGCCAGTTGGCTGCGCACATCCGTGAGCTTCTCGGCATCTGCCGCGCACACGATCAGCGCGCCGACGCGGTCGCGGTACAGGCCGAAGTTCTTCGAGCAGGAACTGGTGATCAGCACCTCGGGCAGCTCGGCAGCAAACAACCGCACTGCCCATGCGTCCTGCTCCAGGCCATCACCAAAGCCCTGGTAGGCGAAGTCGATCAACGGCAGCAATTGGCGCTCGCGCACGATCTGCAGCACCTGGTGCCAATCATCCTGGGACAGGTCGAAACCGGTCGGGTTGTGGCAGCAAGCGTGCAGCAGCACCACGTCGCCCTTCGGCACGGTGGATAGGGTGGCAAGCATCGCCTGCACATCCAGGCGATTGTCGGCACCCACATACGGGTAATGGCTGACCTTGAGCCCGGCCTTGGCAAAGATGGTTTCGTGGATCGGCCAGGTCGGGTTGCTCAGCCATACACCACGGCCCGGCAGGCTGTGGGCGATGAAGTCGGCGCTCAGGCGCAGGGCACCAGTGCCGCCTGGGGTCTGTGTGGCGCCGGCACGGCGTTCGCGGATCAGGGCGGAGTCGGTGCCGAGCACCAGTTCGCTGATCAGTTTGCCGAACGCGGCGTCACCGTGACCACCGATGTAGGTTTTGGTGGTCTGTGTGTCCACCAGGCGTTGTTCGGCCAGCTTCACCGAATGGGGAATCGGCGTCAGGCCCTGATCGTCCTTGTAGACGCCCACGCCCAAGTCGAACTTGTTCGGGTTGGTGTCTTGGGCGTACAGGTCCATCAGCCCGAGGATCGGGTCGCCGGACACGCGGCCAATGGCATCGAAATGCATTACTTGCGGCCCTCGGCGGTCTTGGCCACTTCGTCGGTGCGTGCGGCCATGATGAAGTCGTTGCGGTGCAGGCCCTTGATGGAGTGGCTCCACCAGGTCACGGTGACTTTGCCCCATTCGGTGAGCAGGCCAGGGTGATGACCTTCGGCTTCGGAGATTTCACCCATGGCATTGGTAAACGCCAGGGCGAATTTGAAGTTCTTGAACAGGAAAACCTTTTCCAGCTGCATCACGCCGTCGCGCACTTCGATGTTCCAGTCGGGGATCTGCTTGATCAGTACCGGCAACTCTTCGTCGCTGACTTGTGGGGCGTCGGCGCGGCAGGCTTCGCAGTGGGCTTGGTTCAAGGTGGTCATGTCAGTGTCCTGAATTCGAGTGTTTGAAAAACGGTCGTCAGTGGCGTCACCCTAAAGCAACGCGGGACCAGGGAACAGACTCACCTGGCCTCAAGAGGTAAGGTTCAAGCCGCCTTGGGCTTGGGAGGAAACTTCGGTGCGTGCAGACCCAACTGCATGCCACGCTCCACCATGGCCATGATGTCTTCCTGCGCGACTTCGAACAGGCGCTTGAGCTCGGGCAGTACGAAGTACAGCGGTTGCAGGATGTCGATGCGGTACGGAGTGCGCATCGCTTCCAGCGGGTCGAAGGCTTGATGCTCGGGCTCGTCGGACAGGCTGTACACCGTCTCCTTGGGCGACGACAGGATACCGCCACCGTAGATGCGCCGGCCTTGGGGCGTGTCCACCAGGCCGAACTCGATGGTCATCCAGTATAGGCGCGCCAGGTACACCCGCTGCTCCTTGGTGGCCGCCAGGCCGAGCTTGCCGTAGGTGTGGGTGAATTCAGCGAACCAAGGGTTGGTCAGCAGCGGGCAGTGGCCGAAGATCTCGTGGAAAATGTCCGGTTCTTGCAGGTAGTCCAGTTCTTCACGGGTACGAATAAAGGTCGCCACCGGAAACTGCTTGCTGGCGAGCAGTTCGAAGAAGGTCTGGAAGGGGATCAGCGCCGGTACGCGGGCGACTTGCCAGCCGGTGGTTTCGGCCAGCACTTTGTTGATCTCGCCCAGTTGCGGGATGCGATCCAGCGGCAGGCCGAGCTTGTCGATGCCGTCCAGGTATTCCTGGCAGGCGCGACCCTCGATCACTTTCAACTGGCGCGTGATCAGGGTGTTCCACACCGCGTGTTCTTCCGGCGGGTAGTGGATAAAACCTTGCGCATCGGGCTCGCGGGCCACGTATTGCGTCTGCTTCATACGGCTCTCCTGCTAGGAATTCGTTCTTGTTATGTCCTGCGATGAGCTTATTGATAACCCGATGGGCGCGAGATTCCATCCACCTTCAAGCACTGGGGTGTAGGAAAATATACCGACTTTTGTAAAGTATTCGTTACGACTGTGCGGCCAATCATTGTATCGGGCTGTGAAAAGGGCCTGTGTTGTCACATAATCTTGACGACTATCTGCGCCCAGCGACAAAAAGACGCGGCGCCTTCCCACTTTTCGGGCCTTTCCATGCGTATCAAAGTGCACTGCCAGAACCGTATCGGCATCCTGCGGGACATTCTCAACCTGCTGGTGGAGTACGGCGTCAACGTCGCCAAGGGCGAAGTCGGCGGTGAGCATGGCAACGCCATCTACCTGTTTTGTCCGAACCTGGTGAACATGCAGTTCCAGGCGCTGCGCCCGCAGTTCGAAGCGATTGCCGGGGTCTTTGGGGTGAAGCGGGTAGGGTTGATGCCCAGTGAACGGCGCCATATGGAGCTCAATGCGCTGCTCGGCGCCCTGGAGTTTCCGGTGCTGTCGATTGACATGGGTGGCTCCATTGTCGCCGCCAACCGTGCGGCGGCGCAGTTGCTCGGGGTACGGGTGGACGAGGTGCCGGGCATTCCGTTGTCGCGCTATGCCGAAGACTTTGACCTGCCGGAACTGGTGCGTGCGAGCAAGTCGCGGATCAATGGCCTGCGGGTCAAGGTCAAGGGCGACGTGTTTCTGGCGGACATCGCGCCACTGCAATCTTCCGAACATGATGACAGCGAGGCCATGGCCGGTGCCGTGCTGACGCTGCACCGTGCCGATCGCGTGGGTGAGCGCATCTACAATGTGCGCAAGCAAGAGCTGCGTGGCTTCGACAGCATCTTCCAAAGCTCCAAGGTCATGGCGGCGGTGGTGCGTGAAGCCCGGCGCATGGCACCGCTGGATGCGCCTCTATTAATAGAAGGCGAAACCGGCACCGGTAAGGAGCTGTTGGCGCGTGCTTGTCACTTGGCCAGCCCGCGTGGGCAGTCGCCGTTGATGGCACTCAACTGCGCAGGCCTGCCGGAATCGATGGCCGAGACCGAGCTATTCGGCTACGGCCCCGGCGCATTTGAAGGGGCGCGGGCTGAAGGCAAGCTGGGGCTGCTGGAGCTGACGGCGGGCGGTACGCTGTTTCTCGATGGTGTCGGGGAAATGAGTGCGCGCTTGCAGGTGAAGTTACTGCGCTTTTTGCAGGACGGTTGCTTCCGTCGCGTAGGCAGCGATGAAGAGGTTTACCTGGATGTGCGGGTGATCTGCGCGACCCAGGTCGACTTGTCGGAGCTCTGTGCGCGCGGTGAATTCCGTCAGGATCTCTATCACCGCCTGAACGTGCTGTCGCTGCATATCCCGCCCTTGCGTGAATGCCTGGATGGCTTGGCGCCGTTGGTCGAGCATTTTCTTGATCAGGCCAGCCGGCAGATCGGCTGCTCGTTGCCCAAGCTGGCCCCGGCGGCCATGGATCGCCTCAGCCATTATCACTGGCCGGGCAATGTGCGGCAGTTGGAAAACGTGTTGTTCCAGGCGGTGTCGTTGTGTGATGGCGGTACGGTCAAGGTCGAGCACATTCGCTTGCCGGACTATGGCGTGCGCCAGCCTCTGGGCGACTTTTCCCTGGAGGGCGGGCTGGAAGACATTGTTGGACGCTTCGAGAAGGCGGTGTTGGAAAGCTTGTATGCCGAGCACCCCAGCAGCCGACAGTTGGGTAAGCGCCTGGGGGTGTCTCACACCACCATCGCCAATAAGTTGCGTGATTACGAAATCCTCAAGTCCGACAAATAAGCCACTGACACAACCCGGTCAAAAATGTGCGGGCTTGTGTGGGAGCTGGCTTGTCGAATCGTCGCACCGCTGCGATGGCATCACCGCGATGTGACTCACACACCGAGGTGCCTGCATCGCGGGCAAGCCCGGCTCCCACACAAGCCCGCTCCCACATTCGATCTTCGTCGTTTTCCAGACCGGCGCTTGCCGCAGGCGGCATAAGTCCGCCGTTTTTTCGACTCTCACTCCGTCCTCCCTCTCCCGGTATGTCCCCGCAAACCCTTGCCCCGCCTGGATTTAACTCTCTTTTAAAAAGTTGGTTCGCAAATTGCTTAAGCCTCCTCAGTACAGCGGTGGGCGGCAAGCGTCCGTCAGAAAGAGGAAAGAGCGTGGACAAGTACCTTTATGTGGCAATGACCGGCGCCAGCCAGAATGCACTGGCGCAGAAGGCCCATGCCAACAACCTGGCGAACATTTCCACCAACGGTTTCCAACGTGACCTGGAGCAGGCGCGTTCGATGCCGGTGTTCGGTGACAGCTTTCCGGCGCGGGCGTTTGCGATGACTGAGCGACCTGCCACCGACTTTTCCCCGGGTGCCATGATCGAAACCGGTCGCGACCTGGATGTGGCCGTCAGCGGTGACGGCTGGATGGCCGTGCAAACCCCGGATGGCAGCGAAGCCTACGTGCGCAGCGCCAGCATGAATGTGGATGCGTTGGGTGTGCTGCGTGCCGGCAACGGCATGCCGATCATGGGCAACGGTGGTCCGATTGCCGTGCCGCCCCAGCAGAAAATCGAAGTGGGCGCCGATGGCACCATCAGCATCCGCGCCATGGGCGAAGGCCCGCGGGTGATGGCGGAAGTGGACCGTATCAAGATGGTCCAGCCCGACCTCAAGAACATGACCAAAGCCCTCGACGGCACCATCCACACCAAGGATGGCCAGCCGGCCCAGGCCGACGCGAACGTCCGGCTGACCTCGGGCTTTTTGCAGGCGAGCAACGTCAATGCGGTGGAAGAAATGACCGCAGTGCTGTCGCTTTCCAAACAGTTCGAGCTGCACATCAAGATGATGAACAGCGCCAAGGAAGACGATCAGGCCATGACGCGCGTTCTGTCGATGAGCTGAATCCGGCGACGACTGACGACTAATTTTGCAACGCGGCGCCAACAAACAGGCGTACGAAGGAGAACACCATGCTTCCGGCTCTATGGGTTGCCAAGACAGGTTTGTCCGCCCAGGACACTAACCTGACCACCATTTCCAACAACTTGGCCAACGTGTCGACCACGGGTTTCAAACGTGATCGCGCTGAGTTCCAGGACTTGCTCTACCAGATCAAACGCCAGCCAGGCGCCCAATCGACCCAGGACAGCGAACTGCCGTCGGGCCTGCAATTGGGTACTGGTGTGCAGATCGTCGGCACCCAGAAGAACTTCAACGCCGGTAACCTGCAACAGACCGGCCAGCCACTGGACATGGCCATCAATGGTCGCGGGTTCTTCCAGATCCTGCAGCCGGACGGCACGACGTCCTACACCCGTGATGGTACGTTCCACCTCGACTCCAACGGCCAGATTGTCACCGCCAACGGTTTCGCCCTGGAGCCGGCCGTAGTGGTGCCTGCCAACGCCAAGACCTTCACCGTGGGCAACGACGGTACTGTGTCCATCACCGTAGCCGGCAACCCGGCGTCCCAGGTGATCGGCAACTTGCAAACCGCCGACTTCATCAACCCGGCCGGTCTGCAGGCCATGGGTAACAACCTGTTCCTGGAAACCGCTTCCAGTGGCGCGCCGCAAATCGGCACCCCGGGCCTGAACGGTTTCGGTACCACCCTGCAAAGCACCTTGGAAACCTCCAACGTCAGCACGGTTGAGGAGATGGTCAACATGATCACCACCCAGCGCGCCTATGAGATGAACTCCAAGGTGATTTCCACCGCCGACCAGATGCTCTCGTTCGTCACGCAGAATCTGTAATCAAGTCTATGGGGCGCTCTTGAGGGCGCCTGCAACACCGTGAGGTAAGGGTCATGAATCGCTATGTTTCTGTTCTGGCATTGAGTGGGATCGCCGTGCTCGCGGGCTGTGTCGCCCCGACGCCAAAACCCAATGACCCGTACTACGCGCCGGTATTGCCGCGCACGCCGCTGCCGGCGGCGGCTAACAACGGCTCGATCTACCAGGCCGGTTTCGAACAGAACCTGTACAGCGACCGCAAGGCGTTCCGCGTGGGTGACATCATCACCATCACCCTGAACGAGAAGACCCAGGCGAGCAAAAACGCCAACTCCCAAGTGGGCAAAACCAGTAAGACCAGTATTGGCCTGACCTCGTTGTTTGGGGGCGTGCCCAACACCAATAACCCGTTGGGCGATGGCGACCTGAGCTTGAACGCCGGTTACAGTGGCGACCGTGCCACTAACGGCAAGAGCGCGGCGGGGCAGGGCAACAGCCTGACCGGTTCGATCACCGTGACCGTGGCCGATGTATTGCCCAACGGCATCATCGCCGTACGCGGTGAAAAGTGGATGACCCTCAACACCGGCGACGAACTGGTGCGGATTGCCGGCATGGTGCGTGCCGATGATATTGCTACCGACAACACCGTGCCGTCGACGCGGATTGCCGATGCGCGCATTACCTACTCGGGTACGGGTTCGTTTGCTGATGCGAGTCAGCCGGGCTGGTTCGACCGTTTCTTCCTTAGCCCGCTGTTCCCTTTCTAGGTGGCCATTTTGAAACTCAAACAGCTGATGGCTGCGGCGCTGTTGCTTTCCTTGAGCGCTGTCGCCCAGGCCGAGCGCCTGAAAGACATCGCCAGCATTTCCGGTGTGCGCTCCAACCAGTTGATCGGTTACGGCCTGGTGGTTGGGCTCAATGGCACGGGTGACCAGACCACCCAGACCCCGTTCACCCTGCAGACCTTCAATAACATGCTCTCGCAGTTCGGCATCAAGGTGCCGCCAGGCTCGGGTAACGTGCAGTTGAAGAACGTCGCGGCAGTGTCCATCAGTGCCGACTTGCCGGCGTTTTCCAAGCCGGGGCAAGTGGTGGATATCACGGTTTCGTCCATCGGTAACTCGAAAAGCCTGCGCGGCGGCACCTTGCTGATGACGCCGCTCAAAGGTATTGACGGCAATGTCTACGCCATCGCCCAGGGCAACCTAGTGGTGGGTGGTTTTGACGCGGAAGGTCGTGACGGCTCGAAGATCACCGTCAACGTGCCTTCGGCCGGCCGCATCCCGGGTGGTGCCACGGTCGAACGCACCGTGCCGAGCGGTTTCAACCAGGGCAACAGCCTGACCCTGAACCTCAACCGCTCTGACTTCACCACCGCCAAGCGTGTGGTGGACAAGATCAACGACATGCTGGGCCCTGGTGTGGCCCAGGCCATCGATGGCGGCTCGATCCGCGTGACCGCGCCACTGGACCCAAGCCAGCGCGTCGACTACCTGTCGATCCTGGAAAACCTGGAGGTCGATCCGGGCCAGGCAGTGGCCAAAGTCATCATCAATTCGCGTACCGGCACCATCGTGATCGGCCAGAACGTCAAGGTGTCACCAGCGGCGGTGACCCACGGCAGCCTGACCGTGACCATTACCGAAGACCCGATCGTCAGCCAGCCAGGGCCGTTGTCCAACGGCCAGACGGCGGTGGTGCCTCGCTCACGAGTCAATGCCCAGCAAGAAGCCAAGCCGATGTTCAAGTTCGGTCCCGGCACCACCCTGGACGAGATTGTCCGTGCGGTGAACCAGGTGGGCGCAGCGCCCGGCGACTTGATGGCGATCCTCGAAGCTTTGAAACAGGCCGGCGCCTTGCAAGCCGACCTGATCGTGATCTGAGGCCATGGCCATGGATATGCGCAAGAGCGGGATCAGCAGCACGGCGGACTCGGGGTCTTACTCCGACCTGAACCGGCTTAACCAGCTCAAGGTCGGTGACAAGAACAGCGAAGGCAACATGCGCAAAGTGGCGCAGGAGTTCGAATCGCTGTTTTTGAGCGAGATGCTCAAGTCCATGCGCTCGGCCACCGAGGCCCTGGGCAAGGACAACCCGCTGAACACTCCGGCGGCCAAGCAGTATCAGGAAATGTACGACCAGCAACTGGCCGTCTCGATGTCCCGCGAAGGCGGGGGGATTGGCTTGGCTGACGTGCTGATGCGCCAGATGCAGAAGAACAAACCGGTGGACGCCCAGGCAGCCACCTTGCAAGGCCCGGCAGCCGAGGTGCCGGTGAAGAAAGTCGATACCCCGACCGAGATCGCCGCCGGCACTCAGGTGGACGGACCATTGGGACGCTCCAACGGCCAACGGCCTTTGTGGGCTTACCGCGTGGCGGTGCCTGAAGGCAGCAATGCCCACGCCAACGATATGGAGCTGATGAACCAGCGCCGTATCGCCTTGCCGAGCAAACTGACTGATCGCCTGCTCGCAGGCATTGTGCCGAATACGGATGTAGCCGCCGTCGCCAAGACCGCGCCGCTGCGCAATAGCGCAGCCGATGACAACGTGATCAACAGTGCTGCCCACGGTTTTGCCGTACAGAGTGGGCGTATGCAGGTGTATGGCCGTGCCGTGGCGCAACCGCCGCTGGCGCCAGCGAAAAAAGCCTTCAGCTCGCAGGATGAATTTGTCGCCACCATGCTGCCGATGGCCAAGGCTGCCGCCGCGCGTATTGGTGTCGATCCGAAGTATCTGGTGGCCCAGGCGGCCCTGGAAACCGGTTGGGGTAAATCGGTGATGCGCGCCCAGGACGGCAGCAGCAGCCACAACCTGTTCGGCATCAAGGCCGGGCAGAGTTGGCAGGGTGGCCAGGCCCGTGCAATCACCAGCGAGTTTCGTGATGGGGCGATGGTCAAGGAAACGGCGCAATTCCGTTCCTACAACTCCTACCAGGACAGCTTCCACGACCTCGTGACATTGCTGCAAAGCAATGATCGCTATAAAGAAGTTGTGAAATCAGCCGACAACCCGGAACAGTTTGTTCGCGAGTTGCAAAAGGCCGGATACGCCACCGATCCGGACTACGCCAGCAAGATTTCGCAGATCGCGAAAACGATGAACAGTTACCAGAATTACGCTGCCGCGGGCGCGACCACTCATTTATAAGGTCTGAATCATGAGTTTGCTCAGTATCGGGATGTCAGGGCTTAACGCCGCTCAAGGATCGTTGTCGGTCCTGAGTAACAACATTGCCAACGTCAATACTCCGGGATATTCGCGCCAGCAGACCACCCAGAATGCCAACGCCAACAACCAGTACGGCGGGGTGTTCATCGGCAGCGGTACGACCTTGGCGGACGTGCGCCGGGTGTATAACGAGTTCCTGGATACGGCCTACCAGAACAGCACCGCGCTCAATAACGATGCCAAGGCCTACTCAAGCCAGGCGAGTGCGATTGATAAGACCCTGTCGGACAAGACCACCGGCATGTCCTCGGTGCTGAGTGCGTTCTTCGCCGCCGTGCAGACCTCGGCGGCTAACCCCAGCGACGTGTCCGCCCGGCAGGTGCTGTTGACCAGTGCCCAGACCTTGACCAACCGTTTCAACTCGATCTCCAACCAACTGAACCAGCAAAAAGAGTCGATCAATGGCCAACTGAGCACCATGAGCGATCAGGTCAACCAACTGACCTCCTCGATTGCCTCGCTCAACAAGCAGATCACTCAGGCCCAGGGCTCAAGCAACACCGCCCCGGCCAACCTGCTGGATGCTCGTAATGAGGCCGTGCGCTCGCTCAATGAGCTGATCGGCGTCACCGCCAGCGAAAAGAATGGCCTGTTCAGCGTCAGTACTGGCAGTGGCCAGTCGCTGGTGCTGGGCGATCAGTCCAACACCGTTTCTGCGGTGCCGAGCACCAATGACCCGAGCCAGTACACCATCCAGCTCAACACTGGCGGCGGTACGTCGATTGATCTGGGTAACGTCATCAGCGGCGGCAGCATTGGCGGCCTGCTGCGTTATCGCAGTGATGCGTTGATGCCGGCCATCAATGACCTGGGGCGTATCGCGATTGCCACAGCCGATACCGTCAACAGTCAGCTGGGCCAGGGCGTGGATTTGAACGGTGACTTCGGCTCGTCGTTGTTCAAGGACATCAACAGCGCTGCGGCCATTGCGCAGCGCAGCCAGGGTGCGGCGGGCAACAGCAGCGGTTCCGGTAACCTGAACGTGAGCATCCAAGACAGCAGCAAGCTGTCGATCTACGACTATAAAGTCACCTTCACCAGTGGCAATAATTACACCGTGACGCGCTCCGATGGTAAGGCCATGGGTGCGTTCGACACGACCACCACGCCGCCGCCGGTGATTGACGGGTTCACCCTGGCCTTAGACGGCCATGGGCCGATGGCCGCAGGCGACAGCTTCAAAGTCAGCCCGACCGCCAATGGCGCGACCAACATCGGTACCGAGCTGAAGGACGCCAATAAAATCGCCTTCGCCGGGCCGTTGCTGGGCGAGGGTAGCAAGACCAATGAAGGGACCGGCACCTTTACGCCGCCGACCTTGACCGTGCCTATCGACATTCACGGCGGCGCGGACACCGCGCAACTGCGTACCGGGATTGAACATTCGATGCCGGTGAAAATGGTGTTCGGCAAGCCGGCCGCTGATGGCACGCAGGCCTATACGCTCAACGACTCTCAGGGCAATCCGATTGGCAGCGGCACTATCGTTCCGGGTCAAAGCAACAAAATCACCATCAACGTACCGATGCGCGATGCCAATGGCGCGTTGGTATCGCCGGCCAAGAGCTTCAAGTTTGATACGACCGTGGGCGGCTCGCCGGCCGATGGCGACAGCACCACGTTCTCTTTCAACGCATCGGGCAAGTCGGACAACCGCAATGCTCAAGCGCTGCTGGACTTGCAGACCAAAGCCACAGTCGGTCTGTCGGACGGCAGCGGCGGCGGTGTGAGCCTGGTGGCGGCCAACAGCCGACTGGTATCGACCGTGGGGGCCAAGGCGGCGTCGGCGATTACCGACACCACGGCTACCGGTGCGTTGCTCAAGGCCAACCAGGACGCACGCAACTCGGTGTCCCAGGTGAACCTGGATGAAGAGGCGGGCAACATGATCAAGTTCCAGCAGTACTACACCGCGTCGTCGCAGATCATCAAGGCTGCGCAAGAAACCTTCAGCACATTGATCAATAGTCTTTAAGGGAGCCTGGGACGATGCGTATTTCTACTGCCCAATATTTTGAAACCAGCTCCGCCAAGTATTCGGATAACTACTCCAGTGTGGTCAAGGCCCAGGATCAGGCCAGCTCCGGTGTGCGTGTGCAAACCGCCGCGGATGATCCGGTAGCGGCGGCGCGCTTGCTGTTGCTGCAACAGCAGAAAGACATGCTGGGCCAGTTCAGCGGCAACGTCACCAGCCTGAAGAACTCCCTGACCAACGAAGAAAGCGTACTGAGTTCGATCGACGATGCCATGCAGCGCGCCAGCCAGTTGGCCTTGCGCGCCGGTGGTTCGATCAGCGACGCTGATCGCCGGTCTATCGCCAGCGAGATCGGCGCGATTGAAAATCAGGTGCTGGGGTTGCTCAACAGCAAAGACTCGTCCGGCAACTATATGTTCTCCGGCTCCAAGTCCCAGACCCCGCCGTATTCGCGTAACAGCGATGGCACCTACAGCTATCAGGGCGATGAAACGCCGCTGAGCCTGCAGGTTTCCAATACACTGAATGTCAGTGCTGGTGATACCGGCAAGACCATTCTGGAAGGCGCAGCAAACTCTGGGCGTACCCAGGCCACGTGGCTGCCGCCGGTGCCGCAGACGGTGCCGCCTACGGTCAACGATAACAAGGTCGCGCTGTCGGCCGGGTTGGTCACCTCGGGCATCGACTACACCAAGAAGTTCGCCGATGGCCAGCCTTACAAGCTGACTTTTACCAGCAGCACGCAATATAAGGTGGCCGACAAGGACGGCAACGACGTGACGTCCGAGATTCCGGGCAACGGCACGTTCGATGCCACCAAGGAAGGCAGTAGCAGCGTTGCGTTGCGCGGTGTGAAGTTCGACATCACGTTGAACCTGGGCGATGTCGCGCCCGGTGCCAACTCTGATGCACTGGTCAAGGATCGTTCGTTCAGCCTGGAAGCCAAGCCGGATACCTTCAGTGTCTCGCGCACGCCAAGCAATGCCTCCACCGCACAATTGACCGGTGCCCGTGTGTCCAATCAGGCGGACTACGCCAGCACGTTCCCGGCCAACAGTGGCGCGGTTATCAAGTTCACCAGCGCCACCGCCTACGAGGTGTACGCCCAGCCTTACTCGGCAGACAGCAAGGCCATTGCCACCGGTGATACCGGCGGCGGTACAACGGTCACGGCGGCCGGGGTGACGTTTGATGTGAATGCCGGGCCACCGCAGGCGGGTGATCAGTTCTCAGTCGGTGCCAGTACCAAGAAAACCCAGAACGCGCTGGATACCCTCAGCCAGTTGCGTCAGGCACTGGAGCAACCTGCCGACAACAATCCGGCGGCGGCGATCAAGCTCAAGGATGTCCTGGATGCATCGATCAGCAACCTGGCCAATTCACGTACCCAGCTCGATAACGTGCGCGGCTCCATCGGTGCGCGGCAGAATGCCTTGGATATCCAGGCCAGTGAAAACACCAGTATTGGCTTGGCCAATACCAGCACCATGAGTGATCTGGCCAACATCGACATGGGCGAGGCGGCGATCAACCTGACGTTGCAGCAAACCATGTTGCAGGCGTCGCAGCTGGCTTTCGTGAAAATTTCCCAGTTGAGTCTGTTCAGCCGAATGTAATTTCGTCGCGATTACGCAGCGGCCCAGCCTGGTAACAGGATGGGCCGTTGTCGTTTCTGCGACTTAATTGTTTGAAGGTTTTGCACAAAGCACACAAAATTGAGTGACCTGTGAGTCATAAAGCGCATCTTCACTGTATCGTGTGAAAAGGATAAGTCGTCGCCAGGTCGTTGTGCGCGGGCTTTCAGCGAGATTTTTGTGGGGTTATCCCCTTATTGTCAGCACCCCCGAGGCTGTTCGCGGGGTGTTCTCCAGCTATTTAGTATTGGGAAGCCACAATGATTGGCATAAAAAGCATCGCCAGTTACGTGCCGGCAGACGGGATCGATAACTACGCCCAGGGTGCCAAATTCGCCAAGGATGAAGAGTTCATCATTGGCAAGATCGGTTCGGCGTTCCTGCCGCGCAAGGAAGCGGCTCAGGAAACCTCCGATCTGTGTGTCGAGGCGGTCAACGCTTTGTTTGCCAACAACCCGGATTTGAAGCGTGAGTCGATTGACGCGCTGATCGTCGTGACCCAGAACGGCGACGAAGAGGGTTTGCCCCACACCGCTGCCATCGTTCAGGACAAGCTCGGCCTGCCGACCCATGTGGCCGCCTTCGATATTTCCCTGGGCTGCTCCGGCTACGTCTACGGCATTTACGCGATGAAGGGTTTCATGGAAGCCGCCGGCCTGAAAAACGGCCTGCTGATCACCGCCGACCCGTATTCGAAAATCGTCGACCCAGAAGATCGCAACACCACCATGTTGTTCGGCGACGCTGCCACCGCCACCTGGATGGGCGAAGACGCGCCATGGTTGCTGGGCAAGTCCAAATTCGGCACTGATGGTTCCGGCGCACCGCACCTGAAGGTCAGCGACGGCGTGTTTTTTATGAACGGTCGCCAGGTATTCAACTTTGCCTTGCTCAAGGTGCCGGCGCATTTGCACGAGTTGCTCAATGAGTCCGACCTCAAGGCTGACGACATCGATGCGTTCTGCATTCACCAAGGCAGTGCGGCGATTGTCGATGCCGTGGCGCGGCGTTTTGAAGATGCGCCGGTGGACAAGTTCATCAAGGACATGGTCGAGACCGGCAACACCGTGTCCTCAAGCATTCCACTGCTGCTGGAGAAGCACGTGATGAGCGCGACCTGGAAGCGCGTGGCGATCAGTGGCTTTGGTGTGGGCCTGTCCTGGGGCTCGGCGATTCTCTATCGCCCGTGACGCTTTAATAGCTTGAGCGCGTTGCACAAGCGCTTCACACAAAAACGCCGATGATCGACCGATCATCGGCGTTTTTTATTTGGCGCCAGAAAAGCCAATGAATGCGGGGTTTTGAGCTACCGTAAACCCTTGAAATGCAAGGGATGGCACAGGGCTAGTAAAAAATTTCAAAAAAAGCCTCAAGCAACCGGCTCCCACGACGATAACTATTACGTAGGTTCTCAGGCCACACCCGGCGGTTGCCAGGGCCGGAAGCCGCAGTATCCATCCAACGAGGATTTCGTCATGGCTTTAACAGTAAACACCAACATTGCTTCGATCACTACTCAGGGCAACCTGAACAAAGCTGGCGGCGCCCTGGCCACTTCCATGCAGCGCCTGTCTTCCGGCCTGCGTATCAACAGCGCTAAAGACGACGCTGCCGGCCTGGGTATCGCCAACCGCATGACCAGCCAGATCAACGGCCTGGGTCAAGCTGTAAAGAACGCCAACGATGGTATCTCCATCGCGCAGACCGCTGAAGGCGCAATGCAGGCTTCGACCGACATTCTGCAAAAAATGCGTACCCTGGCTCTGTCCTCGGCTACTGGCTCCCTGAGCACCGACGACCGTAAGTCGAACAACGACGAATACCAGGCTCTGACTTCGGAACTGACCCGTATCGCTCAAACCACTACTTTCGGTGGCCAGAAGCTGCTGGACGGTTCGTACGGTACCAAAGCTATCCAGGTTGGCGCCAACGCTAACGAAACCATCAACCTGTCTCTGGACAACGTTGCTGCTAACAACATCGGTTCGCAGCAAATCAAGAGCATGGGCATCACTCCAGGCGCTGGTGTTGTAGGCGGCGCAATCGCAGTGACCGGTAACGGCCAGACTGCCAGCGTTACCGTAGGTGCTGCAGCTTCTGCCAAAACCATCGCTGCCCAACTGAACGGCGCTATCGGTGGCCTGAGCGCTACCGCCAGCACTGAAGCTCAGTTCGTAGTCGGCGCCGGTGCTGCTACCGCTCCTGCTGCTTTCACCATGACTGTTGGTGGTCAAGCCACTACTTTCGTCGGCGTAACCGATACTGCCAGCCTGGCTGACCAGTTGAAGTCCAACTCCGCCAAACTGGGTATCAGCGTTAACTACGACCAGTCCAAAGGCACTCTGTCGGTTAAATCCGACACCGGTGAAAACTTGGCCTTCAGCGCTTCGACCGCTGCCGGTACCATCACTGTTGCAACCAAAGACGGTTCGGGTGTTTACGGTACTGCTACTGCCCTGGCTGACGGCATCATCGCTACCGGTGCTGTGAACATGGACTCCGCCAAGGGCTACTCCCTGGAAGGCGCTGGTGTGACCGGTATCTTCGGCGCCGCTACTTCGGCAGCTTCGGCCAAGACCGCCGTATCGCAAACTGACGTGACTGACGCCACCAAGGCTCAGAACGCTGTTTCCGTAATCGACCAGGCTATCGCTACCATCTCCAGCTCCCGTTCGGGCCTGGGTGCGGTACAGAACCGTCTGACCAGCACTGTGGACAACCTGTCCAACATCCAGAAAAACAGCACCGCTGCTCGCTCCACCATCCAGGACGTCGACTTCGCTTCCGAAGCCGCTGAACTGACCAAGCAGCAAACCCTGCAGTCGGCTTCCACTGCGATCCTGTCGCAGGCTAACCAGCTGCCATCCGCTGTACTGAAGCTGCTTCAGTAATAGCGGCGCGTGGTGATTGACGGAAGGGCGCGTTTACGTGCCCTTTCGTCTTTTCCAATCAGAGGAGATTGGGCATGGACATGAATGTAAAACTGAACTTGTCTTATCCGCCGTTGGCCCCACAAGGCACCCCGGCACCTGTGGTTGCGGACAAAGACAAGACTAAGGTTGAAGCGGCCGCGCCAACCGCGGGCACGTCCCAAAAGGACAGCCTGGAAAAAGCGGTCACCGATATTAAAGAATTCGTACAAGCGGCCCAGCGCAATCTGGACTTTTCCATTGATGACTCTACCCATAGGGTTGTGGTCAAGGTCATTGCCACCGACACCGGTGAAGTGATCCGGCAGATTCCTTCGGAAACTGCCTTGAAACTGGCACAGAGCCTGGCCAGCGCCAGTCATGTGTTGTTTGACGACAAGGCTTGAGCTGGCATGAAATTTGTTGCTGTCAGCGCTTGAAGCGTTGTTCGTCAAGATAACGGCAGCCACCGGAATAGGAGAAAGGTAATGGCGGGTACAACGATTACTGGCGTTGGGTCGGGTTTCGACACCCAGGCGATTGTGAAGTCCCTGGTGGATGCCGAACGAGCGCCGAAGCAGGCGCAGATCAACCTCCAGTCGCAAAAGGCGACCACTCAGTTGTCGTCGATCGGCAAGATCCAGGCAGCCCTGGATGCCTTTCGCGGTGCGCTGGCCAACATGGGCACCGATAACAGCTTCAGTGGCTTGACCGGTACGTCTTCGGACGAGAAAGTCGCCACCATGACCGCCAACCAAGGAGCTGCGAACGGTAGCTTCTCGCTGGTCGTCAACCAGTTGGCGGCACCTTCGAAGCTGTCGACCAAGAGTTTTGCCGGTGGCCAGTCGACGGTCGTGAACAATGGCACCAGCGCAACAACGCTGACGATCAGCCAGTCGGGCAAGAACTTCGACCTGAGTGTGCCGGCCGGTGCGACCCTGCAGCAGGTACGTGACTCGATCAACTCGCAATTCGGTACCGCTGGCTTGAGTGCCAACATCCTCACCGACTCCAACGGTTCGCGTCTTATCCTGACCTCCACTAATGGTGGGGTCGGTTCGGACCTGACAATGTCGGGTAATTCCGGGATCGATACGGGCTACACGGTGGTCAGCGCACCTCAGAATGCCAAGTACACGATCGACGGCATTGCTGCGGAATCCAAGACCAATAGCATCACCGATGCTGTGAGTGGTGTGAGTATCAAGTTGCTGTCTCTGTCGCCCACCGCCACGGCCAATGATCAGAGCCCGAATCCGGTTCGTACGGCCCTGACTATCTCCGTCACCACCAGCACCACCGCCCTGAAATCTGGGGTCAAGGGCTTTGTCGATACCTACAACGCTTTGCTCAAGGCCATGAACGCCGAGACCAAGGTCACCAAGGATGCGGCCGGTAACTCCATCGCTGCCACCTTGACCGGCGACTCGACCATGCGCACCTTGCAGGCGGCCATCCGCAATGAGTTCAACGCGCTGTCCGGCAACGGTACCTTGAAGTCCCTGGCCCAGTTCGGTGTCACGACCGACCAGGACACCGGCGCGCTGAGCATTGATGCCAAACAGTGGGACAAGGCTGTCCTGACCAACGCCGCTGACATCAACAGTATTTTCAGCGGCAAGGACGGCTTGCTTGCGCGCCTGACGACGGCGACCGATGGCTATGCCAAGGCCACCACCGGCATTCTGGCGACGCGTTCGGCGTCGTTGTCGGACAGCCTGAAAGACCTGAACAAGCAGCAGACTGCCCTGGATGACCGTCTGACGACCATGCAAGACGCCTTGACCCGCAAGTACACGGCCATGGATACCCTGGTGGCGCAGTTGCGTCAGCAGAGCAACAGCATCCTCGGTACGCTCAACGCGATCAGTAATTCAAAAAGTAGTAGCAGCTGATTGAGCGCGTAAAAAAAGCCCGGGTCCGTTGACCTGGGCTTTGTTCTTTCTGAGATCGCCGGGTTAAAGTTTTTTGCGACCCAGTCGACATAATGGTTACTGAAAACCTTCTCGCTGTTGCCTGTCACGAGGTAGAAACATGAATCCCATGAGAGCCCTTCGCCAATACCAGAAGGTCAATTCCCATGCCCAGATCTCCGAAGCCAGCCCACACCGCCTGGTGCAAATGCTGATGGAGGGCGGGCTCGACCGCATGGCGCAGGCCAAAGGTGCATTGGCGCGTGGTGATATCGCCGCGAAGGGCCTGATGCTGGGCAAGGCCGTTGACATCCTCATTGGACTTCGTGATGGGCTGAGTGCGGAAAAAAGCGACAACAAGGAATACGTTCAGCAGTTGGAAGGTTTGTACGTGTACATGACCAACCGTCTGATGGAAGCCAATCTGCACAACGACGCCGACATGATCGACGAAGTCGCCCGTTTGCTGATTACCGTGAAGGAAGGCTGGGATGCCATCGGCGCGCCACAAGGCGCTGCACAATAAGGCCAAGCGGCCTTGAGGAACACGTCATGAGCCAAGCATTGCAACGCATTGATGAAACCCGTGAGGCATTGATGGGCGCGCTGGCGGACCGTAACTGGGACGCCATCGGCGAGTTGGATATGGGCTGTCGCGACGTCATCGAGCAGGTGCTCAGTGAAGCGCCGGTCGATGAGGATGCGTTGCGCGAAAAGCTTGAGAGCCTGCTGGCGGTCTATCAGCAATTGCTTGAGGTGACGACGGGCGAAAGACAGGCGATTTTCGAAGAGATGTCGCAGATCAACCAAGCTAAAAATGCGTCAAAGGTTTACCATCTGTTCGGCTGAACGGGCTCAGTTAATCCGAACGCGCGTCATAAATTTGACTGCGAGCGATTTTTTGACTTAACTAGTGCTGTTTTCAGATTTCAGAAGGCTGTTGCGCAGAAAATGCCTACAGCCATCTAGATTGCCCCGACCCCAGGGCATTTGAGTTAACTAGGGAAGTTGCTATTGCATGTGGCGTGAAACCAAAATTCTGCTGATTGATGACGATAGCGTTCGCCGCCGCGATTTAGCGGTAATTTTAAATTTTCTCGGTGAAGAAAATTTACCCTGTGGTAGCCATGATTGGCAGCAGGCGGTCAGCTCATTGTCGTCGAGCCGTGAAGTCATCTGTGTACTGATCGGGACGGTAAACGCTCCTGGCGCAGTTTTAGGCCTGTTAAAGACACTGTCGACCTGGGATGAGTTCCTTCCGGTGTTGCTGATGGGTGATATTTCTTCCGTGGACCTGCCGGAAGACCAGCGCCGCCGCGTGCTTTCCAACCTGGAAATGCCACCCAGCTACAGCAAATTGCTCGATTCCCTTCACCGTGCCCAAGTCTATCGCGAGATGTACGACCAAGCGCGCGAGCGTGGCCGTCACCGTGAACCCAACCTGTTCCGCAGCCTGGTCGGCACCAGCCGTGCGATCCAGCACGTGCGCCAGATGATGCAGCAAGTGGCCGACACCGACGCCAGCGTGCTGATCCTCGGCGAGTCCGGCACCGGCAAGGAAGTGGTCGCACGCAACCTGCACTATCACTCCAAGCGTCGTGACGGGCCTTTCGTGCCGGTCAATTGCGGTGCGATTCCAGCCGAGTTGCTGGAAAGCGAACTGTTCGGCCATGAGAAGGGCGCCTTTACCGGGGCGATTACCAGTCGTGCCGGGCGCTTCGAATTGGCCAACGGCGGCACCCTGTTCCTCGACGAAATTGGCGACATGCCGTTGCCAATGCAGGTCAAGTTACTGCGGGTGCTGCAGGAGCGCACCTTCGAGCGCGTGGGCAGCAACAAGACCCAGAGCGTCGATGTGCGCATCATCGCGGCGACCCACAAGAACCTCGAAAGCATGATCGAGGTCGGCAGCTTCCGCGAAGACCTGTATTACCGCCTCAATGTATTCCCGATCGAGATGGCTCCGCTGCGTGAGCGCGTGGAAGACATCCCGTTGCTGATGAACGAACTGATCTCGCGCATGGAACACGAAAAGCGCGGCTCGATTCGCTTCAACTCCGCCGCAATCATGTCCCTGTGCCGCCATGGCTGGCCGGGCAACGTGCGAGAGCTGGCCAACCTGGTGGAGCGCATGGCGATCATGCACCCCTACGGTGTGATCGGCGTAGTCGAGTTGCCGAAGAAATTCCGCTACGTCGACGACGAAGACGAGCAGATGGTGGACAGCCTGCGCAGCGACATGGAAGAACGCGTGGCCATCAACGGCCATACCCCGGATTTCGGTTCGACCGCCATGCTGCCGCCGGAAGGCCTGGACCTGAAGGACTACCTCGGCAACCTGGAGCAAGGCTTGATTCAACAGGCCCTGGACGACGCCAACGGTATCGTCGCCCGTGCCGCCGAGCGCCTGCGCATTCGCCGTACCACCCTGGTGGAGAAGATGCGCAAGTACGGCATGAGCCGTAGAGAAGGGGATGAACAGGCGGATGATTGACGCCTGTTTTTCAAGCCGCTGATTTATCAGCGGTTTTTTTTCGGCACAAGTATTGCTACAGCCCTCGCAACGTTCCGTTTAACTGACGGTCAGCCAAGCGAGAGAGCATGATGCCCCACGCCGCCCAACTATCTTCGTCCCCGGATCTCGCGGGGCTCGTCCCGTCTGTCGAGCAGCAGAGCCGGCAAGGTCTGGAACAGGCGTTTTCGCTGTTCAACCAGATGTCCAGCCAACTGACCGACTCCTACAGCTTGCTGGAGGCCCGGGTTTCCGAGCTTAAGGGCGAGCTGGCGGTGGTCAGTGCCCAGCGCATGGAAGAGCTGGCCGAGAAAGAGCGCCTGGCCAACCGTCTGCAAAACCTCCTCGACCTGTTGCCCGGTGGCGTGATCGTCATCGACGACCAGGGCCGTGTGCGCGAAGCCAACCCGGCCGCCTGCGATATGCTCGGCCTGCCACTGGAAGGCGAGCTGTGGCGAGAAGTCATTACCCGCTGCTTCGCGCCCCGTGAAGACGACGGTCACGAAATCTCCTTGAAAGACGGGCGCCGCCTGTCCATCGCCACCCGCTCGCTGGACGCCGAGCCCGGTCAACTGGTGCTGCTCAATGACCTGACAGAAACCCGTCACCTGCAAGACCAACTGGCGCGTCATGAACGTTTGTCGTCGCTCGGGCGGATGGTCGCTTCTTTGGCGCATCAGATTCGCACGCCGTTGTCGGCGGCGTTGATCTACGCCAGTCATTTGACTGATGAACAATTACCCGCCGCCACCCACCAGCGATTTGCCGGGCGTCTCAAGGAGCGTCTGCATGAACTGGAACATCAGGTGCGCGACATGCTGGTGTTCGCCCGCGGCGAATTGCCGCTGACTGATCGCGTCACGCCAGCAGAACTGATGCAGTCGCTGCAATCCGCGGCCGCCACCCATATCCAGGACGTCAACGTACGCTGGCAGTGCGACAGCCATCTCGGCGAGCTGCTGTGCAACCGTGACACCCTGGTCGGCGCGCTTCTGAACCTGATCGAAAACGCCACCCAGGCCAGCGGCCAGGGCGCACGGCTCAAGGTGCACTTGTATCGCCGCGAACAGACGTTGCGCCTGTGCATCAGCGACAGCGGCAGCGGTATCGATCCGGTAGTGCTGCAACGCCTGGGCGAACCTTTTTTTACCACCAAGACCAACGGAACCGGCCTGGGCCTGACCGTGGTCAAGGCAGTGGCACGTGCCCATCAGGGAGAATTGCAGCTGCACTCCCGGTTAGGGCGTGGCACTTGTGCATTGATGACCTTGCCGCTGTTTTCCAGCCCGGCAAGCGTGGAGTAAGAGGATATGGCTATCAAGGTTCTGTTGGTGGAAGACGATCGCGCCCTGCGTGAAGCATTGGCTGACACGCTGCTGTTGGCGGGCCATGACTACCGGGCGGTCGGTTCTGCCGAAGAAGCCTTGGAGGCGGTTGAGCGCGAGGCGTTCAGCCTGGTGGTCAGCGACGTCAACATGCCCGGCATGGACGGCCACCAGTTGCTCGGCCTGCTGCGTGCGCGCCAGCCGCAACTGCCGGTGCTGTTGATGACCGCCCATGGCGCGGTGGAGCGCGCAGTGGACGCGATGCGCCAAGGCGCGGCGGATTACTTGGTCAAACCCTTCGAGCCCAAAGCCTTGATGGAACTGGTCGCCAAGCATGCCTTGGGCGTGATGCCGGCTGCCGATGGCGAAGGCCCGATTGCCTTTGAGCCCGCCAGTGCGCAGTTGCTGGAGCTGGCTGCACGGGTCGCGCGCAGCGATTCCACCGTGTTGATTTCCGGCGAGTCCGGCACCGGCAAGGAGGTGTTGGCGCGCTATATCCACCAACAATCCAGCCGCGTCAAACAACCCTTTATTGCGATCAACTGTGCGGCCATCCCGGACAACATGCTCGAAGCCACGTTGTTCGGCCATGAAAAGGGCTCGTTCACCGGCGCCATCGCGGCTCAGGCCGGCAAGTTCGAGCAGGCCGACGGCGGCACCATTCTGCTCGACGAGATCTCGGAAATGCCCCTGGGCCTGCAAGCCAAGTTGCTGCGGGTCTTGCAGGAGCGTGAAGTGGAGCGGGTCGGCGCGCGCAAGCCGATCCAGTTGGATATCCGCGTAGTTGCCACCACCAACCGCGACTTGGCGGGCGAAGTGGCGGCGGGGCGTTTTCGCGAAGACTTGTTCTATCGGCTCTCAGTGTTTCCGCTGGCTTGGCGCCCGTTGCGCGAGCGTCCGGCCGATATCATTCCACTGGCCGAGCGCCTGCTGAAGAACCACGTCAAAAAAATGAAGCACGCTCAGGCGCGGCTCTCGGCTGAAGCCCAGGCTTGCCTGATCAGCTATCCGTGGCCCGGCAACGTGCGGGAGTTGGATAACGCGATTCAGCGCGCGCTGATATTGCAGCAGGGCGGGCTGATCCAACCGCAAGATTTCTGCCTGGCCATGGGCAATGCCGCTGCACCGGTGCCAACCCTGTCACCCGCACCGGCGGCTGTCGAAGCCGAGTCAGGTGGTGCCTTGGGTGATGATCTGCGGCGCCGCGAATTCCAGATGATCATCGACACCCTACGTGCCGAGCGCGGCCGTCGCAAAGAGGCCGCTGAGCGCTTGGGCATCAGCCCGCGCACCTTGCGCTACAAGCTGGCGCAGATGCGTGACGCTGGGATGGATGTGGAAGCGTATCTTTTCGCCACCTGACAAACACTTAGGGCGACATGGTTTGTTGCCTTTTCTTACGAATCGCCACGGATCTGGCACCCTTGTTGCTACCTCCTGTAGTAACCGCTGCGTAGTGTCAAAAAATTGCGGGTCGTCGGAGAGAGAAGGTCATGAGCCAGGGTATTGAGTTCAATCGGTTGATGTTGGATATGCGCTCCATGCAAATGGATGCCATGGCTCAACCGAAATCCGTCGCGCCAGCGCCGGAATTGGGCCAAAGCAGTTTTGCCGACATGCTCGGTCAGGCAATCAATAAAGTCAGTGATACCCAGCAAGCGTCGAACCAGTTGGCCACCGCCTTCGAGATCGGTAAAAGCGGCGTGGACCTCACCGATGTGATGGTCGCCTCGCAAAAGGCCAGCGTTTCCTTCCAGGCCTTGACCCAAGTGCGTAACAAGCTGGTTCAGGCTTATCAAGACATCATGCAGATGCCGGTTTAAGGACGAGATTTAAGTCATGGCAGAAGCAGTCGTGGACAACGCACCCGCCAAGGCAGACGGCAAGCCGCCGCTGTTTGGCCTGTCGTTCCTGGAAAACCTTTCCGAAATGACCATGTTGCGTCAGGTGGGCCTGATGGTCGGCCTGGCCGCGAGCGTGGCGATTGGTTTTGCCGTGGTGTTGTGGTCGCAGCAACCTGATTACCGGCCGCTGTATGGCAGCCTGGCGGGCATGGACTCCAAGCAGATCATGGAAACCCTGGCCGCCGCCGACATTGCCTACACCGTGGAGCCCAACTCCGGCGCTTTGCTGGTCAAGGCTGACGATGTGGCGCGTGCGCGCATGAAGCTGGCCGCTGCTGGCGTGACACCGTCCGACGCCAACATCGGCTTTGAAATCCTCGACAAGGACCAGGGCCTGGGCACCAGCCAGTTCATGGAAGCCACCCGCTACCGTCGTGGCCTGGAAGGCGAACTGGCGCGCACTATCTCCAGCTTGAACAACGTCAAGGGTGCCCGCGTGCACTTGGCGATTCCGAAAAGCTCGGTGTTCGTGCGTGACGAACGCAAGCCGAGTGCCTCAGTCTTGGTCGAACTGTTTTCCGGCCGCTCGTTGGAGCCTGGCCAGGTACTGGCGATCATCAACCTGGTGGCCACCAGCGTTCCAGAGTTGAGCAAGTCGCAGATCACCGTGGTGGACCAGAAGGGCAACCTGTTGTCCGACCAGGCCGAAAACTCTGCGCTGACCCAGGCCGGCAAACAGTTCGACTACAGCCGCCGCATGGAAAGCATGCTCACCCAGCGTGTGCGTAACATCCTGCAACCGGTACTGGGCAATGACCGCTACAAGGCTGAAGTGTCCGCCGACGTGGATTTCAGTGCTGTCGAATCGACCTCCGAACAGTTCAACCCCGACCAGCCCGCCCTGCGTAGCGAGCAGTCCACCAACGAACAACGTACCGCCAGCAATGGCCCGCAAGGTGTGCCGGGTGCCTTGAGCAACCAGCCGCCGGCCCCGGCTTCGGCGCCGCAAACCACGGGCGGCGCTGCGGCGACCGCCGGTGCGATTGCGCCCGGCCAGCCGCTGCTTGACGCCAACGGCCAGCAGATCATGGACCCGGCCACCGGCCAGCCGATGCTCGCGCCGTACCCGTCGGACAAGCGTAACCAGTCGACCAAGAACTTCGAACTCGACCGCTCCATCAGCCACACCAAGCAGCAGCAAGGCAAAATCAACCGCCTGTCGGTGTCGGTGGTGGTCGATGATCAGGTCAAGGTCAACCCGGCTGACGGCGCAGTGACCCGCGCCCCATGGAGCGCCGACGAGTTGGCGCGCTTCACCCGCCTGGTGCAGGACGCTGTCGGTTTCGATGCCAGCCGTGGTGACAGCGTCAGCGTGATCAACATGCCGTTCTCCGCCGAGCGTGGCGAAGTGATTGCCGACCCGGCGTTCTACACTCAGCCGTGGTTCTGGGACATCGTCAAACAAGTGCTGGGTGTGTTGTTCATCCTGGTGCTGGTGTTCGGTGTACTGCGTCCGGTGCTCAACAACATCACTGGGCATGGCAAGAAACAGCTGGCCCTGGCCGGTGGTGACGTCGAGTTGGGTGGCATGGGCGGCCTGGATGGCGAACTGGCTAACGACCGCGTCAGCCTCGGTGGTCCGCAAAGCATCCTGTTGCCAAGCCCGAGCGAAGGCTATGACGCTCAGTTGAATGCAATCAAGAGTCTGGTGGCAGAAGACCCGGGTCGTGTGGCCCAGGTCGTGAAAGAGTGGATCAACGCAGATGAGTGATAATCGAGCCGCTGTTGCCAAGCTCACCAAGGTCGACAAAGCCGCCGTGTTGCTGCTGTCCCTCGGTGAAACCGACGCCGCACAAGTGTTGCGCCACATGGGCCCCAAAGAGGTTCAGCGTGTCGGCGTGGCGATGGCGCAGATGCGCAATGTACACCGTGAGCAAGTCGAACAGGTGATGAGCGAGTTCGTCGAGATCGTCGGCGACCAGACCAGCCTGGGCGTCGGCTCCGACAGCTATATCCGCAAGATGCTCACCTCGGCACTGGGCGAAGACAAGGCCAACGGCCTGATCGACCGCATCCTGCTGGGCGGCAACACCAGCGGCCTGGACAGCCTGAAATGGATGGAGCCGCGGGCTGTCGCCGACGTGATCCGCTACGAGCACCCGCAGATCCAGGCCATCGTCGTGGCCTATCTGGACCCGGACCAGGCCGGTGAAGTGCTCGGCCACTTCGACCACAAAGTACGCCTGGACATCATCCTGCGTGTGTCGTCGCTGAACACCGTGCAGCCAGCGGCCCTGAAAGAACTCAACACGATTCTGGAGAAGCAGTTCTCCGGCAACTCGAATGCCTCGCGCACCACCTTGGGTGGTATCAAGCGTGCGGCCGACATCATGAACTTCCTCGACAGCTCGGTCGAAGGCCAGTTGATGGACTCGATCCGCGAGATCGACGACACCCTGTCCGGCCAGATCGAAGACCTCATGTTCGTGTTCAACAACCTCGCCGATGTCGACGACCGTGGCATCCAGGCGTTGCTGCGCGAAGTGTCCTCGGACGTCTTGGTGCTGGCGCTCAAGGGCTCCGACGAAAACGTCAAAGAGAAGATCTTCAAGAACATGTCCAAGCGTGCCTCCGAGCTGTTGCGCGACGATCTGGAAGCCAAAGGCCCGGTGCGCGTCAGCGACGTGGAAACCGCGCAAAAGGAAATCCTCACCATTGCCCGCCGTATGGCCGAAGCCGGAGAAATCGTTCTCGGCGGGAAGGGCGGCGAAGAAATGATCTAAGGCGCGTCCCATGTCGAACAAAGATGAGACGCCCAGCGATCTGATTCGCGCGCGGGATGTCGGCGGGTTCGACATCTGGTCGTTGCCCAGCTTCGATCCGCATGTGCCGGAGCCTGAGCCGGAACCTGTCGAAGAGCCTCCGGCGGAAATGGAAGAAGTGCCGCTGGAGGACGTCCAGCCACTGACCCTCGAAGAGTTGGAAGCCATCCGCCAGGAGGCTTACAACGAAGGTTTTGCGGCGGGTGAAAAAGACGGTTTTCGCAGTACCACGCTCAAAGTCCGCCAGGAAGCCGAGGCGGCACTTGAGGTCAAACTGGCCAGCCTGGAACGTCTGATGGGCAGCCTGTTCGAGCCTATCGCCGAGCAGGACTCGCAACTGGAAAAAGCCATGGTCGGGCTGGTGGAGCACATCGCCCGCCAAGTCATTCAGCGTGAACTGGTGCTGGACTCCAGCCAGATCGAAAGCGTCATGCGTGAAGCCCTCAAGCTGCTGCCCCTTGGCGTCGGCAATGTGCGGCTGTACATCAACCCCCAGGATTTCGAACAGGTCAAAGCCCTGCGCGAGCGCCATGAAGAAGCCTGGCGCATCGTCGAGGACGCGTCGCTGCAGCCCGGTGGTTGCCGGGTCGAGACCGAGCACAGCCGTATCGATGCGACGGTGGAAACCCGTATCACCCAGATCATGGCCAAGCTCTTCGATCAGCTCCATGAGCAAGCCCTTCATCCGGCAGAGCCTGACCTGAGCGTTGACCTGGACGCCCCCGATGCGCCTTGATCGCACCAGCTTCGCCAAGCGCCTGGGCAGCTATGCCGAGGCCACCGAGTTGCCTGGCCAACCGATCCTCGAAGGGCGCCTGTTGCGCATGGTCGGCCTGACCCTCGAAGCCGAAGGCCTGCGTGCCGCCATGGGCAGCCGCTGCATGGTGATCAACGACGACAGCTACCACCCGGTGCAGGTTGAAGCCGAGGTGATGGGCTTTTCCGGCAGCAAGATCTTCCTGATGCCCGTGGGCAGCCTGGCGGGTATCGCCCCTGGTGCCCGGGTGGTGCCGCTCGCCGACACTGGCCGCCTGCCCATGGGCATGAGCATGCTCGGTCGCGTGCTCGACGGTGCCGGTCGTGCCTTGGACGGCAAGGGCGGCATGAAGGCCGAAGACTGGGTGCCGATGGACGGCCCCACCATCAACCCGCTCAAGCGCAACCCCATCAGCGTGCCGCTGGACGTGGGCATTCGTAGCATCAACGGTTTATTGACGGTCGGTCGCGGTCAGCGTCTGGGTTTGTTCGCCGGTACCGGCGTGGGTAAGTCGGTACTGTTGGGCATGATGACGCGCTTTACTGAGGCCGACATCATTGTGGTCGGGTTGATCGGTGAGCGGGGCCGCGAGGTGAAGGAATTCATCGAGCACAGCCTGGGGGAAGAAGGGCTCAAGCGCTCGGTGGTGGTCGCGTCCCCCGCGGATGATGCGCCATTGATGCGTTTGCGCGCTGCCATGTATTGCACGCGCATCGCCGAATATTTTCGCGACAAGGGCAAGAACGTCCTGTTGCTGATGGACTCGCTCACGCGTTTCGCCCAGGCCCAGCGGGAAATCGCCCTGGCTATCGGCGAGCCGCCAGCGACCAAGGGGTATCCGCCGTCGGTGTTCGCCAAACTGCCCAAGCTGGTGGAGCGCGCGGGTAACGCCGAGGCCGGTGGTGGTTCTATCACGGCGTTCTACACCGTGTTGTCCGAAGGCGATGACCAGCAGGACCCGATTGCCGACTCGGCGCGGGGCGTGCTCGATGGCCACATCGTTTTGTCGCGGCGCCTGGCGGAGGAAGGGCACTACCCGGCCATCGATATCGAAGCGTCGATCAGCCGGGTGATGCCGGCTGTGGTCACGCCGGAGCACATGGCCCGTGCGCAGCACTTCAAGCAGCTGTGGTCGCGCTATCAACAGAGCCGCGACCTGATCAGCGTCGGCGCCTATGTGGCCGGTGGCGATCGTGAGACCGACCTGGCCATCGCCTTGCAACCGCAACTGGTGACTTACCTGCGCCAGGGGCTCAACGACAAAATCAGCATGGGCGAAAGCGAAGCGCACCTGGGTTCGATCTTCGCCCCGGCGCCAGGCGGCTAAGCCATGGCCAGCACCCGCTCTTCACGTCTGGCCCCGGTGGTGGACATGGCCGAAAAGGCCGAAAAGACCGCCGTCCAGCGTCTGGGGTATTTCCAGGGCCAGGTGCGTCTCGCGGAAAGCAAACTGGGCGACCTGGAGCGTTTTCGCGGCGAGTACCAGCAGCAGTGGATCGAGCGCGGCAGCCAGGGCGTGTCCGGCCAGTGGCTGATGGGCTATCAGGGTTTCCTCAACCAGCTGGAAACGGCGGTCGGCCAGCAGCGCCAGAGCCTGGCCTGGCACCAGAACAACCTCGATAAAGCCCGTGAGAGCTGGCAAGCGGCGTTCGCCCGGGTCGAAGGCTTGCGCAAACTGGTGCAGCGCTACATCGACGAAGCGCGGGCCATTGAAGACAAGCGCGAGCAGAAGCTGCTCGACGAGCTGTCCCAGCGCCTCCCGCGCCAATCGCAGTACTAAAATGTGCGAGCTGGTTTTTGTGGGAGCTGGCTTGCCTGCGATTGCATCACTGCGATTTAACTGATGCACCTAGGTGCCTGCATCGCGGGCAAGCCCGGCTCCCACATTTGACGGGTTGTGTTGCTCAGATCCGGTTCAACTGCTAAACCTTGTCTCATTGCCAATGACAAGGAGCTGTCACATGTCAGTCGAATCAGAAGTGTCCCTGGATGGGAAGAAGTTAACGATCGCGATCAAGGGCCGGTTCGATTTCGGCAGCCACCAGACGTTCCGGGATGCCTACGAGCGTTTCTACAAGGTGCCTGAGCTGTATGTCGTCGACTTGAAAGAAACTACCTATATGGACAGTTCGGCCTTGGGGATGCTGTTGCTGCTCAGGGATCATGCCGGTGGCGATGACTCGGAAGTCCAGGTGATCAACAGCAATTCCGATGTGCGCAAGATCCTCGCCATCTCCAATTTCGACAAACTGTTCGATATCAGTTGAACGTCCTGGCCCCCGTCCTTGAGCCGCTGACGGTCCTCATCGCCGAAGACAGCGCCGCCGACCTGCTGTTGTTGTCGACCATCGTGCGGCGCCAGGGGCATCAAGTATTGACGGCTACCAACGGTGCGCAAGCCGTCGAAGTCTTCGCCCATGAGCGCCCGCAACTGGTGCTGATGGATGCGCTGATGCCGGTAATGGATGGCCTGGAGGCGGCCCGACAGATCAAGCGGTTGGCAGGTGAAGCGCTGGTGCCGATTATCTTCCTCACTTCGTTGCGCGAGAGTGAGGCGTTGGCCCAATGCCTGGATGCCGGTGGCGACGATTTCTTGCCCAAGCCCTACAACCCCTTGATCCTGGCGGCGAAGATCAACGCCATGGACCGCTTGCGCCGCCTGCAAGCCACGGTGTTGCAGCAGCGCGACCAGATCGCCAGGCACCATGACTACCTGTTGCACGAACAGCGGGCGGCCAAGGCGGTGTTCGACAAGGTCGCCCACTCCGGCTGTATCAACGCTGCCCCGAATATTCGTTACCTGCAATCACCCTATGCGCTGTTCAACGGTGACCTGTTGCTGGCGGCGTACACACCGTCAGGTGACATGCACGTGCTGCTCGGCGATTTCACCGGGCATGGCCTGCCTGCCGCCATCGGCGCCATGCCCCTGGCGGAAGTGTTCTATGGCATGACCGCCAAGGGGTATGGCCTGGCGCAGACCCTGCGGGAGATGAATGCCAAGCTCAAGCGCATCCTGCCGGTGGACATGTTTTGCTGCGCCACCCTGTTATGCCTGAGCGCCCAGCGGCGTGCAGTGGAGGTGTGGAATGGCGGCATGCCGGAGGGCTATGTGCATGAGGTGGCTACGGGCAAGCGTACGCCGTTGATGTCACGGCATCTGCCGTTGGGTGTGCTGTCGGCGGAAGCGTTTGATGACAGCACTGAAGTCTGGCCCATGGCCCTGGGGGACCGGGTGTTTTTGCTTTCCGATGGCGTGCTGGATACTGCTGACGCCAATGATCAATTGTTTGGTGCCGAACGCTTGCAGCAGGTATTCGCCGCCAACCGTGAGCCCGACCGCCTGTTCGAAGACATCGAGCAGGCCCTGGCGGCCTTTCGTGGTGAAGCGCGGGATGACGTCAGCATGGTGGAAATCACCTTGCAGTCCGGTCAGCCGTTGCGTGCGGCCGAGCCCATGTACGCTGACAGCGGTCAGTCGTGCCCGCTGGACTGGTCGGTGAGTTTCGAATTCCGTGCCCAGCCCCTCAAGTGCTACAACCCGTTGCCCTATCTGCTGCAGTTGTTGCTGGAGATCCAGGGGCTGCGCGAGCAGAGCGGGGCGCTCTACAGCGTAATGGCTGAGCTGTACTCCAACGCATTGGAACACGGCGTACTGGGCCTGGACTCGCGACTCAAGCGCAATGCCCAGGGGTTTGCCGACTACTACCGTCAGCGCAATGAGCGTCTGGCACAACTGGACAATGGTTACGTGCGGGTGCACATGCAGGTGGTGCCGACCGCGATGGGTGGCCGAATGACGTTGCGCATCGAAGACAGCGGCCCGGGCTTCGACGTGGAGCAAGTGCTGGCGCGGCCCCTGGATGCCGACCGTCTGTCTGGTCGCGGCTTGAGCCTGGTGCGCCAACTGAGCAGCGATGTACGCTGGTCGGACGGTGGGCGCAGCGTCTGCGTGGAGTTTTGCTGGAAGGCTCTGGCATAATCCGCCGATTCTTGATCAAGGAGCGAGCAAGTGGCTGAGATTCATCTGGACCCCGAAGTGTTGTCGGGTTTGCAGGACGTCATGGAGGGCGAGTACCCCAAGTTGCTCGACACCTTTCTCGACGATTCCCAGAAACGCGTCGAGGCGCTGCGCAAGGCGCGGGATGATGCCAAGGCACTGGGGCGAATTGCCCATAGCTTCAAGGGCAGCAGCGGCAACCTTGGGGCGGTGCGGTTGGCGCAATTGTGTCAGCGGTTGGAGGTCGAATCCATTGGTTCCACGGCGGATTTGGGCGCGCTGGTGGATCAGATTGACCATGAGTTTGCGTTGGTCCGTCCGTTGTATGAGTCGGAGAGGCAGCGGTTTCAGCTTTGATTGAGTACATATCCGTTGCTTAGGTAACGGCTGCTTCCGGCCAGCGTGTTTGATGGGGCGCCTCAGATCAAAAGTGAAAGCGCGGCGGCCTTGGAGCCGACCGGTTTCCTGGCTGTCGACCGCGGTCAAATGTGGGAGCTGGCTTGCCTGCGATGGCATCAGCTGGGTGTACTTGATTCACCGAGGTGTCTGCATCGCAGGCAAGCCAGCTCCCACAGAAGAGCAGATCTGATTCTGCTCTGGCTCTGGCTCTGGCTCTGGCTTTGTTTTTGATCTTGATTTTGATCTTAGGCGCCCCATTAAACACGCTGGCCGGAATTCGATATTGATTTGGGGGGTAAACCGGCAGGGATGCCGGTTTAGCCGCCCCGCGCCATGGATGGCGCGTGGCGGCGGCCCCCTAAATCAATGTCGGATTCCGGGCACACCGAGCGTTGGGGTAAGAGCGCTTTGGTTACTTTCGCGCTTTTCGAAAGTGACCCGCCGTAAGGGCGAAACCGCCGGCCGCCGTTACCTAAATAACGGATATATACACAATAAAACCAATCCCAACCAAGAGCTGGCCCAACTCTTGCTCTATCTCCCCATACTGCATCCCCGACCCCTGTGCAGTGGAGACCTTTACCTATGCCAGTCGCCCCCAATTCGCTCCTTCAGGCTGCCCCCGCAGCCAAGCCTCAAGCGCCCGCCGCTACACCTCCGGCAGCGGCTGCGGCCCCACAGGACAAGGGCCCTGGCTTTGCTCAAGTGTTCGCCAGCCAAGGCTCGAAGCCGACGGTGAAGGTCGACGACACCCCAATCAAATCCAGCCGTGACAAGCCTTCGGACACCAGTGCCAAGTCGGCGGGCAGCAACGATACGCCTGCCGCCAGCAAGCCAGCGGTTGCCGATAGCGGCAATCCCTTGCCTGGCAACCCGCCGGCCAAGTCTGATGACAGTGCCAGCAACGATGACAGTAAACCCACGGACCCGTCCCAAGTGCAGCAGCCTGCGGTCGACCCTGTCGTTGACCCGGCGGTGATTGCTGCGGTCACGCCGGTTGTCGTGCCGGTTCCTGTGGAAGCGCCAGCACCCGCTGCCGTGTCCAAGGATGACAAGGCCCAGCCGGTCGTTGCCGCGCCGGTCGCGACGACCGACGACGCCAAGCAGCCGGCCTTCGACCCAGCGGCCGACCCGCTGGATTCGATGCCGACCGTACGTTTGGCGATGGAGCAGGGCGGGCATGTATCGGCCAGCAGCCAGGCGCCGCAAAAAACCACCTCGGCGCCGACCCAGGATCAGCCGACCGCCGCGCAGAGCTTCGCCGCCGGCCTGGCCAATATGGTTGATCAGCAGTCCACCAAAGACAGTACCGACGGTGGCGACAAGGCCTTCAGTGGGCTGATCGACAGCGGTCTCAAGGATTTGAAAGACGCCAGCAGCGATACCCGCGTCGACGATTTCGCCAGCCGCCTGGCCGCGCTGACCCAGGCCGCCACGCCGAAAACCGCGAATGCCTTGCCGCCGGTTGCCAATGCGCCGTTGGCCATGCACCAGAGCGGCTGGACCGAAGAAGTGGTCAACCGTGTGATGTACCTCTCCAGTGCCAATCTCAAGTCGGCTGAGATCCAGTTGCAGCCGGCCGAGTTGGGGCGCCTGGATATCAAGGTCAACATGACGGCGGACCAGCAGGCCCAGGTCAACTTCATGAGTGGCCATGCCGTGGTACGTGAAGCCCTGGAAAGCCAATCCGGCCGCTTGCGGGAGATGTTTGCCCAGCAGGGCATGGGGCAGGTGGATGTGAACGTGTCCGACCAGTCCCGTGGTCAGGAGCAGCAACAGCAGCAGAACCAGGCGCGTGGTGTGAGTGGCGGTAATGGGCGTAGTGACAGTAGCGACAAAGGCAGTCATGTCGACGTGGCTGAAGCGGTGGCACCGGTGACTTCTACTGTGATCGGCTCCAGCGCCGTTGATTACTACGCCTGATCCCTGTTTAAACGCGGTTCATGTGGGAGCTGGCTTGCCTGCGATAGCGGTGTATCAGTGGCAGAGATGCCAGCTGACCCGCCGCTATCGCAGGCAAGCCAGCTCCCACATTTGATTTGTGGTGCAGCTCTTCCAGACAACTCTGGCATAACACTTGCTCTTGCCTTTCCGTAGATCTATGAATCCCCGAATAGTGACGGATTATTGGCATGGCGAAGAGCGACGACGCAGCAACACCACCCGCAGGCAAAGGCAAGCTCAAGCTGATCCTGTTGATTGTGCTGGGCCTGGTCCTGGCTATCGGCGCGTCGGTGGGTGGCACTTGGTACATCATGCACAGCAGTGCCAGCAAACCGGCCCCCGCCGCCGAGACCGCCACTAACGTCAAGCAACCGGCAATCTTCGAGCCGATGCTTCCGGCTTTTGTCGCCAACTTCAATCAGAACGGTCGTCAACGCTACCTGCAGGTGAGTATCACCTTGCTGGCGCGTAACCAGGCGGATCTGGATGCCCTCAAGGTGCACATGCCGGTGATCCGCAACAACCTGGTGATGCTGTTCTCCGGGCAGAGCTTCGACAGCCTGGCCACCCCGGTCGGCCAGGAAATGCTGCGCCAGAAGGTCACTGCCAGCGTGCAGGAAGTGGCCCAGAAAGAACTCGGCAAAGTCGTGGTCGAGCAGGCGCTCTTCACTAACTTCGTATTGCAGTAGGATCACGACATGGCCGTGCAAGACCTGCTGTCCCAGGATGAAATCGACGCGCTGTTGCATGGCGTCGACGATGGTCTGGTACAGACCGAAATGTCTGCCGAACCCGGCAGCGTCAAAAGTTACGACCTGACCAGCCAGGATCGCATCGTCCGTGGACGTATGCCGACCCTGGAAATGATCAACGAGCGTTTCGCCCGCTACACCCGTATCAGCATGTTCAACATGTTGCGCCGTTCGGCGGACGTGGCGGTGGGCGGTGTGCAGGTGATGAAGTTCGGCGAATACGTGCACTCGCTGTACGTGCCCACCAGCCTCAACCTGGTCAAGATCAAGCCGCTGCGCGGCACCGCACTGTTCATCCTCGACGCCAAGTTGGTGTTCAAGCTGGTGGACAACTTCTTCGGTGGCGATGGTCGTCACGCCAAGATCGAAGGTCGTGAGTTCACCCCGACCGAATTGCGTGTCGTACGCATGGTGCTTGAGCAAGCCTTCATCGACTTGAAGGAAGCCTGGCAGGCGATCATGGAAGTCAATTTCGAGTACATCAACTCGGAAGTGAACCCGGCCATGGCCAACATCGTCGGCCCGAGCGAAGCCATTGTGGTCTCCACCTTCCACATCGAACTCGATGGCGGTGGTGGCGACCTGCACGTGACCATGCCGTACTCGATGATCGAGCCGGTGCGCGAGATGCTCGACGCCGGGTTCCAGTCCGACCTGGACGACCAGGACGAGCGTTGGGTCAAGGCCCTGCGCGAAGACCTGCTGGACGTCGATGTACCACTGAGCGCCACCGTGGCCCGTCGTCAGTTGCGCCTGCGCGATATCTTGCACATGCAGCCGGGAGACGTGATTCCCGTGGAATTGCCGGACGAACTGATCATGCGTGCCAACGGCGTGCCGTCGTTCAAGGTCAAGCTCGGTTCCCACAAGGGCAACCTGGCGTTGCAAGTGGTTGAGCCGATCAACCGCCGCTGATCCGCCCCCTATATCGATGAATTTTTGCTGCGCCGAGGACATGTAATGGCTACCGAACACGAAAACACTTCCGCCGAAGACCAGGCCCTGGCTGATGAATGGGCTGCGGCCCTGGAAGAAACCGGCGATGTCGGCCAGGACGATATCGACGCGCTGCTGGCCGCCGACGCCGCCACCGCACCGGCCGGCAATCGCCTGCCGATGGAAGAGTTCGGCAGCGTGCCGAAGAACAACGACCCGGTGAGCCTCGATGGGCCGAACCTGGACGTGATCCTCGATATCCCGGTGTCGATTTCCATGGAAGTGGGCAGCACCGAAATCAATATCCGTAACCTGTTGCAGCTCAACCAGGGGTCGGTGATCGAACTCGATCGCCTGGCCGGTGAGCCGCTGGATGTGTTGGTCAACGGCACGCTGATCGCCCATGGCGAAGTGGTGGTGGTCAACGAGAAGTTCGGTATTCGCCTGACCGACGTGATCAGCCCGAGCGAACGCATCAAGAAGTTGCGCTGATATGAAGTATTCGATGGCGGGACTGTTGCAGGCGCTGCCATTGAGCGCCCTGGCGGCTGAGCCGGTCGCGCAAGCGGCGGCTGCGGCCCCCGTGGTCAGTAGCGGTATCGGCGGGCAGTTGACTCAGTTGGTGCTCGGTCTGTTACTGGTGGTTGGCTTGATTTTCGTGCTGGCCTGGTTGATGCGCCGTGTGCAACGCATCGGCCCGGGTAACGGCCAGGTTATCGAGATGATCGGCTCGCGCGCCCTCGGGCCGCGTGATCGTCTGGTGCTGGTACAAGTCGGCGAGGAGCAGATTCTGCTGGGTATCACCCCCGGCCGTATCACCCCGTTGCATGTGCTCAAGACGCCGGTGGAAGCGGCTAAGACCGAGGCCGCCACGCCAGAATTCGCCCAGCGCCTGATGGAGTTGCTGGGCAAGGATCAGAAGGATAAGAAGTAATGCGCGTTTTATTGACGCTCATGCTGTTGCTGGTGGCGCCATTGGCGTGGGCCGCCGACCCGTTGTCGATCCCGGCGATCACGCTGGGCACCAACGCCGCTGGGGCACAGGAGTATTCGGTCAGCCTGCAGATCCTGCTGATCATGACGGCGCTGAGTTTTATCCCGGCGTTTGTCATGCTGATGACCAGCTTCACGCGGATCATCATCGTCTTCTCGATCCTGCGTCAGGCCCTGGGCTTGCAGCAGACACCGTCGAACCAGATTCTCACCGGGATGGCCTTGTTCCTGACGCTGTTCATCATGGCGCCGGTGTTCGACAAGGTGAACCAGCAAGCCCTGCAGCCTTATCTGGCGGAGAAGCTCACCGCCCAGGACGCGATCGACAAGGCCCAGGGGCCGATCAAGGACTTCATGCTGTCGCAAACCCGCTCCAGCGACCTTGAACTGTTCATGCGCCTGTCCAAGCGTACCGACATAGCCACCCCGGATCAGGCGCCGCTGACTATCCTGGTGCCGGCGTTCGTCACCTCTGAGTTGAAGACCGCCTTCCAGATTGGCTTCATGATCTTTATCCCGTTCCTGATCATCGACCTGGTCGTGGCGAGCGTGTTGATGGCCATGGGGATGATGATGCTGTCGCCACTGATCATTTCGTTGCCGTTCAAGATCATGTTGTTTGTGCTGGTGGACGGCTGGGCGCTGATTATCGGCACCCTGGCCGGCAGTTTCGGAGGGGTATAGCGCGATGACGCCGGAAGTAGCAGTCGACCTGTTCCGTGATGCTCTGTGGCTGACCACCCTGATGGTTGCCGTGCTGGTGGTGCCGAGCCTGTTGGTCGGCCTGCTGGTGGCGATGTTCCAGGCCGCGACCCAGATCAACGAACAGACCTTGAGTTTCCTGCCGCGCCTGCTGGTCATGCTGATCACCCTGATTGTCGCCGGCCCGTGGCTGGTGCGCACCTTCATGGAATACATCCTGCAGTTGTACGGCAGTATTCCTCAGTTGATCGGCTGATCCCATGCAATCAGTGCTGGCCTTGACCGACACCCAGATCAGCACCTGGGTGGCGTCTTTCATCTTGCCGATGTTTCGCGTCACGGCGGTGCTGATGACCATGCCGGTGTTCGGCACCACTTTGGTCCCGCGGCGCATTCGTTTGTATTTCGCCGTTGCCATCACCGTGGTGATCGTGCCCGGGCTGCCGCCAATGCCGCCGGTAAATGCCCTGGACCTCAGTGCTTTATTGCTGATTGCCGAGCAGATCCTGATCGGCGCGCTGCTGGGGTTCTCGCTCACATTGTTCTTCCAGGCGTTTGTGATCGCCGGGCAGATCATCTCGATCCAGATGGGCATGGGCTTCGCGTCCATGGTCGACCCTACCAACGGCGTGTCGGCAGCGGTGATCGGGCAGTTCCTGACCATGTTGGTGACGTTGATCTTCCTTTCGATGAACGGCCATCTGGTAGTGTTCGAGGTCATGACAGAAAGCTTCACCACCTTGCCGGTGGGCTCGGGCCTGGTGGTCAATCATTTCTGGGAACTGGTGGGTCGCCTCAGTTGGGTATTAGGCTCGTCCTTGTTACTGGTGCTGCCGGCGATCACTGCGCTGCTGGTGGTCAACATCGCGTTTGGCGTGATGACCCGTGCAGCGCCGCAGTTGAATATTTTCTCGATTGGTTTCCCGCTCACACTCGTATTGGGCATGGGGATTTTCTGGATCGGCATGGCCGACATTCTCAATCAGTATCAACCGCTGGCGACCGACGCCTTGCAGTTCTTACGTGATCTGGCACGGGCGCGCTAAGCCATGGCCGAGAGCGAGAGTGGTCAGGACAAAACAGAAGACCCCACGGAGAAACGTAAAAAGGACTCCCGGGAGAAGGGCGAGATTGCTCGCTCCAAAGAGCTCAATACGCTCGCGGTGATGTTGGCCGGTGCCGGTGGCCTGTTGATTTACGGCGGCGGCCTGGCGTTGGACTTGATGGAGCTAATGAAGCTCAACTTCTCCCTGCCTCGTGAGGTGTTGCTGAGTCCGGGGGCCATGGGCTTGTACCTGCTGCACTCGGGCAAGATCGCAATCCTGGCGGTACAGCCAGTGCTGATTACGCTTTTGTTGGCGGCGTTGATCGGTCCGGTGTCCCTGGGCGGCTGGTTGTTTGCCGCAGGCAGCATGGCGCCCAAGTTCAGCCGGATGAACCCGGGGCCTGGGCTCAAGCGTATGTTTTCTACCAAGGCGCTGGTGGAGCTGCTCAAGGCGCTGGCCAAATTCATCCTGATTCTATTCGTGGCGTTGACGGTATTGTCGTCCGACATCGACGACTTGCTGCGCATCGCCCACGAGCCGCTGGAGTCGGCGATCATCCACAGTGTGCAAGTGGTGGGTTGGAGCGCGCTGTGGATGGCCTGCGGCTTGATCATCATCGCGGCGGTGGATGCGCCGATCCAACTGTGGGAAAGCCACAAGAAACTGCTGATGACCAAGCAGGAAGTGCGCGACGAACACAAAGACCAGGAGGGGCGCCCAGAGGTCAAGCAGCGCATTCGCCAACTGCAGCGGGAAATGTCCCAGCGCAAGATGATGGCTTCGGTGCCCGACGCCGACGTGGTCATCACCAACCCGACTCACTACGCCGTGGCCCTCAAGTACGACCCGGAAAAAGGCGGTGCGCCGATGCTGCTGGCCAAAGGCAGCGACTTCACCGCGCTGAAAATCCGCGAGATTGCCGTGGCCAACGACATCCTTCTGTTGGAATCGCCGGCATTGGCACGGTCGATCTTCTACTCCACGGATCTGGACCAGGAAATCCCTGCCGGGCTGTACCTGGCGGTGGCCCAGGTGTTGGCGTACGTCTATCAGATTCGCCAATACCGCGCGGGCAAGGGCAAGCGGCCTGATCCGCTCAAAGACCTGCCGATCCCGCCTGATTTACGTCGCGATACTTAAACCCCTTTCTGGCCTGTCAACTTTGACAGTAGTCATTACGCCGCCTTCACTGTTGGATACAGCGATGAGGCGCGCAGTCATGCGCGGCTCGGGAGGCGGTGATGGACAGGGGTACTGTCAGGTGGTTCGATGCGGTCAAGGGCATTGGCTTTATTGCCCGAGACCCTGATGGCAACGAGGTTGCTGTTCGGTTGACAGGTGTTAACGGCGACGTCCCGTCAGCCGCTCCCAAGCTGCGAAAACCCCGCAAACGAAAAAAATCACCAGACGCATGAATCGCTGGCTCTAGCATCCATCTCTTGCTCGTGTCTACCTGTCAACTTTGACAGTAGCCACAGGCTGCTTCCCGTTGTTCTATTCCATCCCAGGCACTGCGCGCATGTAGTCATCGAGAGGCAGGGAGAGCGGTATTGAAGGTGGCTACAGGTACTGTCAAATACTATGAGTTGACCCGGGGAGAGTGGTTGATTGCGCTGAGCGATGGCGAAGAAAGCGTTTTCATCGATTGGAGTGATTGGCATTGGGTTGCACTTTCGATTGGTGAGCAAATAACGTTTCAGATGATCCATAAACCCAAGGGCGTTTATGCGCTCCCCCTCAGTGCGGGCAATGACACGGAGGCGGGCCCAGAGGTGTAAAGGAGGGCGGCAATGGCAACCGGTACGGTGAAATGGTTCAACGCGCAGAAGGGGTTTGGTTTCATTACCCCGGATGATGGAGGGGCTGACGTATTTGCCCACTACTCGGCAATTACATCGAGTGGGTACAAAAGCCTGGATGAAGGTCAAAAAGTCGAATATGACGTAGCACCAGGGCCAAAAGGTCCTCAGGCCGAGAATATACGGCCTCTTTGAAGCCACCCCGTTCGAAAGTGTGGGAGGGGGCTTACTCCCGATTGCAGTGTGTCAGTCAACGAATTCATTGGCTGATCCACTGCAATCGGGGGCAAGCCCCCTCCCACATTTGAAGTGATCCACGCCCGAAACCAAAGTTGGAAGGCTTCTTGCAACCCCGCCTCCAGGACGTCTCTCGGCGTCAAAACTTTGCTTCAAGGGACACGAGGAATATCGGTGGATCGCTCTCAAATGCTCAACACGGCCCGTGGCACTCTGACTGACCTCTCGCGGGGCAATCTGGGTGTGCCGTTGTTGTTGCTGGTGATGCTGGCAATGATGATGTTGCCGATGCCGCCGTTCCTGCTCGACGTGTTCTTTACCTTCAACATTGCCCTGTCTGTCGTCGTGCTGCTGGTGTGCGTGTACGCCCTGCGGCCGCTGGATTTCGCGGTATTCCCCACCATCCTGCTGATTGCCACTTTGCTGCGGCTGGCGCTGAACGTGGCGTCCACGCGGGTGGTGATGCTCCACGGCCAGGATGGTCACGCCGCCGCCGGCAAGGTGATCCAGGCCTTCGGTGAGGTGGTGATCGGCGGTAACTACGTGGTCGGTATTGTGGTGTTTGCGATCCTGATGATCATCAACTTCGTGGTGGTGACCAAGGGCGCCGGGCGGATCTCCGAGGTGAGCGCGCGGTTTACCCTGGATGCGATGCCCGGCAAACAGATGGCCATCGACGCCGACCTCAACGCCGGTTTGATCGACCAGGGCCAGGCCAAGGCGCGCCGTGCGGAAGTCGCCCAGGAAGCCGAGTTCTACGGGTCCATGGACGGTGCGAGCAAGTTCGTGCGCGGTGACGCCATCGCGGGCCTGCTGATTCTGTTCATCAACCTGATCGGCGGCATGGCGGTCGGTATCTTCCAGCACGGCATGACCTTCGGTGACGCGGGCAAGGTCTACGCCTTGCTGACTATCGGTGACGGTTTAGTGGCGCAATTGCCATCACTGTTGTTATCCACAGCAGCGGCCATCATGGTGACCCGTGCTTCGGGCTCAGAAGACATGGGTAAGCAGATCAGTCGCCAGATGTTCGCCTCGCCCAAGGCACTGGCCGTGGCGGCGGGCATCATGGCGATCATGGGTGTCGTGCCGGGTATGCCCCATGTGTCGTTTCTCAGCATGGCGGCCATGGCGGCCGGTGGCGCCTACCTGTTCTGGCGCAAGCAGAACCAGGTGAAAGTCCTGGCTCAGCAGGAAATCGCCCGCCAGCAGGAACTGCTGCCGTCCCCGGCCCGCGCCCAGGAAACCAAGGAGTTGGGCTGGGATGACGTCACTCCGATCGACATGATCGGCCTGGAGGTCGGCTACCGCCTGATTCCCCTGGTGGACCGTAACCAGGGTGGTCAATTGCTCGCGCGGATCAAGGGCGTGCGTAAGAAGCTGTCCCAGGACCTGGGCTTCCTGATGCCCACCGTGCATATCCGCGACAACCTCGACCTGGCCCCCAGCGCTTATCGCCTGACTCTGATGGGCGTGATTCTCGCCGAAGCCGAGATCTACCCGGACCGCGAACTGGCGATCAACCCCGGCCAGGTGTTCGGTACGCTCAACGGCATTACCGCCAAAGATCCGGCTTTTGGCCTGGACGCGGTGTGGATCGAAGTCAGCCAGCGCAGCCAGGCGCAATCCCTGGGATACACCGTGGTAGACGCCAGTACCGTGGTCGCTACCCACCTCAACCAGATTTTGTACAAGCACTCCCACGAGCTGATCGGCCACGAGGAAGTCCAGCAATTGATGGGGTTGCTGGCCAAAGCCTCGCCGAAACTGGCCGAAGAGCTGGTGCCAGGCGTGCTAACGCTGTCGCAATTGCTCAAAGTGCTGCAGGCATTGCTCGCCGAGCAGGTGCCGGTCCGGGACATTCGCAGCATTGCCGAAGCCATCGCCAACAATGCCGCCAAGAGTCAAGATACTGCCGCTCTGGTGGCTGCCGTGCGCGTCGGCTTGTCCCGTGCCATCGTGCAAAGCATTGTAGGTATTGAGTCTGAGCTGCCTGTGATTACCTTGGAGCCAAGGTTGGAACAAATATTGCTCAATAGTATTCAGAAGGCCGGACAAGGCCAGGAAGAGGGCGTTCTGCTGGAGCCAAGCATGGCTGAGAAGCTCCAGCGTTCGTTGATCGAAGCGGCGCAGCGCCAGGAAATGGCGGGTCATCCGGTGATCCTGCTGGTGGCGGGCCCGGTTCGCGCGATGTTGTCGCGGTTTGGACGCCTGGCAGTACCGAATTTGCACGTTTTGGCTTATCAGGAAATCCCTGACAATAAGCAAGTGACTATCGTCGCGACAGTAGGGCCCAACGGCTGAGGGTAGTGGGTTATGCAAGTTAAGCGTTTTTTCGCCGCCGATATGCGTCAGGCCATGAAACTGGTCCGTGATGAGCTGGGCGCCGATGCCGCGATTATCGGTAACCGTCGTATTGCCGGCGGTGTCGAGCTGACGGCTGCCCTGGATTACACCCCCTCGGCATTGGCGCCACGCGTGCCGAACATGGAACTCGAAGACGAACTGCGCAAGACCGCCTCGCGCATTGTGTCGGCCCAGGCTGAGCTGAGCATGCGCGGCGACAGCGACGCTTCCACCAATCGCCAGTTGTTCGCCGGCCTGCCGTTGACCGCCGCCGAACCCTTGGTCGAACCGACTTTCGTCGAGCCGCCACGTCCCGCCGCGCCAGCCCCGGCCGCCGCCGTCGACCAGCGTGTGTTCGACTCGATGCGTTTTGAGCTCAATGGCCTGCGTGAACTGCTCGAAGTGCAGTTGGGCTCGCTGGCCTGGACCCAGCTGCAAGGCAGCAAACCGCACCAGGCCAACCTGTGGCGTCGCTTGCAGCGTATCGGCCTGTCCGGCCCGCTGTCCCGCGACCTGCTGGCGCTCACCGCCGAAGTCGAAGAACCGCGCCAGGCGTGGCGCATGTTGCTGGCACACTTGGCCCGCATGATCGTTACTCCGGAACTCGAACCCCTGGAAGAGGGCGGTGTGATCGCCATGGTCGGCCCGGCCGGCATGGGCAAGACCACCACCCTGGCCAAGCTGGCCGCCCGTTATGTGCTCAAGTACGGCGCCCAGAACATCGCGCTGGTGAGCATGGACAGCTATCGCATCGGCGCCCAGGAACAGCTCAAGACCCTGGGCCGTATCCTCAATGTGCCGGTGACCCACGTCGACCCTGGCCAGTCCCTGGCCAATGCCCTCGACCCGCTGCTGCGCAAGCGCGTGGTGTTGATCGACACGGCTGGCCTGCAAGCCAGCGATCCGGCCCTGCGCATGCAACTCGAAAGCCTGGCCGGGCGTGGCATCAAGTCGAAAAACTACCTGGTGCTTGCAACCACCAGCCAGAAACAGGTTCTTACCGCTGCGTATCACAGCTACAAGCGCTGCGGCCTGGCCGGCTGCATCCTCACCAAGCTCGATGAAACCGCGAGCCTGGGCGAGGTGTTGAGCTTGGCCATCAGTCATGAGTTACCGGTCGCCTACCTGACCGACGGCCCGCGGATTCCAGATGATTTGCATCTGCCGCGTCGTCATCAGTTGGTCAGCCGTGCTGTCAGTGTGCAAATGCAAGAAGAGCCTAGCGAGGAAGCGATGGCCGATATGTTCGCCGATCTCTACCACAACCCGGCAAAACGGGTCGGTTGAGACAGGATGAGCGCCGTGAAATGTATCTACATTGATGGTCTGCAAGCGATTCACGCGGCCAAGCCATGTAGCCTGCGTCTAAGCAAGACAAGGTAAAGAAATAAAATGGGCAGCATGCATCCCGTACAGGTGATCGCGGTGACCGGCGGCAAAGGTGGCGTCGGGAAAACTAACGTGTCAGTGAATTTGTCCCTGGCCCTGGCAGAGCTTGGCCGTCGCGTCATGCTGCTGGATGCTGACCTGGGCTTGGCGAACGTGGACGTTCTGCTGGGGCTGACACCCAAACATACCCTCGCCGATGTGATCGAGGGCCGTTGCGAGCTGCGCGATGTGCTGCTGCAGGGCCCCGGTGGCATTCGTATCGTGCCGGCCGCCTCGGGCACTCAGAGCATGGTGCACCTGAGCCCGGCGCAGCATGCCGGCCTGATCCAGGCCTTCAGCGATATCGGCGACAACCTCGACGTGCTGGTGATCGACACCGCCGCCGGGATCGGCGAGTCCGTGGTCAGTTTCGTGCGCGCCGCGCAAGAAGTGCTGCTGGTGGTTTGCGACGAACCCACCTCGATCACCGACGCCTACGCCCTGATCAAACTGCTTAACCGCGACTACGGCATGAACCGCTTCCGCGTGCTGGCCAATATGGCCCAAAGCCCGCAGGAAGGCCGAAACCTGTTCGCCAAGTTGACCAAGGTCACGGATCGCTTCCTCGATGTCGCTTTACAATACGTCGGCGCAGTTCCTTATGACGAGTGTGTGCGCAAGGCTGTGCAAAAGCAGCGTGCAGTCTATGAAGCGTTCCCTCGTTCGAAGTGCGCACTGGCGTTCAAGGCTATTGCCCAGAAGGTCGATACCTGGCCGTTGCCTGCCAACCCGCGGGGGCATCTGGAGTTTTTCGTCGAGCGATTGGTGCATCAGACGAGCGCAGGACCGGTGCTATGACATCCAGCGGCTACAACCTTTACAAAAAGTCAGCACGTGACAGCCAAGGCGAATTGATCGAGCGCTATGCGCCTTTGGTCAAGCGCATTGCCTACCACTTGCTGGCGCGCTTGCCGGCCAGCGTGCAGGTGGAAGACCTGATCCAGGCTGGCATGATCGGCCTGCTCGAAGTGTCGACCAAATACGACGCGAGCAAGGGTGCGAGTTTCGAGACGTATGCGGGTATCCGTATCCGTGGCGCGATGCTCGATGAAGTGCGTAAAGGGGATTGGGCGCCGCGTTCGGTACACCGCAACACGCGAATGGTCAGCGATGCAATTCGCGCAATTGAAGCAAAAACAGGCCGTGACGCTAAAGATCATGAAGTTGCGGCCGAACTCCAATTGAGTCTCGATGATTACTACGGGATTTTGAACGATACCTTGGGCAGCCGCCTGTTCAGTTTCGACGACCTGTTGCAGGACGGCGAACACGAAGGGCTGCACGAGGACGGCGCGAGTGCACATCTCGAGCCGTCGCGCGACCTGGAAGATGAACGTTTCCAGGGGGCGTTGGCGGACGCGATTGCCAATTTGCCGGAGCGTGAGCGACTGGTGCTGGCGCTGTACTACGACGAAGAGCTGAACCTCAAGGAAATCGGTGAGGTCCTGGGGGTCAGCGAATCGCGTGTCAGCCAATTGCATAGCCAGTGCGCGGCCCGCTTGCGGGGGCGATTGGGAGAGTGGCGCGCGCGCTGACAGGCAGTGTGGGGACACTGCAGACGCTACCGACCTTGCCCCTGGCGAGGCCGGGTTCGTTCCGTGGTGCCCTGGGCAGTCCTTTTTGTGTAACGCCTGTTGATTGAAATGGCGCGTCCAGGTGCTGGGCGCGTTTAAGACTGCTTGGAGGTCGAATTGGACAAGAACATGAAAATCCTCATCGTTGATGATTTCTCAACGATGCGGCGGATCATAAAAAACCTGTTGCGTGACCTTGGGTTCACCAACACGGTCGAGGCGGATGACGGCATTACGGCGATTCCGATCCTCAACAGCGGGAGCATCGACTTTCTGGTAACCGACTGGAACATGCCGGGCATGACCGGTATCGACCTGCTGCGCCACGTGCGCGCCGACGAAAAACTGCGCAGCCTGCCTGTGCTGATGGTGACCGCTGAAGCCAAGCGTGAGCAGATCATCGAAGCCGCCCAAGCCGGGGTCAACGGTTACGTGGTCAAGCCATTCACGGCGCTGGCCTTGAAAGAGAAGATCGAAAAAATCTTCGAACGCATCGGTCATTGATGCTGCCACGGGGGAGCTATGGAGCATAACGAAACGTCACAGGGAGACTTCGAGTCGACCCTGAAAAAGCATGCTCACCAGTTGGTCGACAGCCTGGAAAAAGGCCAGTTCGGCGACGCGGTGCAGTTAATCCATGAGCTCAACCAGACCCGTGACCGCGGCCTGTATCAGGAAGTGGGCAAGCTGACGCGTGAGCTGCACAGTGCAATCGTCAATTTTCAGATTGACCCGCACATGCCCCAGGCCGAAGAGATTTCGCAAATCACCGATGCCACCGAACGCCTGTCCTACGTGGTCAGGCTGACTGAGGCGGCGGCCAACCGCACCATGGATCTGGTGGAAAACGCCACGCCTCTGGTCAACGGTATGGCCAATGAAGCCCAGGCCCTGAGCGTTGACTGGGGTCGCTTCATGCGTCGGGAAGTGGGCGCGGAAGAGTTTCGTGAATTGGCGCGTCGTGTTGAGGGTTTTCTGTCGCGCAGTGAGCAGGAAAACCGCACGGTTTCCAGCAACCTCAACGACATTCTGTTGGCTCAGGATTACCAGGACCTTACCGGCCAGGTGATCAAGCGCGTGACCCAATTGGTCACGGAAGTGGAAAGCAACCTGCTCAAATTGGTGCTGATGGCCGGCCAGGTTGACCGTTTTGCCGGTATCGAACATGACCGCGCAGCGATCCTCTCGGAAAAAGATCCACAAAAACATCTCGCCAAGGGTGAAGGTCCGCAGATTCATGCCGATAAACGTGAAGACGTTGTATCCGGGCAAGACGACGTAGACGATTTGCTGTCCAGTTTAGGCTTCTAAGGAGCACCCACATGAGCTTCGGCGCCGATGAAGAAATCCTTCAGGATTTCCTTGTAGAGGCCGGCGAAATTTTAGAGCAACTGTCCGAGCAACTGGTCGAGCTGGAAAGCCGTCCGGATGATGCGAACCTGCTCAATGCAATTTTTCGCGGTTTTCACACTGTAAAAGGGGGCGCCGGCTTCCTCCAGCTCCATGAGCTGGTGGAGTGCTGCCACATCGCCGAGAACGTGTTCGACATCCTGCGCAAGGGTGAGCGTCACGTTGATTCGGAATTGATGGACGTGATTCTCGAAGCGCTGGATGCGGTCAACGGCATGTTCAGTGAAGTGCGCGATCGCGCACCGATCACCGCTGCCACCCCGGAACTGCTGGCCGCCCTGGCGCGCCTGGCGGAGCCGGCCGACACCTCGGCTGCGCCCGTGGTTCAAGCGGAACCTGAGCCTGTAGTGGAAGCCGAGCCGGATGTCACGGACAGCGAGTTCGAACAACTGCTCAACTCTCTCAGTGCCGTGAAGGCCGAGGCTGAAGCACCGCAAGCGGCCACTGCGCCTGCCGTGCCGACCAGCGAAGACATCACCGACGCCGAATTCGAATCCTTGCTCGACCAGTTGCACGGCAAGGGCCAGTTCGCCGCCGACGCCGTGGCGCCTGCTGCTGCCGAAGCGCCTGCCGCCTCGGCCAACACCGACATTACCGACGACGAATTCGAAGCGTTGCTCGACCAACTGCACGGCAAAGGCACGTTCGTGGCCGACGCCTTGCCGGAAGTCGCTGCCACCGCCGCCAGCGTTGTTGCACCGGCCGCTACTCCTGAACCTGCCGGCGATGGGCTGATTTCCGATCACGAATTCGAAGCCTTGCTCGACGAATTGCACGGCAAGGGCAAGTTCAGCGAAGTGGCACCGGCGGCCGCCGCGACGGCTACCCCCGTGGCCGCCAAGCCGGTGCCCGCCAAAGCTGCCACACCTGCGGCCGCCAAGCCCGCACCTGCTGCGGCCCCGGCCCCTGCGCGTGCCGCCGCTGCACCCGTGGCTGAAAAGCCTGCCAGCGAAGCCGAAACCACCGTGCGTGTGGACACGGCGCGGCTGGACGACATCATGAACATGGTCGGTGAACTGGTGCTGGTGCGTAACCGCTTGGTGCGCCTGGGCCTGAACAGTGGCGACGAAGCCATGCAGAAGGCCGTGTCGAACCTCGACGTGGTCACCGCCGACCTGCAAACCGCCGTGATGAAAACGCGGATGCAGCCGATCAAGAAAGTCTTCGGCCGCTTCCCTCGGTTGGTTCGTGATCTGGCGCGCCAGCTCAAGAAAGAGATCAACCTGGAACTGGTGGGCGAAGAAACCGACCTCGACAAAAACCTCGTCGAGGCCCTGGCCGACCCGCTGGTCCACTTGGTGCGCAACGCCGTCGACCACGGCGTCGAAACCCCGGAAGAACGCGAAGCCGCGGGCAAGTCCCGTAACGGCAAGGTGATTCTGGCGGCTGAACAGGAAGGCGACCATATCCTGCTGTCGATCACCGATGACGGCAAAGGCATGGACCCGACCGTCTTGCGCAACATCGCGGTCAAGCGCGGTGTGATGGACAAGGACGCCGCCGACCGCCTGACCGACACCGAGTGCTACAACCTGATCTTCGCCCCGGGTTTCTCGACCAAGACCGAGATTTCCGACGTGTCCGGCCGTGGCGTCGGCATGGACGTGGTGAAGACCAAGATCAGCCAGCTCAACGGCTCGATCAATATCTACTCGACCAAGGGCCAGGGCTCGAAGATCGTGATCAAGGTGCCGTTGACCTTGGCGATCATGCCGACCCTGATGGTGATGCTGGGCAACCAGGCGTTCGCGTTCCCGCTGGTCAACGTCAACGAAATCTTCCACCTCGACCTGTCGCGCACCAACGTGGTGGACGGCCAGGAAGTGGTGATCGTGCGCGACAAGGCATTGCCCCTGTTCTATCTCAAGCGCTGGCTGGTTGCGTCGGCTGCCCATGAAGAGCAGCGCGAAGGTCACGTGGTGATTCTGTCCGTGGGTACCCAGCGCATCGGCTTTGTGGTCGATCAACTGGTCGGCCAGGAAGAAGTTGTCATCAAGCCTTTGGGCAAAATGCTGCAGGGAACCCCGGGCATGTCGGGTGCGACCATTACCGGTGACGGTCGGATCGCACTGATTCTCGATGTTCCGAGCATGCTCAAGCGTTACGCCGCACGGCGTATTTGATTCTGGTGGGGCTTCGGCGGTATTGCCTGCCCCGCCTAACGGAGTGTTTATGGCAGTCAAGGTCCTGGTGGTGGACGATTCGGGTTTCTTCCGCCGCCGCGTCTCGGAAATTCTTTCCGCCGATCCAACCATCCAGGTGGTCGGCACGGCCACCAACGGCAAAGAGGCGATCGATCAGGCCATGGCGTTGAAGCCGGACGTGATCACCATGGACTACGAGATGCCGATGATGGATGGCATCACCGCAGTGCGGCACATCATGCAGCGCTGCCCGACGCCGGTATTGATGTTTTCTTCGCTGACCCACGAAGGCGCCCGGGTCACCCTGGATGCGTTGGACGCTGGTGCGGTGGACTTCCTGCCGAAGAATTTCGAAGACATCTCGCGCAACCCCGAGAAGGTCAAGCAGATGCTGTGCGAGAAGGTGCACAGCATTTCCCGCAGTAACCGTCGCAGCCTGTTCAGCACCCCTGCGCCCGCACCTGTTGCGGCACCCGCGCCGACGACATCCTCGTTTGCACGGCCAGCCCCTGCACCCGCGGCGCGGCCAGCGGTGGCACCAGTGCGCGCCTCGGCACCGAGCGCTCATTCGCCTGCGCCCAAGCGTAAAGCCTACAAGCTGGTGGCTATCGGTACGTCCACTGGCGGCCCGGTTGCCCTACAACGCGTGCTGACCCAACTGCCGGCCAACTTCCCGGCGCCGATCGTGTTGGTGCAGCACATGCCCGCCGCGTTCACCAAGGCCTTCGCTGAACGCCTGGACAAGCTCTGCCGTATCAGCGTCAAGGAGGCCGAAGACGGCGACATCCTGCGCCCCGGTCTGGCGTTGCTGGCCCCAGGCGGCAAACAGATGATGGTGGATGGCCGTGGCGCGGTGAAAATCCTGCCGGGCGACGAACGCTTGAACTACAAACCGTGTGTGGACATCACCTTCGGTTCGGCGGCCAAGTCCTACGGTGACAAAGTTCTGGCGGTGGTGCTCACCGGCATGGGCGCCGACGGCCGTGAAGGCGCTCGCCTGCTCAAGCAGGGTGGCAGCGCGATCTGGGCCCAGGATGAGGCCAGCTGCGTGATCTATGGCATGCCCATGGCCATCGTCAAGGCTGACCTGGCCGACGCGGTGTACAGCCTGGACGACATCGGCAAGCATCTGGTGGAGGCGTGCCTCTGATGGATGTCCTGAGCCTGATCGGCATCACCCTGGCGTTTGTCGCGATCATCGGCGGCAACTTCCTCGAGGGCGGCCACCTCGGCGCCTTGGCCAACGGCCCGGCGGCGCTGATCGTGATCGGCGGTACCGTGGGCGCGGCCTTGCTGCAATCGCCCCTGAGTTCGTTCAAGCGCGCCATGCAGATTCTGGTGTGGATCATTTTCCCGCCGCGCGTCGACTTGCCGGGCGGCATCGATCGCGTGGTCAACTGGAGCCTCACCGCGCGCAAGGAAGGCTTGCTGGGCCTGGAAGGCGTGGCCGATGCCGAGCCCGACAGCTATGCACGCAAAGGCCTGCAATTGCTGGTCGACGGCGCCGAGCCGGAAGCCATCCGCAGCATCCTCGAAGTGGATTTCTACACTCAGGAAAGCCGCGACATCAATGCCGCCAAAGTCTTTGAAAGCATGGGCGGCTATGCGCCGACCATCGGCATCATCGGTGCGGTGATGGGCCTGATCCATGTGATGGGCAACCTGGCCGATCCGTCGCAACTGGGCAGCGGCATTGCCGTGGCCTTCGTCGCAACTATCTATGGTGTCGCGAGTGCCAACCTGGTGCTGTTGCCGGTGGCGAGCAAGCTCAAGTCGATCGCCATGCGCCAGTCGCGTTACCGGGAGATGCTGCTGGAAGGCCTGCTGTCGATTGCCGAGGGCGAAAACCCTCGCTCCATCGAATTGAAGCTTCAGGGCTTCATGGATTGATGGGAGGGATTGTCTGTGAGCCGTCGCCGCCGCGAGCCTGAAGAACACGTTAACCACGAGCGGTGGCTGGTGTCCTACGCGGACTTCATCACCTTGCTGTTCGCGTTTTTCGTGGTGATGTATTCCATCTCGTCGATCAACGAAGGCAAGTACAAAGTCATTTCCCAGGCGCTGATCGGCGTGTTCAACGACACCGACCGCTCGGTCAAGCCGATACCCATTGGCGACGAACGGCCCAAGACCGTGACCCCGGCCAAGCCGCTGGTCAACGACAGCGATGAAGTCGCCGCCGGCATCGGCGGCACCAGCGATCCGCTGAAAAGCATCGCTGACGATATCAGCGCCGCGTTTGGCGACCTGATCAGCTCCAACCAGATGACCGTGCGCGGCAATGAGTTGTGGGTGGAGATCGAGCTCAATTCCAGCTTGCTGTTCGCCAGCGCCGATGCCATGCCGAGCGACCAGGCGTTCACCATCATCGACAAGGTGGCGGCGATCCTCAAACCGTTTGAAAACCCGATCCACGTTGAAGGATTCACCGACAATTTGCCCATTAGCACCGCTCAGTACCCCACCAACTGGGAGCTGTCATCCGCCCGCGCCGCAAGCATTGTGCGCATGTTGGCGATGCAAGGCGTGAACCCAGGGCGCCTGGCGTCGGTGGGCTATGGTGAGTTTCAGCCGGTGGCCAACAATGCGACTGCCGAAGGCCGTGCACGCAACCGCCGTGTGGTACTGGTAGTGTCACGTAACCTGGACGTACGCCGTAGTCTGACCGGTACGGGGACGGCTAATGCAACACCGGATGCAGCATTGAAGCGGGCTGGCACACAAACTGCACCGCCCGTGGTTAAGCCGCCGGTTCGGCAGGGCAGCGTCAATTCCCCGTCACTGGCTCAATAACGTATGCAATGTCTCGGTCGCGCTTGTGCCCACCGGGAGGAACCAACTGAATGAGAGTCTGGGCAGTTGCCAATCAAAAAGGTGGGGTCGGCAAGACCACCACCTCCATCGCCTTAGCCGGCTTGCTGGCCGAGGCGGGCAAGCGTGTGGTCGTGGTCGACCTCGACCCCCATGGCTCCATGACCAGCTATTTCGGCTACGACCCGGATGCGCTGGAACACAGCTGCTACGATCTGTTCCTGCACAAGGGCAGTGTGCCGGCCGATTTGCCTGGGCAATTGTTGCTGCCTACCAGTAACGACAGCATTTCCCTGCTGCCGTCGAGCACCGCCTTGGCCACCCTTGAGCGTCAGTCGCCGGGGCAGAGCGGCCTGGGCCTGGTCATCGCCAAGACCCTGGCGCAACTGTGGCAGGACTTCGATTACGCGATCATCGACAGCCCGCCGTTGCTCGGCGTGCTGATGGTCAACGCCTTGGCGGCCAGCCAGCAACTGGTGATCCCGGTGCAAACCGAGCACCTGGCGGTCAAGGGCCTGGAGCGCATGGTCAGCACCCTGGCGATGATCAACCGTTCGCGTAAACAGGCGCTGCCGTTCAGCATCGTGCCGACGTTGTTCGACCGCCGCACCCAAGCGTCCCTCGGTACCTTGCGTGTACTGCGTGATGCCTACCCGGACACCATCTGGAACGGCTATATCCCGGTGGACACGCGCCTGCGTGACGCCAGCCGCGCGGGCCTGACGCCTTCGCAGTTCGATGGCAAAAGCCGTGGCGTACTGGCTTACCGCGCATTGCTCAAGCATCTGCTCGCTCAGCAGCTTGTGGCGCAGGTGGCGTGATGAACCGTCCCATCGAACTCAAGACCCGGCCGCAACTGGCGCTGGAATCCTACCTGGATGCCTTGCTGCAGGATGCGACCGCGGAAGAATTGCCGGAACCTCTGCTGGTGCTTGAACCGGTAGTCGAGCAGGAAAGCACGCTGGATGAGTTCCAGCTGGCCGTCTTGGAAGAGCAGGCCCGTGACGCCCATGTTGTGGTCGCTCCAGTAGCGGTGCCGGTGGCGACGCCAGTCGAGCCGGTTGTCGTAGCGCCGGTGGTGGTCGAGCCCGTTGTGGACGTGCACCTGCCGCCGAGCATCACACCGCCGCCGCAGACCGGTGACGGCCGTCCGTCGTGGGCCGCTGAGCCGTTCGAATGCCTGTTGTTCGATGTCGCCGGGCTGACCCTGGCGGTGCCGCTGGTGTGCCTGGGTTCGATCTATTCCCTGGAAGGCCAGGAGTTGACGCCGTTGTTCGGGCAACCGGAATGGTTCCTTGGCATCCTGCCCAGCCAGGCCGGCAACCTCAAAGTGCTGGATACCGCACGCTGGGTCATGCCTGACCGCTACCGCGATGACTTTCGCCAAGGCTTGCAATACGTGATCTCGGTGCAGGGCTACGAGTGGGGGCTGGCGGTGCATCAAGTCAGCCGCTCGTTGCGCCTGGACCCGAACGAAATCAAATGGCGCAGTCACCGTGGCCAACGACCTTGGCTGGCGGGCACCGTGATCGAACATATGTGTGCGTTGCTCGACGTCGCCGAATTGGCCGAGTTGATCGCCAGCGGTGCCGTCAAGACGATGGCGCAGAACCAACGCAGTTGATTGAACAATAAGGGCCGCACGTGAGTGCGATCTTGCTACGTACATACGCCGGGTAAATCGGCATTTGAAGGGGTCCGAGGAATGAACAAGTCAGCATCTGCACAAGGTTTGGTCGATGATCCAATCCTGCAATGGGTAACCTTCAAGCTGGACAACGAGTCCTATGGCATCAACGTGATGCGCGTGCAGGAAGTGCTGCGCTACACCGAGATCGCCCCGGTGCCGGGTGCACCCAGCTACGTGCTGGGCATCATCAACCTGCGCGGCAACGTGGTGACGGTGATCGACACCCGCCAGCGCTTTGGCCTGGTGCCGACGGAAGTCAACGACAACACCCGTATCGTGATCATCGAAGCCGACAAGCAAGTGGTCGGGATCATGGTCGACAGCGTGGCTGAAGTGGTTTACCTGCGCCAGTCGGAAGTGGAAACCGCACCGAACGTGGGCAACGAAGAATCCGCCAAGTTTATCCAGGGTGTGTGCAACAAGAACGGCGAACTGCTGATTCTGGTTGAGCTGGACAAGATGATGAGCGAAGAAGAATGGTCGGAACTGGAGAGCATCTGATTGTTCTTCGAGGCGGCGGTGATTGTCCTGGCCCTGTTGTGGGTCGGGACCTTGGCTTTCCTGCTGCGCTACATGCGCCAGCAACGGGAGTTGGCCCAGCAGCAAGCTGAGCGCGATGCCGTGCGTGATCGGCGCATCATCGATTTGGTCAAGCGGGTTGATCACTTCCAGCAGAGTGCGGTGAAGGTGGGGGATGAGGTGCATGAACTGCGCGCGATCCTCGGGCCGTTGCCGGATAAGCTGGCGCAGATTGAACAGCGTGATCCTACCAGTCTGTCATTCGCTCAAGCGGCGAAGTTGGTGGGGATGGGGGCTACGGTGGATGAGCTGACGCAGTCGTGTGGGTTGACCCAGGCTGAGGCGCAATTGATGAGCAAGCTTCACAAGAGCTGACCGAGTACATATCCGTTATTTAGGTAACGGCGACTTAGGGTTCCGCTCTTACAGCGGGTCACTTTTGGAAAGGCCCAAAAGTAACCAAAAGGCCTTCGCCCCAACACTCGGCACCTCGCCTAGGCTCGGTGTGCCCACGCTCCAAAGCCTGCGTTCGGCCAGCGTGTTTGACGGGGCGACTCCAGATCAAAAGCAAAAGCGCGGCGGCCTAGTAGCCGACCGGTCTCTGGAAGTCGGTCTCGGTCCAAATGTGGGAGCTGGCTTGCCTGCGATGCGGACACCTCGGTGAATCAGGCATATCCGGCTGATGCTTTCGCAGGCAAGCCAGCTCCCACAGAAAAGCACATCTAATTCGGCTCTGGCTCTGGCTCTGGCTCTGGCTCTGGCTTTGTTTTTGATCTTGATTTTGATCTTAGGCGCCCCGTTAAACACGCTGGCCGAAATTCGGCATGGATTACGGGCACACCGAGCGTGAGCGAGGTGCCGAGTGTTGGGGCAAGAGCCCTTTGGTTACTTTGGGGCTTTTCCAAAGTGACCCGCCGTAAGGGCGGAACCGCCAGCCGCCGTTACCAAAAAAATGGATATACACCCGGTAAACCAAACCCCCTCCCAAAAGGTCCACATCCTCCAAGCACCCTTGAATCAGGAGATTCCCCAATGACCACCCCCAAAGCCCTGCTGATCCTCCACGGCAAGCAAGCCCTCAACGAGGACGTGCGTTCCGCCGTGCAGGCCCGGCGCGAGCAGGGCTGGGAGTTGGCCGTGCGGGTGACGTGGGAGGGCGGTGACGCCCAGCGTCTGGTCAACGAAGCGTTGGCTGACGGCTACACCCACATCATTGCCGGCGGCGGCGACGGCACCCTGCGCGACGTGGCCGAAGCCATGGCCTTGGCCAAGACCGAGTCCAGCCTGGTGCTGATGCCCCTGGGCACCGCCAACGACTTTGCCCGCGCCGCCGGTGTACCGCTGGAGCCCGCCCAGGCACTGGCATTGCTGGATGTACCGCCACGGGCGATCGACCTCGGTCAGGTTGGCGGGCAAATGTTCCTCAATATGGCCACCGGTGGTTTCGGCAGCCAGGTCACCGCCAATACCTCGGAAGACCTGAAAAAGGTCCTGGGCGGCGCTGCCTACCTGTTCACTGGCCTGACGCGATTCAGCGAATTGAAGGCGGCTTACGGTGAGCTGGAAGGCCCGGGGTTTCACTGGAAAGGTGATTTGCTGGCGCTGGGTATCGGCAACGGCCGCCAGGCGGGCGGTGGGCATGTGCTGTGCCCTGGCGCGTTGGCCGATGATGGCATGCTCGATATCAGCATCCTGCCAGCACCTCAGGAAGTGGTTGGCACCTTGCTTACCCTGATGAGCGACGGTTGGGGCCTGGACAAGATGTTTGTGCGGGCGCGCTTGCCTTGGGTCGAGATCAAGGCGGCCGAGGGCTTGTACCTCAATCTGGATGGTGAACCGTTACAGGGCGACGATTTGCGTTTCAGTGCGTTGCCCAAGGCTTTGCGCGTGCACTTGCCGCTGGGTTCGCCCCTAGTCGTCCAGGCTGATGATCTGCTCGCGAACAGCGAATAACACCAGGCCGGCGACGTCGTAAATCTGCAGGCGCTTCATGATCTGTGAGCGATGCGCTTCCACTGTCTTGATGCTCAAGCCCAGGCCCTGGGCGATTTCGCGGGTGGATTTGCCGCGCACGATCAAGCGCAGGATCTCCAGCTGGCGTGGCGTAAGCGTGTGGCTTTGGGGTGTGGTGGAGGAGGGGCCTTGGCTGCGGATCAATGCCTGGTTGATCACTGTGTGGGCAATGGCAGGGCTCAGGTAGCGCTCGTTGTTGCGCAGGGCCAGCAGGGCGTGCTCCAACTCGTTGGCCGTGGTGTCCTTGAGCAGGTAGCCATGGGCACCGGACTCCAGCGCGCGCATGATCAGTTCAGGGTCGGTGTGCATCGACAGGATCAGCACCTTGCTCTTGGGGTAGGCGAGCTTGAGTTGCTGCAGGGCGTCCAGGCCACCGGTGTGTTTCATCGACAGATCCAGCAGCACGATGTCCGGCTGCAGCGTGCTGAATTTCTCCAGCAGTTGCGCGCCATCGTTGGCTTCGCCGATCACGGTGTAGCCGGGAATATCCAGGATCAGCGCACGCACGCCGGCCCGGATCAGTGCATGGTCATCCACCAGGAGTAATTTACAGGTCACTCAAGAGCCTTAGGGGCGCTGGCCCGTTCGAGGGCGCGGGGCGCCCAGGGGAAAAGTGCGTCGATCCGCGTGCCTTTGCCAGGCTGGCTGTTGACGGACAACGAGCCGCCCAACTGATCGATCCGTTCAGACATACCGGCCATGCCCCGCTGGCCTTCCAGGCCCGGGTTGGGAGCAGGCGAGAAGCCCTGGCCGTCATCGCAAATCATCAGCGATAAGCCCTCGGGCAGGCGTTGCAGGCGCACCCGCAGATTCTGCGCCTGGGCGTGGCGGAGCATGTTGGTCACCGCTTCCTGAGTGATACGAAAGGCCGCCACGGCCATTTCTTCGGGGATGCCGGTCAACCGTTGCTGGCATTCCAGGCTCCAGTGGATCGGGGTGTTTTCCAGGGTCTTGAGCAGGTGCGCGCGCAGGCTGGCTTCCAGGCCCAGGCTGGCCAGCTGGCGCGGGTTGAGGATGGCCGAGACATCACGCACTTTGGCCAGGGTTTCATTCAGTGTGTTGCACAGTACCGAGCATTGGCTTTGCAGGTCGTCCGGCAGGCGGCGCTTGAGCCATTCGCTTTGCAGTTTGGCGGCGGTCAGTAATTGGCCGATGTCATCATGCAGATCGCGGCTGAGTCGGTGGCGTTCGTTTTCCTGGACTTGCAACAGGCGGTCGGCCAATTCCTGGGGCTGGAACTTGATGGATTTGCGCGAGTTCCACTGCTGCACACCCACTACGATCAAGGTGATCAGGTTGAGCAAAAGGATCGAAAGCGGCAGTGGCGCGGAACGGCTATAGGCCCACAGGCTGACCAGCAATGAGCACAGGCACAAGGCGAGGACCAGGCGGCGGGCATTGCTGCGGGACACGGACCTTGCGATGAGTGACTTTAGGCTGGCGTACATAGCGGATGGAGCCAATGAAGGTTCGCTGCGGAAAAGCCGGTCATGGTGGCTGACAGGCCTTTGTTTGGAATGCTGTGCCGGATCGTTTTTAAACATGATGAAGTTGAGTCACTTCGAGCGGGGCATAGTACCACCACTATTACCGTTGGTCGCCTGGCGCCTCGCCCGACAGGCTTATTGACCACACAAATACCCTGGGGGGTAATCCCAGAGTTCAAAGTGAGTGAGTCATTGTATTAATTAAGTTGGTGGCTAATTGATACTTCTGCCACGCAAGATCACCTCGACCGTTTAACAAAAGGGTCGTTTTTAGATAACTCACGTATTAAACACGACCTGATCGTTGCTCAGGCCGTGTGATGCAGCTGTTGTTGCGGTTTGTTACCGAAGTCTTTTTGTGGAATCTGCAAGGTAACCGTGGCAATCAGCGTGGTTTGTTCACTTTCATCCAGTGCCAGCTCGCCGGTTCGCGTGTCGATCAACTCCAATTGCCAGGCCAGCAACGTCAGGCAGTCATGCAGGGCCTCCAGTGCCTGATCATGCAATTGCATGGGGCTCACGGCGTTGGCAATCAGGTATTGGATGTGTCGGGAGAATTCACTGATCGCCTGCAGTGCCAGGCCTTCGGCTTTTTCCGCGAGCTTGGCGAGGCTGGCTTTCATGCAGTCGATGGCATCGCTGTCGTTGCGAATCAAATGCAGATGGCTCAAGCACTCTTCCGACTTGGCTAGCAGCATTTCGGCTTCCAGCAGGAATTCGGGAAGTGCGGTTTGCCATTCGTTTGCGCTATTCATCATGCAAGTCTCCGCAACTTAAGGTCGGGTGATGAGATGTCGCACCGGGTGAATGGCGTAAAACTACCGCTGAAATATGACTGGAATCTGTAGGTTGGTTCTGAGATTTCAGTAGGACCGTTATTGAATCGATCGCGAAAGCCGAGCGTGGCCCTCGTTATCCGGGGCAATTGCACAACTTTAGTTGCCGGCATCAGAGTGCCTGGAAGACCCGTGGGGCGTGGGCTTGGTATGGCAAACAAAAGCCTGACTCCATTCATGCAATGAGAATGGCGTCACATTAATGGCTATTAGATATCGCGAATATCAGGTTGGACCTGATTGTGTGTAGGGGAATCCCTTACGCAGCGGAACCCAGCGTCGATTTGGATGTCGCGCAACGTCGCTGTAATGCCATATGAGGGGCGAATGGAGTAAAGCATGATGTCAGTGTGACATCAACTGATTTACGTGGCATTTTACCGGGGTCAAGGTCTGGCGCTTGCCGCCGATAACTAGCCTTAACTGAGCTGCACAATCCTCTCAGCGTGAATCAAACGCGCACATCAGGAGCTTTTAATGGCCGGCATTCTCGACACGGTAGATCAACGCACGCAACTGGTGGGTGAGAATCGCCTGGAGATTCTCATGTTTCGCCTGGCCGGGCGGCAGTTGTTCGCGATCAACGTGTTCAAGGTGCAGGAAGTGCTGCAACTGCCCAAGCTGACCCTGATGCCCCAGCGCCACCCCTTCGTGTGCGGCGTGGTCAACCTGCGTGGCCAGACCCTGCCGGTGATCGACCTGTCCCAGGCCATCGGTATGCGCCCTCTGGTTCCGGGGCCTAACAGCACCATCATCGTCACCGAGTACAACCGGTCGGTGCAGGCGTTTCTGGTGGGTGGCGTCGACCGTATCGTCAACATGAACTGGGAGGCCATCCTGCCGCCGCCGACCAGCGCCGGTCGCCAGCATTACCTTACCGCCATCAGCAAGGTCGATGACCAGTTGGTGGAAATCATCGACGTGGAAAAAGTCCTCGCCGAAATCGTGCCATACAGCGCCAAGGTCTCCCGCGAAAAACTCGAAGACCCGGTGCTGGAGAGTGCCCGTGGTCGCGAAGTGCTGCTGGTGGATGACTCCAACGTAGCCCTGTCGCAACTGCGCGACACCCTTGGGCAACTCGGCGTGAAGATGCACATCGCCAGCGACGGCCTCAAGGCACTGAACATGCTCAAGGCCTGGGCCGACAGCGGCCAGGTGATGACCGACAAGTTGCTGATGATCTTCACCGACGCCGAAATGCCCGAGATGGACGGCTACCGCCTGACCACCGAGATCCGCAACGATCCGCGCTTGCGCGGGCTCTACGTGGTGCTGCACACCTCGCTGTCAGGCAGCTTCAACGAGTCGATGGTCAAGAAGGTGGGTTGCGACAACTTCCTGTCCAAGTTCCAGCCGGACAAACTGGTGGATGTGGTGCGTCAACGCCTGATGCTCGACCACGCCCAGGGTTGAAACCTGTAGTGAGCGGGCTTGCCCCGCGCCGCGGAGTGTCAGCCAAGCATGAGGCGCCTGACACTCCGCGGCGCGGGGCAAGCCCGCTCACTACAAAGACGCTCGCGTTTCGGATAGGGTGGCGCTTTGTTCTTCCAGGAAAGCAGGCCCATGCTTCGTCTCAGCGCGTTATATCGTTACCCTTTGAAGTCCGGCAAGGCCGAGGTCTTGCAGCAGATTGGCCTGGATAAGCTGGGGCTGGACGGGGACCGACGCTGGATGTTGGTGGACGAAGCCAGCGGGCGTTTCCTGACGCAGCGGGCCGTGGCGAAGATGAGCCAGTTGTCGGCGCTTTGGAGCGCTGATGGCGGCTTGACCCTCAGCACCCCAGGCGTTGCGCCGCTGGACGTGGCGTTGCCGGGCGATGACGCCGAGTTGCGTGGCGTGACCATCTGGCGCGACACCTTGCGTGTGCCGGATGCCGGGGATGAGGCGGCTGCCTGGGTCAGCGCCTTTATCGGAAAACCCACGCGGCTGGTGCAGATGCCACTGACGCGGGCACGCACCACCGAGGCTGGTTTCGGCAAAGATGATGACCAAGTGGCGTTTGCCGACGGCTACCCGCTGCTGCTGATCGGCCAGGCGTCCTTGGATGATCTTTCGCAACACGTTGGCCGTCCCATGGAGATGCTGCGTTTTCGTCCCAACCTGGTGATCGAAGGCGGTGAAGCGTTCGCCGAAGACGGCTGGAAGCGCTTGCGTATTGGCGATGTCGAGTTTCGCGTGGTCAAGGCATGCTCACGCTGCATTCTCACCACGATCGATCCCGCGACCGGCGAACGCAGCGCCGACCGCGAACCCTTCGCCACGCTCGATACCTATCGCAAGACGGAGAACGGGGCGATGTTCGGCCAGAACCTGGTCAACGATAGTGTCGGCTACCTTGAAGTCGGCATGCCGGTCACGATCCTGGAATAAAAAATGCCCGTCTCCTGGGAGATGGGCATTTTTTTCAACGGACGGACATCAGCCGCGGTATTCGCACAGGTAAGCGGTGTCTACCGCGACCTTGAGCTGGAACTTGCTGTTGGCCGGTACGTTGAACTGGCTGCCGGCGGCAAAGGTCTGCCAGTCGCTGGCTTCTGGCAGCTTGACCGTCAGCGCGCCGGACACCACGTGCATGATTTCACGCTGGGCCGTACCGAATTCGTATTCACCCGGGGCCATCACGCCGATGGTCGCCGGACCTTCTGCGGTGCCGAAAGCGATCGACTTGACGGTGCCGTCGAAGTACTCGTTGACTTTGAACATGGGTGAATCCTCGGAAAAGGGGCTGGAAAGGTCGGCCAGTATGCCCAAGCCCGGGGGAGCTGCCTAGACCGGCAAAATCAACGGCAGCAGGCGTGCGGTATTGCGTGCGTCTTCGAGTGCGCGATGCTGCTGGCCATTGAACTGCATTCCCGCCAATTGCAGGGCGCCATTGAGCCCCAGCGGCTTGTCCAGGCGCCGCGCCTTGGCGAAGCGTTGCTTGAGGTTGACATGGGGCGTCTGCGCCAGGGCGCTGCTCAGGTCATGGCGCTGCCATTCCAGTTCCAGCTGCACGCGGTCGTAATCCCCCCAACTGGCCCAGCCTTCGAGGCGTGCTTGATGCTGGCCCAACCAGCGCTCGAACAGCGGCCACACCTCGGTGATCGGTGTCGCGCCGTCGATGTTGGCCTGAGTGATGTGGGTCAGTTGGCGGCAGAAAGGCGTCAGCAATGGACGGCGCAGCGGCCGCACAAAACGCTGGAAGTGATCCAGCTCGCGGCCCTGGCGATTGACCAGGCTGGCGCCGATCTCGATGACTTCCATCTCCGTCACGGGCCAGCCGCCTTCATCCGTTGTGGCTTCAAGGTCAATAATCAGCCAATGGGGCATCGCGCAGGTTCCCGTACTCGTCCTTTCCTGATGGGGATAGAGCGTAGCGCGACCTTGTAGTTCCGCGCTGTTTTTTCATGGGTACACAGGGCTGCGTTTATTCGATCTCCAACAGCACCTGGCGATTGCGCACCTGATCACCCGCCATGACCTGCACGCCCTTGATCACACCGTCGATACCGGCGGTCAGCGGGTGTTCCATTTTCATGGCCTCCAACACCAGCAGCAGTTGGCCTTTGCTCACGCTGTCACCGGCGCTGACACGCACGTCGACGATGGCACCGTCCATCGGTGCCTTGACCGTGCCGCTGCTGGCATCGGTTTGGCGGCTGGCAGGTTGCTGAGTGCGGTTGATCACCTTCACGCCGGACAGCCATAGCTGAGTGTCGTCGAGGTGGTAGGCGATGCGGCGGCGGATACCGTTGAGCACCACGATGGCGTGGTGACCGTCGCAGGTGAGTGCCAGCGGGTCGACGGTGACAGTGTGGAGGTTGTCGTTAACTTCCAGGCGGTAAGTACAAGGCACATTTGCGTTGTTGCGCCAGCCCGCCAGGGCTTTGGGATGCTGTTCGGCGCTGTGTTGATAGAACAGCGCGGCGGCCAGGGCGAGCTGTTCTGTTGACGCGGTTGGGCGGGCAATGTCGCTGAAGTGTTCAGCGATGAAACCGGTGCTGGCATCACCCGCGATAAAGTTCGGATGCTTGAGCAAGTCCACCAGAAATTGCTGATTGGTACTCACCCCCAGCAGCACCGTATCTTCCACCGCCCGCAGCAGTTTGCGCCGAGCCTCTTCGCGGGTGGCGCCATGGGCGATGATCTTGCCCAGCATCGGGTCGTAGAACGGGCTGATGCGCTGACCTTGCCGTACGCCGTGGTCAATCCGCACGCCGGCGGCCGGCTCCCAGCGCAGCACATCGCCGGTTTGCGGCAAAAAGCCCTGTGCCGGGTCTTCGGCGTACAAGCGGACCTCCATCGCGTGACCGGTCAGGGTGACGTCGGCCTGTTTCAGCGGCAGGGGCTCGTCGGCGGCGATTTTCAGCTGCCAGTCCACCAGGTCCAACCCGGTGATCAGTTCAGTGACCGGGTGTTCCACTTGCAGACGGGTGTTCATTTCGAGGAAGTAGAACTGGCCATCGCGGTCTAGCAGGAATTCCACGGTGCCCGCGCCGACGTAATTCACTGCGCGCCCGGCCTTGAGGGCGGCCTCGCCCATGGCCTGGCGTAATTCGGGTGTCATCACGGGGCAGGGGGCTTCTTCGATGACTTTTTGGTGGCGGCGCTGGATCGAGCAGTCGCGTTCGCCCAAATAGATGAGGTTGCCGTGGTTGTCGCCGAACAGTTGGATTTCGACGTGGCGCGGGTCGATCAGGGCTTGTTCGAGGATCAGTTCGTCGCTGCCAAAGGCGTTTTTTGCTTCGGAGCGTGCGGTCTGGAGATTTTCCAGCAGGGTGCTGGCATCGTGCACCAGGCGCATGCCGCGCCCGCCGCCACCGGCGCTGGCCTTGATCATCAGGGGGTAGCCAATGCGATTGGCTTCCTGTTGCAAAGTCGTGTTGTCTTGTTGGCTGCCTTGGTAACCGGCGATGCAGGGCACGCCGGCGTCGAGCATGGCGAGTTTGGACAGGCGTTTGCTGCCCATCAGTTCGATGGCTTTTGGGCTTGGGCCGATGAAGGTGATGTTCGCGCTTTGGCAGGCACGGGCGAAGTCGGGGTTTTCGGAGAGGAAGCCGTAGCCGGGGTGGGTGGCGTCGGCGCCTGTGAGTTTGGCGGCTTCGAGGATGGCCGGGATGTTCAGGTACGACTGCTGCACCGGCGCGGGGCCGATGTTGACGGCTTCGTCGGCCATTTGGACGTGCAGGGCTTGGGCGTCGGCGTCGCTGTAGACGGCCACGGTGCGGTAGCCCAGGGCTTGAGCGGTGCGCTGGATGCGGCAGGCGATTTCCCCGCGGTTGGCGATCAGGATTTTGGTGAACTGCGGCATGGTTGTTTTTCCTGAGGTTGAGTACATATCCGTTTTTTTGGTAAAGGCGGCTGGTGGTTCCGCCCTTACAGCGGGTCACTTTTGGAAAGGCCAAAAAGTAACCAAAAGGCCTTCGCCCCAACACTCGGCACCTCGCTTAAGCTCGGTGTGCCCACGCTCCAAAGCCTGCGTTCGGCCAGCGCGTTTAACGGGGCGACTCCAGATCAAAAGCCAAAGCGCGGCGGCCTTAAAGCCGACCGATTTCTGACTGTCGACCTCGGTCAACTGTGGGAGCTGGCTTGCCTGCGATAGCGATCTACCAGCCACTTCACCCGTCACTGACACCCCCCCCACCGCAAACAGCCCACCCAACCACTCCACAATGCGAAGCGAGTCGCTGTTGATCTTGATCTTAGGCGCCCCGTTAACCACGCTGGCCGGAGTGAGGGCATGCCGAGCCTAGGCGAGGCACCGAGTGGTGGGGCGAAGGCCTTTTGGTTACTTTTGCGCTTTTCCAAAAGTGACCCGCTGTAAGAGCGGAACCAATAGCCGCCGTTACCGCAGCAACGGATATGCCCCCAATTCACAAAGCCCACCCAGGCCTGCGCTTCTGCACAAAAGCCTGCGTCCCCTCAACCCCTTCGACCCCCAGCGCCGACTCAGCAAACCACTGCGCGCCCCGATCCAGAACCACCTCAAGCGGCTCCTCCACACTGGCCAGCAACAACGCCTTAGTCCGCCCATTCGCCCCCGGCGCACAGCACAAAACCTGCCCCAACACCTCATCAAGCCGCTGCGCCAACCCCTGCGAATCCACCTCCACAAAATGCACCACTCCCAACCGCCCCGCCTCAGCGCCATCAAACCGCGCCGCCGTCAGCGCCAGCCGCCGCGCCTGGGTCAGCCCAATGCGCTTGACCACAAACGGCGCAATCTGTGCCGGCAGCAACCCCAGGCTGGTCTCCGGCAAACCGAACTGAGCCTGATGATCGGCAATCGCAACATCACTCACGCACGCCAACCCAAACCCACCCCCAAGCACCGCGCCTTGCAATACCACGATCACCACTTGCGGCACGGCCTCGACCTCTTGCAGCAACGTGCCAAACGCCCGGTTCAACGCCTGCAACTGATGGCCGGCGTTGACCATGTCCTTAACATCCGCACCCGCACAGAAATGCCCCCCGGCACCGCTGATCACCAAGGCCCGCGTCTGGCTGTCCAACTGTGCCAGTACCGAGCGCAGTTCATTGACCATTTCCAGGCTCATCGCATTGCGACTTGCAGGGCGGTTGAGGGTGATGTGCAGCACGCCGTTGTGGGCTTCGAGCAGCAGGGTGTTCATGGCTTTTTACCGGGCAGGGTGCCCATCAGTTTGCAGATGATGCCCAGCATGATTTCATCGGCGCCGCCGCCGATCGACACCAGGCGCACGTCGCGATAGGCCCGCGCCACCGGGTTGTCCCACATAAAGCCCATGCCGCCCCAGTATTGCAGGCAGCTGTCGCTGACTTCGCGGCCTAGGCGCCCGGCCTTGAGTTTGGCCATGGAGGCCAGGCGGGTCACGTCCTGGCCTTTGATGTATTGCTCGGTGGCCTGGTAGACCAAGGCGCGCAGGCATTCGATTTCGGTGGCGAGTTCGGCCAGGCGAAAGTGGATGACCTGGTTGTCGATCAGCGCCTTGCCGAAGGTCTGGCGCTCTTTGCAATAGTCGATGGTGCTGTCGATGCAGTACTCCAGACCCTTGATCATGTTGGCCGCGCCGAACAGGCGTTCTTCCTGGAACTGCAACATCTGCATCATGAAACCCGCCCCCTCGTGGCCGATGCGGTTGCGTTGCGGCACGCGCACACCGTCAAAGAACACCTGGGCGGTCTCGGAGCTGTGCATACCGAGTTTTTCCAGGGGCGGGCTGACGCTGATGCCGGGCGTGTTCATCGGCACCATGATCAGCGATTTGTTGATGTGCGGTTTATCGTCGGAGGTGTTGGCCAGCAGGCAGATAAAGTCGGCGCTGGGCGAGTTGGTGATCCACATTTTGCTGCCGTTGATCACGTAGTCGCCGCCGTCCTTGCGCGCGTGGGTTTTCAGCCCGGCCACGTCGGAGCCGGCGCCGGTTTCCGAGACGCCGATACAGCCCACTTGTTCGCCGCTGATGGCTGGCCGCAGGAATTCGTCACGCAGCTCATCGGAACCGAAGCGGGCGAGGGCGGGGGTGCACATGTCGGTCTGCACGCCGATGGACATGGGGATGCCACCGCAGCGGATGGTGCCGAACTCTTCGGCGGCGACGATGGAGTAGCTGTAGTCCAGGCCCATGCCGCCGAACTGTTCCGGCTTGGAAATGCCCAGCAGGCCGAGGTCGCCGGCTTTGCGGAAGATCTCGTGGATGGGGAAACGCCCGGCTTTTTCCCATTCATCCACATAAGGGTTGATCTCGCGGTCGACGAAGGCGCGGACGGTGCGGCGCAGTTCCTGGTGTTCCTGGGTGAAGATCATTGTTTTTGTTCTCCTGTTAGAAACGCGCCACACCGAAGCTGTTGGGCTGCAACTGCCGCACTTCGGCCTCATGGCAGATATCCAGTAGAAACCCCAGCAAGGTGCGGGTATCTCGGGGGTCAATCAGCCCGTCGTCCCACAGATTGGCGCTGCCATACAGCGCAGTGGATTGGCTGTCGAGTTTCTGCGCGGTCGCCTGTTCGAGCATGTCCAGCACCTTGGGATCAGGCACCAGGCCGTCTTTCAATTGCTTGGCCTCGGTGACGATGCGCAGCACCTTGCCTGCCTGTGCGCCGCCCATCACCGCCGTGCGGCTATTGGGCCAGGCGAAGATGAACCGTGGGTCCAGGCCACGGCCGCACATCGCATAGTTGCCGGCGCCGTAGGAGCCGCCGACCACAATCGTCAGTTTAGGCACCCGCGCATTGGCCACGGCCTGGATCATTTTCGCGCCGTGCTTGATCACGCCTTGCTGTTCCGATTCGGTGCCGACCATGAAACCGGTGGTGTTGTGCAGGAATAGCAGTGGCGTGCGGCTCTGGTCGCACAGCTGGATAAACTGCGCGGCCTTGCTCGCGCCCTTGGGCGTGATCGGGCCGTTATTGCCGATCACGCCGACGGCACGCCCCTGGATGTGCAGGTGGCCGCAGACGGTGTGGGCATCGAATTCGCCCTTGAATTCGAGGAAGTTGGAACCGTCGGCGAGGCGCGCGAGGATTTCGCGCACGTCATAGGGTTTTTTCGGATCATCGGGGATCAACCCCAACAGTTCGTCGATGGGGTACAGCGGCTCTTTGTAAGCGCGCTGGACGGCTGGCGGCAATCGATCGTCCCATGGCAGCAGGTCGACGATGTCACGCACGATACGCACGCCGTCCGCATCGTTTTCTGCCAGGTATTCAGCGGTGCCGGCGGTTTGCGCGTGCATCTCGGCGCCGCCCAATGCTTCGTCGGTGGCCACTTCACCGGTGGCGGCCTTGAGCAGGGGCGGCCCGGCGAGGAACAGCTTGGCTTTGCCGCGTACCACCACCACGTAATCCGACAGCCCTGGTTGATACGCCCCGCCCGCCGTAGCCGAACCATGCACCACGGTGATCTGCGGCAAGCCCATGGCTGACATCCGTGCCTGGTTGGCGAAGCTGCGTGCGCCTTCGACGAAAATCTCGGCGGCATAATTGAGGTTGGCGCCGCCGCTTTCGGCCAGGGTCACCACCGGCAGTTTGTTCTCCATGGCGATCTGCTGCAGGCGCAGGGATTTTTTCAGGCCAGTGGGGGAAATGGTGCCGCCCTTGATCGCGCTGTTGTTCGCCACCACCAGCATACGCACACCGCTGACGTAGCCGATGCCGGCGATCAAACCACCACCGGCGGCGCTACCGTCTTTGTCATCGTGGAGTTTGTAGCCGGCCAGGCTGGCCAGTTCGAGAAACGGCGCGCCAGGGTCCAGCAGCAGGTTGAGGCGCTCGCGGGGCAGCAGTTGGCCGCGCTTGTCGAACTTGGGCTTGGCTTCCTGCGCTTTGCTCAGCAGGTTCTGCTCCAGTTGGCGTAGCTGCTGGAGGCTCGTGAGCATGGCGTCGCGGTTTTGCGCGAATTGCGGGCTGTGGGTGTCGACCTGCGTTTCGATGACCGGCATGGTTTATTGCTCCGCCTTGAGCACGTCGGGCAAATACGCACGATGGAAACCATTGAACGGCTCGCTCGGTGGCTGCGCCTTGTGCAGCGGCCAGGCGCGGCTGCCCAGGCTGGCGGCGCCATCGATGCGCAAGGTGCTGCCGCTGATGAAGGCGGCAGCCGGGCTGAGCAAAAACACAATGGCTGCGCTGACCTCCGACTCGGTACCGATGCGCTTGAGCGGTACATGTTCGCGCAGGGTCGGGATCACCGCCTTGAACGCGCCTTCGTAGGTGTCCATGCCGCTGGACGCAATCCAGCCCGGCGCCACGGCGTTGACTCGCACCCCGGCATAGCCCCACTCGAAGGCGGCGGTCTTGGTGAAGTTGTCCATGCCCGAGCGGGCGGCCCCCGAGTGCCCCATGCCGGGCATGCCGCCCCACATGTCGGCGAGCATGTTGACGATGGCGCCGCCATGCTTGCTCATGGATTGGTTGAACACTTCCCGCGCCATCAGGAAACCGCCGACCAGGTTAGTACGCAGTACGGTTTCAAAGCCTTTTTGATTGATCGAGGCCAGTGGCGATGGGTATTGGCCACCGGCGTTATTCACCAGCCCGTGGATCGGGCCATGGTCACGCAGGATTTGGCTGATCAGCGCTTTCACGGCCTCTTCGTCGCGGATATCGCAGGCAAGCCAATGAGAAAGGCCCCCGTCTTCGGCAATTTCCGCCGCGACCTTCTGCAATTTTTCCGGCTTGCGTCCCACCAAAATCACCTGGGCCCCCAGCGCCGCCAGTTCATGGGCGGTGCAACGGCCGATGCCGCTGCCGCCTCCGGTGACAATCACGGTTTGCCCCTGGAACAGGTCGGCTTTGAAGATCGAGTCGAAGGCCACGGCGACGGTCCTTTAAGTGAGTAGGTCAGCGATGTGTTGCGGCACGGCGATGGGGATTTCCAGCAGTTGCTGGGCGAACGCTTTGCCTTGGGGGTCAATGCGCAGGCTGGCGATGCCGCCGCCGCCCAGGGCGTTTTCCAGCAGGAAGTTAAGGCTGTGGCTACCCGGCAAATACCAGCGCTTTACACGACCGTGGAGCGGATCGAGCACATGGCTCATCCAGTCGACGATCACCTCCGGGGTCAGTGTTTCGGCGATCCACGGCAAGTACTCGGGGGCACGGGCGATCACGCCGATATTGCTGTGGTTGCCCTTGTCGCCGGAGCGCGCCACGGCGAGTTTGATCAGCGGTACGCTGGCGTCTGCGCGGCACTGAGGCTGGGGTGGTTCGATGGACGCGGCCGGCGTGAGCACGGGCACGGTGGCGGGCAGCGCAACGGCGTGGCGGACGCCGTCGAGGTCGATCACCGGCGCACACGCCGATTTGTCGATCAGGAACGAAAACAGCCGGATCAGCGGATACACCGACGGTCGCCCGCCGACGATGCCGGTCAAGCCCGGCGCCATGCCTGTCGCCGCCTGGGCAATTTCACGGGCGAACAGTGTCAATGCCTGCTTGTTCGGGTGCCGTACGGCGAGTTTCACTACCACTTCGCGGCAGTCATGACGTTGGGCATGGGCGCCGTAGGTGGCTTCGCTGCCGAGCAGTTCGATATTCACTTCGGTGTAGGGCACCCAACCGTGCTGGCTGAACAGCTCCGATGTCTTGTTGATGATTGCCTGGCTGATGCGCTCGGCCTTGGCCACCGCATCGATTCCGGCGATCAGGCAACTGGCGGTGCAGCGGAAGCCGTCCAGGTAAGTGGCGCTGACTTTGTACTGCGGGGTGGGTGGCAAGCCTTTGGCACCGTGCAGGCGCACGCAGTTTTTACCTTGTTGCTGCAGGCGCACCTGGCTGAAATCACAGATCACATCGGGCAACAGGTAGGCGCGTGGATCGCCGATTTCATACAGCAGCTGCTCGGCCACACTGAGTTCGCTGATCAACCCGCCCGTGCCGTCGACTTTACTCACGGTGAACTGGCCGTCGGCGCTGACTTCGACGATGGGGAAACCGATGTGCTCGTAGTCCGGCACGTTGCGCCAATCGGTGAAGTTGCCGCCGGTGCATTGGGCACCGCATTCGATGATGTGCCCGGCCAGCGCAGCGTGGGCCAGGCGGTCGTAGTCCTGCCATGACCAGCCGAACTCATGCACCAACGCGGCACTGACCACGGCGCTGTCGACTACCCGGCCGGTGATGACGATATCGGCGCCGAGATCAAGCGCCTGGGTGATGCCCGGAGCGCCGAGATACGCGTTGGCGGATACACAGGCCGGCGGCAGTGGCGCACCGTTGAACATATCGGTGATGCCGTGCAGGTGTTTGAGCTGGGGTTGCAAGTCGTCGCCCAGCAGCACGGCGATTTTCAGCGGGAGTTGCGCTTTGTCGCAGGCCGCTTGCAGTGCAGCGGCGCAGGCTTGCGGATGGATGCCGCCGGCATTGCTGATTACGCGGATGCCCTGGTGCTGGATATCGGCCAGCAGAGGCGTGAGTACCTCGACGAAGTCCGTGGCAAAGCCTGCCTGGGGATCTTTCAACCGCGCCCCGGCGAGGATCGACATCGTGACTTCCGCCAAGTAGTCGAACACCAGGTAGTCCAGCTCGCCGCCATGCACCAGTTGGGCGGCAGCCGTGCACGTGTCACCCCAGAACGCGCTGGCGCAGCCGATACGAACTGTCTTGCTCATGAGAAATCCTTCCTCGAATGGCTGGTGTCGAGACTACCAAGCAAGCGCTTGGTTTGTAAACTCCTGACACAAGTTTTGCCCAAGCGCTTGCTTGGGTGACGGTCACGGCCTAAATTGCCGCCCAAGACGTCAGTAGAAGTGAAGGAGAGCAGCATGGATGAGCACAAAGCCCAGCGGGTGATGCGCACCATGGTCGACGGCGGCCAATTGACCGACCCCGACAGTGCCCGGGGCAAGTTGCTGCAAACCGCGGCTCACCTGTTTCGCAACAAAGGTTTTGAACGCACCACTGTGCGCGATCTGGCCAGTGCCGTGGGCATTCAGTCCGGCAGCATCTTTCATCACTTCAAAAGCAAGGACGAGATCCTGCGTGCAGTGATGGAGGAAACCATTCACTACAACACCGCGATGATGCGTGCATCCCTCGAGGATGCGGCGAACGTGCGCGAGCGTGTATTGGCGCTGATCCGCTGCGAATTGCAGTCGATCATGGGCGGAAGTGGCGAGGCCATGGCGGTGTTGGTGTACGAATGGCGCTCGCTGTCAGCCGAAGGCCAGGTTCAGGTACTCGCCCTGCGCGATGTGTACGAAGACCTCTGGCTACAGGTATTGGGGGAGGCGAAGGCTGCTGGTTATATCAGGGGTGATGTGTTTATCACGCGACGCTTCCTGACGGGGGCGCTGTCCTGGACCACCACCTGGTTCCGCGCCCAAGGCAGCCTGACCCTTGAGCAACTGGCCGAAGAAGCCCTGTTGATGGTGTTGAAGGCCGACTGAGACGCAAGCTATTAATTTGGCGGCGAAAGTTGTCTCGCCTGGGAAAAACGCCTAGCTTATTGCCATCAGAGTGTTGAACGGTGTGTGCCTCGATGTTTTCGCCATGGCGGCTGGCTGCAGGACTTACATTTTTGGCAGTGGGCACCGCGGGGTGGATGCCGGTTTTTGCTGCGCAATTGGTAAGGGTTGGCGCCGCGCACTTTCCACCCTACACCGTGCGTCCCGAACAAGGCGCCGATACCGGCCTGCTGCCACAATTGGCGGAGGCCCTGAACGCGTTGCAGAGTGACTACCAGTTTGTGCTGGTGCCTACCTCGATTCCACGTCGTTTCAGGGACTTTGAACAGGGTCGGGTCGATATGGCGATCTTCGAGAACCCCGACTGGGGCTGGCAGAACATCCCTCATACCAGTGTCGACATGGGCCTGGAGGATGCGGAAATCTTCGTGGCCCAACGTGAGCCTGATCGCGGCCAAGATTACTTCGCCGACCTGGCGAATAAGCGTCTGGCAGTGTTCAGCGGCTATCACTACGCGTTTGCCAACTTCAACTCCGACCCCAAGTACATGGCCGAGCACTTCAATGCCACGCTGACCTATTCCCATGACAGCAACCTGCTGATGGTCGCACGCGGGCGTGCCGATATCGCGCTGGTTACCCGTTCGTACCTGAGTGATTTCATGGTGCGCAATGCGGATATGGCGGGGCAGTTCCTGGTGTCGGAGCGTATCGATCAGGTGTATCACCACTTTGCCTTGCTGCGCCCGAAAGCGCCGATCACCGCAGAGGCGTTCGCTGCGTTGCTCAAGCGCTTGCGCGATAACGGCCAGATGCTGAAGATTTTCGAGCCGTACCGCATCGATGTGATGCCGGTGCCCGGAAACTAGACCCGCCGCGCAAACGTATCGCTGTGGCTGCCTGACACCTTGCGGCAATGCACCAGCGCATCCCGGATCATGAAATTCACCAGGGTCGGCGACACACCGAGTTCCTTGGCGATGTCCTTTTGCGGCACGCCGTGCAAGCGGTACATCTCGAACGCGTAGCGGGTGCGCTGGGGCAATTCCGTCAGGGCGTCGGCGATGTTTTCCAGGGTGTTGAAATTGATGTGGGAGGTTTCCGGGGATGCGCCGTGGATCACCACATTCAAGCCTTCCTCTTCCGTTCCCGAATACTTGAGCTCCAGCGCCTGCTTGCGGTAGTGATCGATCGCCAGGTTACGCACGATCTGGAACAGATAGCTCAGTTGGGCCTTGAACGACGACGTGATCGTGGGCGCCGATTGCAGGCGAAAGTAGGCGTCTTGCACGACGTCTTCAGCACGGGAACGACACCCGGTAATGCGTGCCGCAATCTTCACCAGGATCAGTCGATTGTCGACGAACGCCTGGAGAAGCGGTGAGTCGCACCTGCCTGTGGATACTTGTTCCGTCATGGAAATCACCTTGTCGCAAAAGAGGTTAGGGGAGGGCGTCCGTGCTGAGGCCTCCTACACATCGGGCAACAAATTATGCTTAATGATAATGATTGTCAAATGAGAAGGCGAACTAATCTTATGCCTTCTTGAAAGGTGTGAAGCACGTCTCGCTCCGTCTCGACGACTAATTATTTGCCGGCTCCGTCCGTTCTCATGGGTGACAGGTCTGTTAGCAAAACGGCCAAGGATCAGCACCCGCAGGAGGGCGAAATGGGTTTCCAACGAGCAAGCAGCGTGTTTCAGTGGGGAGTGCTCAAGCCATGAGTACGCCCACCCGACTGCGTCTGTTCTGCCTGCCCCATTCGGGCGCCAGCGCCTCGGTTTATGCACGCTGGCGCCGCGCCTTGCCGGACTGGCTGCAGGTGTGTCCGCTGGAGTTGCCTGGACGCGGCATGCGCATGGACGAGCCATTGCAGCGCGACATCAAGGCATTGGCGGCGCAGCTCGCTGATGAAATCAGTCGCAACTTGGACGGCCCCTACGCGCTGTTCGGCCACAGTCTCGGTGGCCTGCTGGCCTTTGAGTTGGCCCATGCGCTCAGCTTGCGTGGCGTGCCCGCACCGCTGGCGCTGTTCGCTTCCGGTACCGCTGGCCCGGCCCGCCGTGATGTCAGCGAATACGCCATTGAAAAGACCGATGAGCAGTTGATCGCCCGCCTGCGCGAATTGCGCGGCACCGCCGAAGAAGCCCTGGCCAACCCTGAGCTGATGCAGTTGATGCTGCCAATCCTGCGCGCCGATTTTTTGCTGTGCGGCAGCTTCAGTTATGGCGAGCGCAAGCCGCTGGGCATGCCCATCCATGTGTTCGGTGGCAAGCAAGACAGCGTGCGCGCCGACCAGTTGCTGGACTGGCAACTCGACGCCGCCAGCGGCTTCTCCCTAGACATGTTCGACGGTCACCACTTCTTTCTCGTGCAGCACGAAAGCGCTGTGCTGCGCTGCCTGCGTCGCTATGCCGAAGAGCACCTGGCCCGTTGGCGAACGGGCGTGGCGCGACAACTGGCCGCCAGCTGAACGCCCTCTAATTCTCGATTTTCCCGTAAGCCGATTTCAGGCAGGAACCCCATGATGGACGCCTTCGAACTTCCCCGCACCCTGGTCCAGTCCCTTCAACGTCGCGCCGCGCAGACCCCGGACCAGGTTGCCCTGCGCTTCCTCGCCGAGTCCGCCGAGCACAGCGTTGTGCTCAGTTACCGTGACCTGGACCAACGTGCCCGCACCATCGCCGCCGCCTTGCAAGCCAACGCGGCGCTGGGTGACCGTGCGGTGCTGTTGTTCCCCAGCGGCCCGGATTACGTCGCGGCGTTCTTTGGTTGCTTGTACGCCGGGGTGATCGCAGTGCCGGCCTATCCACCGGAGTCCACGCGCCGGCATCACCAGGAGCGCTTGCTGTCGATCATCCAGGATGCCGAGCCGCGCCTGATGCTGAGCATCGCCAGCCTCGCCGATGGTTTGGCGCAAATCGAGAATGCGCCGACGGTGTTGAGTGTCGACCACCTGGATTGCGCTAGCGCTGGCGCCTGGATCGAACCCGAGCTGCACGCTGACGACATCGCGTTCCTGCAATACACCTCCGGCTCCACCGCGTTGCCCAAAGGCGTGCAAGTCAGCCATGGCAACCTCGTCGCCAACGAAGTGTTGATCCGTCGCGGGTTTGGTATCGACCTGAACCCGGATGACGTGATTGTCAGCTGGCTGCCGCTGTACCACGACATGGGCCTGATCGGTGGGTTGCTGCAGCCGATTTTCAGCGGCGTGCCGTGCGTGTTGATGGCGCCCGCGTACTTCCTCGGGCGGCCGTTGCGCTGGCTGGAAGCGATCAGCGAATACGGCGGCACCATCAGCGGTGGGCCGGACTTTGCCTATCGCCTGTGCAGCGAACGGGTCAGTGACTCGGCCCTGGAGCGCCTGGATTTGAGCAAATGGCGCGTGGCGTATTCGGGCTCCGAGCCGATCCGTCTCGACACCCTGGAGCGCTTCGCCGAGAAGTTCGCCACCTGCGGCTTCACCCCGGACAATTTCTTCGCTTCTTACGGCCTGGCCGAAGCGACCCTGTTTGTCGCCGGAGGGACCCGTGGCCACGGCATCCCATCCATGCGCATGGACGACCAAGCCCTGGCCGCCAATCGCGCCGAGCCGGGGCAGGGCAGCGCGATCATGAGTTGCGGCACCGGCCAGCCGGAACATGCGGTGCTGATCGTCGACCCGAGCACCCTTGCTGAACTGCCCGACAACAACGTCGGCGAACTCTGGGCCGCCGGTCCGAGCATTGCCCACGGTTACTGGCGCAACCCCGAAGCCACCGCCAAGACCTTTGTGCAGCATGCCGACCGTACCTGGCTGCGCACCGGCGACTTGGGCTTTATCCGTGACGGCGAGGTGTACATCACCGGTCGTCTCAAGGACCTGTTGATCGTACGCGGCCACAACCTGTATCCCCAGGACATCGAACAGACCATCGAGCGCGAAGTGGAAGTGGTGCGCAAGGGCCGGGTCGCCGCGTTTGCGGTGCAAGACCAGGGCGTGGAAGGCATCGGTATTGCCGCCGAAATCAGCCGCAGTGTGCAGAAAATCCTGCCGCCCGAGGCGCTGATCAAAGCCATCCGCCAAGCCGTGGCCGAGGCCTGTCAAGAAGCCCCGAGCGTGGTGGTGCTGCTCAATCCCGGTGGCTTGCCGAAGACGTCCAGCGGCAAGGTGCAGCGTGCAGCGTGTGCCCTGCGCCATGCCGATGGCAGCCTCGACTGTTATGCGCAGTTCCCTGGTCTGCCAATGAAGGCCGGTGATGCGGTGCTGGAGTCGGAGCTGCAAAGCCAGATCGCGGGGATATGGTGCGAACAATTGCAGGTGGCCTCGGTCGCTGCCGATGACCACTTCTTCCTGCTCGGCGGCAACTCTATCACCGCCACACAGGTGGTCGCGCGCTTGCGTGAAGCCCTGGGCCTGGAGTTGAACCTGCGCATGCTGTTCGAAGCGCCGACGCTGGCTGCGTTTACCGCCCAAGTCGCGCACTTGCAACAGGACGGCGGCGTTGCCCAGGGCGTGATTCATGCGCTGTCGCGCCAGGACGAGTTGCCCCAATCCCTGGCACAGAATCGCCTGTGGATCACTTGGCAACTGGACCCGCACAGCAGCGCCTACACCATACCCGGTGCCTTGCGTTTGCGGGGCGAGCTGGACGAAGACACCGTTCGTACCAGCTTCCAGCAACTGATCCAGCGCCACGAAGCCCTGCGTACACGCTTTTACGAGCGCGACGGCCAAGCGTTCCAGCGTGTCGATCAAACCGCCGATTTCGACCTGCAAATCATCGACCTCAGCGACCTGCCGCTGGCCGAGCGTGAAGCCCGCGCCCAACAGATCCGCGAAGACGAAGCGCGCACCCAGTTCGACCTGGAAAAAGGCCCGCTGCTATGGGTGACCCTGGTACGCCTGGATGATGAAGACCACCAACTGCTGGTGACCCTGCACCACATCATCGCCGACGGCTGGTCGTTGAACATCCTGATCGATGAATTCTCGCGCTTCTACGCCGCCGCGACTCAGGGCCAGAGCCTGGCGTTACCACCGCTGGCGTTGCAATACGCCGACTATGGCAGCTGGCAGCGCCAATGGCTGGCCGAGGGCGAGGGCCAGCGGCAACTGGCGTATTGGACAGCGCAATTGGGCGAGGAGCATCCAGCCCTGAGCCTGGCTACCGACCACCCACGTTCTGCGCAGCGGCGGCACAGCGCCTCGCGCCACGACGTGCGCCTGAGTGCGAACCTCAGCGAAGCGATTCGCCAGGCCGCCCAGGCCCATGAATCGACGTCATTCATGCTGTTGCTGGCGGCGTTCCAGAGCCTGCTTTATCGCTACAGCGGCCAGCGTGATATCCGCATCGGCGTGCCGAATGCCAACCGCCCACGCCAGGAAACCCAGGGCTTGGTCGGGTTCTTCATCAACACGCAGGTCATGCGTGCCGAGCTGGATGGGCGCCTGCCGTTCAGTGAGTTGCTGGTTGCCACCCGTCAAGCGGCGCTCGGCGCCCAGGCTCATCAGGATCTGCCTTTCGAGCAACTGCTCGAAGCCTTCCCCCAAGCCCGCGAGCAGGGTTTGTTCCAGGTCATGTTCAACCACCAGCAGCGTGACTTGAGCGCGTTGCGCCGCTTGCCAGGCATGCTCGCCGATGAGCTGCCGTGGCACAGCCGCGAAGCCAAGTTCGACCTGCAACTGCACAGTGAAGAAGACCGCAACGGGCGCCTGAGCCTGTCGTTCGACTACGCCGATGAGTTGTTCGAAAGCCGCAGCATAGAGCGTCTGGCCGAACACTTCATCAACCTGCTGCACGCCGTGTGCGAACAACCGCAGCAAGCCATCGGCGAGCTCAAGCTGATGCCGCAAGACGAGCAGCAGCCGTGGAGCGAAGCCCCCTGCGCGCCGGCCCAGCAATGGCTGCCTGAACTGCTTAACCAGCAGACGTCGGACAACACCGCGCTGGTCTGGCAGGACGGCAGCCTGACCTTCGCCCAACTGCACACCCAGGCCAACCGCCTGGCCCATTACCTGCGTGACAAAGGCGTCGGCCCGGACGTGTGCGTGGCCATCGCCGCCGAGCGTTCGCCGCAACTGCTGATCGGCCTGCTCGCGATCATCAAGGCCGGTGGTGCCTATGTGCCTCTGGACCCGGATTACCCCGCCGAGCGCCTGGCCTACATGCTCAAGGACAGCGGCGTGCAACTGCTGTTGACCCAGACCGCGTTGCTGGAACAACTTCCGGCGACAGATGGTGTGTGCGTGATCGCCATGGACAGCCTGCACCTCGACAGCTGGCCGACCCAGGCGCCGGGCCTGCACCTTCACGGTGACAACCTGGCCTACGTGATCTACACCTCCGGCTCTACCGGCCAACCCAAAGGCGTGGGCAATACCCATGGCGCGTTGGCGGAGCGCTTGCAGTGGATGCAGGCCACCTATCAACTCGATGAAACCGACGTGCTGATGCAAAAGGCGCCGATCAGTTTCGACGTGTCGGTGTGGGAGTGCTTCTGGCCGCTGATCACCGGTTGCCGGCTGGTGCTGGCCAGCCCTGGCGAACATCGTGACCCGCACCGCATCGCGCAACTCGTGCAAGAGCACGGCGTGACCACGCTGCACTTTGTGCCGCCGCTGTTGCAGTTGTTTATCGATGAGCCACTTGCCGCCGAATGCACCAGCCTGCGTCGTCTGTTCTCGGGTGGTGAGGCGTTGCCCGCCGAACTGCGCAACCGCGTATTGGCTCAACTGCCCGCGGTGCAACTGCATAATCGCTATGGCCCGACCGAAACCGCGATCAACGTCACCCACTGGCACTGCCGGGCGGAAGACGGTGAGCGTTCACCGATTGGCCGTCCGCTGGGCAATGTGATCTGCCGCGTGTTGGACGAGCATCTCAACCCCGTGCCGCTGGGTGTGCCGGGTGAGCTGTGTATCGGCGGTATCGGCCTGGCCCGGGGTTATCTGGGGCGTGCAGGCTTGACCGCTGAGCGTTTTGTCGCGGACCACCAGGGTGCGCGGCTGTATCGCACCGGTGACCGCGCCCGTTGGAGCGCTGACGGTGTGCTGGAATACCTCGGCCGTCTCGATCAGCAGGTCAAACTGCGCGGCTTCCGCGTGGAGCCAGAAGAAATCGAGGCACGCCTGTTGGCCCTGGACGGCGTCGCCCAGGCCGTGGTGCTGGTGCGTGATGCCAAGCTGATTGGCTATTACACCGCGCCGGCCGGTCTGCACGAGCAAGTGGTGAAAACCGCCCTGGCCGCCGAGTTGCCGGAGTACATGGTGCCCGCGCTGCTGATGCGCCTGGACGCCATGCCCCTGAGTCCCAGCGGCAAAGTCGACCGTCGTGCACTGCCGGAACCGCTATGGCAGGTGCGTGAACACGTCGAACCGCAAACCCCATTACAGCAACACATCGCCGCCATCTGGCGCGAGGTGCTGGGCCTGCCCCGTATCGGCCTGCGCGATGACTTTTTCGCCCTCGGCGGCCATTCATTGCTGGCCACGCAGATCATCTCGCGCACCCGTCAGGCGTGTGACGTCGAGCTGCCGCTGCGCACCTTGTTCGAAGCCAGCGAGCTGGGCGCTTTTGCCGAGCAAGTCGAGCTGATCCAGGCGGCGGGTCAACGCAACCAGCAAACCGCCATCGCCAAGGTTGATCGCAGTCAGCCGGTGCCGCTGTCTTATTCCCAGCAGCGCATGTGGTTCCTTTGGCAGATGGAACCGGACAGCCCGGCCTACAACGTCGGCGGTATGGCGCGCCTGCGCGGTGTGCTGGATGTGGGGCGTTTCGAGGCGGCGTTGCAAGCCCTGATCATGCGCCACGAAACCCTGCGCACCACCTTCCCGAGTGTCGACGGTGTGGCCTATCAGAACGTCTCGCGCCAGACCGGCCTGCGCATGGACTGGCAAGACTTCTCAGCGCTCACCCCGGCGGACTGCCAGTCACGTCTGCAGCAGCTGGCCGACCATGAAGCCCATACGCCTTTCAATCTGGAAACCGGGCCGTTGCTGCGCGCCTGCCTGGTCAAGGCCGGTGAACAGGAACACTACCTGGTGCTGACGCTGCACCACATCGTCACCGAAGGTTGGGCCATGGACATCTTTGCCCGTGAACTCAGCGCGCTCTATGAAGCCTTTATCGATGAACGCGACTCACCGCTGGCGCCCTTGCCGGTGCAGTACCTGGACTACAGCGTGTGGCAGCGCCAATGGATGGAGTCTGGCGAGCGCCAGCGTCAACTGGATTACTGGACCACACAACTGGGTCATGAGCATCCTTTGCTCGAACTGCCTGGCGATCGTCCACGCCCACCGGTGCAAAGCCACCAGGGCGAGCTGTACCGCTTCGACCTGAGCGACGACTTGGCCACCCGCGTACGTGCCTTCAATGCCGAGCGAGGCCTTACGCTGTTCATGACCATGACTGCCACCTTGGCCGTGTTGCTCTACCGCTACAGCGGCCAGACCGACCTGCGTATCGGCGCGCCGGTGGCCAACCGTATCCGCCCGGAAAGCGAAGGGTTGATCGGCGCGTTCCTCAACACCCAGGTGCTGCGTTGCCAGCTCAATGGACAGATGCGCGTCGGCGAGTTGTTCGAACAGGTGCGCCACACCGTGATTGAAGGCCAGTCCCATCAGGACCTGCCATTCGACCATCTGGTGGAAGCCCTGCAACCCACCCGCAGCGCGGCCTACAACCCGTTGTTCCAGGTGATGTGCAACGTGCAGCGCTGGGAATTCCAACAGAGCCGCCAACTGGCCGGCATGACGGTCGAGTACCTGGCCAACGATGCTCGCGCCACCAAGTTCGACTTGAACCTGGAGGTCACTGACCTCGACCACCGCCTGGGTTGCTGCCTGACCTACAGCACTGACCTGTTCGATGAGCCGCGCATTGCACGCATGGCCGAGCATTGGCGCAACCTGCTGGAAGCCTTGATCGCCGATCCGCAACAGCGCCTCAGCGAACTGCCTTTGCTGACGGCGGTTGAGCAAAGTGTGTTGCAGGACAGCCTGGGCATCGAGGTCGGTGAGCACCGTCTCGATCAGTGCATTCACACGTTGTTCAGCCAACAAGCGGCGGTCCGTGACGATGCGCCTGCGCTGACGTTTGCAGACGTTACCCTCAGCTACCGCGAACTGAACGAGCGCGCCAATCGCCTGGCCTGGATGCTGCGCGAGCGGGGCGTCGGCCCGCAGGTGCGCGTCGGCCTGGCGTTGCCACGTTCCCTGGAAATGGTTATCGGCCTGCTGGCGATCCTCAAGGCCGGTGGCGCCTATGTGCCGCTGGACCCGGAATACCCGCTGGACCGCTTGCACTACATGATCGAAGACAGCGGCATCGGCCTGTTACTCAGTGATGCGGCGATGTTCGAAGCCCTCGGCGAATTGCCGGCAACCGTGGCGTGCTGGTGCCTGGAAGACGATCTGCCGGTGCTGGCCAATTACCCGGCGAACGAGCCGCTGTTCATCAGCCTGCCGCAACACCAGGCGTACCTGATCTACACCTCCGGCTCCACCGGCAAGCCCAAAGGCGTGGTGGTGTCGCACGGTGAAATCACCATGCATTGCCAGGCGGTGATCCAGCGCTTCGGCATGCAGCCGGATGACTGTGAGCTGCACTTCTATTCGATCAACTTCGATGCCGCTACCGAGCGCTTGCTGGTGCCGTTGCTCAGCGGTGCACAGGTGGTGTTGCGCGCCCAGGGCCAGTGGGATGCCGAAGAAATCTGCGGACTGATCCGCACCCATCGCATCAATATCCTCGGCTTCACGCCCAGCTACGGCAGCCAGTTGGCGCAATGGCTGGCGACCCAGCAGCAGACTTTGCCGGTACGCATGTGCATCACCGGTGGCGAAGCGTTGACCGGCGAACACTTGCAGCGCATTCGTGCGGCGTTCCAGCCACAGGTGTTTTTCAACGCCTATGGCCCGACCGAAACCGTGGTGATGCCGCTGGCCAGCCTGGCGCCAGAGCAGTTGGAGGAGGGCGCGGGCAGCGTGCCAATCGGCAGCATTATCGGTGACCGGGTGGCGTACATTCTCGACGCCGACCTGGCGCTGGTGCCCCAGGGGGCGACGGGCGAGTTGTACGTTGGCGGTGCCGGCCTGGCCCAGGGTTATCACCAACGCCCGGGCATGACGGCGGAGCGCTTTGTTGCCGATCCGTTTGCCCGCAACGGTGGCCGCCTGTATCGCACCGGCGACCTGGTGCGCCAGCGCGCCGATGGTCTTGTGGAGTACCTGGGGCGTATCGACCATCAGGTGAAAATCCGCGGCTTCCGTATCGAACTGGGCGAGATCGAAACCCGTTTGCTGGAGCACGAGGCCGTGCGTGAAACGGTGGTGCTGGCGCTGGACTCGCCGAGCGGCAAGCAGTTGGTGGCTTATCTGGTCAGCGACGCCGAGCACGGCGCACTGCGTGACGCGCTCAAGGCTCACCTCAAGGCGCAACTGCCGGACTACATGGTGCCCGCGCACCTGATCGTACTGGACAGCATGCCGCTGACCGCCAACGGCAAGCTCGACCGCCGCGCCTTGCCGCAACCGGACCCAGAGGCCAACCGCCAACAGTATGTGGCGCCCCGCAATGAACTGGAGCACACCCTGGTTGCGATCTGGTGCGCAGTGTTGAACGTGCAGCAGGTCGGTTTGGACGACAACTTCTTCGAGCTGGGCGGCGATTCGATCTTGTCGATCCAGGTGGTCAGCCGCGCTCGGCAGGCGGGGATCCATTTCAGTCCTCGCGACCTGTTCCAGCACCAGACCGTACAAACCCTGGCCGCCGTCGCCACCCGCTCGGAGCAGGTCATCGCGGAGCAGGGCGTGTTGACGGGCAGCTCAGGCCTGACGCCGATCCAGCACTGGTTCTTCGATACCGAGATCCCGAACCGTCAGCACTGGAACCAGGCGCTGGTGCTCAAGCCGCTGCAACTGCTCGACCCGCATCGCCTGGAGCAAGCGCTGCTGGCGGTGCTGGAACACCATGATGCCCTGCGCTTGAGCTTCACCCCGCGTGATGCCCAATGGCACGCCGAGCACTTGGCGGTGCCCGAAGGCGGCGTGCTGATGCAGGCGCAAGTGCGCGATATGGACCAGTGCACGGCGCTGTTCACCGACACCCAGCGCAGCCTCGACCTGGCTCGTGGTCCGCTGCTGCGTGCCTTGCTGGTGGATGGCCCGCAAGGCCAGCAGCGTCTGCTGATTGCCATCCATCACTTGGTGGTCGACGGCGTGTCGTGGCGGGTGTTGCTGGAGGATCTGCAAACGGTCTACCGCCAACTGAGCGAGGGCCAGTCCGTCAGCCTGCCGGCCAAGACCAGTGCGCTACGGGACTGGGCAGCACGCTTGCAGGCGTATGCCGGCAGCGAGTCCCTGCGTGAAGAGTTGGGTGTCTGGCAGATGCAACTGGCAGGCCCGGCAGTGGCGTTGCCGGTGGATCGCCCGCACGGTTCATTGCGCAACCGCGATGCCGATACCGTCAGCGTGCGGCTGGATGCCGAGTCTACCCGCCAGCTGTTGCAACAGGCACCGAGTGCCTACCGCACACAGGTCAATGACTTGCTGCTGACAGCCCTGGCGCGTGTGTTGTGCCGCTGGAGTGGTCACGGTTCGGCATTGATCCAGCTGGAAGGCCATGGGCGCGAAACGCTGTTCGATGAGATCGACCTGACCCGTAGTGTGGGCTGGTTCACCAGTGCCTATCCGCTGCGCCTCACCCCGCTCGAGGAGCAGGGCGCGTCGATCAAGGCGATCAAGGAGCAACTGCGTGGCGTACCGCACAAAGGCTTGGGCTACGGCGTGCTGCGTTATCTGGCGGACGACCTGTGCCAGCAGTCTATGGCCACGCTGCCGAGCGCTGCGATCACCTTCAACTACCTCGGCCAGTTCGACCAGAGCTTTGGTGCCGACGCGCTGTTCCATCCGCTGGACGAGTCGGCAGGCGTTGCCCATGACCCGGATGCGCCGCTGCCCAATGAGCTGAGCGTGGACAGCCAGGTGTATGGCGGGGAATTGGTCTTGCGCTGGACGTTCAGTCGCGAACGCCACGACTCGCAGACTATCCGCGCATTGGCCGACGGTTACCTGGCTGAATTGCAAAGCCTGATCGCGCACTGCCTCCAGGACGATGCCGGTGGCCTCACGCCGTCCGACTTCCCCTTGGCGCAGCTGACCCAGGCACAACTGGATGTCTTGCCGGTTCCGGCCAATGCCATCGAAGACGTCTACCCGCTGACCCCCATGCAGGAAGGCCTGCTACTGCACACACTGTTGGAGCCGGGCACCGGCCTCTACTACATGCAGGACCGCTATCGCATTAACAGCGCCCTGGACCCGCAGCGTTTCGCCCAGGCCTGGCAAGCGGTGATCGCCCGTCACGAAGCCCTGCGTGCGTCGTTCTGCTGGAACGTCGGCGAAGACATGCTGCAAGTGATCCACAAGCCGGGCAGCACGCCCATTGAGTACCTGGACTGGAGCAACGACCCTGAGGAGCAACAGGAACCGCGTCTGCAAGCTTTGCTCAAGGCCGAACGTGAAGCCGGTTTCGATCTGCTCAACCGGGCACCGTTCCACTTGCGCCTGATCCGCGTCGGTGAAGCGCGTTATTGGTTCATGATGAGCAACCACCACATCCTGATTGATGCCTGGTGCCGTTCGTTGCTGATGAATGACTTCTTCGAGATCTATATGGCCCTGGGCGAAGGTCGCGACGCGCAACTGGCCACGCCGCCACGCTATCGCGACTACATCGCCTGGCTGCAACGCCAGAACCTGAATGAGGCGCGCCAGTGGTGGCAGCAGAACCTGCAAGGCTTCGAACGCACCACGCCGATCCCGAGCGACCGCCCGTTCTTGCGTGAACACGCGGGCCACAGCGGCGGCATGGTGGTGGGCGACTGCTACACCCGTCTTGATGCCCGTGACGGTGCGCAATTGCGTGAACTGGCCCAGGCTCACCAACTGACCGTCAACACCTTCGCCCAGGCGGCGTGGGCTTTGGTACTGCGTCGCTTGAGCGGCGACCGCGACGTGCTGTTCGGCGTCACCGTGGCGGGTCGCCCGGTGGAAATGCCCGAGATGCAGCGCACTGTCGGCCTGTTCATCAACAGCATCGCGCTGCGGGTGAAACTGCCCGAGGACGATCAACCGTGCAGTGTGCGCCAGTGGTTGAGCGGTTTGCTCGACAGCAACATGCAACTGCGCGAGTACGAATACCTGCCGCTGGTGACGATCCAGGAGCACAGCGAACTGCCCAAGGGCCAGCCGCTGTTCGACAGCCTGTTCGTGTTCGAAAACGCCCCGGTGGAAGTCTCGGTGCTGGACCGTGCACAAAGCCTGAATGCCACCTCGGATTCCGGCCGCACCCACACCAACTTCCCGCTGACCGCCGTTTGCTACCCGGGCGATGATCTCGGTTTGCACCTGTCCTACGACCAGCGCTACTTCGACGAAACCACCGTGCAAGGCATGCTGGGCGAGTTCAAGCGCCTGCTGCTGGCGTTGGTGCAGGGCTTCCACGGCGAGATGGCCGAGCTGCCGCTGATTGGCGAACAGGAGCGCGAGTTCCTGTTGGATGGCTGTAACCAGAGCGAGCATGACTACCCGCTGGAACGCAGCTATGTCGAACTGTTTGAAGCCCAAGTGGTTGCGCATCCGCAGCGCGTTGCCGCCAGTTGCCTCGACCAGCAATGGACCTATGACGAGCTGAACCGCCGTAGTAACGGCCTGGGTCACGCGCTGATTGCAGCGGGTGTGGGCCTGGACCAACCCGTGGCGTTGCTGGCCGAGCGTAACCTCGACCTGCTCGGCATGATCATCGGCAGCTTCAAGGCCGGTGCCGGCTACTTGCCGCTGGACCCAGGGCTGCCGAGCCAGCGGTTGAGCAGCATCATCGACCTGAGCCGCACGCCGTTGCTGGTGTGTACAGAAGCATCTCGCGAGCAGGCCATCGAGTTGCTGGACGGTTTCGACTGCCAATTGCTGGTGTGGGAAGAAATACCGGCACGTGGCGAAAACCCCGGTATCTACAGCAGCCCGGACAACCTCGCCTACGTGATCTACACCTCGGGCTCCACCGGCCTGCCCAAGGGCGTGATGGTGGAACAGCGCGGTATGCTCAATAACCAGTTGAGCAAGGTGCCGTACCTGCAACTAAGCGAGGCGGATGTGATCGCGCAGACCGCCTCGCAGAGCTTTGATATTTCCGTGTGGCAGTTCCTTGCCGCGCCGTTGTTTGGTGCGCGGGTGGATATCGTGCCGAACGCGCTGGCCCATGATCCGCAAGGGCTGCTTGAGCATGTCCAGGCGCAAGGCATCACGGTGCTGGAGAGCGTGCCGTCACTGATCCAGGGCATGCTCGCCCAGGATCGCATCGGCCTCGACGGCTTGCGCTGGATGCTGCCGACGGGCGAAGCCATGCCGCCGGAGCTGGCGCACCAGTGGTTGCAGCGTTACCCCGAGATAGGTCTGGTGAACGCCTATGGCCCGGCGGAATGCTCCGATGACGTGGCGTTCTTCCGTGTCGATGCCGCATCGACCCGTGGCACTTACCTGCCGATTGGTACACCGACCGACAACAACCGTTTGTACCTGCTGGATGGCGCACTGGAGCTGGTGCCCCAAGGCGCAGTCGGTGAGTTGTGCGTGGCGGGTACGGGCGTCGGGCGGGGTTATGTCAGCGACCCGCTGCGCACCGCGCCGGTGTTTGTGCCGAACCCGTTTGGCGCAGCGGGCGAGCGCCTCTATCGTACCGGCGACCTAGCACGGCGGCGCAGTGATGGCGTGTTGGAGTACGTCGGGCGGATCGACCATCAGGTGAAGATTCGTGGCTACCGCATCGAACTGGGGGAAATCGAAGCGCGTCTGCATGAACAGCCAGAAGTGCGTGATGCGGCGGTGGGCGTACAGGAAGGCGTCAACGGCAAGCATCTGGTCGGCTACCTGGTGGCGGCGGATGAAGCGCTGAAACCAAGCGAACGCCTGGACCGCATCAAGCAACGCCTGCGCGCCGAACTGCCGGAATACATGGTGCCGCTGCACTGGCTGTGGCTCGACCGCCTGCCGCTGAACGCCAACGGCAAACTCGACCGCAAGGCGTTGCCTTCGCTCGAGATCGGCCAGCTCCAGAGCCAGGATTACCTGGCACCGCGCAACGAGCTGGAAGGCACCCTGGCCGCAATCTGGGCCGAGGTGCTGAAGGTTGAGCGGGTCGGCGTGCAGGACAACTTCTTCGAATTGGGCGGGCACTCGTTGCTGGCCACGCAGATTGCCTCGCGGGTGCAGAAAACCTTGCAGCGCGATGTGCCGCTGCGGGCGATGTTCGAGTGCAGCACGGTGGCGGAGCTGGCCGGGTATATCGATGGGTTGGCGGCGAATGAGATCAGCGCGGAGAAGGTGGATCGGTTGAGTGATTTGATGGCGGAGTTGGAGGGATTGTGAGACGGCCGCTGATCGGAAAAAGCCTCGTGTAATGTCAGAACTGTCAATTCTGACAGTAGGCGCAAGAGTGGCGAAAGAGCTCACTAAAGGGAGAAACCTCGGCTTCATGCTGGCCGAGGTTGCTGCCCCTTTAAACACGGAGTTCTTGTCATGGCTAAAGAAAAAGCACCAACCACAGCCGAAACTGTCTCAGATCCAGTCGAAACCCAATCGCCAAAACTGCTCAAGCCCAAAGCGCTGGAAGTTGCCGCTGCGCAGATTTCCAGTGAGGTGGACGGCACCGTCGTTCCCTCTCGAATGCCAGGTTCTTACCTGACCGTTGACCCACGCATGGACGGTTCGCCCATCACCGTTACGTTCAGTGCAAAGGAGGCGCCTGAGCCGGTACTCGAGGCTATTGTGGACTCAAGCGGTCAGTCCGGGGCGAGGAAGATACCAATCCCTTTGAATTACCTAACCCGGCTTATGGGATTTACAGCCCTCATTTCATATACAGGGAAAGCCCAAGGGCAGGCAGCGCAATCATTGGGCAAGGAAGTGGGGATATCGTTCTATCCAGCCAGTGAAAGTGAAAACCTTGCGCCCTACTTGCTCCACGAAAAAATTGTGCACAACACGCCTACCTATGACATGAACGATCATACGGGCGATGAGACGGTGCTGGTGCCGGTACCGCCTCTTGCCAAGGAGGGTGACAAGGTCTACTGCACCGCGGTGACCGAGCAGGACGTTGTGCCGTATACCTTCTATACCGTGGTTTATGGTCACGAATTGAGTGCTGAAGAGGCCGTTGCGGGGCACGTGCTTCGCTTCTCTATCGCACGCGGTTGGCTGGCGCGACGTAAACCCTGGAGGTCCATTACGCTACAAAGCGCCTGGATTACCAGCGGTTTGTCAGCTGAGCCTCCAGCTGAAGTCGACCCGCACCTTGAAACGCGACTGCCGGCGAATGCTCTGGAGATCCAGCGGCGTCGGACCGCAGCGTTGATTGTGGCACCTGGGCTGGATTTGCCTCCTCCTCATCTGCGCCAGTCTGTGGACTACAACCGTGAGTGGCACCTTAATCCCGTACTCACTAAAGACGGAGGGGATGTCGATGTCCCCAGCCTGGACACCTATGCAGGCGACCATGTCTGCTTCACCCTGAGCGGGCCGGGCTACGGTTCCAAGTCGCTCGGCTGCGTGACAGTGGCCAACGACGGCGATATGCCGGCCGTTGAGCTGTCAGCGTGTGACATTGCGTGTTTCTTCAATAAAAAAATGACACTGGCATACACCCTTGAATTCCCGAATAGTGAGGAGCCTCAGGCATCACCCGAACAACTCGTCAATGTGTCATCGCCTGAATTTACCCACTCGGAAATTGAAGAGGCAACGGGCAAGGTTCTGGACCTTCAGACATTCCCAGGGGGAGCAACGGCCTTGGTTCCCGTATGGGATTACGCAGAGTGTTCGAACTGTTGCTGGATGTGGATCACTGGTGAACATGAAGACGGTACTGCCTACCGGTTCGATATTTTGATGGATGCGCCTGTTACAGACGAGTGGAAGGCGAGCGGAGTTGATACGCCTATCCTGAGAGCTGACCTGAAAAAGTTGGCCGATTGCAGCGAGTTTGAACTGCACTTTGCGGCGAGTTTTTGTGAGGCATGTGATCTGGCGAGTGCTCATGCATTTCCTGTGCAGACGTTCAAAATCGAGCAGGAGCCTCTGGCCCTGACTGCGCCCAAGGTAACGGAGGCCGTGGGCACCAACTTGACAGCTTACAATGGGCGCAACGGCGTCCATGTCGAGGTGGATTACGTGGGTAACCACGCCAAGCACACCATCAGTGTCTGCTGGAAAAAACCGAATGGCACTTGCTGGCCGTTGGCATCGAAACCGGGCAGTTCCACGGGAGCCGTCATCTTCGCGCTGCCACCTGAGGCAGTGATCGAGAGTATGGGGAAAACGGTGGATATCGTTTACACCGTGACGACCGCGTGCAAGATGCAGACTTCTCCTGCGCTGAAATTGGCTATCAGTCTTCCAGTGCGTCTGGAAACGCCGAACGTGCTGGAGGCCGTTCCGTCGAGGACTCAGAACGGGGTTCTGGATCTGAGGACCTTTACTGGAAATGCCAACTCTCTCGAAGACCCGATGTGGTTTTTGCGGGCTGGACATATCTGTTGGTTGGACGCAACTGGGACGAAAAAGGACGGCACGCTCTATTCTTTCCCTGTCTACGCGGCCAGGGGCATTACCGCTGGTGAGTTGACTGCTGGGGTGGCCGCTCCTCTATTGCGATCTGAGTTGGATAAGCTGAAAGACGCTACCAACTTGACATTGGTGTTTAGAGTGACGACGGATGGCAGCGCAAACAAAAGCAATGCGGTGGTCTGTCCATCAAGGGTTTTGATCGTGCGTGTGATCACGACGGTCTTTGAAAATTTCAATTCCCTCCCTTATGGCCAGTATCCTGCTGGCACTAACGTTGACGCTTCAACGATGACGATCAGGGCTCAGTCAGGTACGGTTGGTATTCATGCTGCCAATCCAGCAGTTCCTGGTATGACTTCTGGCAACGCCATTGCGTTGAACTGTGCAGCGACTACAGAAGGGCCGATGCCAACGCAAACCGTTGACCTCTTCCTCAAGCGTGGTTATTCGCGTGTCAGGTTTTCTTTTACGCGCAATGCGTATTATGGAGCTTTTACCTTTTACGGTGCGAATAGTGCGGTTCTCGGAACTCGATCTGGATTGCCTTTAAATAGCAGGGTTGATTTCACTGCTCCGATAGGGCAACAAATCGTTCGTATAAGCGCCACCAATCAACAACACTCATACTTGGACGATTTCGAACTTGACTATTAAGTAGAATGCGCTCCTTTTGCTCGCCTCTGCGAAGACTTTGGGGGCGAGCAAACGGCTACTTAGAGCCCAAAATTTTTCCGAGTTTCTCCGGCGAAGGCGCCCCTTGCTGTTGCTGCAACCCACCCTTGTCATCCAGATAAAAAATCGCTGGCGTCGCCGACAACTCCAGCTCATCCATCAACTTCATATTCCCATCCAGCTTGGCCTCGATATTCGCCGGGATCTTCGCCAGCGCCTGCAACTTGCTGCCTTTACCGGCGGCTTCGTGTTCTTCCAGGGCCTTTTGCGGTTCTTTGGCGGCAAACAACGCGGCGGATTTGGCCGCGCTGTCTTCGCGGATGATACCGACCATGATGTGGCGCAGCTGCACCTTGCCGGCCTTGACCCACGGACGCGCCTGTTCCCAGAACATGTTGCAGTACGGGCAGTTGGGGTCGCTGAACAGGTAGACGATGCGCGGCGCGTTGATGTCGCCGTCCTGGATCCAGCTGCTTTTTTCCATCTTGGCCCAGACTTCCTTGGCCATTGGCGCGTAGACCAGTTTTTCCAGGGGCGCGCTGCTCAGGTCGTTGCCTTGGGCGTCGTACAGGTTGCCGGCGATTACGTTCTTGCCGTCGGCGGTCAGGTACAGGGCCATGCCGCGGTTCTGGTATTGCGCGGCGTAGCCGGTGAGGCCGCTGGGGGCGTCGAACTTGCCGAGGATCTTGGCGCCCTTGGCTTCGATCTGTTTGATTGGCGCCGGCCAGTCTTCGGCCTGGGCCAGGGTCGCGGCCAAGGTCAGTGGCAGCAGGGTCAGCAGGTGGCGGAGGCGAGGCATGTCGGTTTCCTTGTGGCGGCGGGGGCGTTGTCGAAGGGTTCCATGGCGCGGGCCAGGCTGGCCTGGGACAGTTCGCCCAGATGACTATTGATCAGGCGTCCATCGGCTTGGTAGAACAGGGTCGTCGGCAACGCCATGGAACCTACGGCCTGGCCGAGGCGGCCACTGGCGTCGAACAGCACGTTGTCGAGGGTCAGGCCCTGGGTAGCGAGGAAGGTGCTGACGCTTTGCATGCTTTCGGCCTGGTTGACGAACAGGAAGGTCACGTCGGGCCGCTGGTGTTGGGCGCGTTCCAGTACCGGCATCTCGCGGCGGCACGGTGGGCACCAGGTGGCCCAGAGGTTGATCACCAACGGGCCGCCTTTGTAGTCGGCCAGTTGCACCACGTCGCCATTGGCGTTGCGCAAGGTGATGTCCGGCAGTTGCGCGCCCTTGTCGTACAGGCTCAGTGACAGGCTGGTCAACCCCCAGAACACCAGCCCGGTGACCACGCCGGCACTCAGCGGTGTGCGCAGGGCAGGGCGGCGCCAGCCATACAGCAGCGCGCCGAGCACCAGGGCGATCACGCCGGGCCAGGGAAGAAAACCGCCATCGCGCAGGTCGACCATTTGCAGCGGGTCGTGGCTGTACTCGCTCCAGTACATCAGCACAAAGCTGAGGCGTGCCACCAGCATGCCCAGCAAAAACAGGCTGAACAGCACCGACTCAGGGTTTTCCCCGCCACGCTTGGCCACTCGCCAACCCACCAGGGTGGCGAGAATCAGCGCGCTGATCAGCAGGATATGATTCAGGGCAATGGCGAAGGTGCCGATGGTCAGGGTCAGCATCAGAGCGCGTCCCGGGTTTGCGTCCAGCGTTGCAGGAAGGCGGCGGCATCCACTTCGCCGGTGATACGTTGGGCGCGGCGTTCTTCACCGTCCGGGCCGATCCACACGAAACTCGGTGGCCCTGGCACTTTGTAGCGGCCGAGCAGCTCGCGGCTGGCGGCGTTGTCGGCGGTGACGTCCAGGCGCAGCAGGCGCACATCTTTCAGGGCGTCCATCACGCCGGGTTGGCCGAACACTTGTTTTTCCATGATCTTGCACGACACGCACCAGTCGGCGTAGTAGTCCACCAGCACCCATTGGCCCTGGGCCTTGGCGGCGTCGAGCTGGGTTTGCAGCACGGCCGGGTCGTTGATGGTCATGAACGCATCATGAGCGCTCGCCGTGGCGGCAACCCGCGAGCCGCTGTAGACCTTCAGTGGTTGCCACAGGTCATCGCTGCCACCGGCCGCGCCCACCACCAGCACCGCGCCCCACAGGCCCAGCACCAGGGAGCCGGCGCCGAACACCTTGGCCGCCAACCCGTATTCGCGAGCGAGGGTCCAGCCGCAGTAGGCCATGACCAGCGCCAGTGCGCCCCACAGGCCGAGCCACAGGCTTTCGCCGACTACCGGGCGAATCATCAACACGGCGGTGCCGAGGAACAGGAAGCCGAAGATACCCTTGAGCACATTCATCCAGGTGCCCGGCTTGGGCAGGAAGCGGTTGCCCACGGTCACCAGCAGCAACAATGGGATACCGATGCCGATGCCCATGGTGAACAGAATCAAGCCGCCGTGCAGCGCGTTGCCGCTCTGGGCGATATACAACAGGGCACCGGCCAGGGGCGCGGTCATGCACGGGCCGACCAACAGGCCGGACAGCGCCCCCAGAACCCCGGCGCCGACCAGGCTGCCACCGCTTTGCTGGCGGCTGACGTTGTCTAGGCGATCACGCAGGAAGGCGGGCAGTTGCAGTTCAAAAAAACCGAACATTGGCAGGGCGAGGATCACGAACAGCGCGGCGAAACTGCCCAGAATCCACGGGGTTTGCAGCAGCGCGGCCAGGTTGCCGCCGAGCAGCGCGGCCAATACGCCAAGCGCTGCATACACCAAGGCCATGCACACCACATAGCTGCTGGCCAGGGCAAAACCACGGCGTGGGCTGGCGCCACTGCCCACGACCAGGCCGGCGAGAATCGGCAGCATCGGCAACGAACACGGCGCAAACGCCAGCAGCAGGCCCAAACCGAAGAACACCAACAGGCTCCAGCCCAGGCTGCGTTGTTGCAGGCCACTGGCCAGGATCTGGTCCTGGGCCAGGGTAGTGGCGGCAACGGCCGGGTTGCCGCCCAGGTCCACGGTGATTGACTGCGGCGGGTAGCACAGGCCCGCATCGGCGCAGCCCTGCCAGCCGAGCTTGACCTTACCGGTGACACCGGCGGGGATCTTCACTTCCAAGCCCTGGCGATACACTTGCTGCTCGCCAAAGAACTCATCGCTATGGTCTTCACCCTGGGGCAGTGCCGGTTTTTCGGCGAGGCCGTCGAACTTCATGCGTTGCTGGTACAGGTAATAACCGTCGGCAATCTGCCAATACAGCTGGGTCTCGCCACTTTCCAGGCGTTCGGAGGTAAAGGTGAAGGCTTTGCCCACCGGGAGGAAGTCGGGTTTGGTCTCAAACGGATTACCCGGCGCTGCCTGGGCGAATCCTGCGAACAACACCAGCAAAAAAGTAAACAGATGCCGCATGGTCAAGCCTTAGTTCGATGCAAGTGAGGCACACAATGTGTGGCGTTGATTAACCGATGATTAACCGGCGCTATTCTAGAGTGTAGGGATAATCTGGGCGCACCTCTTTTTACGGCATAATCGGCCGTTAATCCGCCCAGCCTTTAATTCCCCCATCTTTTATGAAGGGTTCAGCATGCACGTACTGGTCTGTGAAGACGATGAACTGATCGCCAGCGGCATCGTAGCCGGCCTGACCGCCCAGGGTTTTACCGTTGAGCGCGTCGCCTCGGCCGCCGCGGCGCGGGCCATGCTCAAGGCTGCCACGTTCGACATCATGGTGCTCGACCTCGGCCTGCCCGATGAAGACGGCCTCAAGCTGTTGCAGCAGCAGCGCAGCCAGGGCCTGGAAATCCCGGTGCTGATCCTCACTGCGCGCGATTCAGTGACCAACCGCGTCGACGGCCTGCAAGCCGGCGCCGACGACTACTTGCTCAAGCCCTTCGACCTGCGCGAACTCGCCGCCCGCCTGCAAACCCTGCTGCGGCGCGTGGCGGGGCGCAGCGTCAACCTGATCGAACACGGTCGGCTGGCCTACGACCCGAGCAGCCGCGAGACCTTCTTGGGCGGCCAACCGGTGGACCTGTCCCGTCGCGAGCAGGCGCTGCTGCAAGCCTTGTTGCATAACAAGGGCCGCGTGCTGTCCAGCGAGCAGCTCAAGGACAGTGTCTACGGCTTCAACGACGAGCTGGAAAGCAACGCCCTCAACGTGCACATCCATCACCTACGCCGCAAATTGGGCAATGGCATCGTCGAGACCGTGCGCGGCCTGGGTTATCGCCTGGGCACGGCTGACGGTGGAGAGAACGCCTCGTGATGAGCCTGCGCCTGCGCCTGACGTTTAAATTGGGCGCTGCTTTTGTGTTGATCTGGGTCTTGGCGGCGGCTTGGATGCTCAACGACCTGCGTAACCAGATGATGTTCTCCCTTGACCAGCGTCTGGTGGCGTCAGCACGCATGGTGGCGGGGCTGACCGAACAGATGCCGGGCTTGGCCAGTGTGAGCGGCCGCACGTATCTACGCACCGCACAGCTCGACGTACCGGGCGGCATGGCCTGCCAGGTCAGTTCGTTGCGCGGCGAAATCCTGGCGCGCAGCCATGTCACGCCGGAGGAAGGGCTGGAGTCGCGCAAGAGCGGCTTTCGCGATCAGGTCATCGACGGCGTGGGCTGGCGCAGTTTTACCCTCTCTCGCGGTGATTTGTTGATCACCACCGCCGACCGCCAGGTGGAGCGCGAGGCGTTGAACCTGTCGATCCTGCTGGCCGCCTCGGTCCCGGTCGGTGTGGCCTTGCTGGGGTGTCTGTGCCTGTTGTGGCTGGGCATCGGCCAGAGCCTGGTGCCGCTCAACCGCATGCGTGACGCCTTGATGCGCCGCAGCGCTGACTCCCTCGAACCGTTGCAGATCCACCCGTTGCCCAGCGAACTCAAGCCGCTGCTCGACACCCAGAACCAACTGCTGCAACGCATCGCCAAGACCATCGAGCGCGAACGTCGCCTCACCGGTGACGCCGCCCATGAGCTGCGCAGCCCGCTGACGGCGATCAAGACCCACCTGCAAGTGGCGCGCATGACCGAAGGCGCGGCTCGCGATCAGTCACTGGCTCATGCTGAAGAGGGCGCCGACCGCCTGCACCGTACTCTTGAGCAGTTACTGCTATTGGCGCGGGTGGAGGGCAACCTGTCGTTCGACGACGGCATGCATTCCAGCGCCGAAGAAGTGGCGCGCCTGGCGATCCAGGACGCCAATGCAGGTGACAACCGGCGCATTGACCTGATCCTGCCCGACAATCTCTCGATCACCCCGGTGGAAATGCCGGTGGGCCTGGCGGTCGCGGCGCTGCGCAACCTGTTGGACAACGCCTTGCGCCACACCCCGGCGGATACACGGGTGGAGCTGAGCGTGCTGACGGCGGCCGACAACGTAGTCTTCCGGGTACGTGACCATGGTAAGCAGATCTCCAGCGAAGACCTGCAATACCTCACGCAGCGTTTCTGGCGCAACGGCAACAGTGAGGGCTGCGGCCTGGGCCTGGCGATTGTGCAGGCGATTGTCCAGCGTTGCTCCTGCTCGCTGAAGTTCGACAGCCAGCCGGACGGTCTGCGGGTTGACCTGGGTATGCCGCTGCGACGCTGACCTGTTCTTTTTCAAGTGCCAAATAATTACTGCCTTCCAGGAATTCAGCCGTTCAGGATGGCGGTAATTTTTTTGTGCTCTAGCGGGCTGAATGACTCGGCCTGTACTGAAAAAGGACGATCCTTATGTTGGTCATCGATAGCAGTTTTCCTTCCAAAGATTTCAATGAACGTAACGGCGAGCCCGTGGGGCAGGTTGTGCTGCACTACACGGCAGCGCCGTTCACCTCTTCCCTGAATACGCTGACCCAGGGTGGCGTCAGTGCGCATTATTTGTTGCCCGACCCGAATGAACCCGCCTACCACGCCGCGGGTTATGACGAACTGCGGGCATTTCGCCTGGTGAATGAAGACAAACGTGCCTGGCACGCCGGTGTGGGCCACTGGGAGGGGCGAGACAACCTCAATAGCCGGGCAATCGGCATCGAGATCGTCAACGTGGCGCGGGATGACGGTGGCGTGTTTACCTTTCCAGCATACCCTGCGGCGCAGATCGAGGTGCTGATTGCCCTGCTGCGCGACATTCTTGGTCGCTACCCGCAGATCGGGCCGACCAACGTGATCGGCCATTCGGATGTGGCGTATTGGCGCAAGAGCGATCCGGGGCCGCAACTGCCTTGGCGGTGTTTGTATGAAGCAGGCATGGGTGCCTGGTTCGATGAGGCGACACGGGCCATGTATCAGCGCCGGTTTTGCCTGGGGTTGCCATCGGAGGTAGGGGTGGAGCGGGCTTTCCAGCGGTATGGGTATGCGCCGGCGAAGAATCGGCAGATGTTTGAGCAACGGACCCGGGCGTTCCAGATGCACTTTAGAGCCAGGGATTATTGTGGGTTTCTGGATGCAGAAACCTGCGCGATTCTGTATGCGTTGAATGAAAAATACCGCGGGCTCTGACGCATACACGATCAAAAAGTAGGAGGGGGCATGCTCCCTCTCACATTTGAGGCTCATTTGCCTGTTAGCGACCACTACCCCTAAATCCTTTCCTCGCTGGTGCGTTTCCAGAACAGGAATCAGATGAGGGATCGAGTAATGTCCGTCGCTATCAGCCATATCGAAGACACGCAGCTTCACGAAACGCTCTACCAATTTGAAGAAACCCCACTGCTGGCCCGCCAACGCCAACAGGAATCCAACGCCCGTAGCTACCCGCGACGTATCCCCTTGGCGCTCAAGCGTGCCAAGGGTATCTACGTGGAAGACGTGGAAGGTCGCCGTTTCATCGATTGCCTGGCCGGCGCCGGCACCCTGGCGTTGGGCCATAACCACCCGGTGGTGATTGAAGCCATTCAACAGGTGCTGAGCGACGAGTTGCCGTTACACACCCTCGACCTGACCACACCGGTCAAAGACCAGTTCGTACAGGACCTGTTCGGCCTTTTGCCTGCCGAGCTGGCGCGGGAAGCGAAAATCCAGTTCTGCGGGCCCACCGGTACCGATGCAGTGGAAGCCGCGCTGAAACTGGTGCGTACCGCCACCGGCCGTAGCACGGTCTTGTCATTCCAGGGCGGTTATCACGGCATGAGCCAGGGCGCGTTGAGTTTGATGGGCAGTCTGGGGCCGAAGAAACCCTTGAGTGCCTTGCTCGCCAATGGCGTGCAGTTCCTGCCGTACCCTTACGATTATCGCTGCCCGTTCGGCCTGGGCGGCGCGGAAGGCGTGCGGGTCAACCTGCATTATCTGGAAAATCTGCTCAATGACCCGGAAGCCGGCGTAGCGCTGCCGGCGGCGGTGATTGTCGAAGTGGTGCAGGGCGAGGGCGGGGTGATTCCCGCCGATCTCGACTGGTTGCGCGGTCTGCGGCGTATCACCGAACAGGCCGGTGTGGCGTTGATCGTCGATGAGATCCAGAGCGGCTTCGGCCGTACCGGCAAGATGTTTGCCTTTGAACACGCCGGCATCATCCCGGATGTTGTGGTGATGTCCAAGGCCATCGGCGGCAGCCTGCCGTTGGCGGTGGTGGTGTATCGCGACTGGCTCGACACCTGGCTGCCAGGCGCCCATGCTGGGACGTTCCGTGGCAACCAGATGGCGATGGCCGCGGGTTCGGCGGTGATGCGCTACCTCAAGGAGCACGACCTGGCCGGTCACGCGGCCGCCATGGGTGAACGCTTGGCTGAACACTTGCGCATCCTGCAACGGGACTTCCCGCAACTGGGGGATATACGGGGGCGTGGGCTAATGCTCGGCGTGGAACTGGTGGACCCGAACGGCACACTCGATAGCCAGGGTCATCCACCGGTGCATCGCCAACTGGCACCGCTGGTGCAGCGTGAATGCCTCAAGCGTGGCTTGATCCTGGAGCTGGGTGGCCGCCACGGCAGCGTGGTGCGCTTCCTGCCGCCGTTGGTCATTACCGCCGCCGAAGTCGACCGGGTCGCCGAGATATTCGGGCGTGCGCTGGCCGCGGCAGTGGCCGGCCTCTAATTTTTCTGTGTCCTGATACGTTTCTACAGATATCAACGCTGCGCGCAGTGCGCAGCCAGCCTTTGAGCGACGGAGAACCGCAATGACCTCAGTATTTGACCGCGACGACATCCTCTTCCAGGTTGTGGTCAACCACGAAGAACAGTATTCCATCTGGCCCGACTACAAGGCCGTGCCAGAAGGCTGGCGCACCGTGGGCAAGAGCGGCATGAAGAAAGAGTGCCTGGCCTACATCGAGGAAGTCTGGACCGACATGCGCCCGTTGAGCCTGCGCCAGAAGATGGACGGTGCGGTGCTGGCCAACTGATTCACTGCATTCCAATGTGGGAGGGGCGGTGTGTTGGTGTAGAGATAAGCTGTCGCCGCCTTAATCCCTCTCCTTCTTTATTGTTGTTGATCTTTCTCCTGCACGCTGCCGGCGGTTACCACCTGCACACTCAGGCGCGGTGTCGCCAGGTCGAGCCCGGCTTCATCCAGGTGGCGCTTGAGTGACAGGTTGAACGCCCGCGACACTTCCCACTGCTTGATCGGGGCGGTTTTAAAGCGCGCCCTTAGGATGGCGCTGCCGGACTCGAAGCTTTCCACGCCCTGAATCTCCAGCGGCGACCAGATGTTGCGGCGTTGCAGCGGGTCGTTGCGCATTTTATGGCCGACATCGCGCATCAGCTTGATCGCGTCGTCGATTTCCATGTTGTAGGGGATCGCCACCCGGAAGATCGCGTAGCCGAACTCCCGGGAGTAGTTCTTGATGCTTTTGATTTCACTGAACGGAATGGTATGCACGATGCCATCGATGTCGCGCAGGCGCACGGTACGGATGGTCAGGCCCTCGACGGTGCCGAGGTGGCCGCCGACGTCCACGTAGTCATCGATGGCCAGGGAGTCTTCGATGATGATGAACAGGCCGGTGATCAAGTCCGCTACCAGCGACTGTGCACCAAAACCGATGGCCAGACCGATCACACCGGCACCGGCCAGCAGGGGCGTGACGTTCATGCCCATGTTCGCCAGGGCGACGATGGCGGCGATGATGAAGATGGTCACGAACAGCACGTTGCGGATCAGCGGCATCATGGTTTGCGCGCGGGCGTTGGCCAAGCCTTTGCGCGAGCGGGTCAGGGCGTGGTGGATCGCGGTGTCGCTGAGGATCCAGATCAGCCAGGCAAACAGCAGGGTGCCGCCCAGGCCGAACAACTTGACGCTGATCTCATGACCGTCGCCTTCGGTAAAGCGGATCAGCGACAGCCCCCATACACGCAGGCCCAGTTCGATAAACACCAGCCAGACCACCAGGTGGGCCAGGGTGTAGACAAAGCTTTTCAGGCGTTCGGAGTACAAGGCATGGCGCTTGTGCCCGCGTTGCGGCTTGAGGGCGTGGCGGCGTACCAGGCCATTGATCACCATGCACAGCACCAGCAACACCGTGCACAGCAGCGACTGGCGCAATGCCGTGCTGGTGTCGCCCGCCGACAGGAACGTGGCGAACAGCGAAATACCCACCAGCAGCAGCGCCGGCAGATACCAGAAGGTGCCAATGATGGACAGGGTGTCGGTGAGGGCGCGGCGTGTGAGGCGGCGGGACAGTGGTTGGTTGCGAATCAGGTGCGCGATGGGGCGACGGAAACGCAGGATAAACACGCCGGTGGAGAGCGCTGCCATCACATTGGCAATGGTGGCGGCGGTGTGGGCCAGGTGCTGGCCCAGCGCTGTTACCAGTCGCGGGTCGCTCAAGGCTTCGCCGAAGGCGGCAAAGCTGCCGATCCACCACAGCGGACGGAACGCCTGATGGCGCAGGATATACAGCGCGCGATGACGGTGGGGGCCGTCGAGCACGGAAAAGGCAATCACGCAGATCGCCGAGAAACAGGTGCCGACCACCAGCGCATAGGCCAGCACCATCGCCAGGGATTTACCCAGGGAGGAAGGCAAGGCGTAGCTCAAGTACACCGTGATGATCAACGCGATCATCCACGGCCCCAGCTTGCGCAGGGCGAAGCGCACCATGTCCCAGGTACGGGGGTGCTGTGGCAGTTCTTCCGGCAGGCCGAAGCGTTCGCGCACGCGGTGGCTGAGCCAGATCAGCGCCGCCGCCAGCAGGCTCCATAGTGCCAGGATCACGGCAAAACCGAAGATGATCGGGAGCCATTCGCTGGCCGGCATCATCAGGGCGCTGAGTTCGTCCTTGGCCTGGTCGACTTCATTGGACCAGCGCGCCAGTGGGCTGTCGGCCCCGGAGAACTGCGCTTCAAGGCCTGCCAGCGTGCCGCCGATCAAACCGAGCACGCCCTCTTCGGCGGCCGGTTGTGCCTTCTGCGTGGCAGCGCGCAGCTTCTTCAGGTCGCTCAGCAGTTGGGTGCGCTGCTGGTCGTTTTCGAGGGTCTTGATCACCTCGTCCAGCGACTGCCCCAGGGGGACGTCGGCCTGGGGTTGGGTCTTGGTGGCGTTGCCCAGCAGGCCGGGCAAGCTCACGGCTTGGGCAGGCGCGAGCGGCAGCAGGGTGAGCAGAGCGATCAAGGCATAGCAGGGCAGGGCGAACAGACGGGAGAGCACGAGGCGGTCAACCTTGGAAACGACGAATTGACCGAGTGTACGAGGCCGCTATGCCCAATGCGAGTGCATTTGTCATTCCGCCAGTTTGGCGAGGATCTTGTAAACCACGGTGCCCAGGATCAGCAGCATGCCGATCCACATACCGAACACGCCTACCGGCTTGTCGCGAAAGTTGAAGCCTGTCGCCAGTAGGATCATGCCGATCAGGATGGGGATAAGCATGGCGTGGAAGGAGGACATGGAAATCATGGCAGGGGATAGCCTTGTCGGAGTGGGAATACTGACAAGTCTAGGTCGGATTACAGAAAATTGGGTTGATGTGTGTCAGGTGGAGTTCGGTGTGCTTAAAATCGCCATCGCGGGCAAGCCCGCTCCCACAGTTTGGAATGCATTTCCCTGTGGGAGTGGGCTTGCCCGCGATGGTCGCGCCTCGGTCTTAGGGGAGATCGCGACTCGCGTAGAACGCGCCCAGCACCTTCACCAAATGCGCCAGGTCATGACTGCCGCACAGTTCCCGAATCGAGTGCATGGCAAATGTCGGCAGGCCGATGTCCACGGTGCGTACGCCCAGGTGGCTGGCGGTGATGGGGCCGATGGTCGAGCCGCAGCCCATGTCGCTGCGTACCACAAAGCTCTGCACCGGGACTTCCTGGGCCATGCACAGGTGGCGGAAGAAACCGGCGGTTTCGCTGTTGGTGGCGTAGCGCTGGTTGCTGTTGACCTTGATCACCGGGCCAGCGTTGAGTTTCGGGCCATGGTTGGCGTCGTGTTTCTCGGCGTAGTTCGGGTGCACGCCATGCGCGTTGTCCGCTGAAACCAACAGTGATTTCTGAATGGTGCGTACGAATTCATCACCCTCAGGCAACAGGCGGCGCAGGGTCTGTTCCAGCATCGGGCCATCGGCACCGCAGGCGGAGCAGGAGCCGACCTCTTCGTGGTCGTTGCAGACGAGCACACAGGTTTCGTCGGTGTCGCTGGTGAGCAAGGCTTGCAGGCCGGCGTAGCACGACAGCAGGTTGTCCAGGCGCGCACCGGCGATAAAGTCGCCGTTGAGGCCGATGACGGCTGCGCTTTGGGTGTCGTAGAAGCTCAGCTCATAGTCGAGCACCACGTCGGCGTTCAGCCCATGCTCCCGTGCCAATTGCTCGGTGAGTACGGCGCGGAAATCCACGCGCTCGTCACCGGCGAATTGCGCGAGGATCGGCGGCAGCTCGGTCTGGGCATTGATCGCCCAACCCTGGTTGGCTTCGCGGTTCAGGTGAATGGCCAGGTTGGGGATGATGGCAATCGGCAACTTGAAGTCGATCAACTGGCTTTCGACCTTGCCGTCACGGCGGAAGGTGACGCGGCCGGCGAGTGACAAGTCGCGGTCGAACCACGGCGCCAACAGTGCGCCGCCGTACACTTCCACGCCCAACTGCCAGAAGCCCTGACGTTGCAGCTCCGGCTGGGGCTTGACCCGCAGGCACGGGCTGTCGGTGTGGGCGCCGACCAGGCGAATCCCGCCTTGCAGCGGCGAGTGACGGCCGAGCTTGAAGGCGATGATCGAGGAGTCGTTACGGGTGACGTAATAGCGGCCGTTGGGCTCGGTGGTCCAGGTGTCGCGCTCGTCGAGACGCTGGTAACCGGCCGCTTCCAGGCGCTGGGCGAGGGCGGCAGTGGCATGAAAAGGAGTAGGGGAGGCCTTGAGGAAGTCGATCAGGCCTTGATTCAACGCTTCGCGCATAAATAGCTCCAGACAGCAATGCGCGGAGTTTACCGTCGGTGGCGAAAAGTGCACAGAACAAATGTGGGAGGGGGCTTGCTCCCGATAACAGAGTGTCAGTCACTGAGTCCATGGACTGGCACACCGCCATCGGGGGCAAGCCCCCTCCCACATTTTGATCGCATTACCAGTTTTAGAATGGGGCTGGGCACTCGAAACGCAACCGCTCACCGCTTTGCGGGTGAGTGAAGCTGAGCATGCTTGCGTGCAGGCATAACCGCGGCCAAGCGGCCAGGGCCTGTTCATGGGCATACAGCCCATCCCCCAGCAATGGGTGCCCGATCGACAGCATGTGTACGCGCAACTGGTGCGAACGCCCGGTGATCGGCGTCAGCTCCACACGACACCAGTCGCCACAGCGCTCCAGCACTTTCCAGAACGTCAGCGCATGCTTGCCGAACTCGTGGTCCACCACGTGGCGTGGTTTGGTCGGCGGGTCGTAGCGCAGGGGCAGGTCGATGCTGCCGCTGTCCAGCGCCGGCTGGCCCCAAGCCAGTGCGGTGTAGGCTTTTTCGGTTTCGCGGTCGTGAAACTGGCGGGACAGTTCGCGGTGGGTGTCGGCATCCCGGGCTAGCAGGATGATCCCTGAAGTTTCCCAATCCAGTCGATGGACGATACGGGCTTCGGGGTAGCCGTTTTCCTGCAGGCGGGTGATCAGGCAATCCTTGTTGTCATCGGCCCGGCCGGGCACCGAGAGCAACAGGGTCGGCTTGTTCACCACCAGGACAGCGTCGTCCTGATGCAGGATATGAATATTGGACAGCGGCATTAAACAGCCTCGTTACAAACGCCAACGGCGGCTCGCCCACCCGGTTCCCAAAAAGGGATCAGGGTGACCGAGCCGCCGTGACGACCGCCCTTTCGATCAACGATCAGGCAGGGTGATATTAAGTTCCAGAATCGAGCAGCTGCCGTCATTTTCCAGAGCGACATGCACGTCATCGTTGCCGATATTGACGTATTTGCGGATCACCTCGACCAGTTCCTTCTGCAAGGCTGGCAGGTAGTCCGGCGTGCTGCGTTGGCCGCGTTCGTGCGCCACGATGATCTGTAGACGCTCTTTCGCTACCGACGCGGTCGTTGGCTTTTTGTTGGCGCGAAAGAAGTCGAGAAATTTCATTGTTTAGTTGCCTCCAAAGATACGCTCGAAGAATCCCTTCTTCTTGACATCGAGGAAGCGATGTTCCACGGACTTGCCCAGCAGACGGTCGACGGCGTCGCTGTACGCCTGGCCGGCGTCGCTCTGGTCGTCGAGAATGACCGGAACACCCTGGTTGGAAGCCTTCAGGACTGCCTGGGATTCCGGGATGACGCCCAGCAGGGTCACTGCGAGGATTTCCTTCACGTCTTCAACACCGAGCATTTCGCCGTTGCTGACGCGCTCAGGGTTGTAACGGGTGAGCAGCAAGTGCTCCTTGATCGGGTCTTCGCCTTTTTCGGCGCGTTGGGACTTGCTGGCCAACAGGCCCAGCATACGGTCCGAGTCACGTACCGAGGAAACTTCCGGGTTGGTGACCACGATGGCTTCATCGGCGAAGTACATCGCCAGGTGAGCACCGGTTTCGATACCCGCCGGCGAATCGCAAACTACGTATTCGAACGTTTCTTTCAGCTCGGCCAGGACTTTGCCTACGCCTTCTTTGGTCAGCGCGTCTTTGTCACGGGTCTGGCTGGCGGCCAGCACGTACAGGTTCTCAAGGCGCTTGTCCTTGATCAGGGCCTGTTGCAGGTTGGCTTCGCCGTTGACCACGTTGACGAAGTCGTACACCACACGGCGTTCGCAGCCCATGATCAGGTCGAGGTTACGCAGGCCGACGTCGAAGTCGACGATAACTGTTTTATGGCCGCGCAGAGCGAGACCGGTACCGATAGCGGCGCTGGTGGTGGTCTTACCCACACCACCCTTGCCGGATGTAACCACGAGAATCTTGGCCAAGGTGTTTCACCCCTAAGGAAAAAGGACTTTTCAGCCCCTGAAAAACATCTCTTGGAACTCGCTGCAGGCGGACAGCCTGGTAGGAAAAAAACTGTGGTTTCCGCAGGGGAAACACCAGTCTTCAATATTCCTACGCAAGTCTTGCCGGTTTCGCTGTGCTATCAGAGTCTAGAGATGCTTGGAAAATGCGGCAGTATCCGTTAAAGACGGATGATGTTCAACACATCGCCCGACAGGCTGACCTGCACCCCGGCCCCCCACAGCGGATCACGGCGCAAATCTTCTGAAACCTTGTACTGGCCTGCGATGGACACTAGCTCAGCGGTCAACTGCTGGCAAAAAATACGGGCCTTGGTATCTCCCTTGATGCCGGCGAGGGCACGTCCGCGCATCGGGCCGTATACATGGATGTTGCCATCGGCCAGAAGTTCCGCACCCGGACTGACCGGCGCGACCACCACCAGGTCGCCACCCTGGGCGTAAATCTGCTGCCCGCCCCGTACGGGGGAGGTGATGATCTTTGTAGGCTTGATCAGCGGCTCCGCTGGTTTTTCCGGTTTTTTCTTCACTTCGCCTTCGCTTGGGTCAAGCGGACGTTCTCGGGCACCGGACGGCGGCAATACTGGCAGTTCAATAGCGATGGCTGCGGCAATATCTTCGATACGGCTGGCACGAATCGCCAGAGTCCGCAGGCCATGGGAACGGCAGACACGCATCAGCCCGGGCAAGTCGATGGCGCCCTGGCCGGCCGGCAGCTTGTCGAGGGCCAATACCAAGGGGGCATTGTTGAAAAAGTTTGGCGCCAGGGCGACCTTGGCGGCCAGTTGGCGGTCCAGGGCGTCGAGGTCATTGCGGGCGAGTTCCAGCACGGTGATGGCGAGCATGCTGCCTTTCAGCTGGAACACGGGATCTTGGTCTAGCGGTTCGGTTTGGCTCATGGTCGGCAAAAGCGGCTTGTCACGAAAAGTGTCGAGACTTATAACGAGAACATCCGCGGGCCGCAAGCCGAGTCGAACCGTTGTAGAATGCGCGGCCCATGTCTTTACCGGAATCTGTAATGGATCGCCCGCGTTTTCGAGCTGTATTTCTTCACCCGCGTTTTTGGCTGTTATGGCTGGGACTCGGCCTGCTATGGCTGATCACTCAGTTGCCGTACCGGGCGCTGTTGACCATTGGTCGTTTATTGGGCGCGGGCATGTACCGCGTGGCCGGCGATCGCCGCCGCATTGCCGCACGCAACCTGGAACTGTGTTTCCCGGAAAAAACCGCCAAGGAACGTCAACACCTGCTCAAGGAAAACTTTGCCTCCACTGGCATCGCCTTCTTTGAAATGGCCATGAGCTGGTGGTGGGCCAAGCCGCGCCTGGCACGGCTGGCCCATGTCGAAGGGTTGGAGCATCTCAAGCAGGCACAGCTGGAAGGCAAGGGTGTGATCCTGATGGCCCTGCACTTCACCACCCTGGAAATCGGCGCCGCCCTGCTCGGGCAGAAGCACACCATCGATGGCATGTACCGCGAGCACGGCAACCCGCTGTTCGACTTTATCCAGCGCCGTGGCCGCGAGCGGCATAACCTCGACTCCCTGGCGGTAGAGCGCGACGACGTACGCGGTATGCTCAAGCTGCTGCGCGCCGGCCGCGCCATCTGGTACGCACCGGACCAGGACTACGGCGCCAAACAAAGCATCTTCGTGCCGCTGTTCGGCATCCAGGCCGCCACCGTGACCGCCACCAGCAAATTCGCGCGCTTGGGCAAGGCGCTGGTAGTGCCGTTCACCCAGGAGCGCTTGGCCGATGGCAGCGGTTATCGCCTGGTGATTCACCCACCGTTGACTGACTTCCCTGGCGAAACCGATGAGATCGACTGCCTGCGTATCAACCAGTGGGTCGAAGCTTCGGTGCGCGAATGCCCCGAGCAATACCTGTGGACCCATCGCCGCTTCAAGAGCCGGCCACCGGGTGAGCCTAAGCTGTACGAGAAACGCCGTCGGTAAGCCCTACCTTTCCCACATGGAGTGACGCAATGCGCCCAGTTGAACCGGTCACAGGCTTGATTCTTTCCGGCGGCGGGGCGCGAGCGGCGTATCAGGTGGGAGTGTTGGCGGCGATTGCCGAGCTGTTGCCGCCCGGAGCACCCAACCCTTTTCCGGTGATTGTCGGCACCTCCGCCGGGGCAATCAACGCGGTGAGTCTGGCCAGCGGGGCGACAGACTTCGCCGCCGCCATCCAACGCCTCACCGCCTTCTGGCAGGGCTTTCGCAGCCATCTGGTCCTGCGCAGTGACTGGCCGGGCGTGATCCGCCAGGCCGGCCGCTTTTTCATTCATAGCCTGCTGGGCCTGGGCGCCCAGGTGCCGGTGGCGCTGCTCAATAGCGCGCCGCTGCGGGATCTGCTCAACGACAAACTGCACCTGCACGGCATCGATGAGGCCATCCGCAAAAAGCATCTGCATGCCGTGGCGGTGACGGCCTTTGGCTACGAGTCCGGGCAAGCGGTGACCTTCTATCAAGGGGGGCGCCTCATTGATACCTGGCTACGTCACCGGCGTATTGGTCTGCCGACTCAACTCAGTGTCGAACATCTGCTGGCCAGTTCTGCCATCCCCCTGTTGTTTGCTCCGGTGAAACTTGGCCAGGAATATTTCGGTGACGGCGCGGTGCGCCAGTCGGCGCCGATCAGCCCAGCCTTGCACCTGGGTGCCAGCCGAGTTTTAGTGGTGGGGGTAAGTGGCAATCCACGGGGTAACGAACCCGCGACGCAGCGCACCTACACCGGTCAGCAGCCGACGCTGGCGCAGATTGGTGGGCACATGCTCAACAGCACGTTCATCGACAGTCTGGAGAGTGATATCGAGCTGCTGGAGCGTTTGAACCGGTTCAGCCATGTCGCGCCAGAGTTGGCGCCTGTGGAGGTGTTGGTGATTGCGCCGAGCCAGCCCATCGATGAAATCGCGGCACGGCATCGCCAGGAGTTGCCGGCGGCGTTGCGTTTGTTCTTGCGTGGGCCGGGAGCGACCAAGACCAGCGGGGCGGGGGTGTTGAGCTACTTGCTGTTCGAGGCTGGGTATTGTAGTGAGTTGATTGAATTGGGCAGGCGGGATGCGTTGGCCCAGCGTGAAGAAATCACCCGATTCCTCGGTCTGGCACCGAACTGAATGTGGGAGCTGGCTTGCCTGCGATAGCGGTGTGTCAGTCAACCTGATCAGTACAGATAGATCGCTATCGCAGGCAAGCCAGCTCCCACAGGGACTGGCGGTGTCTGTTAAAAGTGGTACTTGACCAGCAAGCTCGCCGTGTCCTGGTTGGTCCTGAACGCGCCGCTGTCTTCAACCCCGTACTTGTTCTTCCAGTAGTCGTATTCAATACCGACATACAGCTGCTTCTCGCCCCAGTGCAGTGCCTTGCCCAGGTCATATTTGATCTGTGGGTTGAAGTGCAGGTTGGCGTGGTAGGTGCCGCGCGCGTTCTTGTCGTTGTCGACTACCCAATCCATGAAACCGTCGATCAGCACATTGGAGCTGCCCACGGGAATGGTGTAGGACCACACCGGCGTGATTTGCCAGATGTTGTTGCCTGGACGGTCGCCTGCCGGGTGGCGCTGGTAGAAGTTCAGCTGGAAGTAGTCGAAGCCCGGCACATTCAAGTCAAAGCCCGGGCCGATCAGGTAGGCGTTGTTATTGCCTTCGCCGAACTCGTAAGTGAAGGCCAGCAATACATCTTTGATCGGGCCGAATGACAGGTCTTTGTCGAAGATCTTGCCGAACGATAACCGTGGGCTGAACTCGCCGTAATAGGTATCCGGGCCGACGTTGCCGTCTTCCTTGCCGTTATAAAAGATGCGGTCGACGAACAGGAAGTTGTCGCCGTACTTCCAGGCGTCGGCATGTTCGAACGTGACGGTTTGCTGGATCTGCGGGTTGATGGTGAAGTTCTTGCCCCACAGGTACGTCAGGCTGTTGTTCTGCCACTGCAACAAATCGCCTGCTACGGCTTGGCCGCCGGCCAGCAGGGAACCTGCCAACATCAGGCCTTTTAACATAGGTTTCATTCGGTGCTCCCGAGTCAAAGTTTTATGGTTGTTCTTCTACGCAGGCGCTCTGGTGTGGCGCCTTTTGGTTCGCTGCAAAAATCGTCTGTTTGGTCAGCTTTAATGCTTTTAGCAAGAGCTGCGCCAAGGTGTTTAAAAAGCCAATAAGACGCCTTCGGCTGCACTTGATGCAGTCGAATCCAGTGGTTTTTTGTGCACGTTGGCCGCAGACAGTAGGCCCGGATAAGTTGGCCCTGCAGTCAGCTTTTACATTCGCTGTTTTTTTTTGAGTCGATTCGAGCGGGCGCGGAGAATACTGGCTCTCAGGCCTTGGCTCAAGTGCGCTGTAACAGAGCGCGTGGGGCGAGAATGGGGCGCGGCTTGTGGCCGGCCCCAGGTGAATGGCGTGCATGGGGATGTTCCTTGTTCGTTATTGTTTTTATTGTTAACGAAGGAATCAGTGGGTATGGGCGACGGCGGGTCGTTCAGCGCCGCCCAAGATGTTGAACAGTATGTTCAGCGACAGCGCGCTGAGGGTGGCCATGGCAATCCCGCTGTGGGTAATCGGGCTCATCCACAGCGGCAGCTGTGCGAAGAACTCCGGGCGTACCACGGGGATCAAGCCCATGCCGATACTCACCGCTACCAGCAGTTGGTTGCGACGGTCAGCGATGTCGGCTTCCTGCAGGATCTTGATGCCGGTCGCCGTCACCATGCCGAACATGGCGATCGCTGCGCCACCCAATACCGCTGGTGGAATCGATGCCACCAGGAACGCGGCTTTGGGCAGCAGGCTCAGCACAATCAGGAACAGCCCGGCCATGATTGTCACCGAGCGGCAGCGCACGCCGGTCATCTGCACCAGGCCGATGTTCTGGGCGAAGGACGAGTGGGTAAAGGTGTTGAAGAAACCGGCGAAGAATGACGCGCCGGCATCACACAGCAAGCCACGGCGCAGCATCTTCGGCGTGACTTCCTGGCCGGTGATTTTGCCCAGGGCGAGGAACATGCCCGTGGACTCGACGAAGATGATCACCACCACCAGGCACATCGACAGGATCGGTGCCAGCTCGAACTTGGGCATGCCGAAGTGCAGCGGGGTCACCACCTGCACCCAGGGTGCCTGGGTCAGGCCGCTGAGGTCGACCATGCCGAGCAGGCCGCACAAGGCGTAGCCGAGCGCCATGCCGATCAGCACTGAGATGTTCACCCAAAAACCGCGCATGAAGCGGTTGATCAGCAGGATGGTGGCCAGCACCAGGGCGGCAATCGCCAGGTAAATCGGCGAGCCGAATGTGGCGGCGGCACTGCCGCCACCGGCCCAGTTGACGGCCACGGGAAACAGCGACAGGCCGATGGCGGTAATCACTGTACCGGTCACCAACGGCGGGAAAAAGCGCACGACCTTGGACATGAACGGTGCGATCAGAATGCCGAAGAATCCAGCGGCGATGGTTGCGCCGAAGATCCCTTGCAAGCCGATCCCGGGCATGCCGGTCATGGCGACCATACTGCCGACAGCGGCGAAACTGGCGCCCATCATCACCGGCATACGAATGCCCACCGGGCCGATGCCGAACGACTGCACCATGGTGGCGACACCGGCCACCAGCAAGTCGGCGTTGATCAGAAAGGCGATTTCTTCACGGCTGAGGCCTGCGGCCTGGCCAATGATCAGGGGGACGGCGACGGCGCCGCCGTACATCAGCAAGACGTGTTGCAGGCCTACCAGAATCAGTTGCAAGAGGGGCAGCCGCACCATGGCGGGCGCGGCAGTAGTCTGCGGTTCGGCTAACTCGGACATGCAACACCTCGGATCTTTTTTATTTTTGTGTTGTTTGGAACGCAATCTTCAAATCACCGCAAATCCCAAATGTGGGAGCTGGCTTGCCTGCGATGGCGGTGTATCAGCCACCAGATGGGGGACTGGCCGACCGCTTTCGCAGGCAAGCCAGCTCCCACACTGGATCTCTGTGAGTCAGTTAATTGGTACGAGCCCCCTGGTTGATCCAGGTGCCAATCAAATCCCGCTCCTGCTGGGTCATCTGGGTGATGTTGCCCAATGGCATGATCTGGCTCGCCACGGCCTGCGCTTGAATGCGCGCCGCCTGCTGCTGGATCTGTGCCGGGGTGTCGAACATCACGCCGGCTGGCGCGGTGCTGAACAGTGGGCTGGTGGGCTTGGCCGAGTGGCACACGGCACAGCGTTCCTGGATCACCCCGTGCACCTTGTCGAAATCAATCGTCGCTTGGGCGGGGGCAGGTGCAGCAGCCGGTTCGACGGGCGCTGCGGGTGCGGCAGGTTTCAAGCCACCACCCAACGCGGTTTCCGGCAACGGCTGGTACTCGATGGCGGCAGGTGCCTTGGCCACGTCCGGTGTGGTCGCCACCGGTTTCGGACCCGTCACGTACGCCAGGCAAATCATCGCCAACGCACCCACAGGCAAGGTCCACGCATACTTCTGGCTGTTATGCCGGGTGTTGAAGTAATGACGCACCAACACCGCCGCCACTGCGATACCTGCCAGGATCAGCCAGTTGTATTGGCTGCCGTAGGTGCTCGGGAAGTGGTTGCTGATCATGATGAACAGCACCGGCAAGGTGAAGTAGTTGTTGTGGCGTGAACGCAGCAAGCCTTTGGCCGGCAGTGCGGGATCCGGCGTGCGGTTCTCCGCAATGGCCGCCACCAGCGCGCGCTGGGCGGGCATGATGATGCGGAACACGTTGCCCACCATGATGGTGCCGATCACTGCACCGACGTGCAGGTAAGCACCACGACCGCTGAACACCTTGCTGAAGCCGTAGGCCGCTGCAATCAACAGCACGAACAGGATCAGGCCGAGCAGGGCAGGGCGCTTGCCCAGGGCCGAGTCGCAAAGGAAGGAGTAGATGAACCAGCCGACGAACAGCGAGCCGATGCCCAGCAGTACACCTTCCGGACCACTCAGGCTGCTGCCCGGTGCCAGCAGGTACAAGGTCGGGTTGGAGTAGAACACCACGCACAGCAGCGCGATGCCGGACATCCAGGTGAAATAGGCTTCCCATTTGAACCAGTGCAGGTTATCTGGCATGGTCGGTGGGGCCAGCTTGTATTTTTCCAGGTGATAGATACCGCCACCGTGGATCGCCCACAAGTCACCGGCCAGGCCGTCCTTGGGGTTGACACGATTGAGGTTGTTTTCCAGCCAGACGAAATAGAAGGAAGCGCCGATCCACGCGACGCCAGTGATCATGTGAACCCAGCGCACGCTAAGGTTCAGCCATTCCAACAGATGTGCTTCCACAGTCTTTACCTCTCGCCTGTCACCCTTATTGTCGGGTGATCAGACCTTCTCTTATTGGTGGGGGGCGAGGATCAACCGCTCATCCTCTTTGAAAAAATGCTCATCGCAGTTATTGCCTGTGCCACTGCGATCAACCACCAGGAAGTCATCCCGCTTTTCGATCGTCAGCACCGGGTGGTGCCAGACGCCGCGATGGTAATTAATGCCCTGCCTGCCGTTGGTAACGAAGGCGCGGACCAAGCCTGATACAGGTGCATCGCCAAGGGGCGCGACCACGATCAGAAAGGGGTTGCCGAGCAGCGGAATGAAAGCCTGGCTGCCCAGCGGGTGTCGTTCCAGCATGCACACAGTCAGCGGCATGTCCTGCGCGTCGGCGCGGAAGATGCTGATGATGGCGTGGTCTTCCGGTTTAGCGGTTTCGACCGTGGCCAGTTTGTGAAAGCGCATGGTCGACCCGTTGTTGATCATGAAGTGATCGCTGCCGTCGGTTTCGATAACGTCTCCGAAGGGGGCGAAGGCTTCTTTGGTCAGGGGTTCGATCACGAGTGTGCGCATGGCTGTCTTCTTATCCGAATGCTGTGTTGTTTGTTTTGCCGCCATCGCGGGCAAGCCCGCTCCCACAGGGGAATGCATTTCAAATGTGGGAGCTGGCTTGCCTGCGATTGGGTTCACCGCTTACTTGGCTACTTTGCCCAGGACCCGCAGGCGACTCACACCGCCATCCGGGAACACATTCAGGCGGATGTGGGTAATCGGCCCCAGTGCCTTGATCTGCTCGGCGAAGGTGTGTTCAGCGTGCATTTCCAGTTTCTGCGCCGGCAGCAGTTCGCGCCAGAACAGCGATTGGGTTTCGATCTGGCTGTCGGTGCCGCCCTTCACGAATGCGCCCTGGATCGAGCAGGTGTCCGGGTAGTTGCCCTTGAAGTGCAGGGTGTCGACGATGATCTTCTCGATCTCGCCTGGATGACCCAATGCGACGATCACCCAGTCATTGCCTGGCGTACGACGACGCGCGGTTTCCCAACCGTCGCCCATGTTGATGCCACGGCCCGGGTTGAGGATGTTGCTCATGCGACCGAAGTGTTCGTCGGAGCAGGCCAGGGCACGACCGCCGTTCAGGGCTGACGCCAGGTCGACTTGTTCGTTGTCGCCCACCGAAGACCAGTCGCGGAACGGCACGCCGTATACACGCAGACGCGCCACGCCGCCATCCGGGTAGATGTTGAAGCGCAAGTGGCTGAAGGCCTGGTCGTTGTTGATCTCGTGGTAGTGGTGGCTGTTGCCTTGCAGCTCGACGGCCGACAGTACTTCCACCCACTGGGTATTGTCATCCGGCTCGCCCGAAGCCAGGAAACAGGCTTCCAGGGACGCCGACGGCGGGAAGTTGCCGGTGAAGAATGAAGTGTCGATGTCCACGCCTTTGATCGAACCTGGCACGCCCAGGCGAATCACCGCGCTGTCGTAGCCTTCGAAGCGCTTGCGGCGCGACTCCCAGCCGTCCATCCACTTGCCGTTGTCATCGAAAACGCCCTCCTTCCACACGGCCGGGGTCGGCTGGAACAGGCGGTTGGCGTCAGCGAACCAGTCATCGGTCACGGAGATGATCTTGGTGCCCAGGCGGGCGTCGGCCAGGTTGACGAACTTCTCGAAAGGTACGGCGTAAGCTTTCATTCTTCTTGTCTGCCTTAGATAGAGTGGCTGGGGATGGTCTGTTAGAGGGTCAGTAAACGGAACAACGCAATCTTGTTGATCTCGGCCAGTGCGCATTTGAACTCGGTGTCCACCGAGTTGTGGATGCGCGTTTCGAACGCGGCCAGGATCTGATGCCGGTTGCTGCCTTTTACCGCCATGATGAAGGGAAACTTGAACTTGGCCTTGTAGGCATCGTTCAGCTCGGTGAAGCGAGAAAACTCTTCGGCCGTGCATTGGTGAATCCCCGCGCCAGCCTGTTCATCAGTGCTGGCTTGGGTCAGTTGACCCTGGACGGCGGCTTTGCCGGCCAGGTCCGGGTGAGCATTGATCAGGGCCAGTTGACGGGTGTGATCGGTGCTCAACAGGATGTCGCTCATGCGCTGGTGCAGGGTCTCGATTTCATCAATCGAGGCGTCCTGGCCCAGGTCGAAGGCCTTTTCGGCCACCCATGGCGAATGTTCGTAGATATCGGCGAAAGCGTTGACGAAGGCATCGCGGCTCAAGGTCGAGGGTTTGACGGTTTGGAACGCAGTCATTTCGCCGCTCCCTTGAAAGGGTGGGTTTCGTGCCAGTGACGGGCAATGTCCACTCGGCGAGTGAACCACACGTGCTCGTGACCTTTGACGTATTCAATGAAACGCTTCAACGAAGCCAGGCGCGCCGGGCGACCAATCAGACGGCAATGCAAGCCAATGGAGAGCATTTTCGGCGCCTCGGCCCCTTCGGCGTAGAGCACGTCGAATGCGTCTTTCAGGTATTCGAAAAAGTCATCGCCCTTGTTGAAACCCTGCACCTGGGTGAAGCGCATGTCGTTGGTGTCCAGGGTGTAGGGGATCACCAGGTGTGGCTTGCCAGTGGGATTGTTGGGCTCCCAGTAGGGCAGGTCGTCGTCGTAGGTATCGCAGTCGTAGAGGAAGCCGCCTTCCTCCATCACCAGTCGCCGGGTGTTGGGGCCGGTGCGGCCGGTGTACCAGCCCAGTGGGCGTTCGCCGGTCAGCTCGGTGAGGATGCGGATGGCTTCGAGCATGTGCTCGCGTTCCTGGGCCTCGTCCATGTATTGGTAGTCGATCCAGCGATAACCGTGGCTGCAGATCTCATGGCCGGCCTCGACCATGGCACGGATCACATCCGGGTGGCGCTGGGCAGCCATGGCCACGGCGAAGATGGTCAGTGGGATATCGAACTCTTTGAACAGCTTGAGGATGCGCCACACGCCGGCACGGCTGCCGTATTCGTACAGCGACTCCATGCTCATGTTACGTGCGCCTTGCAGTGGCTGGGCCGAGACCATTTCCGAGAGGAAGGCTTCGGACTCTTTATCGCCGTGCAAGATATTGCGCTCGCCACCTTCTTCGTAGTTGAGTACGAAAGACAGCGCAATGCGCGCCTTGCCCGGCCAGTGGGGGTGAGGAGGGTTACTGCCGTAACCGATCAGGTCGCGTGGGTAGTCAGCGCTCACTGCAGTCTTCCTTCTTGTTCGTCGTGTTAGCGATGAGTGATTGTATACAACTTATCGCGCACTTTGTAAGCCTGCATTTCTGCATTTTTTCTGCAGGGCTCACGGTAAATGGTGTAGCAAGAAACTTGCCTGGTTGGTCAGCTAATGGACAAAAGGTCGTTTAAAAGCAAGGATCACTCGTCAATTGCCTGCCCGCGCAATAGCGGTGGGCAGATCCAAAGGTTTGTAATTTTTATTGTGTACAATTTTTTTAAAAAGTGTCTTAATCAGTCATCGCCGGCTTTTTCGATGCCCTGAAAAAGTGCGGATCACTCTTCTACTGACTACGGGAGGCGCGTAGACGCCATGGGACGTTTGACCACACACGTTTTGGACGCCGCACACGGCTGCCCCGGCAGCGCGATCAAGGTGGAGCTGTACCGCGTCGAAGGTGCGCAGCTGGAACTGGTCGCCACTGCCGTGACCAACAGCGACGGCCGTTGCGATGCGCCACTGCTGCAAGGCGACGACTACCGCAGTGGTGTCTACCAGCTGCAATTCAGCGCCGGGGATTACTACCGTGCCCGTGGCGTGCAATTGCCGGAACCTGCTTTCCTCGACGTGGTGGTACTGCGTTTCGGCATCAGCGCCGAACAGGATCACTACCATGTCCCGCTACTGATTTCGCCCTACAGCTACTCCACCTATCGCGGTAGCTAGCGTCACCTCGCTTCACACCCCCAAAGCTCTTCGTTGGTTTCGCCCGCCCACACTGCGGGCTTTTTTTCGTCTGGCCCACGGCTCAAGTATGTAGCGCACGGTCATGGGCTGCTGTGCCTAGGCTCGGTTTTTCCTGCATATGAAGAACTTGCCATGCCCACTGACACCCCCGAGCCCGCACTGAATGCCTTGCGGCAACAATTGACGCGTCGCATCAATGCTGCCGCCCAACCCAGTCAGTTGATCAATCAACTCCATGTCGCCGAAGTGCGTTGTGCGGCCTCGGTGAAAATCCTGAAGCAACTGATAAGCCGCGCGCCGCGTATCTTGCTGGTGGTTCGTGCCACCTTGCGCGAGGCATTCGCGCTCGACCCGGACCGTCTGATATTTACCGAGCCAAGCAAGGTTCACCGGCTCACCGAGCGTGCCCTGGCGCTGCTTGCTGATCCGTTCATCGCAGCCAATACCAATCAATTCACGGTGTTGAGCGTGAAGGATGAACCCGAAGCTCGATTGCCTTTTACCGCCAGGCAAGCGCTGGAGCGCATCAACAGGTTGAACCTGCTGGGCACGCTGGATCGCGCAGTCACCGTCTACTGGCGACAGTTGGCCGATGGCTCGTGGCTGACCCGACGAGAACGTTGGGTGGAGCAGTGCGCTATAGCGTTCGCGCAAAAGGCATTCCTGGCACGTGAACTGGATCAACTGTCGTCTTTCGGGTTTGCCCTGGTCCAGTGTCTGATTGATGCGCCCACCCTAGAAGCACGTCAGCGTGCAGGCGGCGCCTGGGCACTGTTGCAAGTGGCGGAGTTGGGGTGGCCGAGGGCGGATCAAGTGTTTCTGGCCATTCCCGGGGCATTGCATCTTTATCAGGATGAGACCTCCCCACAGGTCATTTACCTTCCGGGGTTGGCTCGGGAGTTCTATGAGTTTCGCTCCTGGCAGCAATTGCAATGCAACCTGCCGCTGTTGATCGGCGGTGAATTATTCGCCAGCGTGTGGCAATGCCTGCCACTGAGGCGGCGCAATGAAGTGTGTGATGGCATCGGCGCCGGAGTGTTGGCTCGGCGCGGTCATTCGCTGCTCGGTGATGGCTTGCGCCACAGCGCAATTGCGGTGCTGGACGGGCAGTGGGCCAATGAGCTGGCCTGCGCCTTGTCGATCAACCATCAAAGTGTGAATGCACCAGGAGAGGCCCGACCTGCCGAAGGCGACATCGCGCGATTCATGCAGGTGATCGAGCGGGGAAGAAATCGCCTGGTAAGCCGTTTCGGATCAGGTACTGCAGTGGCCTGGTTGCTGGAGTGGGATCACGTGCGCCGTTCCCGGGAAATTACCTTTGCCAGCCTGGCCCCTGGTTTGCCATTGCGCACCCGGGAGCAAACCCTCAAGCGCTGGGAGAGGGCGTTGGCCGCCCTGTCGGATGACAAGACGCCAGGCGCCTATCAAGTGTTCAGTGCGCTCCAGGCACAGTGGCAGGTTCAGGTTGAGCAAGCTCAAAAGCATGTTCAGGCCGAGGGTGAGCGCTTGTTTCAACAGGCCTATTGGTTGGAACGGCCTGACGGCGACCATAAGCGAGCGACGCTGTTGCTGAAGGCGCAGCATCAGGCACTGATGTATGAAGCACGGATGCAGCAACGCCTGAAGTTGATAAACGAAGGGCCACTGCGACGTGTATTCGAGGTGCTCGACAAGCCATTGGCCGCAGCGCGCAACGGCAGTGACACTCAGGTGTTGCGCCTGGCGATGAACACGCCGGGGCAGTCGACATTTCCCCTGATGGGGGCCTTTGTGGTGACCACTCGCAGTGCCTTCAGCCAACCCGCACGGGCACAGCCTGTTGTGTTGGTCACGGCCGGTACGCACGGCGGCATGTGTGCCTTTGCCAGTTTGCAGGTGCTGTCCGAGTGCGTGTTGGCCAGCCTGCGCAGTCCTGATGGTTCGCCGTTGTGGCAATGCATCGGGCGTGATCAACGCCTTTCAGCGCGCCGGGTGATTGGCCCAACTTCAGTGATTGAGTACAAGGCCACCGAGGGCAATGTGCTGCACGAGATTTTTCGGGAGCTGATTGTTTATCACGCCGATTTGTATAAGCGGCTCGGTGAAAAAGTTCGCTTGTTCAGCGAGGTGAGTGACCCTGCCTTGGGGCGCTCAATGTTGGCTGGAGAGTTGCGCCAGTACTTGCAGGTGCCAGCCAGTGACGCCCGTGACCTGGCGATTGCCAACGTGCAATTGATGCAACTGGCGGCTGAGCAGGCGAAAAAACTTCCGGCTTGGCCTGCCACGACAACGCCTGCGCGGCGCAAAGAATACCGGCGTCTGCAAACACGCTATCTGGCCAACTCCATTGCTTTGGAAAAACGGCTCTGGCAGTTATTACCCTCTTTAGAGACGTTCACCCGCGAGCAGTTGATCAAACAACTGAAAGAGGATGGCGTGTACGACGGGCTGGACATCGACAAGCCTTTCATTGAAATTCCGGATGACGTCGCGACTCACTTTTGTGGGTGGTCGAGTCAGTGCGTGCCTGGCGATCGCCATATCAAGACGGTGGTCAGCCCACAGCGCTCGACTTACACCCTGCTGCAACTGGCGTTGCACAATCTCGACGCGCAAGCGCCCTGGACCGAGTGGCGCTTGAACCGGGCTACTTACCTGGAGCCCGCGTGGAAATCGCGCCTCAACCCGCGCTATTTGATCAAAACCCTCTCCAGACTGGATATCGGTGGCCGTTACGACACACTGATCCAACAGGTCTTTTACCCCTCGGCCATCCAGCAAGGCGTTTCAAGGGCACTGACCCACCGGACCGTTCGACAGCGTGCTCGCATGCAGTTGTTTTCAGCGGTGCAACAGGGCTTCGGCGCGATCGCCCAGAGCATGTTCACGACCGCCATGGCAGCCGTGCTGCCGGCAGACCTGGCAAAGAATGGCCATCGGTTGCGGCTTTACTTCATGCGTTTGCTCGGCCATACCCTTGAACATCCTCGACACATCGCCGGGATGTTGCTGATCCATGATGAGCTCAGCGAGCGTTGTGTGCTGTATTGGCCAGCGGCTTTGGATTACCCGTCGCTCAGCGAGTTTGCGGGTTTGGAGCAAGCGCGTGCCGAAGTGAATCGGGTCTGGGCGTCGCAGGCTCAAGTGAAGGCCTTGGCGCAGCATATTGCGCCCGGCTGGGATGCCGAAGCTGTGGCCAGTTACCCCGGCGGCGCGGAATCTTCGCCGATCCCGGATTGGCTGTGGCGCCCGGTCAAGATTTTGGATCACGGTATTCTCAGCACCTATGAAGGTATTGCGCGCGTGGTGCGCTGGTTCAAGGTCAAGCATCGGGTGCCGGCCGTATCGCTGGAGGCAATCGAAGCACAAATCCAGGAGCAGATAGACGACTCGCCCACCGGCTGGCTGGGCATCGTCCCTACCGTACACACGCAGCCGTTGGTGTTGCTGGCCCATGCCCAGATGTTCGATATTCAGCGGCGCAGCCAGGGGCAGTCCAATTCGGCCAAGCTGCTGGCGACTTACCGAGAACTGCGACTGGGCGAACAGTACGCTGCGCGGGTGCGCGGCCTGTTGTCGTTCATCCCGGTGATTGGGTTGGGCATCAGCTTGGTGGAGGTTCTGATCGCGGCAAAACGCTACCACCACAGTCGAGATTCTCATGATGCGGTGGACCTGGCTTTCGTGACGTTGATGGCGTTTGTGGACGTGTTGGCCAGTTTTGCTCCCGTACCCAAAGGTTCCAGCACTGTGGTGTCGTCGGTGGGGCGCGCCTCCATGCGTGGGGCATTGGGGCAATTGCATCGTCGCCAGGCGTTGGCAGGTGTTGGGCCTTCCCGGTTGGCGCCGTCTATCAAACCTTTTCGCACGTTGGAGCACATGCGCAAGGAGCGCATCACCGGCGGTGTCGCGCTACAAGGTCCTGGCCTTAAAGGTGTCTTCGTGAAGGACGGCGAGCAGTTCGTGGAGGAGGGAGGGCATCAATATGCGGTGTATCGACGCGACAATGAACAGGTCCTGCGGCTGAAGAACCCCAAGGAAAAAGGTGAGAATGAGCTGATCCTGCATATCGAGGAACCCAGGGAGTGGTTGTTGCAGGCCGATGCACCGGAACCGCAACCCGGGCCGAGTTCCGGGGGCTTGCGGCCGTGGTCCGTTACCCCGCGAGGGGAGCCTGTTCCTCAACCCGGCCCGAGTACTGCCCAAGCCGTCGGCACCCAATGGGTCGCCCCCTCGCATCAGGCGTTGCTTGATGCCCTGCGCCAATCACCCAATGCGCCCAGCACATGGCAGGGATGGGGGAATCGCGCCAGTGGACCCCTGGACGATGTGTCGCCCGCTCACCGTATTTATCGCTTACCGGCAGGAGCCGCCGGGGAGGGGCAGCATCTGGTCCAATTGGGCGTCGACTATTATTGGTTGTTGCCGCAGGGCACGAATGCGCCTTACCAGAAAACGCTATTCATCATGAAGAGCCCGTCGCTGCGCCCGCGTGCCTATCAGGATGTGGACCACTGGCTGGGTGTCGGTTGGGAGGATCAACCGGTGCCCGCGACACTCGGTGCCAATGGGTTATGGACGCCTCATCCAGTGCTGTTTAATGAACCCCTGGAGCGTACCTTTACCCGCGCATTCCCGACGATGTCCGCAAGCAGCAAGACGTTTGGTGGACGGCGATTGGTGGAGTTGGCGGACAACAGTCCGTCGGTCACGGCAACGCACTTGCTCACCGTCAAAGCGACTCTGGACCAATGGACTGATCCGAAAACTTTGGGGCGCACCGATGACCTGCTGAGAATGTTGCGCCCTGTTCAACTGTCCAGTCGCGCCAGTTTCACTCTCGGGCTCGACGGTTTGGCGCCTGGGTTCGCACGTGTGGATTTCACGCCGCCGTTTGTGCTGGATGCGTCACTTGGCCTGGCTAGCAGGAGTAACAAACGACCTCGTCTGGCTGCAAACCAGGCCGCTGTGCGCCGGGTGCTGGAACAACAAGGTTTTGTGGTACGCCCCATCGGCAAGCAGCCCGGTGGCATCGAGTTTGCCGACTTCTTTTGCACCCATCCCAATTCCGGCAACGGGTACTACATATATACGCGTTGGGTCAGTGGGACTAACGTCAATTTGTCCAGCAAACCCTTCATCAGGCTTTCTGATAGCTGGTTTGAACGAGGCGCGCTGCGTAGAAGCCGATCGCCGGTGTATCCGTTGGTCCTGCGTAGCCTCAGGGGGGGACGGTTGGTCAAGATCGTGGCCGGTATCCAGTGGGCAGGCGACACCGGCCCAACGGTTTACTTCGTCAAGATCCAGCTCATCCCTTGAGCAGAGCAATGGCGCCGGCGCCGCCGAACAGCCCCGCGCTGATTCGATTGAACCAGTTCTGGCCCTTGCCGCTGCGCAGATACCGCGCCGCACCATGGGCGCTGAGGCCGTAGGCGAGCTTGCACAGCAGGTCGAGCACAGTCCAGGTGACGATCATGATCAGCAGTTGCGGCAGGAACGGCTGCTGGCTGCTGAGAAATTGCGGCAGGAAGGCAGCGAAGAACAGGATGTCCTTGGGGTTGCTGGCGCCCAGCACAAACGCACGGCCAAACAGTGCACGGAACCGTGGCGTCGCCACGACCTGAGGCACCACCGCACCCTGGCTCGGCTGCCGTGATTGCACCCAGCTCTGCCAGGCGAGGTAGAACAGATACACCGCGCCGGCGATCTTCAACGCGCTGAACAATTGTTCCGACGCCATCAACAGAGCGCCCAAGCCCAGGGCCGAGGCACTGAGCAGGCAGATCGAGGCAAACACCCCACCGAGAAACGCTGGATACGAACGACGCAGGCCGTAGTTGAGACTGTTGCTGATCATCAGCAGTGACAGTGGCCCAGGGATCAGGATCACGATCAGTGCTGCGCCGCTGAACAGTAGCCAGGTTTCCAGGTTCATCCGTTACTCCTTTATAGAAATATGAATTTGGCGATAAAGATCGCGCACAGCACCCACAAGCTGGCGGAGATCTCGCGATACTTGCCAGTACCGGCCTTGAGCGCCACATACGTGATAAAGCCCAGGGCAATCCCGTCGGCGACCGAGAAGGTCAGTGGCATCATGATCGCCGTGACAATCGCCGGGATGCTGTCGGTGGCTTCATCCCAATTGATGTGCGCCATGCTTGCCATCATCAGCATTGCCACGTAGATCAGCGCGCCAGCGGTGGCATAGGCGGGGATCATGCCTGCCAGTGGTGCGAAAAACATCGCCGCCACAAACAGGATACCCACGGTCACGGCGGTCAGCCCGGTACGGCCGCCAGCGGCAACACCCGCTGCGCTTTCCACGTAGCTGGTCACCGGCGGAACACCGACCATGGCGCCGAACACGCTGGAAGCACTATCAGCCTTCAATGCACGGGACAGGTTATCGATACGCCCATCGGCATTCACCAATCCGGCCCGCTGCGCGACGCCCATCAGTGTACCTGCGGTATCAAACATGTGTACAAAAAGAAAAGCAAAAACAACGCTAATCATGCTTACATTGAATACACCCTTGACGTCCATGGCCATCCAGGTCGGCGCCAGGCTCGGTGGGGTGGAGATCATGCCGTTGTAATGCACCAGGCCCAGGCCCCACCCAGCGAGGGTGACAGCGATGATACTGATCAGGATGGCGCCGAACACACGGTGGTAGCTGAGGATGGCGATCAGCAGGAAACACACGGCTGCCAGTAGCGGCGCTGGCTCATGCAGCGAGCCGAGCTTGATCAAGGTGGCCGGGCTGTCGACGATGATGCCTGCGGTCTTCAAGCCAATCACGCCGAGGAACAAGCCGACACCCGCACCCATGGCATGGCGCAGGCTCACGGGAATACTGTTGAGCAACCATTCACGCACGCGCGAAAGGGTCAGGCCCATGAACAGCACGCCGGAGATAAACACCGCACCCAGGGCGGTCTCCCAGTGATAGCCCATGGTGCCGACCACGGTGTAGGTGAAAAACGCATTAAGCCCCATACCCGGCGCCAGGCCCACTGGCCAGTTGGCGTACAGGCCCATCAACAGGCAACCCAGCGCGGCGGCGATGCACGTGGCGACGAACGCCGCGCCATGATCGATACCGGCGTCGGCCATGATGTTGGGGTTGACGAAGATGATGTAGGCCATGGTGATAAAGGTCGTGAGGCCGGCGATCAGCTCGGTCTTCACTGTGGTGCCATGCAAACTGAGTTTGAACAGGCGTTCCAGCCAGCTGTTCTGTGAGGGGGCAAGGTCCAGCGTCGGGGCTTCGGATTTGCGGCTATCCACAGCGAGTACTCCTCAAGAGTTTTATTGTTATTTCCAGCGCCGGTCACAACAGTGGGCAACAGCGCTTTGAGGTACTGGCGGGTTTTGTTGACCAATAGGTCAGGAACTCGCACGCAGTGGATTATGCTTTTGTATACAAATAAAGCAAATAATGTTTTCGAATGGTTGGGGCGCTGCTAGTTCGCTGCGCTCAATGCTTGATTGACGGCCAGCCAGCCGGCCACCGCTTCCTCCCCAGCTTCGCTGAAGGCCCGCTGCAACAACTTCACCTGTTCCCGGCGCAGTGACTGCTCGAAACGCAGGCCTTCGTCGCTCAATTCCAGCAGGCGTTTGCGCTTGTCGGTCTCGGACGCGACGCTGCTGACCAGGTGCATTTCCTGCAGCTGGCGCAGCGGCATATTCAGCGCCTGCTTGCTCACACCGAGCAATTCCAGCAGCTCTTTCACGCTCAACGCCGGATAGCGCGCGATAAAAAACACGATGCGCTGGTGCACCCGGCTCAGGCCACGGCGTTCGAGCATTTCGTCGGCCTTGGCGGTGAACGCCTGATAGCCAAAAAAGAACGCTTGCATGGCTTCTTGTTGGTTGGCTGGGTTTTTAAGGTCAAGCATGTTGACGTATCCGTTGAAGTCGTCGTAATTTCGGTCAACCAGTTTGACGTACTTTCCACAGTCTTCGCTACCGGTGACCTTATGGCCTTCTCTGAACGTATTACGCGCCTCAAAAGCTCCTTGATCCGTGAAATCCTCGCGGCGGCCCAGCGCCCGGAAGTGATGTCGTTCGCCGGTGGCCTACCTGCCGAGGCCATGCTGCCCGCGCTGAATTGGGATGATATGCCGCTGAACATCGGCCAATACGGCATGAGCGAAGGCGAGCCGCGGCTGCGTGAATTGTTGGCGGCCGAGGCCCGTGCGCTGGGCGTGCCCTGTGAGGCCAGCCAGGTGCTGGTGGTCAGCGGCTCCCAGCAAACCCTGGACCTGGCGGCCAAGCTGTATATCGACAAAGGCACGCAGATCCTGCTGGAGGGCCCGACTTACTTGGCCGCGTTGCAGATCTTCCAGCTGTTCGGCGCCGATTGCCTGACCGTGCAACTGGAAGCTGATGGCCCGAACCTGACGGCGTTGCGCGACAACCTGGAACGCCATCGACCCGCGTTCATTTACCTGATCCCGACTTTTCAGAACCCATCGGCCGTGCGCTACAGCGAAGCCAAGCGCGAGGCGGTCGCCGCGCTGCTCGATGAGTTTGGCGTGACCTTGATCGAGGACGAGCCCTATCGCGAGCTTACGTTCGATGGTGGCAGTGCCAAACCCATCGTCGGGCGCTTGAAAAAAGCCAGTTGGATCTACACCGGTACCGTCTCCAAGACGCTGCTGCCCGGGCTGCGTGTGGGTTACCTGATTGCCAGCGCGGATTTGTTCCCACATTTGCTCAAGCTCAAGCAGTCAGCCGACCTGCATACCAATCGCGTCGGTCAATGGCAGGCGATGCAGTGGATGGGTACGGAAAAATACCAACAGCATCTGGCGCAACTGCGCAGTTTTTACCGTGAGCGTCGCGATGCTTTCCAGGCCGCGTTGGCGCGCCACTTCGGTGACTTGGCCAACTGGCAGGTGCCCCAGGGCGGATTATTCTTCTGGCTGACCTTGAAACAGCCACTCGACACCCGCACTTTACTGGCGCAAGCATTAGAACAGGACGTCGCGTTCATGCCCGGTGAACCGTTCTTTTCCGAGCCGGACCTGCATCTTGGCTCGTTGCGACTCAATTTCAGCCATATTGACCCGGCCCGCCTGGACGAAGGTCTCAAGCGCCTGGCCGCGGTGGTCCGTCAAGCACAGCACGCGCAAGCGGCATAAGGGGAGCCCCATGTACAAGGTTTATGGCGATTACAAGTCGGGCAACTGCTACAAGGTCAAGTTGATGCTCAACCTGCTGGGCATCCCGTACCAATGGATCGATGTCGATATCCTCAAGGGCGATACCCAGACTGCCGAATTCCTGGCCAAGAACCCGAACGGCAAGATCCCCGTATTGGAGCTGGAAGACGGCACCTGTTTGTGGGAATCCAACGCGATCCTCAACTTCCTGGCCGATGGCAGCGAGTTCCTGCCGTCCGAACCACGCCTGCGGACCCAGGTGCTGCAATGGCAGTTTTTTGAACAGTACAGCCATGAGCCGTACATCGCGGTGGCGCGGTTTATCCAGTTTTACCTGGGGCTGCCCGAGGATCGCCTGGAGGAATACAAAAAACTGCACAAGGGCGGTTACAAAGCGCTCAAGGTCATGGAGCGCCAGTTGCAGCTGACGCCGTATCTGGTGGGGGATCAGTTCTCTATCGCCGATGTGGCGTTGTATGCCTATACCCATGTGGCGAATGAAGGTGGTTTTGAGTTGGATGCTTATCCGGGTGTGCAGGCATGGTTGAAGCGAGTGGCCAGCCATCCCAAGCATGTCGCCATGCTGAGCTAATTCACTCGGTCAAAATGTGGGAGCTGGCTTGCCTGCGATCGTATCGCCGCAGTGCAACTGACAGACCGTGTCGTTTGCATCGCAGGCAAGCCAGCTCCCACATTCAGCTCAGTGGTGTGTCAGCGAGTTGTTCTTTCAGCAGCTCGAAACACTGCTGCGCCGCTGGGCTCAAGCCCATCCCGCTACGACTGATCAACCCAATCTCCCGGTTTACGCCGGGATGATCGATGTTGATCCGCTTTAAACCTTCCAGGCTATCCGCCGCCGACTCTGGCAGCACACTGATCCCCAACCCCTGACGCACCAGTGCCAGCACCGTCGACATGTAGTTGGCCTCCATGCCGGCGTTCATTGTCAGGCGTGTCTCATCGAACAGGGCATCCACTTGCTCGCGCACGCTGCTGTCGCGGCCGGTGAGGATGATCGACTGTTCCGCCAACTGCTCCAGCGTCAGTTGTGGATGACGGGTGAGGGGATGATCACGCGGCACAAATGCACACAAACGATCATTCAACACCGGCAGGAATTCCAGGCCATGGCTCAGTCGCGCACGCACGCCGATACCGAAATCCACCCTCCCTTCGCGAACCTGGGCATGGATACGGTGAGCCACCAGATCATGCAGGCGTATTTCGATCCCGGCAAAGCGCTCGCGAAACAGACGCAAAGCCGGGGGCAGGGCGCCCGCGCACACGGAGGGCAGGGCGGCGATAGTGACTACACCCCGACGCAAGGCCGCCAGGTCGCGAGAGCCGGTGACAATGTTGTCCAGGTCCAGCAGCAGTTTTTCCATGGGGCCACGGGCATCCTGGCCGGCGGCGGTGATGCTGACGTGGCGCGGGCTGCGGTCGAGCAGGGCGACGCCGAGCCAGTCTTCCAGTTGTTGCACCTGTACCGTCAGGGCGGAAGGTGACAGGTGCAGCTCGCTAGCGGCCTTGGTGAAGCTACCGGTGCGGGCTACCGCAAGAAACGCCTGAATGTGTTGGATGCTGTTCTTCATTTTGTTTTTCCGAACACCAGGTGGTGAATATTCCAATTTACAAAGACTAACCCGCTTCCAATACTCCAGGGAAAACAATAACCGGCCGCAAAGGCCGCTCTGGAGTACCCCATGCTCGCTACCCTGGGTGTCATCACCATCCTGTGCTTGCTCGCTGCCGTCATGAGCAAGCGCCTTTCACCGCTGGTGGCCCTGATCGCCTTGCCGATCATTGCCGCACTGCTCGGCGGATTCGGCCTGCAAACCAGCGCCTTCATCATCACCGGGATCAAGAACGTCGCCCCAGTGGTGGGCATGTTTGTCTTTGCGATTCTGTTTTTCGGGATCATGACCGATGCCGGCATGCTCGACCCCATCATTGATCGCATCCTGCGCACGGTAGGGACACGTCCTACACGAATTGTCGTGGGCACCGCGACGTTGGCGCTGCTGGTACACCTGGATGGCTCCGGCGCAGTGACCTTTTTGGTCACGGTGCCGGCGATGCTGCCGTTGTATACGCGGCTGGGCATCGACAAGCGCATCCTGGCTTGCGTATGTGCCATGGCCGCCGGGGTCAATTTTTTGCCCTGGACCGGGCCGGTACTGCGTTCGTCGGCGGCGTTGCATGTGCCGGTGGCGGATTTGTTCCAGCCGCTGATTCCGGTGCAGATCGTCGGCCTGGTGTTTGTCTTCGCCTGCGCCTGGTGGCTGGGCCGTCGTGAGGAAAAACGCCTGGGCCTGGGCGCCGGCTCCACGGTGGACGCCGTACCGCAACGGCTGCTCAGTGAAGATGACATCAAGCTGCGTCGCCCACGGCTGTTCTGGGCCAACCTGATGCTCACTGTGCTGGTGATGGTGGTGATGATTGCCGGCTGGGTCGATCCGGTGGTGATGTTCATGCTCGGCACCGTGGTCGCGCTGTGCATCAACTACCCGAACGTGGATGCCCAGCGTGCGCGCATCGATGCCCATGCCAAGACCGCCTTGACCATGGCCAGTATCCTGCTCGCGGCGGGGGTGTTCACCGGCATCATGCAAGGCACCGGCATGCTCAAGGCGATGGCCGAAGTGGCGGTGGCCCAGATTCCGGCGGGGCACGGCAAGCTGATTCCGGCCGTGGTGGGTTTTATCTCCATGCCGTTGAGCCTGTTGTTTGACCCCGACTCCTACTATTTCGGCGTGATGCCGGTGATCGCCGAAGTCGGCAAGGCCTTGGGCGTCGACCCGTTGCAAGTGGCCCAGGCTTCGTTACTGGGCGTGCACACCACCGGTTTCCCGGTCAGCCCACTGACCCCCGCGACTTTCCTGTTGGTGGGCCTGTGCAAGATCGAACTGGCCGATCACCAGCGCTTCACCATTCCTTTTCTGTTTGCCGCGTCGGTGTTGATGACCCTGACCGCGTTGCTCCTGGGAGTTTTTTGAGATGAAAACCTTACGCATCGGTTCCGGCGCGGGCTATTCCGGCGACCGTATCGAACCTGCCGTGGAGCTGGCTGAGCAGGGCGACCTGGATTACCTGGTGTTCGAATGCCTGGCCGAACGCACCATTGCCCTGGCGCAACAGGCGCGTATCAGCGATCCGCAGGGCGGCTATGACCCGTTGTTGAGTGAACGCATGCGCCGCGTGTTGCCATTCGTTGGCCTGCATGAAGGCGGCCGTCGTCTACGGGTGATCACCAACATGGGGGCGGCCAATCCGGTGTCCGCCGCCAATGAGGTTCGGCGTATCGCCAGCGAGCTGGGCCTTGATCTCAAGGTGGTCGCCGTGGTCGGTGATGACGTGCTGAATGTGTTGAAACCTGAGTTTCTGCTGGATAATGGCCAAACCGTCGGTTCCCTGGGGGGCCGGCTGATTTCAGCGAATGCCTATATGGGCGTCGACGGCATTCTTGAAGCGTTGCGCGCCGACGCCGATGTGGTCATCACCGGTCGCGTAGCCGACCCGTCGTTGTTCCTGGCGCCACAGATGTTCGAATTCGGCTGGGCGGCAGACGACTGGCCTCGCCTGGGGCGTGGGACATTGGTGGGGCATTTGCTTGAGTGTGCCGGACAGGTCAGCGGTGGGTATTTTGCCGATCCCGGTTTCAAGGATGTGGAGGACCTGGCGCGCCTGGGTTTCCCCCTGGCCGAGATTGGCCCTGATGGCGAAGCAGTCATCACCAAGGTCTGCGGTTCGGGTGGGCGGGTCAGTCGCGCCACGTGCACCGAACAACTGATCTACGAGGTACATGATCCTGCCTCATATCTGACGCCGGATGTGACTGCGGATTTTTCCCAAGTGGCGTTCATGGAGGAGGGCGTTGATCGCGTTCGCGCACACGGCGCTGCTGGCCGTGCGCGGCCCGGGCAGTTGAAGGTCAGCGTTGGTTACCTGGACGGTTGGATCGGCGAAGGGCAGATGTCCTACGGCGGCCCAGGTGCTGTCGCACGAGCGCAGATGGCGCGGGAAATCGTACTCAAGCGCCTTGAGTTGACGGGCGTGAGGATGCAGGACGTGCGCGCCGAATTGATCGGCATGGATTCACTGCACGGCCCACGTAGCAGCGTCGAACCCTGGGAAGTACGCCTGCGCGTGGCTGCCCGCTGTGAAGATCGCAGCGAGGCGGTGCGGGTCGGTAATGAAGTGGAAACCCTCTACACCAACGGCCCGTCCGGCGGTGGAGGTGCGAGCAAGAGCGTACGCCAGGTGGTGGCGGTGGCATCGTTGATGCTGCCGCGCAGCCAGGTCAACCCGAGGATCGAAGCATGAAGTTGCACACGCTGGCCCATTCCCGTACCGGAGATAAGGGTGACACGTCGAACATTTCGATCATTGCGTACCGCGCCGAAGACTATTCATGGCTGTGCGAACAGCTGACCGCCGAGCGCGTGGCCGAGTTCTTCGCCGGCTTGCGTGAGCCGGACGCAGAGCCGGTGCGCCGTTATGAACTGCCGAATGTGCAGGCGCTGAATTTCGTGTTGCCGGGTATTTTGCGCGGCGGCGTCACCCGTTCGCTGGCCCTGGATGCCCATGGCAAGTGCCTGGGCTCGGCGCTACTCGATCTCGATCTGATAATACAAAACTGAATGTGGGAGCTGGCTTGCCTGCGATGGCGATGTTTCAGCCGTAGAGATGCAAGCTGACCCACCGCCATCGCAGGCAAGCCAGCTCCTACACTGATCGCGGTGTCAGTCAGACTGCGGCGAAACGCTTGTCCAGGTAATCGATGATTACCTTGGAGTCATACATCCAGGTGGTCTGGCCATTTTCTTCAATGCGCAGGCACGGCACCTTGATCTTGCCGCCTTGCTCCAGCAAGGTCTGGCGGTCTTGCTCGTTGTTCTTCGCATCCTTCAACGCCACCGGCACATTCAGACGGTGCAGGGTGCGGCGGGTCTTCACGCAAAACGGGCAGGCGTGGAACTGATACAGGGTCAGGCCCTTGGCCGCTTCATTGACCTTTGCCTGTTGTTCAGCAGGACGCGCCTTTTTGCGTGGGCGAGTCAAGAAGTCCCCCGCGATGATGATTTGGCCGAGGCCCACTCGAAGTGCTTTGACGAACATGGCTGAAACCTCTTGCCCATGACAGAAGGGGCCGCAGCTTACCTCAATTCTGCAGGCGAAAAAAAACCGGCGATGAACGCCGGCTTTTTCGTACGCAGCCTGTTACTTGATCAGGCTGAGGAATTCGCTACGGGTCGCCGCGTTTTCGCGGAACTCACCCAGCATCACCGAGGTGATCATCGACGAATTCTGTTTTTCCACACCGCGCATCATCATGCACATGTGCTTGGCCTCGATCACGACGGCCACACCCAGGGCGCCGGTCACTTGCATCACCGCGTCGGCGATCTGGCGGCTGAGGTTTTCCTGGATCTGCAGGCGTCGCGCATACATATCGACAATCCGCGCTACCTTCGACAGGCCCAGCACTTTGCCGCTGGGGATGTAGGCAACGTGGGCCTTGCCGATGAACGGCAGCAGGTGGTGTTCGCACAACGAGTACAACTCGATGTCCTTGACCAGCACCATTTCGCTGTTGTCAGAGCTGAACAAGGCACCGTTGGTGACTTCTTCCAGGGTCTGTTCATAGCCGCGGCAAAGGTACTGCATCGCCTTGGCGGCACGCTTTGGCGTGTCGAGCAGGCCCTCGCGGGAAACGTCCTCGCCGAGCTGGCCGAGGATCGCGGTGTAATTCTGTTCCAGGGACATGAAACTACCTGTGGGTTTTTCGCAAAGCGCAAGGGTACGGTGGCCGACCCATCGCTGCAAGCCTGACGATGGCACTTGTTACTCGTCGCGTCCTTCCATCATGGTGCGCTTGAGCATCACATACACCGCACCGGCGCCGCCGTGGCGGGCCTGGCACGAGGTGAAACCGAGCACTTGGGCGTGCTGGCGCAGCCAGGTGTTGACGTGGCTCTTGATCATTGGGCGTTTGCCATCCAGCCGCACGGCCTTGCCATGGGTGACGCGTACGCAGCGGATCTCGAATTTAGTGGCTTCGGCCAGGAAGGCCCAAAGGGTTTCGCGGGCTTTCTCGACGCTCATGCCGTGCAGGTCGAGGCTGCCTTCGAACGGGATCTGCCCGACCTTGAGCTTGCGCATCTGGCTTTCTTGCACGCCATCACGCGCCCACATCAACTCATCTTCGGGGCCGACGTCGATCACGAACTGGTCCGAGAGACCATCCACCGCCGTGGCATCGGTGCGCACAGTCGCGGCCTGGCGCAGCTTGGCGATCTGCGCCCGGTCGGTCTTGGGTTTGCCGGTGTCGGCGCGGTCGTGCTTGATCGGCTTGACGCCGCGCAGCTCGTTTTTGAACAGGGAAAAATCGTCGTCTTGCATATCAGCCTCCGCGAAGGGCGGGCAGTTTACCTAAATCGCGGCGGCCGGGGCGCAGGAAACGCTATCCAAGTGCCATCAGTCGTGCTTTTTCATCAGGTGCGAAGCGATGTTCAGTGACAACGGCTGGCGCATCCGTCGACGACTGCGACGCCACAACCATACGCCCAGCCATAGCACCAACAGCCCGATCACCAACAGGATGGCCGAACCGCCAGGGCTGGCATTCAGTTCACCCAGGGCGGGTGAGTGGCCAAACAAACCGGCACCACCAGCGCCGGCCAACAGCAGACCTACTATCGCCAGCAGCGCGGCAAAGCCAGCGACCAGGCGCAGACGCCAGTTGCTCGGGCCCTTGGGGCGCAAGCGGCGGGCGTCAAAACCATCGGATATCTTCATTCCGACCTTTCCTCCAGGGTATCGGCCCTTCGACCGGAAGATACACAAGTTGTTCCTGAGAGAGAGGTAAATGCGCCGAATGAGAGGGCGTTGCGGATGAGCGGGGCAATAAACACGCCACACCGCTCATCAGAAGTCGATCAGATCAGATCTTTGGTCAACGCGAGGGTTGCGAAGTTGTCGGCCATGATGGCCATTTCGGTCTGTTGTACGTGCTCGGCACTCAGGATGCCGCCTTTGTAAGGCAGGTCGCGGGTGGCGCAGGCGTCTTCCACCAGGGTGCAGCGAAAGCCCAGGTTCTTGGCGGCGCGCACGGTAGTGCTGACGCTGGAGTGGCTCATGAAACCGCAGACGATCAGGTCCAGGGAGCCGAGGTCTTGCAGGTGTTTTTCCAGGCCGGTGCCGTGGAACGCACTGGGCAGCAACTTGCCGATGATGGTTTCGTCAGCGAGGGGTTCCAGGCCCGGGATGAATTCGCCGCGCTCGCCTTGTGGGTCAAACAGGCCGCCGACGGTACCCAGGTGGCGCACGTGCACGATCGGGCGCCCGGCGTTGCGCGCGGATGACACAAGCTGCTTGATGTTACCGACTGCTGCGTCCATGCCCGAGAGGGCGAGTGGGCCGCTGAGGTATTCCTTCTGGGCGTCGATGATCACGAGGGTCGCATGGTTCAGGTTGGCTGCTGCGTAACCGCGACCGCTGAGTTGAAACATCGTCTTTGGAACGGACATTCTGGGGCTCCTGTGAGGGGGGCTTTTGCGACATTGTCCACTGGCTGAGCGGTTCTGTGAATCGCTACCATCGTAAGGTACGCCGTTGTTGACGTGCAGCGATGTCAAGTGGGCGGCTTGTTTAGGGCAATGATGGCAAATTGGATGAATTCCGACGGATGGCGAACGGTTTTCGTACATCGAAGGGACAGGCGAAGACTGTTAGAATCGCCAGTCGTTTTTTCCAGGAGCTTGCCCCCGTGATCACTTCCCGCCTGCGCACCTTGCGCGACCATATCCGTTGGGCTGTCAGCCGTTTCCATGGGGAAGACCTGTTTTTCGGCCATGGCACCGACAACGCCTGGGACGAAGCCCGGCAATTGGTACTCGGCGCCTTGCACCTACCTTGGGAAATTGCTGATAGCTACCTTGACTGCAATCTGGAAGAAGAAGAAATCTCCCACGTGCAGCGTTTGTTGCATCGCCGCATTCACGAGCGAGTCCCTACCGCGTACCTGCTGAAAGAGGCTTGGTTCTGCGGCATGTCGTTTATCGTCGACGAGCGCGTGTTGATCCCACGCTCACCGATTGGTGAACTGATCGAAAACCGCTTCGAACCCTGGCTGGCCCAGCCGCCGGCGCGCATCCTCGACCTGTGCACGGGCTCCGGTTGCATCGGTATTGCCTGTGCCTATGAATTCCAGGACGCCGAGGTGGTGCTGGGCGATTTGTCCTTCGAAGCCTTGGAAGTCGCCAACCAGAACATCGAACGCCATGGCGTCGATGAGCGTGTTTATACCGTGCAAGGGGATGGCTTCGACGGTCTGCCGGGCCAACGGTTTGACCTGATTGTGTCCAACCCGCCGTATGTAGATGCCGAAGACTTCGCCGACATGCCGGATGAATACCAGCACGAGCCGGAGCTGGGCCTGGCCTGTGGTGATGATGGCTTGAACCTGGTGCGGCGCATGCTGGCCGAGGCGGCGGACCACTTGACCGAGAAGGGTTTGCTGATTGTCGAAGTCGGCAACAGTCAGGTGCACGTCGAGGCGTTGTACCCGGAAGTGGATTTTGCCTGGTTGGACTTCCAGCGCGGTGGTCATGGTGTGTTCATGTTGACGGCTGAGCAGTGCCGAGCGCACCAAGCGGTGTTCGCCGCCAAGGTTTAAAGGCAGGAATACAGGTAAAAAATGTGGGAGGGGGCTTGCCCCCGATAGCTGCGGTTCAGTCACTGATGAATTGACTGACACACCGTCATCGGGGGCAAGCCCCCTCCCACATTTAGACCTCATTTCATGGCACAGGCCGGTTTCAGCGGTGTGTGGCAATCCAGATCAACAATCCCGCCTGAAACACCGTAAACGCCACCAGACAGGTGATGGTAAAACGCAGCCCGCTGTCCTCACGCTTGAACTTGGTGACCTTCTCTTCTTCCTTGCGCAGTTTCACTTCCTGCTCGGCCAGGTTGTGCTCGGCCTGCTGCAACATCTGTGCGGCTTCAAGGATCTCCACGAACTGCACCTTCTCGGTGTTCCAGCTGTCCAGCACTTCGCTGACTTTGCCCGGCTGCACAGTGCCCTTGAGGTGTTGCACGTCGGCATAGGCCACGTCAAAACCCTGGATACGCAGGAAGTGATCGCGGCGCAGACGCGTGGCTTCGTTCAGTGCGTCTTTATTGGCCAGGTCCACACCGTCGACGCGGTAATGTGACCACTTCTTTTTGGCCCAAGCGGCGCCTTGAGCGACCAGAAATCGCCCCAACCCACGGTTGGCCGGTTCGATCTCCAGGCTGTTGCCCGGGCCGAAGTGCACGCGGTGAGTATCGTGATCGACCCAGATATCCAAGTGATTCTGCTCACGGCGTACGCGCTGCCCTGGTAGTTGGATAACCATGCGCAGCAGGCTGTGGCGTTTGTCATGGCGCTCGGCATAGCCGAACTGTACAAAGCGCAACGGCCGCACGCCGGTGGCGCGATCCGTGGCCAGGGGCGCCAGGCGTAGCATCTTGAAGTGTTCGGCCTGTACGTCCGCCCACGGCAGTGCCGCCGCCTCGACGGCCTCGGTTTTTTCAGCCGGGGTGTCGGCGGTAGGTTCTGGTGTTGCTTCGGTGGTTGTCATGCGGCGCGATCCTGTCCAAGCCTTGCGAGTCGGCAGTCTTTTTTGCTGTCGACTCTGGGCTTATCGGCCGCTTTGTTCAGGACTGGAGGCAAATAGTCGCTTATCGGGGCCCAAGTCCGTCGATAAAACGCACGATGCGTTGGCCCAACTCGGCGGCGAGGGGCAGTTGCGGGTCGTTGTAGGACTCCAGTTGCTCCTTCACATCCTTGGGGATGATGCGCATCACGTGGTTCATTCCCTCGATCACTGTCAGTTGGGCGTCCGGCTTGGCCTTTTTCAACAACTGGGCATCGCCGACGCCGACCTGGATGTCGTTGGTGCCCTGGATGATCAGCGCCGGCATCTTCAGCTTGGCGAAAGCGGCCGAAGGGTCGGCACGAAACAGGCTGATCAGATAAGGCTGTACGCTGGGGCGGAAAATGCCCTCCAGTGGGCGGGGTATGTCGGCATCTACCTGGCCGGCCTTGAGGCGGTCGAGGATTTCATTACTGCGCAGCAACAGGGCAGGGGGCAGGTGGCCGGCCAGTTGTTGACGGATCACTTGGTCCACCGGCCGGGCGCTGCCGGAGAGGGAGATGACGCCCGCCGGGTCAAGTTGCGGCGCGGCGAGGGCGGCGACCAGCGCGCCTTCGCTATGGCCCAGCACGATCAACGGGCCCATGCGGGAGTCAGCCTTGAGCAGTTTGCCCCAGGCCACGGCATCGGCCACATAGGCGTCGAGGGTCAGGTTGCGCTCGTCGGGGGTGGCGGCCAGGCTGGCGGCGACCCCGCGCTTGTCGTAGCGCACGCTGGCGATGTTATGCCGGGCGAGCACCCAGGCCAGGCGCTTGAGGCTGTCGTTGCGTGCACCGTCGGCGCTGTTGCCGTTGCGGTCAGTGGGGCCGGAACCGGCAATGATCAATACCACCGGCACCGGCTTGTCGGATTTGGGCAGCAAGAGCGAGCCGAACAGCTCGCCGCTGCCGGTGTCCAGGCTGATGGGGCGTTGCAGCACAACAGGGGAGGCGGCAAAGCCAAGGCTGGAAAACAGGGTGAGGGTCAAAAGCAAAACTCGCAGCATCATCGCGCCATCATGAGGAAGGTGCCGGTTGGACCAACGCCTACCGGTAAGGTTTCGAGGATGAACTAGTACGATAGCCTGCGTATACTGGCCGCCTTAAGTTATTACGGTTGACTTGATTCAACTGATTTCACGGAGCGCCCTGCATGTCCGGCAATACCTTCGGCAAGCTGTTCACTGTCACCACCGCGGGCGAAAGCCATGGCCCGGCGTTGGTCGCCATTGTCGACGGCTGCCCGCCCGGCCTCGAGCTGTCCCTGGAAGACCTGCAGCGTGACCTCGACCGCCGCAAGCCCGGCACCAGCCGCCACACGACCCAGCGCCAGGAGCCCGACGAAGTCGAAATCCTGTCCGGCGTGTTCGAAGGCCGCACCACCGGTTGCGCCATCGGCCTGCTGATCCGCAATACCGACCAGAAGTCCAAGGACTACTCGGCGATCAAGGATCTGTTCCGTCCGGCCCACGCCGACTACACCTACCATCACAAATACGGTGAGCGCGACTACCGTGGCGGTGGCCGCAGCTCGGCCCGCGAAACCGCGATGCGTGTGGCCGCCGGTGCCATCGCCAAGAAGTACCTGGCCACCCAGGGCATCGTCATCCGTGGCTACATGAGCCAGTTGGGCCCAATCGAAATCCCGTTCAAGACCTGGGACAGTGTTGAAGACAACGCCTTCTTCAGCCCCGACCCGGACAAAGTGCCGGAACTGGAAGCCTACATGGACCAGTTGCGCCGCGATCAGGACTCCGTCGGCGCCAAGATCACCGTGGTGGCCGAAGGTGTGAAACCGGGCCTGGGCGAGCCGATTTTCGACCGCCTCGATGCCGAGCTGGCCCACGCGTTGATGAGCATCAACGCGGTGAAAGGCGTGGAAATCGGCGCCGGTTTCGCTTGCGTGTCCCAGCGCGGCACCGAGCATCGCGATGAAATGACGCCTGAAGGTTTCCTGAGCAACAACGCGGGTGGCATCCTCGGCGGTATTTCCTCCGGCCAGCCGATTGTTGCCCACCTGGCGCTCAAGGCCACGTCGAGCATCACCACGCCGGGCCGTTCGATCGACGTGCACGGCAACCCCGTGGACGTGATCACCAAGGGTCGCCACGATCCGTGCGTGGGTATCCGTGCTACGCCGATCGCCGAAGCCATGATGGCCATCGTGTTGATGGACCACCTGTTGCGCAACCGCGGGCAGAACGCCGATGTGCACGTGAGTACCCCGGTGCTGGGTCAGCTGTGACGGTCTGTTGTCGTGAGCGAGCTTGCTCGCGCTGGGCTGCGAAGCAGCCCCTATAGCATGACCCCAACCCTCCCATACTGGCGTCTCTCCAGCTTTTACCTGTTCTACTTCGCCCTGCTGGGGGCGACCGCGCCATTCCTTGCGCTGTACTTCGATCACCTGGGTTTTCCCAGCGCACGCATCGGCGAACTGGTAGCCATCCCCATGTTGATGCGCTGCGTGGCCCCCAACCTGTGGGGCTGGCTCGGCGACTACAGCGGCCGGCGCCTGGCCATCGTACGCTTTGGCGCGGTGTGCACCCTCCTGAGCTTTTCGCTGATATTCATCAGCAAGACCTACGCCTGGCTGGCCATGGTGATGGCACTGCATGCGTTCTTTTGGCACGCGGTGTTGCCGCAGTTTGAAGTGATCACCCTGGCTCACCTGCAAAAACAGACCTCGCGCTACAGCCAGATCCGTCTCTGGGGCTCCATCGGCTTCATCCTGGCCGTGGTCATCATGGGGCGTCTGTTCGACTGGCTGAGCCTGGATATTTACCCGGTGGTGGTCGTGGTGATCATGGCCGGTATCATCGGCGCCAGCCTGTGGGTGCCGAATGCGCAACCCGTCACCCACGGCAACCGCCTGGCCGGCGATGGGTTTCTCAAGCAGTTGCGCGGCCCCGGGGTACTGGCGTTTTATGCTTGCGTGGCGCTGATGCAAATGAGTCATGGGCCGTATTACACCTTCCTTACGCTGCACCTCGAGCATTTGGGTTACAGCCGAGGTGTGATCGGCCTGCTGTGGGCGATGGGTGTGGTGGCGGAAGTGTTGATGTTCCTGGCCATGAGCCGCCTCCTCGCGCGCTTTTCGGTACGTCGGGTACTGCTGGCCAGCTTCCTGTTGGCAGCGCTGCGCTGGTTGCTGCTGGGCACACTGGCCGAGTTTTTCTGGGTACTGTTGCTGGCGCAAGTACTGCACGCCGCCACGTTCGGCAGTTTTCATGCGGCGGCGATCGCCTTTGTGCAACGTAGTTTCGGCGACCGCCAACAAGGTCAGGGCCAAGCGTTGTATGCGGCTTTGGCGGGCACAGGGGGGGCTGTGGGAGCCCTGTATTCCGGTTATAGCTGGAACCTGCTGGGGCCGACCTTCACCTTTAGTATTGCCAGCGTCGCAGCCCTGGCCGCTGCCGTTATCATTGGCTTTCGATTGCAAGAGCCGAACCAAGGAACCGTGCAATGAGTTATGTAGCTGTCTACCACGTCGCCACACCCGATACCCCGAATAAAGTGCTGACCCACTTTGACGACATCCGCTCGACCCTGGCCGAACACGGCGTGCGCTTCGAGCGTTGGCAGCCCGGTATCATTGAAAAGGGTGCCAGCGACATCGCCATGATCGCGGCGTATCAGCCGCAGATCGACAGCCTGGGTTATGCGGCCGTGGAGGTGTTCAGCGTGACCGGCGACCATCCACAGAAGGATGAGCTGCGCGCCCAGTTCCTCGACGAGCGCCGCAATAGCGAGGATGAAGTGCGTTTCTTCATCGCGGGCCAAGGGTTGTTCAGCCTGCACATTGGCGACTATGTGTATGGCGTGCGTTGTGAAAAAAATGACCTGCTGGTGATCCCTGCCGGCCTGCCCCATTGGTTTGACATGGGGGAGAACCCGCACTTCGTGACATTGCGTATGTTTAATTCGGCTAAAGGTGCTGGGCTGGAATTTACTGGAAATGAAATAGCGCGTCTTTTTCCAGGATTGGACGACTAAGCATAGCTATTTGAACGTTCAACCCCAGCAAGTTGGAAATTACTGTGGGAAGAAGCTTAGTTGCTTGTAAGACATGGCTGTTTATTCTGTGTCTTACGCTTTCATTCCAATCATTATGTAACTCTCTCCGCGTTCAATGTTTATGTCACCTGTCAATAGGAGGAATCCGAAGAGGGGCAGGGGTTCTGTAAATGAAAGGAGAGAGCAATGAGTGACTCAGTCGAGTCCTGTCACCCGCTGGTTATCCTGCCGACGGCGATCAGAAAACGCATGAGTTTGTCCGGCAAACCCTTGACCCCGGCGGAGCTGGAGATACTGCGATGGGCTTCGGAAGGCAAGACCGTCTGGGAGATCAGCCAGATTCGAGCCACCTCCGAAGCTACGGTGAAATTCCATCTACGCAATATCTACGGCAAATTGGAAGTGACCAACCGTGTGCAGGCAATGAATGAAGCCATCCGCCTGGGTTTGTGCTGACGGACAGCAAAAAGGGCCGTGACGCTTGATGGCGTCGCGGCCCTTTTTTTGTGCGTGTGATTTAAGCCGAGTGGTAAGTCGGCAGGGCAAAGCGGTTCTGGCTTTGCAGCATCGAAATCTGTGGCAACTCACTGGCTTGTTCGGCCAGGTCGCGGCGAATGGCGCTGATCACCCAGGTCAACTGATCAGCGGTGTGCAGTTGCTGATAAGAGATCGAGCGCTTGACCTGTTTGCCTTCGCTGTTGCGCAGGGTCAACAGAATGCCACCATCGGGACGCGGCTGGGTGGTGACGTCGTATTGGGAGAATACAGAAGCGAATTTATCTTGGATCAGGCTCATGTCTATCAGCTCCGTTGGCTCAAGTTGGCAAGCATGGAGTGATAGGTGCAGTGATTGTGCCAGTATTGGCTATCGAATTAATTGCTTATAAAACAACAACTTAACAAATTTAAAGATTTTCGTTTTCGTGCAAATTGCATGAATGGCCATCGTGCATCCTGCATTTTGCGTTATAGAAGACGAAGGTTTCGGTGGGCGTTCTCTGCTAATGACTGCTGACGAATCACAGAATTCCATTTTTTGTGCCGTACGTATCTGGGATACAAAACTTTTCAAATCCTGCGTGTACAGCCAAAGAATCGCTGGCGTATTTTCCTGCAAGGCATTCGGTCTCCTGCCTACAGGAGCGCCGTTGTAGATGGGTCAGACCAACAATAAGAAAAAGGACGTTCCACCATGAGCCACCAGCAAGATGACATGATCACTTGGGGCATGATGCTGCGTAAGGTGCCAGCCATCGTTCGAGCCCTGCCACGGGTGGTGCGCGGCATGCGTGCGGCGAATGTCACCGACCCAGGGCAACCTTGCGGTCTCGGTTGGTACTTCGAACAGGCCGTCCTGCGTAATCCTCACGGCGCTGCGCTGCTGTATGGCGACGAAGTGCTCAGCTACAGCGAAGCCAACCAACGAGCCAATCGCATTGCTCACCACTTGCAGGCCCAAGGTATCGCCAAGGGTGATGTGATCGCGGTATTTGTCGAAAACCGCCCTGAACTGCTCCTGACGGTACTGGCGGTGGCCAAGCTGGGCGGTATCTGCGCCATGCTCAATACTTCGCAAACCCAGGCGGCGTTGGTGCACAGCTTGAACTTGGTGAGCCCGGTGGCGATCGTGGTGGGTGCCGAGTTGGTGGCTGCCCACGCGGCGGTTTGCGATCAGGTAGCGATTGAAGCAGGCAGGACCTGGTTTGTCGCCGATCAATCCGCGAGCACGGTGCCTGAAGGCTATACCGACCTGCTGGCCGCCAGCGCCGACGGCTCGGTGGACAACCCCGACAGTACTGGTCGTATCTTCTTCAACGACCCTTGCTTCTATATCTACACCTCCGGCACCACCGGCTTGCCCAAGGCCGGCATCATGAAACACGGCCGTTGGACCAAGACCGCCGTCAGCTTCGGCAGTATCGCCCTGGACATGGACTCGGATGATGTCCTGTATTGCACCTTGCCGCTGTATCACGCCACCGGGCTATGTGTGTGCTGGGGCTCGGCGATTGTCGGGGCATCGGGTTTCGCCATCCGCCGCAAATTCAGCGCCAGCCAGTTCTGGGACGATGCGCGCAAATTCAACGCGACTACCCTGGGTTATGTCGGTGAGCTATGCCGCTATCTGCTTGATCAGCCGCCCAGTGCACAGGACCGTGATAACCGCGTGACCAAAATGGTCGGCAACGGCCTGCGCCCAGGAGTGTGGGCGCAGTTCAAGCAGCGCTACGGGGTTGAACATGTCTGCGAATTGTATGCTGCCAGCGACGGTAATATCGGCTTCACCAACATCCTCAATTTCGACAACACCATCGGCTTTTGCCTGCAACACTGGGCGCTGGTTGACTACGCCCACGATACCGGTGAGCCGCTGCGTGGCAGCGACGGTTTCATGCGCAAGGTACAAGCGGGCGGGCAGGGACTGCTGCTCGCCAGGATCGATGAAAAGTCGCCCTATGACGGCTACACCGACCCGGAAAAGAACCGCAAGGTAGTGCTCACCGACGTGTTCGAAAAGGGCGACCGCTATTTCAATTCTGGCGATTTGTTGCGCAGCATCGGTTTTGGCCATGCGCAGTTTGTTGATCGCCTCGGCGACACCTATCGCTGGAAGGGTGAAAACGTGTCGACCACCGAAGTGGAGAATGTCCTGCTGCAGCATCCGCAGATCGCCGAAGTGGTGGCCTATGGCGTCGAGATCGAAAATACCAATGGGCGGGCGGGGATGGTCGCCATCACCCCCAGCGAATCCTTGGCATCCCTGGACATGCGCGAGCTGCTGCAATTCGCCCACGGCCAGTTGCCACATTACGCCGTGCCGTTGTTCCTGCGGATCAAGGTGAAGATGGAAACCACCGGCACTTTCAAGTACCAGAAGGTCAAGCTCAAGGAAGAGGCATTCGACCCGGACAAGGCCGGCAATGACCCGGTTTACGCCTGGTTGCCGGGGTCCGACAGCTATGTGCCGGTCACCGGGCAATTGTTGGCGCAGATCCAGGGTGGGCAGTTCCGTTATTGATTCTGCCTATGGGCGCTTTTGGCAAAAAAGCCATGACAGTGGGGAGCTCCACCGTGACACTGTGCGCCTATAACGCACACAGACAAGGAGCCCCACATGTCAGATCAGCCTAAACAAATGACCGAAGATGAAGCCGCCGAATTTGCCGAGCAGGTCTTCAACGTGGCCCGTAATGGCGATGCTGCCATGCTCGCCGCACTGTTGGCCAAAGGCTTGCCTGCCAACCTGCGCAACCACAACGGCGACACCTTGCTGATGTTGGCGGCCTACCACGGCCACGCCGATGCGGTGAAAGTATTGCTGGAGTTCAAGGCTGACCCGCAGATTGCCAATGAGAAGAACCAACTGCCGATTGCTGGCGCGGCATTCAAGGGCAATCTGCCGGTGGTCAAGGCGCTGATCGAAGGTGGCGCGCCGGTGGACGCTGCGTCCTCGGACGGTCGTACGGCGCTGATGATGGCGGCGATGTTCAACCGCGTTGAGATGGTGGATTACCTGCTGGGCCAAGGCGCCAACCCCAAGGCAGTCGATGCCCAAGGCGCCACCGCTTTGGCCGCGGCGCAGACCATGGGCGCGGCGGATACGGCGGCGCAGTTGCAGAAACTGGTGTAGGCTACGCGCCCTCGAAAACCAGCCCGCAACAGGACCATCCCCATGAAAACCGCCCTCGTCGAACTCATCAGCAAAATCAGCGCCGGCGTCATGGGCGAGGACGAAGTGGCGCGCATCGCCGAAGAAGCGGCCCAGGCCTACGCCGACCCTGTGGCTTTTCTGGCGGCCAATCCGGATATCAACTACGACGACACGTTCCCCATCTCACTGGGTGAGTGGGTGGTGGTCGGCAGCCTGCCGGATACCGTGCTGTTCCAGGCCGACACCTATGGCGATTTGTTTGCGCAGATCGTTGCGTCGTTCGGTCCGGGTGTGGCGTTCAACCTCAAGCCTAAGCAACTGGCCAAGACCGACGACCTCACGGCGCTGAACCGCATTCAGATCCAGATGAGCGCTCTCAGCCCGGAAGACGGCGGCTACGTGCTGATGAATTTCAGCCAATTGCTCGATGATGAAATCCAGACCGTGCTGGTATACGGCAACGACCTGCCGCGTGTGCTGGAGCTGTGCGCCGAAGTCGGCATCAAGGCCGAGCCATCCCTTGAAGCGCTGCGCGTTGCCGTACACGTCTGAAATAAAACGGAACCCCGGTCAGGGCTGACTATCCTACAAGTGCATGCCCTCACTTAGGAGCGACATCATGGGTTCCACTTTTAATGGCCTGATCGGCCTGATCATCCTCGCGCTGGATATCTGGGCGATCATCAACGTGTTCAAAAGCGGCGCGAGCACGGGCGCCAAAGTGCTGTGGATCTTGTTGATCCTGCTGCTGCCGGTATTGGGCCTGATCATCTGGGCGATTGCCGGGCCGCGGGGCAATGTGCGGATCTGATACCCCATCAATTTGCAGTGGCACCAGTAAAATGTGGGAGCGGGCTTGCCCGCGATTGCGGTGTGTCAGCCAACTCGTCTGGCACTGATATACCGTATTCGCGGGCAAGCCCGCTCCCACTTGGGGTCCCGCTACACTGATAAGTTTTGTGTGTCGAAATATTCGTTGTACGAAATTTTCACATCTTATCCAAGACAATTCGCCGGCTTTATTCACCCATCCAAGGCTCTATCTCAAGTGCCATTAACGATGGGGCAGTGGTGCGCGTTCAGTAATTAATAGCCTTGCTGCCGTTGATCGGGCACCATTCGCGCCACGGTATTACTTCGCAACTTCAACTTCCAATGGGTCCTGAAACGACATGGCAAACCCGGACGCCCTGAATCAGCAGCGAGCTTCAAATCGCCTGCTGCAACCGACCGTCAAATCCCATCTGGCGTACACACTGCTCTGCGCACTGGTCATGATGGTGATGTTCTCCCTGCTGCGCCTGGCGCTGCTGGTCTACAACCGCGAGATGATCCTCGACACGCCGGCCTCGACCTTCCTCGAAGCGTTCGCCAACGGCACGCGCTTCGACATCCGCTTTGTGATGTACGCGCTGGTCCCGCTGCTGCTGGCGTTGTTCAGCGTACGGGCCATGGCGGCGCGGGGCTTCTTCCGTTTGTGGCTGACCGTCGCGTCCAGCATTGCCCTGTTCCTGGGCCTGATGGAAATGGACTTCTACCGCGAATTCCACCAACGCCTCAACGGCCTGGTCTTCCAATATGTGAAGGAAGACCCGAAAACCGTGATGAGCATGCTCTGGTACGGTTTCCCGGTGGTGCGTTACCTGCTGGCCTGGGCCGTGGGCACGCTGATCCTGAGCATCGCCTTCAAGGGCGCCGACCGCGCAACACGCCCTCGTGGCCCGTTCAGTGGCGGTAGCATCGGCACGCGCCAGGTGGCGCCGTGGTACACACGTATTGCGGTGTTCGTGGTCTGCCTGCTGATCGCGACGGTCGCCATCCGTGGCACCCTGCGCCAGGGCCCGCCACTGCGTTGGGGTGATGTCTACACCACCGATTCGAACTTCGCCAACCAACTGGGCTTGAACGGCACCCTGTCGCTGATTGCTGCCGCCAAGTCGCGTTTTTCCGAAGAGCGTTCCAACATTTGGAAAGCCACCCTGGACCAGCCGCTGGCGACCCAGACCGTGCGCGACATGTTGCTGTTGCCGGCCCATGAGAAGCTGGTGGACACCGATACCACCGCCGTACGTCGCGACTTCACACCACCGGCCGAGAAGACCCTGCCGATCAAGAACGTCGTGGTGATCCTGATGGAAAGCTTCGCCGGTCACTCGGTAGGCGCCTTGGGTCGCCCTGGCAACATCACGCCGTACTTCGACAAACTGTCCAAGGAAGGCCTGCTGTTCGACCGCTTCTTCTCCAACGGTACTCATACCCATCAGGGCATGTTCGCCACCATGGCGTGCTTCCCGAACCTGCCGGGCTTCGAATACCTGATGCAGACGCCGGAAGGCAGCCACAAGCTGTCGGGCCTGCCGCAGTTGCTCAGCGCCCGCAAGTTTGACGACGTGTATGTCTACAACGGCGATTTTGCCTGGGACAACCAGTCGGGCTTCTTCAGCAACCAAGGCATGACCAACTTCATCGGGCGCAACGACTTCGTCAACCCGGTATTCTCCGACCCGACTTGGGGCGTGTCCGACCAGGACATGTTCAACCGTGGCCTGGAAGAGTTGAAAGCCCGCGAAGGTGGCAAGCCGTTCTACGCATTGCTGCAAACCCTGTCCAACCACACGCCGTACGCGTTGCCGACGCCATTGCCGGTCGAGAAAGTCACTGACCGTGGCAGCCTCAACGAACATTTGACCGCCATGCGTTATTCCGACTGGGCTCTGGGCCAGTTCTTTGAAAAGGCCCGCAAGGAGCCGTACTTCAAGGAAACCCTGTTCGTGATCGTGGGTGACCACGGTTTTGGTAACGAACAGCAGATCACCGAGATGGACCTGGGCCGCTTCAACGTGCCGATGCTGATGATTGCACCGGGCATGCAGGAGAAGTTCGGTGTGCGTGATCACACCGTGGGCACCCAGATCGACATCGTGCCGACCATCATGGGCCGCCTGGGCGGCGACACCCTGCACCAGTGCTGGGGCCGTGACCTGCTGAACCTGCCGGAAGGCGACAAGGGCTTCGGCGTGATCAAGCCATCGGGCAGCGACCAGACCGTCGCCTTGCTCACCGGTGACCGCGTGCTGGTACTGCCTAAGGAAATGCCACCGAAGCTGTGGGAATACGAGCTGGGCGCAGAGCCGACTGGCAAAGTCATTCCGGAATCGCCGGACGAGGCTGCATTGAAGCAGAAGCTTGAATCGTTCCTGCAAACCGCTACCAAGAGCCTGTTGGATAACACCGCAGGTGTGGTTGACGGCAAGCCGGACTGATTAGCCGGCAATACAAAAGAGGCCTCTATATGAGGCCTCTTTTTTTGCCCTGCGTTTATATCCGACCGAGTAACAGCAGTACCAGTAGAACCACTAGCACTACGCCCAGGATGCCCGATGGGCCATAACCCCAATTACGCGAGTGTGGGAATACCGGCAGGCCGCCGACCAACAGCAGGATCAGGATAATGATCAGAATGAGGCTCATGTTTTTTTCCTTATAGGCCTTGAGTAAAGACCAGTCATTTAAGGGTAGGCCCGCCCGTTTTTACGGACGACTTAATAACTCCGACTCTGCTGTTTCAGGGAGAATTCAATGTTTCTTTAAAGCATTTCGAAAACTTGCTTATTTCTTTTAATTCGTTCGCAAATAAGTAAACCTAGTTGAGAAATGTTGAACTTACGCTATAGGCCAACCTCGTACCCGGTCGCCGGTTTGCCCAAGGCATTCATCAACTGGATGGTACGTGGGTACAGGAAAAACCTTCGCTACACTGCCGGGCACTTCTTTCGTGAACCACAAGGCAACTTCTCTATGCAAAATCGCATGATGATCACCGGCGCCGGGTCCGGGCTGGGTCGTGAAATCGCTCTGCGCTGGGCCCGTGAAGGCTGGCAGTTGGCCTTGTCGGATGTCAGCGAGCCCGGCTTGCAGGAAACCCTCAAGCTGGTGCGTGAAGCCGGTGGTGATGGGTTCACCCAGCGTTGTGATGTGCGTGACTACAGCCAGCTCACGGCTTTCGCCCAGGCGTGCGAGGTGAAGCTCGGTGGCATCGATGTGATCGTCAATAATGCCGGTGTTGCATCCGGCGGCTTCTTCGCTGAATTGTCCCTGGAAGACTGGGACTGGCAGATAGCAATCAACCTGATGGGCGTGGTCAAGGGCTGCAAGGCGTTCCTGCCACTGCTCGAGAAGAGCAAGGGCCGGATCATCAACATCGCCTCGATGGCGGCGTTGATGCAAGGGCCGGCGATGAGCAACTACAACGTGGCCAAGGCCGGCGTGGTGGCGCTGTCGGAAAGTTTGCTGGTGGAGCTCAAGCAACAGGAAGTCGGCGTGCATGTCGTGTGCCCGTCGTTTTTCCAGACCAACCTGCTCGACTCTTTCCGTGGGCCGACCCCGGCGATGAAAGCGCAGGTGGGCAAGTTGCTGGAAAGCTCGCCGATCTCGGCGGCGGATATCGCCGATTACATCTATCAGCGCGTCGCCGAAGGCGAATTCATGATTTTGCCCCATGAGCAGGGGCGGATGGCCTGGGCATTGAAGCAGAAAAACCCGCAGCTGCTGTATAACGAAATGACAGTGATGGCCGACAAGATGCGGGCCAAGGCGCAAGCCATTAAGGGCTGATCGGGGTGCGGTCTGTCAGGCAAATTACCTATTGGTGTAGGTGGTGCCTGATTTGATCGCAAGCCATTGCTGGGTCCACTTCAAGCGCGCATGGTCAAGGTCCTGTCACTTCAAAAGGACAACCGTCATGCTGGTCTTAAGTCGCGCCATAGGCGAAATCATCTCCATCGGCGATGATATCGCCGTGCATATCCTCGAGTTGAACGGTACCCAAGTGAAATTCGGCATCGCGGCACCGGTGGGCGTCAACGTGCACCGTGCCGAGGTGTATCAGAAGATCCTCGAGCGCCAAGCCGCCCAACCCCGCACCGCCACCACCCCCTGAAACTCAGTCAGTCGAACAGATGCTTGGGCACGTCATGCTTGAGCATCAACTGGCATTGTTCGCTTTCTGGGTCGAATACGATCAGGGCCTGGCCCTTGGTCAGCGCCTGGCGCACGCGCAGTACGCGGGTTTCCAGGGGCGTGTCGTCGCCATTGTCGGTGCCGTCGCGGGTGACGAAGTCTTCGATGAGCCGCGTCAAGGTGTCGACTTCAAGTGCGTCGTAGGGAATCAGCATACAAGCCTCGGGTAATGGGTCCCGGCGATCCTACTGCGCCGAGGCCCTTGTTACCAGCAGTTGCCAGCGTCAGGACTTGTGGCCGACCAGGCTGTCCACGGACGGCACACGGGTGTCGCTCTCCATTTGCGTCTCGTGCTCCAACTGATGGCTGAACCTGTCCAGTGAACCCTGGGCCGGTTGTGCATCGCTGGCGAACACTGGCGGGCTGAGAATGTACGCACCCAGCAGGCGACTGAGGGCTGCCAGGCTGTCGATGTGGGTGCGTTCGTAGCCGTGGGTGGCATCACAACCGAATGCCAGCAGCGCAGTGCGGATGTCGTGGCCGGCGGTGACGGCCGAGTGGGCATCGCTGAAGTAATAGCGGAACAGGTCGCGACGCACCGGCAGGTCGTTATCCGAGGCCAGGCGCAGCAGGTGGCGTGACAAGTGATAGTCATATGGCCCGCCGGAATCCTGCATCGCCACGCTCACGGCATGCTCGCTGGAGTGTTGGCCTGGCGCGACCGGCGCGATATCGATCCCCACGAATTCACTGACATCCCACGGCAGGGCAGCCGCTGCGCCACTGCCGGTCTCTTCGGTGATGGTGAACAACGGGTGACAGTCGATCAACAAGGGCTCGCCACTGTCGACGATGGCCTTGAGCGCGGCGAGCAGAGCCGCGACACCGGCTTTATCGTCGAGGTGACGGGCGCTGATGTGTCCGCTTTCGGTGAACTCGGGCAAAGGGTCGAACGCCACATAGTCGCCCACGCTGATGCCCAGGGAGTCGCAGTCGGCGCGGGTGGCGCAGTAGGCGTCCAGGCGCAGTTCCACATGGTCCCAACTCACTGGCATTTCATCCACCGCCGTGTTGAACGCATGCCCGGAGGCCATCAGGGGCAACACACTGCCTCGGATCACGCCGTTGTCGGTGAACAGGCTGACCCGGCTGCCTTCGGCAAAACGGCTCGACCAACAACCCACCGGTGCCAGGCTCAAGCGACCGTTGTCCTTGATCGCCCGCACGGCGGCGCCAATGGTGTCCAGGTGCGCGGACACGGCACGGTCGGGGCTGTTCTTCTGGCCCTTGAGAGTGGCGCGGATGGTTCCGCGCCGGGTCATTTCGAAAGGGATGCCCAGTTCTTCCAGACGCTCGGCGACGTAGCGCACGATGGTGTCGGTGAACCCGGTGGGGCTGGGAATGGCGAGCATTTCCAGCAGGACTTTTTGCAGGTAGTTGAGGTCGGGTTCGGGGATGGTTTGGCTCATAAAGACTCCTGTTGGCTTGTGGATGTGGTGCCTTTGAGGGCCTCATCGGGGGCAAGCCCCCTCCCACAGGGGAATGCGGTCAACCTGTGGGAGCGGGCTTGCCCGCGATGGCGGCGGTGCAGGCAACCCACCTCTCAAGCACTCAGCTAACTATGGGGAAACAACAAGTCCACAAACTTTTCCGCAGTGGGTTGCGGCTCATGATTGGCCAGGCCAGCCCGTTCATTGGCTTCGATAAACACGTACTCGGGCTGGTCAGCAGCGGGCACCATCAAGTCCAGGCCGACCATGGGAATGTCCAGGGCGCGGGCGGCGCGGATGGCTGCGTCCACCAACGTGGGGTGCAGGATGGCGGTGACGTCTTCCAGGCAACCACCGGTGTGCAGGTTGGCGGTGCGCCGCACGGCCAGGGTCTGGCCACGGGGCAGAATACTGTCGTAACGGTAGCCAGCAGCCTTGAGCGTGCGCTCGGTTTCGCCATCGAGGGGAATTTTGCTTTCGCCATCGGTGGCGGCCTGGCGACGACGGCTCTGGGCTTTGATCAAGGCTCGGATGCTGTGATGGCCATCGCCGGTGACTTCAGCCGGGCGGCGGATCGCGGCGGCGACCACTTCAAAACCGATCACCAGGATGCGCAGGTCCAGGCCTTCATGAAAGCTCTCCAACAGCACACGGCTGTCGAACTGATGTGCTGCTTCGATGGCCTGTTGCACGTCCTCGATGGTCTGCAAGTCCACGGCCACGCCCTGGCCTTGCTCGCCGTCCAACGGCTTGACCACGATGCGCTGGTGCTCGTCGAGAAACTCCAGGTTGTCATCCGCACTGCCCGCCAACTGCTGGGACGGCAACTGTAAGCCGACAGCCTTGAGTACCTTATGGGTCAGGCTCTTGTCCTGGCACAAGGTCATGCTGATGGCGCTGGTCAGGTCGCTCAACGATTCGCGACAGCGCACGCGGCGCCCGCCGTGACTCAAGGTGAACAACCCGGCGTCGGCGTCGTCGACCTGTACATCAATGCCACGTCGATGGGCTTCCTCGACAATGATCCGTGCATACGGGTTGAACCCCGCCTGCGGGCCCGGGCCGAGAAACAGCGGCTGGTTGATGCCGTTTTTGTGTTTGATGGCAAAGGTGGTCAGCGCACGAAAACCCAGCTTGGCGTAGAGGTTCTTGGCCTGGCGGTTATCGTGCAGTACCGACAGGTCCAGGTAGCTCAGGCCACGGCTCATGAAGTGTTCCACCAAATGGCGCACCAGCACTTCGCCCACACCGGGGCGAGTGCATTGCGGGTCAACCGCCAGGCACCACAGGCTGCTGCCGTTCTCCGGGTCATGAAAGGCTTTCTGGTGATTGAGGCCCATCACGCTGCCGATCACCGCGCCGCTGTCTTCGTCTTCCGCCAGCCAATACACTGGGCCGCCTTGGTGGCGGGGCGTGAGGCGCTCGGCGTCGACCGGCAACATGCTGCGCCCTTGGTAGAGCTGGTTAACCGCCTGCCAATCGGCGTCGGTCTGTACACGGCGGATGCGAAAACCACGAAACACACGGGTGGCCGGACGGTAGTCACTGAACCACAGGCGCAGGGTGTCGGAGGGGTCGAGGAACAGTTGCTGCGGGTCGAGCCCCAGAATCTGTTGAGGCGCGGCCACATACAGAGCGATATCCCGTTCCCCGGCCTGTTCGTTGAGCAGCTCCTCGGCCAGGCTGGCCGGGTCGGGGAAGGTGTGGCCGATCAACAACCGGCCCCAACCGCAATGCACGGCAATCGGTTCGGCATTCTGAGGGCTGCCATCTTCGGCCAGTCGGGCTTGCAGGCGCTCATATGACGGTGCCTGGCCCTTCAGCAAACGTTGGCTGTAAGCCGCTGCATGGGGTTTCATCGATCAGATTCCTTGTTCGCTGAGCCACAGGTTCAGCGCCGCCAGTTGCCACAGTTTGGAGCCGCGCAACGGAGTCAGTTGGCCCTGCGGGTCGGTGAGCAGGCGGTCGAGCACGGCCGGGTTGAACAGGCCGCGATCCTGGCTGGGGTCCAGCAGCAGTTCGCGCACCCAGTTCAGGGTGTCGCCCTGCAAGTGCTTGAGGCCCGGCACCGGGAAGTAGCCTTTCTTGCGGTCGATGACTTCGCTGGGGATCACTCGGCGCGCGGCCTCTTTGAGCACCTGTTTGCCGCCATCGGGCAGTTTGAACTTGCCCGGCACGCGAGCCGACAGTTCCACCAGGCGGTAGTCGAGGAACGGCGTGCGTGCTTCGAGGCCCCAGGCCATGGTCATGTTGTCGACGCGTTTGACCGGGTCGTCCACCAACATCACCGTGCTGTCCAGGCGCAGGGCCTTGTCCACGGCGGCATCGGCGCCGGGCATTGCAAAATGCTCACGCACAAAATCGCCAGCGGCGTCATTGGCGGTCAGCCATTCAGGCGCGACGGTGGCGGCGTAGTCGTCATAGCTGCGATCGAAAAACGCCTCGCGATAAGCCGCATACGGATCGGCGGCGCCGTCCACCTGCGGATACCAGTGGTAACCGGCGAACAGCTCGTCGGCGCCTTGGCCGCTCTGTACCACCTTGCAATGCTTGGCCACTTCCCGCGACAGCAGGTAGAAGGCGATGCAGTCATGGCTGACCATCGGTTCGCTCATGGCGCGGAATGCGGCGGGCAGTTGTTCGATGATCTCGCTTTCGGCGATGCGCAACTGATGGTGACGGGTGCCGTAGTGTTTGGCGATCAGGTCTGAATACTGGAACTCGTCGCCGCGCTCGCCACCGGCGTCTTCGAAGCCGATGGAGAAGGTCGATAGATCCTCTACACCGACTTCGCGCAACAGGCCGACGAGCATGCTCGAATCGACGCCGCCGGAGAGCAGCACACCGACATCCACGGCGGCACGTTGGCGGATCGCCACGGCTTCGCGGGTGCTGTCGAGTACACGGTCGGTCCAGTCTTCCAGGGTGAGGTTGTGTTCATCCTCATGTGGGCCGTAGGGCAGGGTCCACCAGGTTTTCTGCTCGGTCTTACCGCTGGCGTCGATGCGCATCCAGCTCGCCGGTGGCAGTTTTTCAATGCCTGCCAGCAGGGTGCGCGGTGCAGGCACCACAGCATGGAAGTTCAGGTAATGGTTGAGCGCCACCGGATCGAGGATCGGGTTGATATCGCCGCCTTTAAGCAGCGCCGGCAAGGCTGAGGCGAAACGCAGGCGTTGACCGGTACGTGACAGGTATAACGGTTTCACACCCAGACGGTCACGAGCGATGAACAGGCGCTGGGCATCGCGCTCCCAGATGGCAAAAGCGAACATGCCATTGAGCTTGGGCAGCAGCGCCTCGCCCCAGGCGTGATAGCCCTTGAGCAACACTTCGGTGTCGCCACCGGAATAGAAGGCGTAGCCCAAGGCTTCCAGCTCTTCTCGCAGTTCCGGGAAATTGTAGATGGCACCGTTGAAGGCCAGGGACAGGCCCAACTGCGCGTCGACCATCGGTTGGGCCGAGCCGTCCGACAGGTCCATGATTTTCAGGCGCCGGTGACCGAGGGCAATCGGGCCTTGGGCATGAAAACCCCAGGCGTCGGGGCCGCGAGGGGCCAGGTGATGGGTGATGCGCTCAATCGCAGCCAGGTTGGCAGGTTGAGCATCGAAACGTAATTCTCCAGCTAGTCCGCACATAAATTCCTTACCGGTTTTTCCGTTGGGGAGGGGAAACACTCAATACGCCCAAAGGGGGCGTACCCAGAAACTGACACGGGGATATAGTGGGAGTTTTAGAACAATCGGTTATAAGCCGCGAGGCCGCGGTGACGCAGTGTTCAAAGCCCGGGCGGCTGAACTGTCACCACGGCAGGGAAAGTCCCAGGTGGAACTGCCTTTCTGGGAGCAGTGCCTCAAGCCTTAGGCCTTGTTGGCATTACTGCGGACCAACCCGCGCACGGCAAACCGATTGGGGTGGCACGCTTCTGCCACGCTGCGGGGCAGGGGCAGTGGTTCGTTATCAAGCCAGGCCGCCAGCAACTCTGCAGACAGCGGCGCGGTAATCAAGCCTCGCGAGCCGTGGCCGCTGTTGACATACAAACCATCGAGCCAAGGACAGGTCGTGTCAGGAACACTGCGTGCATCCTTGCGCAGCGCCGCGTAGGCCTGGACGAAGGCGGCACTGTCGGCCAGTGGGCCGACAATCGGCAGGTAGTCTGGGCTGGTGCAGCGGAAAGCGGCGCGCCCTTGCAGGGTGGTCGGGTCGGTAGTATCGGCTTGTAAGCGTTGGGCCAGATCTGCGGAAATATCCTGGAGCATCGCCAGGTTGCCGGCGTGGTCGGCGGCGGTGGGTGTGAGGTCTTCGTTGTTGAAATCGAAGCTGGCGCCCAGGGTGTGCTCGCCCTGGCGCGCTGGGGCGACATACCCTTCAGCACAGACTACCGTGGCCAGGGCCTGGCTTTCGGCGGTCTGTGGCAGGCGGGTGATCTGCCCGCGGATGCGCTTGAGCGGCAGGTCGGCGAAGCGTCGGACGTCAGCGGCGCCGGCCAGGACCGCCACCGGTGCGCTGGCCAGCAGACGCTCACCGTCCCAGGCTTGCCAGTGCCCATCGACGTTACGCAGGTCGAGCACATCGTTGTGGGCCAGCACGCTGATCCCGGGCTGGCCGGCTTGCCACTGGCACAGCGCGGGTGGATGCACCCAGCCGCCTTCGGGGAAGAACAGTCCTCCATGCGCCAAGGCAATACCGGCTTTCGCCTCGGCCTGACCACTGTTCAGCACATGCAGTAGATCGGGCGCGAAGGCCTCGGCAAGCTGCATCTGGCGCTGGGCTTCCTTGGCATCGAAGGCCAGTTGCAGTACGCCGCAGCCGTCCCAGTCCACGCCGCGATGCAGGTGTTCCAGCAGGCGGCGGGTATGCCCAAAACCGGCGACGATCATCTGTGACAGTGCAGTGCCATGGGCCGACAGCTTAAGGTAGAGCACGCCTTGCGGATTACCCGAGGCTTCCTGGGCAAGCCCGTCATGGCGCTCCAGCAGACTGACCTTCCAACCCCGCGCAGCCAGGCTGGCCGCCGTGGCGCAACCGGCGAGGCCACCACCGATCACCAGGGCCTTGCGCTCGCCGGTTAACGTCACCGGTCGGGCAAACCAAGGCTTGGGGGCAGGTGGTGGCGGTGTTTCAGTGGGCCAGCCGAGAAACTCCCCACGCAGGATTTCCCACTTGTGACCAATGCCTGGCGTGCGTTTCATCTTGAACCCGGCGGCGTTGATCAGCCGACGCACCCAGCCGGTGCTGGTGAAGGTGCTGATGGTCGAGCCTGGCGCGGCCAGGCGTGCCAGTTCGGCAAACAGCTCGGCGGTCCACATCTCCGGGTTTTTGGCTGGGGCGAAACCGTCGAGAAACCACGCATCGATCTGCGCATCCAGTTGTGGCAATTGCTCCAGCACATCGCCGATCAGCAGGGTCAGGGTCACGCGACCGTTATCCAGCACCAGGCGTTGGAAGCCTTGGTGGATGGCGATGTACTGGGCCAACAGTTGCTCGGCAAACGGTTGCAGTTCCGGCCAGAGGGCGAGGGCGCGTTGCAGGTCGGCGTGGCTCAGCGGGTATTTTTCCACGCTGACAAAATGCAGCCGTGCCCCCGCCACCGCATTTTGTTCGAACAACTGCCAGGCACATAAGAAGTTCAAGCCCGTGCCGAACCCGGTTTCACCAATCACCAGCCGCCCAGTCGCTGGCAGTGAGGCAAAACGCTCCTGCAAACGGTTTTGTTCGAGGAACACATAACGGGTTTCTTCAAGGCCCGACTGATCGGAGAAGTACACATCGTCGAACACCCGCGAGTGCGGGCGGCCTTGGTCATCCCAGTCGAGCTGGGCGTGGGTGATCGGGTTCATGGGCGGCTCTGTAAAAACAAGGCGGCCATTCTAGCCGATCAATGGACGTTGAATTGACCCATGGCAAGCGCGCATGGAATTTCCTCCCGCGTGTTGCTGCCCAATCCGCTAGTCTTGAGCCATCTTGAAACGGAGCTGCCCATGTTCGAATCCGCCGAAATCGGTCACGCCATCGACAAAGACACCTACGACGCCGAAGTGCCGGCCCTGCGCGAAGCCTTGCTGGAAGTACAGTACGAGCTGCAGCAGCAGAAGCGCTTCCCGGTGATCATCCTGATCAACGGCATCGAAGGCGCCGGCAAGGGTGAAACCGTCAAGCTGCTCAATGAGTGGATGGACCCGCGCCTGATCGAAGTGCGCACCTTCGACCAACAAACCGATGAAGAACTGGCGCGGCCACCGGCCTGGCGCTATTGGCGGCAACTGCCGGCAAAAGGTCGCATGGGGGTTTTTTTCGGCAACTGGTACAGCCAGATGCTGCAGGGCCGGGTGCACGGCGAGATCAAGGATGCCCGCCTGGACCAGGCCATCGCCGGTGCCGAGCGCCTGGAAAAGATGCTCTGCGATGAAGGTGCGCTGATCTTCAAATTCTGGTTTCACCTGTCCAAGAAGCAGATGAAGGCGCGCCTCAAGGCGCTGGCCGACGACCCGCTGCACAGTTGGCGCATCAGTCCGCTGGACTGGCAGCAGTCCGAGACCTACGACAAGTTCGTGCATTTCGGCGAGCGCATTCTGCGCCGCACCAGTCGCGACTACGCGCCGTGGCATGTGATCGAAGGTGTCGATGCCCATTACCGCAGCCTCACCGTGGGCAAGCTGCTGCTCGAGGGGTTGCAAAACACCCTGAAACTGGCCAAGGGCAAATCCAGCGGCATGAACCCGGCACCCTTGATCGCGTCGGTGGACAAGAAGAGCCTGCTGGACAGTCTCGACTTGACCCTGCGCCTGGACAAGGATGATTACGAAGAACAACTGATCACCGAGCAGGCGCGCTTCTCCGGCCTGATGCGCGACAAACGCATGCGCAAGCACGCGCTGATCACCGTGTTCGAAGGCAACGACGCGGCGGGCAAGGGCGGGGCTATTCGCCGGGTGGCAGCGGCGCTCGACCCACGTCAGTACCGCATCGTGCCCATTGCCGCGCCCAGTGAAGACGAGCGCGCCCAGCCTTATCTGTGGCGCTTTTGGCAGAAAATCCCGGCGCGCGGCATGTTTACCGTGTTCGACCGCTCCTGGTACGGCCGGGTGTTGGTGGAGCGCGTCGAAGGCTTCTGCACTCCGGCCGACTGGATGCGTGCTTATGGCGAGATCAACGACTTCGAGGAGCAACTGCGCGATGCGGGCGTGATCGTGGTCAAGTTCTGGCTGGCCATCGACAAGGACACGCAGCTGGAGCGTTTCCAGGCCCGTGAAGAGATACCGTTCAAACGTTTCAAGATCACCGAAGACGACTGGCGCAACCGCGACAAGTGGGACGACTACCGCGCCGCCGTGGGCGATATGGTCGACCGCACCAGCACCGAAGTTTCGCCCTGGACCCTGGTGGAAGCCAACGACAAGCGCTGGGCGCGGGTCAAGGTGCTGCGCACCATCAACCGGGCGTTGGAAGAGGCGTTCGACAAAACCGACAAGCACGATAAAAAGAAAAAGAAATAACCTGTTGTGGTGAGCTACCCATGGTTTTGCATACGCCGGATGAATGATCGTCGCGGTGGTGAGGGCCTGGATCTATCCTCGATCCATCTCCCAACAACCACAAGATCGAGGTAGCCCCATGCGTGAAGTAGTGATCGTCGACAGCGTGCGAACCGGCCTGGCGAAATCCTTTCGTGGCAAGTTCAACCAGACCCGCCCCGATGACATGGCGGCCCATTGCGTCAACGCGCTGCTCGCGCGCAACGGTATTGACCCGGCGACGGTGGAGGATTGCATCGTCGGCGCCGGCTCCAACGAAGGAGCCCAGGGCTACAACATCGGGCGTAACGTGGCGGTGCTTTCGCAATTGGGCACCGGCACGGCGGGCATGACCCTCAATCGTTTCTGCTCTTCGGGTTTGCAGGCGATTGCCATCGCGGCCAACCAGATCGCCTCGGGTTGCAGCGACATCATTGTGGCCGGCGGCGTCGAGTCCATCAGCCTGACCATGAAAAGCGTCAACTCCGATAACCTGATCAACCCGCTGCTCAAGGAGCAGGTGCCAGGCATCTATTTCCCCATGGGCCAGACCGCCGAGATCGTCGCGCGCCGCTATAACGTCAGCCGCGAAGAACAGGACTTGTACGCCCTGCAAAGCCAGCAACGCACCGCCCAGGCCCAGGCCGAGGGTTTGTTCGACGATGAAATCGTGCCGATGGCGATCAAGTACAAGGTTGAAGACAAGAACACGGGGGCGGTGCAGGTGTTGGACGGCGTGGTCGATCGCGACGACTGCAACCGCCCGGACACCACCTTGGCCAGCCTGCAAGGGTTGAAACCGGTGTTTGCCGACGACGGTTCGGTGACGGCAGGCAACTCGTCACAGCTCTCCGACGGGGCTTCGATGACCTTGGTGATGAGCCTGGAAAAAGCCCAGGCGCTGGGGCTCAAGCCCAAGGCGTTTTTCCGTGGTTTTACCGTGGCGGGTTGCGAACCGGATGAGATGGGCATCGGTCCCGTGTTCTCGGTGCCCAAGCTGCTCAAGGCCAAGGGCTTGCGAGTGGCGGATATTGACCTGTGGGAGTTGAACGAGGCGTTTGCTTCCCAGTGCCTATATGCACGCAATCGCTTGGAAATTGATAACGCGAAGTACAACGTCAACGGCGGCTCGATTTCCATCGGTCATCCGTTCGGCATGACCGGTTCGCGGCAAGTGGGGCATCTGGTGCGGGAGTTGCAGCGTCGTAACTTGCGTTACGGCATCGTCACCATGTGTGTCGGTGGCGGGATGGGTGCCACTGGCCTCTTTGAGGCGGTGCGCTGACCTTCACTGAAGAAACTGGATCAAAAATGTGGGAGCTGGCTTGCCTGCGATAGCGGAGTGACAGGCAAGAATAGTTTGGCTGACGAACCGCTATCGCAGGCAAGCCAGCTCCCACCTTTGATTTGCGTTGTGCTGAAAAAAACGCTCGCCAGCGCACCCCTTAGTCCCCCTAGAATGCTGCCTCCACTTCCTCAGGCATTCGGGGCTCTCATGCACATCTCTTCCGGCCGCTGGGTCTATGGCTTTGGCTTGACCCTGTTGACCGCGTTCCTGTGGGGCATCCTGCCCATCAAACTCAAACAAGTGCTGCAGGTGATGGACCCGATCACGGTCACCTGGTTTCGCCTGACGGTGGCCGGCGGTTGCCTGTTCGTCTACTTGGCGCTCACCAAGCGCTTGCCCAGTCGCAAGGTGCTCGGCCCCAAGGGTGGCTGGTTGGTGGCAATGGCAGTGTGCGGGTTGGTGGGCAACTACGTGTTGTATCTGGTCGGACTGAAGATGCTCAGCCCTGGCACCGCGCAGTTGGTGGTGCAGATGGGCCCGATCTTCTTGATGATTGCCAGTGTGTTTGTGTTCAAGGAGCGGTTCAGCCTGGGGCAGGTGTTGGGGTTGGTGGTGTTGATCTGCGGTTTCGGTCTGTTCTTCAACCTGCGCCTGACAGAGTTGCTCACCTCCCTAGGCACCTACACCGCTGGCGTATTGACGATCTTGCTGGCGACCTCCATCTGGGTGTTCTACGCCCTGGGCCAGAAGCAACTGCTGACGGTGTGGAATTCGCTGCAAGTGATGATGGTGATCTACCTGTCCTGTGCGCTGTTGCTTACGCCCTGGGCGCATCCGTTGGAGGCGCTGGACCTAAGCCCACTGCAAGGCTGGCTGCTGCTGGCCTGCTGCATGAACACCTTAGTGGCCTACGGCGCGTTCGCCGAGGCGCTGGCGCATTGGGAAGCTTCACGGGTCAGTGCGACCCTCGCGCTGACGCCCTTGGTGACGTTTGTTGCGGTGGCCTTGGCTGCCTGGTGGTGGCCTGACTTCGTGCAGGCTGAAGAGATCAACGCCCTGGGGTATGCCGGGGCGTTGGTGGTGGTGCTGGGGTCGGCGACCGTGGCGCTGGCGCCGTCGTTGCTCGCCGGGCTCAAGGCCCGGCGCTTGCGTATGGCGTCCTAGTTTCCCAGCATGTCCTCCGGGCGTACCCACTGGTCGAACTCCGCATCGGTGAGGTACCCCAACTCCAGCGCGGCTTCCCGTAGCGTCAAGCCTTCGGCATACGCCTTCTTGGCGATTTGCGCCGACTTGTCATAGCCGATGTGAGGATTGAGCGCCGTTACCAGCATTAACCCACGCTCCAGATGCTCGGCCATTTGCACAGGGTCAGGTTCCAGGCCGGCGACGCAGTGTTCCTGGAAGTTGTTGCAGCCGTCGGCCAGCAGACGGATCGATTGCAGCAGGTTGTGGATGATCACCGGCTTGTACACGTTCAACTGCAAGTGGCCTTGGCTGGCGGCGATGCCGATGGTCACGTCGTTGCCGAGTACCTGGCAGGCCAGCATCGACAACGCCTCGCACTGGGTCGGGTTGACCTTGCCCGGCATGATCGAACTACCCGGCTCGTTGGCGGGCAACTTCACTTCGGCCAGCCCGGCGCGCGGGCCGGAACCTAGCAGGCGCAGGTCGTTAGCGAGTTTCATCAGGGCCACGGCCAGGGTTTTCAGCGCGCCATGCAGGGTGACCAGCGGCTCATGGCCGGAGAGGGCGGCGAACTTGTTGGGGGCGGTGACGAATGGCAAGCCGGACAACGCTGCCAACTCGGAGGCAATGGCCTCGCCAAAGCCGTGGGGGGCATTGAGCCCGGTGCCGACGGCGGTGCCACCTTGGGCCAGCTCGCACACGGCGGGCAGGGCGCCACGGATCGCGCGTTCGGCATAATCGAGCTGGGCGATAAAGGCCGAGAGTTCCTGGCCGAAGGTGATCGGCGTGGCATCCATCATGTGGGTGCGACCGGTTTTCACCAACTTCATATGTTTGGCGGCTTGCTCCGCCAGCCCACCGGAAAGGTTGGCGATGGCGGGCAATAGATGCTGATGCACTGCCTGCGCGGTCGCGATGCTCATCGCCGTGGGGAAGCAGTCATTGGAGCTCTGGGAGCGGTTGACGTGGTCGTTGGGGTGTACCGGGCTTTTGCCGCCCCGGTTGTTGCCCGCCAGTTCGTTGGCACGACCGGCAATCACTTCATTGGCGTTCATATTGCTTTGGGTGCCGCTGCCGGTCTGCCATATCACCAACGGGAACTGGTCGTCATGTTGCCCGTCGAGCACTTCGTCGGCGGCTTGCTCGATCAGGCGGGCAATATCGGCGGGCAGGTCGCCGTTGCGGTCGTTGACCCTGGCCGCGGCCTTCTTGATCAACGCCAGGGCGTGCAGCACGGCCAGTGGCATGCGTTGTTCGCCGATGGCGAAATTCACCAGTGAACGTTGGGTCTGCGCGCCCCAGTAAGCGTCATCCGGGACATGAACTTCCCCCAGGCTGTCGGTTTCGATACGGCTCATCGGGCACACTCCTTCAGGTTCGTTTGCGCAGTTTAGGCCGTGATCGGCCAGGTGGGTTCCATAAAACGTTGTTCATCGGGTTGAAGCCCCGCAAAATCAGGTCCGACAAGGGGTGGGGTTGAGCCAGGGCGTTTTTTAGGCGCAGAATGGGCGCCCTTGGGGTCTTACCTCGCCTGCTAGAAAAGGAAACTCGATGACTCGTCTTCGTGCCATCTGTACCGCGGTTGCTCTGGTTTGCGCCAGCGGCCAGGTTCTTGCCGATACCGCCAGCCACAACGCCAGTGCCGAAGCCTTCCTTACCCTGGCCCACGCTGACAAGCTGGGTACCCCGGTGTACATGCAAGTGCAGCAAATGTTCGCTCAGCGTTTCGAACAGACCAAGGCGCCTGCCACCAAGCAGTCCGTACTGGACAGCTACCAGGCCAAGGCCAACGCCGCCCTGGACCAGGCCATCGGCTGGCCGAAGCTGAAGCCGGACATGGTCAAGCTCTACACCACCAACTTCAGCGAATCCGAGCTCAAGGACTTGGTCGCGTTCTACCAGTCGCCACTGGGCAAGAAAGTCCTGGAAAAAATGCCGCAGTTGACCCAGCAATCGGCCCAGATGACCCAGGCCAAGCTGGAAAGCGCCGTACCGGTGGTGAACAAGCTGTTGGAAGACATGACCAACGAGCTGACGCCGAAAGCCGCGGCACCGGCCAAGAAGAAGTAAGCAGGAATGACCATGCAACAGCGTATCGAAACGGCGCTTGCCGCCTTGGGCACCGACCATTTGAGCGTGCTGGATGAAAGCCACATGCACAGTCGTGGGTTGCAGACCCACTTCAAGGCCGTGCTGGTCAGCCCGCAGTTCGAGGGGCTCAACCGCGTCAAGCGCCATCAGAAGGTCTACGCCACCCTGGGTGACCTGATGAGCGAGTTTCATGCACTGGCGCTGCATACCTACACGCCTGACGAATGGGCGAAAATCGACGCAGCCCCGGCCTCGCCGACCTGCGCCGGCGGGCATTGAACCTGCAGCTCAAGGCCTGCGAGCGCGACACAGTCGCGCTCGCAGGTTGCTGTATTCTGTCTCTGTAATTAGACACATAAAACACCCTCGCAATACCCCCCACTCCACAGAGCGCCTCCCTAGACTTTCTTGACCTTAGCTAATCAGGTCATGGGTTTATGTCAAATTCTCTGCATCGAAACACACCTACCTTGAAGGCCATGGACCCTCGCGGACTGGCTGTACGTACCGTTCAATATCACCGCGAGAGCGTGACGCAGACTCCGCAGGCACGCGTTATTCCCAAGAACAGTGCGTGAGGGGAGCGACTGTCAACCACGGCAACGGTCTGCGTAATGTTGATAAGTTGTACCGACGTGAGTGCGTTGATGCCCCGTGTAACGCAGTGTTCTTCCAAACCCATGTGCGGAAGGCTCCAAGTTGGGGGTGCGCAACGAGTCTTTAAGGGCGGTGCTGATGCAGTGGGCCAGATAGTAGCTCAGCATGGCATCACGCCAGGCTTCATTGAGTTGCCGGTCGAGGGATTCAGACATGGTCATTCCTTGAGTCTGCTGGTTGAGCGTAAGCCGTTATTGATGTGCGGCGATGATGGCTTCGCCCACGAGCTTCCATTGATTGAAGGTGCTGGTGTTATCCAGATCACGGGTGTTGAGGAGGGTTTGGCTGGAGAGTCGGGTAATGGTGCAGGCTTCCCGACAGCCCCAGGCGGCATTGAAGGTGATGATGGTGGTAAGGCAGCGTCAAGGGATAGCGTTGCTCGCTGAGCAGGGAGTGCAACTTTTCTTGCGGATGATGGAGTTCGATCTGTTTGCGCAAGATGCCTTCGATCAGCGTCAACAGCGGGCGCTGGGCAAAGGTCGTGTCGTGGTCAATCAGTAGGTCTTTCAGGTCTGGGCGCCGGTGGCTCAAGGGGATTTTGGCTTGCGTTCCCTTGCCGTTTTTTTCAAGCTGGGTTGCGAAAAGAAACAGTGCGCGCAAATAGGCGACAGGCGAATCGATAGCGGCAATAGCATCAGGGTGACAGGCGCTCTCCCAGTTCTCGTTGAGCAGGTTAGGCACGTTCGATTTCAAGTCACGTTTGCTACGAGAGCGTGGGCGCGCGTTCCCTTGTGATTGGTCGTACAGCCATCGCAACTGCGTGGTGTAAGACAGTGCGTTTTCGTAAGCTTGGGCGCCATCGTCATCATTGCAGCGGGCCAGTTGAAGGATGAATTCGCTCTTGGGCAACTCGACGATGTCAAAGACGCTGGTGAAGCCGAGTTGATGCATGGCGGTGGTGAAGTCGACCTTCCCGACACCTGGAGGGACGGGCCGTTCCACCAGTCTGGCCAATAACGAGATGTTTGAGGTTTCCATGTCATTGATCTTCCTGTTAGCCCATAGGTGGATCCCATGGGCAACGCAAGACGCTATCACTCAGGCTGTATGGGCCGAGGCCAGCCAATGCCGTGAGTGAGTCAAGGAAATATCGGTGACTGAGTGTCGATGCAGTGACATCGCGGTTTTGTTAGAATGCGCGCCGCGCGGCTTGGCCAGCATTTTTCTACATCCGGTTCACCCCTTACGAGGGTAGCCACCTGGAGACAAACTCATGACTCAACCGATTGTCGTGGCGGCACTGTATAAGTTCGTCACCCTCGAAGATTACGTCGCCCTGCGCGAGCCACTGCTGCAGGCGATGGTCGACAATGGCATCAAAGGCACCTTGCTGATCGCCGAAGAAGGCATCAACGGCACCGTATCCGGCAGCCGCGAAGGCATTGATGGCCTGATGGCCTGGTTGAAGAACGACCCGCGCATGGTCGATATCGACCACAAAGAATCCTACTGCGATGATCAGCCGTTCTACCGCACCAAGGTCAAACTCAAGAAAGAGATCGTGACCCTGGGCGTCGAAGGCGTCGACCCGAACAAGAAAGTCGGCACCTACGTCGACCCGCAGGACTGGAACGCGCTGATCAGCGACCCGGAAGTGCTGCTGATCGACACCCGTAACGACTACGAAGTGTCCATCGGCACCTTTGAAGGCGCGATTGACCCGAAAACCACCAGCTTTCGCGAATTTCCCGACTATATCAAAGCCAACTTCGACCCGGCCAAGCACAAGAAGGTCGCCATGTTCTGCACCGGTGGCATTCGTTGCGAGAAGGCATCGAGCTACATGCTCAGCGAAGGCTTTGATGAGGTCTACCACCTCAAGGGCGGCATTCTGAAGTACCTGGAAGAGGTGCCTCAGGAAGAAACCAAATGGCAGGGCGACTGCTTCGTGTTCGACAATCGTGTGACCGTGCGCCACGACTTGAGCGAAGGCGACTACGATCAATGTCATGCCTGCCGTACACCGGTGAGCGCCGAAGACCGCGCGTCCGAGCACTATGTGGCCGGCATCAGTTGCCCGCATTGCTGGGATAAACTGCCAGAGAAGACCCGCCGCAGTGCAATTGACCGGCAAAAGCAGATTGAACTGGCCAAGGCCCGCAATATGCCGCACCCGATTGGCTTCAACTACAAGCAATCTCCTTCCGAGGCCTGAGCCATGTCCGCGCGCCTGCTCTATGTAATGGACCCGATGTGTTCCTGGTGCTGGGGCTTTGCCCCAGTGGCCGAGGCGTTGGTGGAGCAGGCCCAGGCGGCCGGCGTAGAGCTGCACCTGGTGGTGGGCGGCTTGCGCACCGGCAGTGGCGCAGCGTTGGAGCCCACCACCCGGCGCTATATCCTGGAGCATTGGCAGGCGGTCACCGAAGCCACCGGCCAGCCGTTCAAGCGCGAAGGCGCGTTGCCCGACGGTTTCGTCTATGACACCGAGCCGGCCTGTCGCGCCATCGTCACCGCCCGCAGCCTGGCGCCGGATTGCGCCTGGAAGCTGCTGGGGCTGATCCAGCGCGCGTTTTATGTCGAGGGCCGCGACGTGACCCTCGCCAGTGTGCTGGTGGAGTTGGCTGAGCAGGCGGGTATTCCGCGTATCGAGTTTGCCGGTGAGTTTGACCGCGCCGAACAGCATGCCGCGACGGCTGCTGATTTCACTTGGGTGCAGGACTTGGGCATCGCCGGCTTCCCGACGCTGCTGGCCGAGCGCAATGGCCAACTGGCCTTGCTGACCAATGGTTACCAGCCGTTGTCCGAGTTGTCGCCTTTGCTGGGTCGATGGCTGGAGCGGGCAACCTGTGCATGATCAGCCTGACCTTGAGCCGACCAAACGTACTGATCGCCTGACCTGGGCGGAAATTCGCCGCCTGGCCCTGCGCCACAAGAAATCCCTATGGATCGCCAATGGCGTCGCCGTGCTGGCGACCCTGTGCAGCGTTCCCATTCCGTTGCTGTTGCCGTTGCTGGTGGACGAAGTGCTGCTGGGCCATGGCGATGCCGCCCTCAAGGTGATGAATCACGCCTTGCCCCTGGGCTGGCAGAAGGCCGCTGGCTACATCGGCCTGATGCTGCTGGTGACCTTGTTGCTGCGCTGCGGCGCCTTGGTGTTCAACGTGGTGCAGGCGCGGCTGTTTGCGCGGCTGGCCAAGGACATTGTGTATCGCATCCGCGTGCGCCTGATCGAACGGCTCAAGCGCATTTCCCTTGGTGAGTACGAAAGCCTGGGCAGCGGTACGGTGACCACGCACCTGGTCACCGACCTGGATACGCTGGACAAGTTTGTCGGTGAAACCCTCAGTCGTTTTCTGGTGGCCATGCTCACCCTGGTCGGCACCTCGGCCATTCTGGTGTGGATGCATTGGCAGTTGGCATTGCTGATCCTGCTGTTCAACCCATTGGTGATCTACGCCACGGTGCAACTGGGCAAGCGCGTCAAACACCTGAAGAAACTGGAAAACGACAGCACCTCACGCTTTACCCAGGCTCTGACCGAAACCCTTGATGCCATCCAGGAAGTTCGCGCCGGCAACCGCCAGGGCTTTTTCCTCGGTCGCCTCGGCCAGCGCGCCCAGGAAGTGCGCGACTACGCGATCAACTCCCAGTGGAAAAGCGATGCTTCCAGCCGCGCCAGCGGTTTGCTGTTCCAGTTCGGCATCGACATCTTCCGTGCGGCGGCCATGCTCACCGTGCTGTTTTCCGACCTGTCCATCGGCCAGATGCTCGCGGTGTTCAGTTACCTGTGGTTCATGATCGGTCCGGTAGAGCAATTGTTGAACCTGCAATATGCCTACTACGCGGCGGGTGGAGCGCTGACGCGGATAAACGAGCTGCTGGCGCGCGCCGATGAGCCGCAGTATGCGGGTGGCGAAGATCCGTTTACCGGGCGTGAGACGGTAGGCATTGATGTGCGGGGCCTCAACTTCGGCTACGGCGAAGACCTGGTGCTCGACCAGTTGAACCTGAGTATCGCGCCGGGTGAAAAGGTCGCCATCGTCGGTGCCAGCGGCGGTGGCAAGAGTACGTTGGTGCAACTGTTGCTGGGGCTGTACACCCCGCAAGCTGGCAGTATCCGTTTCGGTGGCGCCACCCAGCAGGAAATCGGCCTGGCGACCATCCGCGAAAACGTCGCAGTGGTGCTGCAACATCCGGCGCTGTTCAACGACACCGTGCGCGCCAACCTGACCATGGGGCGTGCCCGATCCGACCAGGCCTGCTGGCAGGCACTGGAAATCGCCCAGCTGGATGCTACCGTCAAGGCGTTGCCCTTGGGCCTGGACAGCGTGGTGGGGCGTTCCGGCGTGCGTTTTTCCGGTGGGCAACGCCAGCGCCTGGCGATTGCGCGGATGGTGCTGGCAGAGCCCAAAGTCGTCATTCTGGATGAGGCCACTTCGGCCCTGGATGCCGCTACCGAATACAACCTGCATCAGGCACTGGCGCGGTTTCTCAGCGGGCGTACTACACTGATCATCGCCCACCGCTTGTCGGCGGTGAAACAGGCTGATCGGGTGCTGGTGTTCGATGGTGGGCATATCGCCGAAGATGGCGACCATCAGCAGTTGATTGCCGATGGTGGGTTGTACGCCAAATTGTACGGACATCTGCAACAAGTGCGTTGATAGAATGCTTTGGGAAGCGGATTCTCGCGTGCGTATTCAGCTGTGCATGTGCAAGGGGCTTCATGAAGCAAAAACCGACTCTCGCAGCGACGTTTAGCAAGCCTCGGCTGCTGGGCATTGTCTGGCCTTTTATTGCCGTGGTGCTGTTCCAGGCATTGTTAGGTTGCCTCAGTCTCTACGTGCTTTCTGCAGTACGTGGCTACGTGGCAGGCGAAAGCCTATGGTCCAAGGGCCAGAAAGACGCCATCTATTACCTGACGCTCTACGCCGATAACCGTGACGAAGCCACTTACCTCAAGTACCAGCAAGCTATTGCGGTGCCCCAAGGTGGGCACGAACTGCGCATCGCCCTTGACCGTCCCACCCCCGACCTCACCGCCGCGCGCCTGGGCATCCTCAAGGGCGGCAATCATCCGGACGACGTTTCCAGCCTGATCTGGCTGTACCTCAACTTTCGCCATTTCAGCTACCTGGAAAAAGCCATCGAACTGTGGACCGTGGGCGATGGTTACCTGGTGCAATTGGACGACCTGGCCCAGGCGATGCACCGGGCGATCAGCACGAGTCAAGTCAGTGGCGACAACGTGCGTGACTGGAAAGCCCGAATCATTGCCATCAATGACGGCGTGACCCCGGCGGCCAAGGCGTTCAGTGATGCCTTGGGTGAAGGCTCACGGATGATTTTACGGTTGTTGCTGATCACTAACCTGGCCACTGCCTTGGGCCTGATTGTCCTGGCGCTGCTGCGTACCCACAAGCTGCTGACCCAGCGTCATGCTTTTGCCAATGCCCTGCAGGCGGAGAAGGAGCGGGCGCAGATCACCCTGGAATCGATCGGCGACGGTGTGATCACCACTGATGTAGACGGCGCTATCGCCTATATGAACCCGGCGGCCGAGGCGTTGACCCACTGGAAAACCTCCCAGGCCCAAGGTTTGCCCCTGGCGGCACTGTTCAACCTGCTGGATGAAAACGCCGAGACCGATGGTTTTACCCTGATCGAACGCATCATCAAGGGCCAACTCAGTGGCGGCAGCGAACACTCCAAACTGATCCAGCGCCTGGACGGCAGTACGGTGTCGGTCACGCTGGTCGGCGCACCGATCCGCAGCGCCGGCAAGGTCAGCGGCGCAGTGCTGGTGCTGCACGACATGACCCAGGAGCGCCAGTACATTGCCAATCTGTCGTGGCAGGCGACCCACGATGCCTTGACCGGCCTGGCCAACCGTCGAGAGTTCGAGTTCCGCTTGGAGCAGGTGCTGCAGCAAGTGTCGCGCCAGCAAAGTGGGCGACATGCGTTGATGTTCCTGGATCTGGACCAGTTCAAGTTGGTCAACGACACCTGTGGGCACGCGGCCGGGGACGAACTGCTGCGGCATATTTGTGCGCTGTTGCAGTCAGATCTGCGCGAAGGCGACACCCTGGCGCGTTTGGGCGGCGACGAATTCGGCATCCTGCTGGAGAATTGCCCGGCACCCGTGGCGGAAAAGATCGCCGAGAGCCTGCGCCATACCGTGCAGAGCCTGCACTTCGTGTGGAAAGGGCGGCCGTTCATGACCACCGTGAGCATCGGCCTGGTGCATATCTCGCAAACCCCGACCACCTTGGAAACGTCGCTGCGGGCAGCGGACATGGCGTGCTACATGGCCAAGGAAAAGGGTCGCAACCGGGTGCAGGTCTATCATGCCGATGACTCGGAATTGTCCCTGCGTTTCGGTGAAATGGCTTGGGTGCAGCGCTTGCACGTGGCCTTGGAAGAGAACCGTTTTTGCCTGTACTCCCAGGAAATTTCGCCGCTGGGCCATACCGACGGCGGCAATGGGCATGTCGAAATCCTGCTGCGACTGCATGATGAGGGTGGCCGGATCATCCTGCCCGACAGCTTTATCCCAGCCGCCGAACGTTATGGCCTGATGACGTCGCTGGACCGCTGGGTGGTCGAGAACGTGTTCAAGATCATCGCCGGCTGCCTGCATGAGCGCCCGGGCCGGCCCATGGCTATGTGTGCGATCAATCTGTCAGGCATTACCATTGGTGATGATGACTTCCTGGGTTTTTTACGTGAGAAATTCGCGGCTTACAACATTCCTCCAGCAATGATATGTTTTGAAATAACTGAGACGAGTGCTATTGCCAATTTGGGCAGTGCAATTCGTTTTATTAATGAACTCAAAGCGTTAGGTTGCCACTTCTCTCTCGACGACTTTTGCGCCGGAATGTCCTCATTCGCTTATCTTAAACATTTACCTGTAGACTTCCTGAAGATCGATGGAAGTTTCGTAAAGGATATGCTGGACGACCCGATTAACCGCGCGATGGTCGAAGTGATCAATCACATCGGCCACGTCATGGGTAAGCGCACAATTGCCGAGTTTGTTGAAACACCGCACATCGAACAGGCGTTACTTGAGATCGGTGTGGATTACGCTCAGGGCTACCTGATAGAGCGCCCGCAATTGTTTACCTTTGATAGCTTGCAGTGTCGACCTGTGCGGCCGCAGCCTCTGTTGTTCAAGGCGCCCGGCACATTCCGTTGAAACATTTGCTGGTCTGTACTATCACACTTAAAAAGGAGCCCTACAGTGATCGACACATTCAACAGAACCGGCCCGCTTATGGAAGCCTCAAGTTACCCCGCCTGGGCGCAGCAATTGATCCAGGACTGTAGCGAGAGCAAGCGCCGAGTTGTCGAACACGAACTGTACCAGCGCATGCGCGACAACACGCTCAGCGCCAAGACCATGCGCCACTACCTGATCGGTGGCTGGCCAGTGGTTGAACAGTTTGCCTTGTACATGGCGCAGAACCTCACCAAGACCAAGTTTGCCCGCCATCCTGGGGAGGATATGGCGCGGCGCTGGCTGATGCGCAATATCCGCGTGGAACTGAACCACGCCGACTATTGGGTGCATTGGGCCCGTGCCCATGGGGTGAGCCTGGAGGAACTGCAAGCGCAGAACGTACCGCCGGAACTGCACGCCCTGAGCCACTGGTGCTGGCATACCAGCTCGGCCGACGCGCTGATCGTTGCGATCGCCGCCACCAACTACGCCATCGAGGGGGCGACTGGGGAGTGGTCCGCCGTAGTGTGTTCGACCGGTGTCTATGCGGCCGCCTTCCCGGAGGAAGACCGCAAGCGCGCGATGAAGTGGCTGAAGATGCACGCCCAGTACGACGACGCCCACCCTTGGGAAGCCCTGGAAATCATCTGCACCCTGGCCGGGATGAACCCGAGCAAGGCCCTGCAGGTCGAGTTGCGCCAGGCCGTCTGCAAGAGCTACGACTACATGTACCTGTTCCTGGAAAGCTGCATGCGCTTGGAAAAGGAGAAAGACAAGGCGCCCGCAGCCGTTCGCGAGCGCCCGGCGCGCGTCGCCAGCGAGGCGTGATGTAAAGGTGATGGCGGGGGCTTACCCCGCCATGGCCAAGCGATTGCGGCCTTCGCGCTTGGCCACATACAAAGCGTTGTCGGCCCGGCGCAACAGGCTTTCAGCCGATTCGGCAGCCAGCAGGGTTGAGCAGCCGAGGCTCACCGTCAGTTCGATCCGCGTACCCTCCACCCAGTAATCCTGGGCCTGCGCTGCCTGGCGCAGACGCTCGCCGACCATCGCTGCCGCATCGCGACCGGTGTTGGACAGCAAGATCAGGAACTCTTCCCCGCCAAACCGAAACACCATGTCCACGTTGCGCAACTGGCTTTTGATCGCCGCGGCCACCGCGCGTAGCACGCTGTCGCCAGCGGCATGGCCGTGGGTGTCGTTGATGCGCTTGAAGTGGTCGATGTCCAGCATCAACAAGGACAGCGGGCTCAGATGCCGTCGGGCCATGTCGATCTCCCGTTGCAGGGTCTGGTCCATGGCGATGCGGTTGCCGGTTTCAGTCAAGGGGTCGCGCAGGGCACTGCGGGTGGCTGCACGGTAGAGCAGGGCGTTGCGCATCGGATAGAGCAAGGTGGCCAGCAGGGATTCGAGCTGATTCAGTTCGTCGTCCATGAAGCGCTGGTTACGGCGAAAGATCAGTTCGCCCAAATGCTCGCCTTCATGGCTCAGGCTGTAGCTCACCGAGTGATGGCCGCGATGGCCGAACTCCAGGCGCAGGTCGCTGGTTTCATGGCGGTATTGCAGGGCATCCAGGGGTACCAGGCGTTGGACCTCGCGAAAGAACAGGCCGAGGATGCGCTCCGGCTCAAGGCTGGTCTGCAATTGCTGGTTCAGTTGCTGGCGGAGTTGGGCGAGGGTCGTGGGCCGTCGAGGGCGCAGGGAGGGTTGACCAAACCCCAGACGTTGCAATTTGGCACTGTCGAAGTCAATTGCGTTGGTCTGGGTGGGTGTTTTCATAAACGGACGGCCTCTAAGCACTTAACTGTCTTACAGGCTGGATGAGAATGGCAGATGCCAAGCGTCTTACTGTTCCTTCAGTTGTGTAAAACATTGGAAACAGTTTAAACCGCTTTGGGCCGGGTTATAACCCCGGGGCACTGCCGCACGTCTTGTCATCGCTTAACCTGCTTGGCAGGGAATTGAGCGAGATTCGTGCCAAATCCATTTGGTTATATAAAACATCTTATAAATCAATTAATTGCTCTTCTAACTAAGCACGAACACCGCCTGCCTGTGTCAGTTATTTGGCTGGCGGCGTCGACCTTACTGATTTTGTGGATCGAACTGTTTATCGCGAATAAACAAGGCCGGTATCCCCGCAAATAAGAGACGCGCCGCCCAGAACAGCGGGGTTAAACCAGAGTGGTGCGGTCGATCTGCTCGATGGAGGTAACGCCGGTCAAGGTCATGGCCACGCGCATTTCCTTGGCGAAGATGTCCAGCAGGTTTTCCACGCCATGCTGGCCATCGGCAGCGAGTGCGTAGGCGGTGGCGCGGCCCAACAGGCACGCCTTGGCACCCAAGGCGAGCATGCGCACCACGTCCAGCCCGGAGCGGATGCCGGAGTCTACCAACACCGTTAGGTCGTCGCCCACGGCGTCGGCAATCGGTGGCAGGGCCTTGGCGGTGGACAGCACGCCGTCCAACTGGCGACCACCATGGTTGGAGACCACGATGCCGTCGGCGCCGAAGCTCACGGCGTCCTTGGCGTCCTGGGGGTCGAGAATGCCTTTGATGATCATCGGGCCTTTCCAGAACTCACGGATCCACTCCAGGTCTTTCCAACTGATCGACGGGTCGAAGTTGTTGGCCAGCCAGCCGATGTAGTCTTCCAGGTGGGTGGGTTTGCCCAGGTACTTGGAAATATTGCCCAGGTCGTGGGGGCGGCCCATCAACCCCACGTCGAACGCCCATTGCGGCTTCGTGACGGCTTGTAGCATGCGCCGCGAGGCCGCGAACGGCCCGGACATGCCCGAGTGAGCATCCCGGTAGCGTGCGCCGGGCGTCGGCATGTCCACGGTAAACACTAGGGTGGTAACACCCGCAGCCTGGGCGCGTTCCAGGGCATTGCGCATGAAACCACGGTCCTTGAGCACGTACAGCTGGAACCAGATCGCATTGGCGCTCTGCGACGCCACTTCTTCGATGGGGCACACCGACACCGTCGACAGGCAGAACGGTATGCCTTTGTTGGCGGCCGCCTTGGCCGCCTGCACTTCGCCACGCCGCGCATACATGCCGGTCAAGCCCACTGGGCTGAGGATCACGGGCATGTCCAGCGACTGGCCGAACAAGGTGGTCTTGAGGCTCAGGCTGTCGACATTGCGCAGCACGCGCTGGCGCAGGCTGATCTCGGCCAGGTCCGAACTGTTGGCGCGCATCGTGTGTTCGGCGTAGGCGCCACCGTCGATGTAATCGAACAGGAAACGCGGCAGCTTGCGCTTGGCGGCTGCGCGATAGTCGGAGGCGGACGAGATGATCATTGACGAGGGGCTCCACAAGGCAAGGTGGGTTCAGGATAGGCAACAATCTGGCATGATAAAAACAACTTTTTTCACTAATAACCAGTCGCCAAAGGAATACTGATGAACCTGCGAGCATTGCGTGCCTTTGTCGAAGTGGTACGCCAGGGCGGTTTTTCCCAGGCCGCGCAAGTGGTGTCCCTGACCCAGTCCACCGTGAGCAAGGCGGTCAAGACCCTGGAAGACGAACTGGGCACGCCGCTGCTCAATCGCCTGGGCCACCGCAACGAACTCACCGCCGCCGGTGAAATTGCCTACCGCCGCGCCCAGGTACTGCTCGCCGAGAGCAACGATTTGGTGGCTGAGATCAACGACCTGCGCGGCCTCAAGCGTGGCCAACTGCGCATCGGCCTGCCGCCGGTGGGCTGTGGCGTGCTGTTCGCGGCGATGTTTGCCACCTACCGCACACGCTACCCCGACATCGAAATCGAACTCACCGAATACGGCAGTAAAAAACTGCGCGGATGCCTGGAAGCCGGAGAGATCGACCTGGCGGCACTGCTGTTGCCCACGGATGAAGGTTTCGACTACCAGCCCGTGCGCAATGAACCGCTGATGGCCGTATTGCCCGTTAACCACCCGCTGGCCCGGCGCAAGCGCATCGACTTCACCGACCTTGCCGATTCACCGTTCATCCTGTTCGAAGCCGGCTTCGCCCTGAACGCCAAGATTCTCGCCGCCTGCGAGCGCAAAGGTGTGACACCCAAGGTCACGGCGCGCAGCGGGCAGATCGACTTTATCGTCGACTTGGTCTCGGCAGGACTGGGCGTCGCCTTCCTGCCACGCATGCTGGCGCACAAGCATCAACACGCCGGCATCGCCTTGATCCCCTTGGACGAACCCCACACCGACTGGCACATCGCCCTGGCCTGGCGTGCCAGCGCCCACCTGCCTCCTGCCGCACGCGCCTGGCTGGATTTGGCCAAGGAAATGGCCCATTCGGAGTAGGGCGGTTACCGGTTATCCGGATAAATTCGATCGAATGCTTGACTTCTTCTTTTTAATCAGTAACATACGGCGCATTCCGCGATAGCTCAGTTGGTAGAGCAAATGACTGTTAATCATTGGGTCCCTGGTTCGAGTCCAGGTCGTGGAGCCAGATAGAGAAAAGCCTGCAGAGATGCAGGCTTTTTTTTGCCTTGGATTTGGTCGGGGTGAACGAAGCGCGCAGCGTGACCAGCATGAAGCCGTCTCTAATCCTACGATCTAGAGGTAAGCCCCATGAAAGTCGCAGCAGTCGTTTCAACCAAAGGCAGGCCGGGTAAAACTACGGTTGGTGCCAATCTGGGCGCGTTCTGCGCCGATGCAGGTGTTCGAACCCTGCTCATCGATCTTGATAATCAGCCGTCGCTGTCCTCGTTTTACAACCTGGCGCATGAGGCGCCTGGCGGTACCTATCAGTTGATCACGAGCAATGAGACGCGGCTTGATCAAATCATTTCTCAGACCTGTATCCCCAATCTGTCGCTGATCAAGTCGAATGATCCGTTCAATCTGTTGAGTAATTTACTGCTGCACGCGGCTGACGGCCGCCTGCGTCTCAAGAATTTGATGCCGGCCTTCGCGCAGGACTTTGATCTGATTCTGATCGACACCCAGGGGGCTCGCTCCATCGTGTTAGAAATGGCCTTGCTGGGGTCTCAAGTGGCTATTTCTCCCATCACGCCCGATATGTTGACTGCCCGAGAGTTTCAACGAGGAATGCTCCAGCTCTATCGGGATTTGGAACCCTTGGCTGCATTGGGTGCAGTGACACCCATGTTGAACATCGTGATCAACAAGCTCGATGCAACCAATGATGCAAATCTCATCTATCACACGTTGACCGAGACCTTTTCCGACCATCCCAAAATTCAGATGGTCCACACGACAATCCCCGCTGCGGTGAGTTTTCGCCGCGCTGCCACCGAAGGTGTACCTGCACATCGGCTGGAGTATCGACTTCCGACTCATCGTCGCTCCCCAACGGCTTTCAAAGTCATCAAAGAGCTCTCCATGGAGCTGTTTCCGGAGTGGCGATCGAAGTTTGAGGCTCTGAGCGAGGAACGCTTGAGTCATAACGTGGCGGTGTCTAGGGCGAGAGCAGAGTAGGGAAGCAGAGCAATGGTCGTCGCTATGGGGAGGAGGCTACGTTGTGTGCTGGAGCCCCTCATGGTCTCGTTTCCCAGTGCTGTCTTCGACGAGACTCGTCTGAACTGATCCTTTTGCGGGGTGAGTTGTCAGTGTTTAGCGCGGACATGGTATTAGAAGAGTTAGTCTTGGTCAGCGCTATGGAGTCAATGGGCCTGAGTAGGTGTTTGAGTTTCATCGCGAGAGGGCCGGTAAAGGGTTACCCCTGAGCCTCTACGTAATGCTGTCAAAGAACACTAAGAAAACTGGTTCGCCGATCTCCGCATTAAGCAGGCAGATCGCCTTTTTCGGTAATTTCCAATCTGCATCTGGATCTCTTTTCAGCTCGTAAAAATCACCGCTTAGCTACCGTCCTCAGATCCCGGTGCGTGTGCCCGTTTATATGTTTGTCCACCCAGAAATCCGCATGTACGCAATTCGGTTCATCGCCAAGTTCATAACCATGAATACTCATCGCACTGCACACGAAGGAGCGTGCATGTGTCTTGACGGCGCGGCCATATTTCATACCTAACGTTCATGTTTCAGATCTATATCTGCTGATAAAACCGGAAGCCTTCACTCACATACGCTCCACAGACCCTCGGTCTGTAGCCTACAAAATCATCCCAGATATCGGCGTGCGGATGACAGTACAGCCCATCCTTATACGCACAAAAATGCTCGGTGCGAGCGAGTCGGCTGCGCCCCGATGCCAGCTGGATCTGGAACCATGATGCATAACCTGTAGAACCTTAGGCTGTGCAATCCGTCTAGTAGTGAAGTAGTTGAGCATGTTCCAGAGCTGCTCTCGTTGCTTCAAAAAACCATCGCCGGTGTAAAGGATGGCGTGAGTGATTTGCTGAAGGGGCGGATAAGACGGTAACCAATAGGGGAATACGGCGTGCAGTGCAGTAAACTTCTGGGGGAAAGCAGTAGCTGAGCTGACCCAGTGCCGCTTACAGAGCGCGTTTTGAGGTGTTTTTATGGGAGGGGCGACAATTATGGGGCGAACAAGATGCCCGACTAAATAGCCGGACACCTCTTTAGGTAATCACAGGCTCGAAAGTTTCAAAGTGCTAAATGAGGTTTCTAGTCACTATGGGGGGGGGCGACGCATTAGCCGATTATATTTCTTTGACCATTGATTTTAGCCCTGTGCCTTCAAGCATTAGGGGTGTGATCAGGAGCCGTTAGAGGGGGCTGAGAATGAAGCTCCCCACGGAATGCCACTAGTGCTAACGGACCCAGGCTGGCGAGTACCAGTGAGATAATTTCCGATTGCGCCGCCTATAATCCCGCCAGCCATCGCGCCTAAGTTTCCACCGTAGACGTTGCCGACGGTTGCGCCAATTGATGCGCCAATTGTTTCTGCTGAGACGGTCATACCTCCCTGTGCACCATAAACATCCACTAGCTCTTCATTCGTTAAGCTTCTCATGGCATTTCCTTATTTTCTGATGGGTGAGTTTAATCTGATGTGATGCTTATTGTTTTTTAGCAATGAATCGAATGAGTATGATTTTGTAGGTGCTGCTTACGGCCAATCCAATGAGTATGTATTTTAAAAGTGAGTTTAGTGCTAGATAGTCTGAAATCGTGCCGACGATGATGCCGATCAAAACTGATATCAGAACCGGAAATAAGGTTTTCACGAGTTTAGCCCTGAATGAGGCAGTGTTGAGTGTCTATCCACCCGTTAGAAGTTGAGTTTTGGTTGGCGAAAGCTAAACAACTTTTGGGTGAATAGAAAGGGTATAAAGCGAAATTATAGCTCGTCAGAGTTCGGGTCGACACCCTTCATTTGTAGGGGGGGGCGGCGGAGGAGAGCCAAGAAGCTGTGGGTGCTCGGCTCTGGTTTCTAATGTTGATGTCACTCGAAAGTCAAGTAATTACGCATTTCTGAAGTTGTGTTTTAGCTAGTGTAAGTGGAACTGATAATCCTGGTTGGTAACCATTTCGGTGGGTGTTGAGGTCCTTGAAATATATGGGTGGAGAATGTCAAGGTTGTTTTAACTCAGTATTGAAAATCAGGCTCCCCTACGGTTGTAGGGGGTGACTAAATGTTTGGAGCCTGGGATAGTAAAGAAGCAAGTAGGTGTGGGCAGGCCTATTTTACTCCCTTCATTGTGCTGGTTTTAACAGCTAATTCAACACGGCTCGATGTGTTGGTTTTTTTGAGCATTGATGAAATGTGGTCCCTTACAGTGTGGTCGCTGATTCCTAATTCTCGGCCAATTTCCTTGTTGGTTAAGCCTTGAACTAAAAAATTCAGTACCGCGGACTCTCGATCGGTAATGTTCAATACGCTGCTCCCTGCGCTCGCTCATATAGGGTATTGAAGAAAGGATGGCTCCCTTCAGCTGTAAGGCTAACGAATGAGGCGGTCAGAAATTTACCTTGGACAACTGATTTTTCATCAGGCGTGGAGCTGATCACTGTTCTGTGACGCCGTGAGGACGCGTACTGCTTCGGGTGAACCCTGGAAAAAGATTGATAAAGGATGAATTGTGCCATCGGAAACACCGTTGTTCCGGCTAGAAGCTCTGAGCGCTAGGCAAGCTAATTGGCTAGGGGAGATCGTGCTCGTTAGGCCCGTTTCCTTCGCTGTGCTGACGCTGATTGCTGGGCTCTTTGCAGTCATGGTGGTGAGTTTTTTTCTATGGGGCAGTTACACAAAGCGCATTACCGTCCCGGGTCAGTTGGTGCCGTTCTCGGGGCAACTGAAAATACACGCACCTCAGTACGGCTTAGTCCTAGAGCGCTTTATCGATGAAGGCCAGCCGGTCAAGCAAGGAGCGCCACTGTTCCGAATTTCCAGTGAGCGCTATGCCGGTGATTCGCGGCCAGTTCAAGCAGATGTCACCGATCAACTGACCATTCGACAGCACTCTCTGAATGACGAGTTAGTCAAAAAGAAGCAACTGCAGTCAGAGGAGCGACAAAGCTTGCTAAGCAAGCTCGAAAGTTTACGACGACAGTTACGGACGCTGGCGCAGCAGACAGCCAGTCAAGAGAAGCTTGTAAAGCTGGCGACCAATGCGGCTGATCGATATCAAGGATTGATGGACAAGGGCTACATCTCAATGGATCAGCTGCAACAGCGTCAGTCCGAACTCCTGGGCCAGCATCAGACCCTCCAGGGGCTGGCTCGCGAAACGACAGTGCTGAACCAGCAGTTGGTGGAAACCCAGCATGAGTTTGCAGGTCTTTCGTCGCTGCACGAAAACCAACTGGCAGATATTCAGCGTTCATTATCGGGCATCCAGCAAGAACTCATTGAAAGTGAAGCCAAGCGTGCCTTGACCATTACGGCTCCCCAGGGTGGCGTGGCTACTGCGATTCTCGTTGAGCCGGGTCAGACAGTTGATAGTTCACGGGTCTTGATGAGCATCGTGCCTGCCAATTCTCATCTGCAAGTCGAACTGTACGCGCCGAGTAAAGCCATCGGTTTCATTCATACCGGTGACCCGGTGAGGGTGCGTTATCAGGCGTACCCGTATCAGAAGTTCGGCCAACACAGTGGCAGCGTCGCCTCTATCTCAAAGGCGACGTTGTCTGCCGCTGAGTTGGCAACGATGACCGGCAGTGTCCCTGGACTTGGATTGAATGGTGAGCAGATTTACCGCATACGCGTCGATATCGAAGCGCAATCCGTACTGGCATATGGCAAGCCACGACCTCTGCAAACCGGCATGTTGGTTGAGGCTGACATCCTGCAGGAGACTCGTCATCTCTATGAGTGGGTGCTTGAGCCGCTCTACAGCCTGACTGGTAAATTCTAGGAGATACCGCATGAACTATCTCGATGCGATCTCTTTGCGAATGGGGCGACGCCTGCCCTTGATCCTGCAAACTGAAGCGACGGAGTGTGGCCTGGCTTGCCTGGCGATGATCACGGGATTTCACGGTCATCATGCAACGCTGATGGACTTGCGCCGTCAATTCAGCGTGTCACTCAAGGGAAGTACGCTCAAGCAATTGATCCAGACTGCTGACCAACTGAATCTTGGGACGCGAGCTGTCAGGCTGGAGCTTGAAGATCTGGGCAAATTAAAGTTGCCTTGCGTTTTGCATTGGAACTTCAACCACTTCATTGTTCTCAAGGCTGTAGAGAGCCAACGAATTATTGTGCATGACCCTGCCTCCGGCATCCGGCATTTGAGCTTGGCCGAAGCTAGCAAGTCTTTCACCGGTGTGGCGCTTGAAGTCTGGCCTGGCGGGAGCTTTGAAAAGCAGCAGCCAAAGCCTCAAGTCAAACTGATGAGCATGCTGGGGAGAGTGAGCGGTCTGTACCGTTCCCTTGGACAGGTGCTTGCCTTGGCGCTGGCGCTGGAAGTGTTCTCACTGGTCAGTCCTTTCCTGCTGCAATGGACGCTCGACAACGTGCTGGTCACCCAAGATCGTGACCTGTTGACAACTTTGATTATCGGCTTTGGCTTGCTGTTGCTGATGCAGCAAATGGTGAGCGCCATACGGGCCTGGGTCATGATGCATTTGAGCACGCTATTGAGCGTGCAATGGCGCGCCAATGTATTCAGTCATCTGTTGCGTCTGCCTATCCACTATTTTGAAAAGCGGCATCTAGGGGATGTCGTTTCCCGTTTCGGTGCCGTTGATGTCATACAGGGCACCCTGACAGCGGCGTTCTTTTCTGCCGTGCTCGATGGTCTCATGACCATCGCTACTTTCATTCTCATGTTTATCTACAGCCCGTTACTGGCAGCCATAGCCGCCACAGCGATGACCCTGTACGCCATGGTTCGCTGGGCGTGGTACTACCCGTTGCGTCGGGCTAGTGAAGAACAGATTGTTCACGCCGCCCGCCAGGAAAGTCACTTTCTTGAAACGGTGCGTGGTATGCGGCCGATCAAGCTGTTCCAGCGTCAGAACGAAAGGCGCCTTGCCTGGCTTGGCTTGCTGGTAGAACAGATCAATGCAGGGTTGAGAACGCAGAAGTTGCAGCTGATCTACACGCAGTTGAACGGTTTGATATTTGGTTTGGAGAATCTGATTGCCATTGGGCTGGGTGCCTCCTTGGTGATGAATAACCAGTTCACTGTCGGCGTATTGATCGCGTTTATGGCTTACAAAAATCAGTTCGTCAGCCGCGTCGCGAACTTGATCGACCATCTTTTTGAGCTTTATATGTTGCGTCTGCAAGGTGAGCGGTTGGCTGACATTGTCATGCACCCACCGGAAGAAAGCCGCGGCACATCAGCAAATGCAACGTGGCCTGCCTGCCCGGTGGATATTGAGCTTAAAGGCGTGAAGTACCGATATTCCGACCAAGAGCCGTTCGTGCTCAATGGCGTTGATATGTATATCGCCCAAGGCGAGTCGGTGGCCGTCACCGGGGCTTCGGGCAGCGGCAAGAGTACGCTCGTTAGCTTGCTGCTGGGTATCTTCCAGCCTACCGAAGGCCGGATACTCATGGCAGGGAGTGATCTACAACAACTGGGAACCGAAACGTTCCGGGGCAAGATCGGGACAGTCATGCAGGACGACTGCCTGTTCGCCGGTTCACTCTCAGACAACATCGTGTTCTTTGAGTCTGACCCAGATCTGGATTGGGCTATGGAGTGCGCGCGCATGGCGTCCATTCATGCCGACATCCTGGCTATGCCAATGGGTTACAACACCCTCGTGGGCGATATGGGGACGGTCTTGTCGGGTGGCCAGAAACAGCGTGTGTTATTAGCCAGGGCTCTCTACAAGAAACCCGACATCCTGATTCTTGATGAGGCCACCAGCCACTTGGATATGGCGTGTGAGCAACAAGTCAATGAGGCTGTGCGAGCGCTGAAAGTGACGAGGATCATTATTGCTCATCGTGCTGAGACGATTGCCTCGGCAGATCGAGTAGTGGTGCTGGAGCATGGGCGGATTGTACCGGTTCCGTTTGCTGAGACCCATTGTATTCATGCTATTGGCACGGTCACTTAGTGATGAAGATTTCACGCTCCGTCACAGTAGTGGCTTGTCTTTGTGCTTTCTCTCAGTGGGGTCTAGCAGCCGGTCTGGATGTGTTCGCGACTGAGCGTAAGGTTGCGCAAACAGTTACTCAACCCATCGACAGTGTTCCCCGTATGTGTGAGCGCAGCCTGGTACCTGCACGTTTAACATTGGAGGACATGATAGAGCGGGTGCTGTGTCACGATCCCCAGGCGAGGCTCAACTGGGCAAATGCCAGGGCTCAGGCCGCGTATGTCGGAGTGCGGCAGTCGGCGTATCTTCCCAGACTTAACGCAAGTTCGGGTATCACCACGGGTCGCAACGATACGAATTATGACCAGCGTGAGGAGTACTCCGGCCGCGGCCATAAAAGCCAAGTGGATCATCGATTGGCCTTGAGCTGGGTGTTGTTTGATTTTGGTCGGCGCGACGCAGCGTTGCGTAATGCTCGCCAATTGTTGGTTGCGGCGAACGCTAATCAAGATGAGCAATTGCAGCAAACTTTCATACTGGCTGCGCAATTGTATTACGACACGCTGGCTGCACAAAACAGTCAGATTGCTGCTGCTCGGGTGGCGGCCCTGGCAGCCGAAAACCTTAAGGCTGCCAGTGCCAAGCATGACGCAGGTGCTGCTGCACTTTCGGACCGCCTCCAAGCCGAGGCAGCGTATTCCCAAGCGGCACTCAATGAAGTCCGCAGCAATGGGGCTTTAGTCAATGCCAAGGGCCTGATTGCCCTGCGCATGGGGCTGGCGCCGCAAACACCACTGGAGCTCGTCGGAAGTCTGACACGGCGTCCGGATACCCAATTTGTCAAAGGTATTGATGAGTTACTTGAGCAAGCCCGGCAGGATCATCCTTCGCTCGTAGCCGCAAAGGCCAGGCTGGATGCGGCAAAAGCAGCCATTGACGAGAATAAAGCGCAGGGCCGCCCGACCTTGTCATTTATTGCCAATGCGTCGGATGTGCAGCTCAACCAATCAATGGCATTCAACGGTGATAGTCGAACACGTGACAACAGTGTCGGACTGCAACTGAATATTCCTTTATTTGAGGGCTTCGAGCGTACTTACCAGGTACGTGGTGCTGAGGCGCAAATGGAGGCGATGGAGGCTGAGTTAACCAATGTTGAGCAGCGTATTTCCATAGACCTGTGGAGCAACTACCAAGCGCTCATCATTGAAACGCGGTCACTGGAAAAGACAGCCGAGTGGGTAGAACAATCCAATCAGGCGCTGGACGTGGTGCAAGGCCGCTATCGTTCTGGCGTCGGCAGCATGATTGAACTGCTCAATGCGCTGACTGCGTATGCGACCGCAGAGCAACAACACATTAGCGCCCTCAACAGTTGGCAGATGGCGCGCTTGAAATTAGCGGCAAGTTTGGGGCGCTTGGGGTTCTGGGCGCTATAGCTAGTCGTGATGGTAAGTAAGTTGTGTCAGTTAAAACTAAAACTATAAATGTAAAACAAACCGAGAAGCCATGATGGATGCGGATTCAGCAAGTACGGATGCGGTAAAGCTTAACGAAAACAGTTTTTTGCGAAATACATTCTTGTTGGCTTCATTGTATTGGAAGTCGGAAGAGAAAGTGTTTGCATGGTGCGCACTGATTGCTTTAGTGACGCTTTCGCTCTTAGGGGTTGCCACAGCACTAGCGCTCAACGAGTGGTATAAGTATTTTTATAATGCTATTCAGGACCACAATGGACAAAAATTTTATAGGTTGACGCTGGTTTTTTTCGGGATCGTATGTTTCTCGGTGGGCCGCTCTGTGCTAACCACCTTTCTAGTGGATATTTTTGCACTCAAATGGCGTCGTTGGTTGACTAATCATTACCTAGCTGCATGGATTGTGAAGTCCTTACAGCCTGATAAAGTAGAACATCGTGTAGACAATCCTGACCAGCGTATTGCTGAGGATATAAATAAATTCACTTTCTCTACGGTCTATTTGACTTGCGGTCTTATTTACACGTTGGCAAGCGTGGTGTCGTTCAGTATCGTGTTGATTGGTCTCTCGGGAAGCGGCACATTGTGGGGAGTAACAGTGCCTGCCTATATGTTTTGGGCGGCTATTTTTTATGCGGCTGTAGGGATGTATGTAAGTCAGAAAATTGGATTTAAGCTGGTTTCGTTAAATAATAATCAGCAAAAATCAGAGGCAGATCTCCGGTATTCTCTTGTGCAATACCGCGACAGCAGTAAAATTGATCTTCTCGAGAAAGCCCGTCACTCCGAAAAAAATCACATTAGTAGCAAACTGGATGTGAGTCTGGCTAATATGCGTCGCACCATTACAGTTAAGGTTAGGCTGTCATTGTTTACAGAAAGTTATAGTCAGCTTTCTTTAGTGTTCAGTAGCTTGTTGGCCGTTCCAAGGTTTTTCTCGGGAAGTATTAAGTTTGGTGATGTTATGCAGATCAACTCGGCATTCGGCAATCTTTGCGAGAATTTGAGTTGGTTTATCAATGCCTATCATAATATCGCCGAATGGAAAGCGACGGCTGACCGTCTTATATCGTTCGATGGAGCCTTGGTACGGCGCGCTGATGAATGTGTTGGGTATAAGTCGTTTAGATGATTTCTCCAAATAATGAGGTGCGCATGGCACAGTTGCGATTGTCTGACCTGCCAGAGGTCTTCGTACCTTTCGAGACGGTCAAGGCTCAAAAAGGAAAAATAGTTTTTTATAACAATAGCCTTGAGAGCAATTTGAGCGAGTCAGAACTGTTGTCTAGCTACAGCTATGTGACCGTAGATAGTGATGCTGAGGTGAGCGTCGCTGGAGAAAAGAAAATATTTTATGCCGAGCGTTATGGTGGCGACGGCATTTTAACCAACGGAGGAGGAGGGCGCTGCGGCTATGACGGTACCTTTCATTTGAAGGGGCTTGGCGCTAATCAGTTGGTTGGCGCCCGGGCACAGGATGGCTATGGAAACTCCCATGGAAACGGCTTCCTATCACTGGATGTAGCTGTTTATGAAGCCATTTGGGCTGAAATAATTAACGTTGCGTTACCTCATGGTGCAGTAAGGACCGCGGCCGTTATAGATTTGGGTGTTGACTTTAAGGAACCAGATCAGACGCACCCGCGTGGACTACTGGTTAGGGTACCAGCCGTACGCCCCGCACATTTTATTAGGGCGGTTTATTTTAAAGAGAGAAAACATACTGATTTGAGTGAGGATGCCAAACGAGTGATGTTGGCGGTAAGGAAATTAGTCCACTTTCTGCCAAGCAAAGGAGAGGAGCAAATTGCTAGTGAGGAAAATCATCTTGAAAATGGGATGATAGAATTGGCGAATCGTTACGCTAATCAGTTCGCAGCTGCAAGGGCTAAACGGATATTTCATCAGAGTATCAGTGCTTCCAATGTGACATTGGACGGCGCGTGGATGGATTTGGCAGGTGCAACTGTCTTTTCAAATGCAATGTGGTGGGATGGTTTTAATATCAATCGGTTTATGTCTGAATACGCTCCAGCAATGGAAAGTATACAGGAGATGTGCTTTTATCTCAGCAAGTACAAAGTTATCAGCGCCGCAAACTCAAATAGTATGTTGGAAAAGTCAGTTGCGACGTTTGCTCGTGAATACGAAAGGAATCTGTACCTGTATACAGCGGTACAGGTTGGGTTTCCGTTTCCAGTTATTCAAGAAGTGCTGAGTGAGCCCGTGTTCATTGAGTTCTCAAAGGTTTTACAAAAGGTATTGGCCTATGATGAGTTTTCGTTGGTGCCTGTCACGGCGTCCTTGAGTTGGGAGGGCTGTGAACATTATGTGTCCCGCTTGTATCGTCAATTACTGATGCAAAAATTCACCGGAGCATTACAGGACGTGACCTGGTTTTGTAAGGATGCGAGGCTTATGGCTGAGCTAATGGATGCTTATGATCGGCTAGTCGAACTGATGCTTATTAAGGTGAAAGTCTCCAAGGCCAGTCTTCGCTATTTCGTTGCTTATATGGCGATTACCACTACTCGATTGAACCGGGTGAGTAAGCTACTGTTGGAGGTTCGTGAAAGAGTTATCGAGCTAAGGGTTAACTCAAGAGCGAATGGGGGGGATTATTCTTATACTGCTCAACTGGAGTGCACGGTACGAGATGCAGGGTTGGCCTATAGCTGCGAAAAGTCGTTTGACACAATACTGTGGGAAGCTGATGGCGTTGTTATAAATTTTAATGGGCTGAGCGGTATCTATACGGCAGTCGATAGGCGGGGTTGTGAAACACAATTCAGTAAGGTTGTCGATTTAGTCAAGTCTGTAAAAGGGCAGGATGACTTGCTGAAATTTTATGAGGGGGTGAAGGAGTTTTTGCCATGAGTAAAAAGTTTCGGTTGTTTACACAGTGTCGAAAAAACAATCTGATGGAAAAAGCTAAGTTGATTGGGTTTGCTGCCTGGATAGTCATGCAATGTCGGCGTTATTCAATGCTTCGATTAGTTGATTTCAGGGTGTGGGTTATTCCTGCTATCGATCATAAGCAAATCGTATTTTTCTTTGATGATTATGACAGTCCGGTTGGGTATGTTATCTGGGCGAATTTAGCGCCTGATAGCGAGCGAAGGTTGCTAGAGGATCCGAATTTTCTACTGCATGAGTCTGAATGGGATGAAGGAAACCGTACTTGGATAATTGACTGCTGTTTTCCGTATGGCGGATTAATCTACGCACGTCAATATTTGCGGGATATGTTTCATGGGGATCATGTAAGGTCGGTAAGTTGGGCTCGGAGAAATTCCGATTACTCAGTGAGGAAGGTTTCAAAATCAACTATTTAAACCTGTTTGGCTTAAGTGATTGTTAGTTTTTTCGAGGGGTTGTGTGGGGTCGAGTATCTCGTGGCGGTCGTCGGAGATGTGATTATTGCTGGATGTCAGCGGCTATCCAGACAAGTGTAACAGCTTGTGTCTGTATGTTCGGGATAATTGAATATATGCTGTGTGTGCAGGTATCCCCCTACATGTGTAGTGGTTGCGCTGCTTAGTTATACCCACCTAGCATGCCTGAGGGTCGGTGGGGTTGAATTTTTCTCAAATACTCGACGATGTACTGTTTTGGGCAGGCTAAAGCTCAAGTGATTTAATCTATATTCAGGGAGAGTAAAAAATGCGTGAAGTTACCATGGAGGAAGCGGAAGCTGTTGTTGGCGCTTACGGTGTCCCGGGGGCAATTGGGGGGGCGGCTGCCGGTGCTACAGCTTATGTTGGAGGGCTTATTGGCGGAGGCTCGTTCAGTGCTGGTGAGTTCATGGCAGCCGTTGGTTCGGGAGCACTGGGTGGGGCGATTATGGGGCCCGCCAGTATTGGCCGTACCTTGGCTTCTGCGGGTGTCGCTTTCACTGGAGGTGTTATCGTCGGAAATGCGGGGCGGCTAACTAACGGCTCCTAGCCAAAATAGTGTTAAATAGTAAATTTGATCTTTCGATTTTATGATGTAGCACCTTGCAGGTGCTATATTGTCTTGATCAAATTTTCATATTATTTTTTTACGGTGTTTCTGCAGGTTGGTGGGGATATGTTAATCGTTCTTTCGCTATTAATCGTTTTGTTTTTAGCACTTGCAGTAAAGGGCGGTGCATCAATAATAAACTCGAAGTTTGGTGGTAATATTCAGCGTAAGCATTTGCAGGTGTTTATGTTGCCACTAATAATTTGTGTGGTTATTTTCATTGTTCCAAAGTTGATGGTTTACTTGGGCCTAAATCAATCGTAATGCTCCTGGTTTTGCGTCGCCGTTCATAGGGTGAATTGTTATTTTGTGATGTGCTCATGTTCTGGCGGCACTCTCCATTTTTATTCTCTATCGCGTTTTCGCGTTACTGCTTTGACTACCGGTAGCTTCAAGATACCGTTGCCCCGTTGCCCCGTTGCCCCGTTGCCCCGTTGCCCCGTTGCCCCGTTGCCCCGTTGCCCCGTTACACCGCGGAAGTAATGTGGCCTGTTTTGGACGGTATTACAAATGCAGTACAGGCAAGACTTGTTTGTTCATGGGGCGAGTTATGATGGGATTGTATTTCATCATGAGCGCTTCCATTTCAGATCCTAAGGTGCTGATAGAGCCGAAAAGCCGCCATCTTTGATCCCAAAGACGTTGTTGATGCCAGAAAACGCGTATCCGCTGATATTATCCGCCGCAGAGGGCAACCTGCTTTCCGCAAAGCTTTAATGAAGGCCTGCGGATGGCCGCAATGTGTCGATAGTCATCGTTAGGATTTGGCTGCTTTTGGCCGATTGCTGACTGTCGTGGATTCTGTAATGGACTCGCTACAGCTAATCTCGAACGTTCAGCCATTGATTTTTTGCCCCCTCTTATCTCCATTTTTTCGAAGAAGAGCTTATTGTTGGCATTCTACAAACCAACCCGTGCCGGATTCTGGGTCAACCGTACTTGAGACCCTTTAGATGCATATCGAGCCGACAAACCCGTCCACTCCCCAAGCGCTCAAGTTGCTTGAGCAACTTTCCGAAAGCCTTCAGATGATTACCGGCGATAGCGGTCGCGCCTCGTTCAATCCTTCCGACGTCGAGCGGGAAGGTGCTCAGTTTGTGGTCGCTTATGATCCGCATGGAAAAGCAATCGGCTGCGGCGCATATCGACCGCTGTCCGACGGTGTCGCGGAGTTGAAACGAATGTTCGCTGCTCCTGGAACTAAAGGAGTTGGAAGCGCGATTCTTTCCTTTCTTGAGCGAAGTGCGATTTCCGATGGTTACAAAGCGTTCTGGCTTGAGACGCGTGTAGTAAACAGCCATGCGGTTCGCTTTTATGAAACTCATGGCTATAGCCAGATTGCAAATTTCGGGAAATATGTCGGCAGAGTTGAAGCGGCCTGTTTCGCGAAAGAGCTTTCTGAATCATCTGACACTTGATGCGGCCGTTAGGCTTACGAGCGAAATGAGGCCGGCTGAAATTCCACCCCGCCAGTGGTAACTCGCGAACGCATAGTTGCACTTCCAAACGCAGACCGGCGCAGTTTTGCGTCGGGATGATCAGCGTCCGCTATCGGCAGGCAGAAGCCCTCGTTGAGCGGTCGCTTATGGCCGAAAGCGGTCAACTATCCCAACATCTTGCGTTTATCTACGATGCCGGGGGCAGTCCAGTTAATCATTGGCTCCCTAGATCGACTCCAGGTCATGGAGCCAGATCGAGAAAAGCCTGCAGCGCTGCAGGCTTTTTTTGCCTTGGATTTGGCCAGGTTAAGCAAAGCGCACAATATGAGACTGTCTCTAATCCTACGATTCAACACCAGGCAAGATGTACTTGAGCCACCCAGCACGCGGTGAACCTGATAGCTCCTGCCCCTCATCACCCCCCGCCGATTCACCGTCATCGACTGTGTAGCAACTGTCACTGCTGCGCCTGCCATCAGAATAGACAATAAACCCCCCGCGGCCTTTGTGACATTCGTGCAGATACACCGGCGACAGTTCTTGTTGCTTATCAACGTGTGCATTCAAGCGAACGATATAGATGCCCATCGCAACCGACACGCAAACAATCAGCACCACGCATAACACCAACTGCGTGGCATAGCTGGCGCCTATGTCATCAGGACGCGCTGGCGACATAGTGCGACCCTGTTCGCTCGACGTTCTGGCCAATCAGAAACTTGCTACTCCCTCCCAGGCGTATCAACTGCGCGTTCGGCGTCAGGATGCCGACCATCAGGGCGGCGAAAATCAAGGCGAGCAGGACGCCGGTAACTATCGAAGGCAGGTTCATGGCTGTGACGAGCTCTGGATAAGTAGAGCTTCAGCTTAGAGAAGGGCGGGTTAACATCAGGTAAACATCAATAGAAAGCAGCCTGGCTTCCGCTATCCTTCAAACCTCTGCGCACTACCTGTCCGAGGCTTTTTCTGTGCATATTCACCTGCTGCTGGTCGAGGACAACCTTGATCTGGCCACCACCGTTATCGAGTATCTGGAGATCAGCGGCATCGTCTGTGACCATGCCAGTAATGGCCAAACCGGGCTTAACCTGGCACTCAATCAGCACTACGACGTTATTCTCCTGGACATCATGCTGCCGCGACTGGATGGTCAGCAGTTATGCGAGCGGTTACGCCAGCAAGGCATCCAGACGCCCATCCTGATGCTGACCTCGCTGGATGCGTTGTCGGACAAGCTCGCCAGCTTTGCTGTTGGGGCCGACGACTACCTGGTCAAGCCGTTCGAGCTGGCCGAACTGGTGGCCAGGATTCGTGCACTGAGCATGCGCCGCAGCGGTCAGACCAGTCGCCTGCAGGTGGACGACCTGGTGATGGAGCTGAGCACCCGCAAAGTCAGCCGCGCAGGGCAGGAGCTGCATTTGTCGCCCATCTGCTGGACCTTGTTGGAGCATCTGATGCGCGCCAGTCCTGAACCCGTTTCCCGAGAGCGCTTGGAGGCAAAAGTCTGGGGCGATGAGCCACCCGACAGTAATACGCTCAAAGTGCACATGCACCGGCTACGCAAAGCGGTAGACAAACCCTTTAGCCGGCCGTTGATCCACACCCTTCCCGGGGTCGGTATCCAGGTAAAACCACATGCGTAATGGCTTGAGCCTGAAGTGGGTGATCAGCGGAAGTTTCCTGTTATTGATTGCACTGGTATTGCTGATCTACAGCCAACTGCTGCCTGTATTCACCGTGCGCGGCTTGCTCTATGCCGCGAGCTCGATGATGGAGGAGGAAGCCCAGTATTTCAGCATGCACTACAAGAAGGACCCGACCACGCCCCCTCCGCACAACTACTTCTATACCGGCGTCATTGGCAAGGAGGCGTTGCCGGAGAACATCCGCCAATTGCTGGATGCGCCGCCGAGCCTGTCCTTCGGTGCGGTGCATATCTTCGGCGATATTTACTCCGATGACGATGACGCGGTGTTCCAGATAATCCTCGAGCAACCCCTGGGTGACGGCAAAAGCCTTTATCTGTATGACGTCGACCATGATGATGAGGTCGGTGGTGAGGTGGAGACGCCGTTGTCCGACGCCTACTTTGACCAAGTGATGCAGAGCGTCATGTTCATCAGCCTGGCGGTATTCGTGCCGGCGCTGCTCATCATCGCACTGCTGGTCTGGTGGTTGGTTCGTCCGCTGGGGCGCTTGGCCCAATGGTCCCGCACCCTGAAAAACCCTGACGCAATGGCCAGCGGGCGGCCAGGTTTCAGCTTCAAGGAATTCAATATGCTGGCCGAAGCACTGGCCAAAAGTGTTGAGCAGGTGCAGGCAGCCAGCCAGCGTGAGGGCCGCCTTTTACGCTACACCAGCCATGAACTGCGAACGCCACTGGCGGTGCTCAAGGCCAATATAGAACTGTTGGCCCTGCAATCCGGTGGTGTCCTGCCGACCTCCTTGCAACGCATTGAGCGTTCCGTGCTGAACATGCAGCTTATCGCCGAGACGTTGCTGTGGATGAGCCGCGAACGTCCCGAACCGTTGCCGGAGGAAGACGTTGACCTGAGCGAGTTGGTCGGAGAGTTGATTGAGAAACATCGCTACCTGATCGGCACCCGGGATATCGAGTTGATCGTCGATATCCACAACGAACCTTGCCGATTGCCTCCCACCGCGTGCCGTATCGTGATCGGCAACTTGCTGCGCAATGCACTTCAATACGCGGAGGAAGGCCAAGTAGAAATCAGCTTCAAATACCCCCGGCTGCTGATTGCCAATCAAACGACGGAAACCCAGCAACAGCAGGAGAGCACTGATTTTGGCTACGGCCTTGGGCTGCAGTTGATGCACCAGTTATGCGAAAAACTGGGCTGGCGTATTGAAGTGATACGCGCACAACAACGGTTCACCGTCGTGCTCGACTGTACGAACGTGGAGGCCGCCGAGTAGCGCTACTGCTCACCGACCCTGATATCAATGGCGTCAGCGGTACCTGAATGCAGCATCCCCTTAGGCACCGTCTGCCCCTCGAAAAACAAGTCAATCTCGCCCTGCCTGCGCTGTTCCAAGCCAGGCAGGACCTTTCCTCCGGCCATTTTCCATCGACCGAGTTGATAGGGCACTTGCGCGAAGTGCTGCTCGTTGATCACCCGCAGCAGGGTTGAGGTTTTGAAGTTGTTCGCACCGACATTGAAGACAAAGTCGGCCAGGGCGGCGTATTGAAGGTCTGTCAGAGGGACTGTGACGACGCTTGTGACGGTGATTTGAGCCCATCGCATGTCGTTGACCAGCAGTGCCGTGCCTTGAGCGTCAGAGATTTTCTGCAGAAACTGCGCAGGCTCCGTTCCATCACACCGCGCCTTTTTGATCAGGTGGCCATAGCCGATGGTGCAATAACCGACGGCGTCGTTATAGCGCTGATCCACCCAGCCTTCCGAGGTTTTTGTCAGGGCGATACCTTTGGCAACCACCGGGCGTAGCGGGCCGGTGGATTCGGCGCCCGGCAAGGGAGCTGGCTCAATCAGCAACCCTGAAGGGAGACGGTCTATGTCTTGGATTTTTGCATTCCTTGAGTCGCAGGCGCTCAGCATGAGCGGCATACAGCCCACGGCAATCCACACTTTCAATGAACTCATCACCCACTCCCTCTTCAGCGCCAACTTAAACACCAGAACGTCTTGAAGGGAGGGTTGTGAAAAGCGAAGAACGCCCGCGTGCCAGTGCCTTGGTCTGTCACGCGGGTGTTGCGGCGTTACAGTGTCTGCACAATGATCTGGCTTTTAAGATCGTTGACCATGCTTTCAATCACCGGCTTCATGGCCTCGAAGTCTTGTGGGGTACACAAGACGTCCGCCTTGGCAAAGGCATAGTGACGTGTGATCAGCACCGTATTGGCTTTCTTCACATAGGTGGCCCGATAGTCGAAGCCCGCCTGTTTCACGGACACGGCCTTGGGCACGGCCAGGATCTTCACTTTGCCGGGAAACTCCATGTGCGCCACTTCCGAGATTTCACCCGACAGGCACGTGAAGGCCTGAGTGCGCTCTTGTTCGGCCAATAAGGTGAACACGCTCTGGGCAATACCGCCAGACAGGCTGGAGAGGGTAGGTGTGCCGGTCGGTCCGGGCAGGTTCACCAGGTTATCGGTACGGCCTTTGATGCTGGACTTGAAGGTATCAGTGCTGCCTTCCAGGTCGGTTTCGAATACCCCGCTGCCGGATTGTCCGTACAGGCTAAGGATGCGCTGCACCAACTGATGACGATCGGCCGGTTGCATGGCCTTGAACAGGTAGCGGTTGAGTTCTGCGCCCCAGCCGTTCACGGTGGAGTCGTTGGTGAATTCGGCGGCGCCTTTGGCGTTGACCTTGAACCGCATGGCTGACTCCACCTTGCCCGGTTGGCTGGAAGGCACATGGGCCTGTTCGCCGGTCTGGGTCAGCAATACCGGTTTGCCCAGCTCGGGAATCGGCAGGTAGCCGGCGGCGATGGGAGCCGCCGTCGAGTCCAGGTACAAGTCGAGGCTGGGTACATAGGTGATGGCGTGGTTAAGCAGCCCCAGGGTCGGCACCTTGGGCAGCACGTAGGCATTGCCGGCATTGATCAGGGCTGGCGAGCTTTCAATGGCGACGGCCTTGAGCAATGCTTCCAGCAGCGCGACATGGTCCTTGCAGTCGCCATAGCGGTTATCCAGCACGGCCTGTGCTGAGTGTGGCACCACACCGCCTGCACCGACGTAGACGGCCACGTAGCGAATATTCTTGCGTACCCAATCACTCAGCACCAAGGCTTTGGCGCGAGGTGTCTCGAGGTTGGCGGTGAGTTCCTTGGCCAGTGTGGTGATGGCCGGAGTCACTTCGACCTGTGCCCTGGCCGCGTAGGCCTGGGCAAACTGTTTGTAGTCAGTGAATGTCGACACGGCCAGGAGTTGCCCGTAGTCGGTGTAGGCGACGGAGCCTTCTTCTACGCGATTTTTTACGGCGGGCTCCAAGTCCCAGCGGTACACCACTCGGCCATTGGCAGTGGCGGGCGTGGACGCTTTGAATCCCCTTGAGTCGGCGTGCAGCGGCATGCCGGCAGGCATGTCGTAGCTCAGGCGCACCTGCTCGTACTGGTAGAAATCCGGTGCATACAGGTCTTCGAACTGCCCGGGGAACAGCGGGGTAGTGCGCTGGAGTCGGTAGTGCAGGACCATGCGATCACCCACGGCGAGCTCCGGGAAGATCACCACCTTGACCAGAGAGTCCTGGAACATGGGCGCGTTGGCCGAGGCTTGCTCCTGCTGTTCCTTGATCTGGTCGGCGCTCACGGGAACCTTGCGGCCGTCAGCTTTGAGGGTGTACGCCTCGATAATAGCCAGGGTTTCCAGGGTGCGGTTGAAGCTCACCGAGCGCTGGGCATTGGGCTTGATGGCGCGCTCTTCGTTGATGCGTGAGACCAGCTCGACATCCAGCACGAAGCTGCCGTCGGCGTTGACCACGTAGGACTGCAGGTTTTTTTCGACGGTGAGCGAGAGGTCGGTGTAATCCGCGTTGGCTGTTGCGCTGAAAAAACCACAGACGAGCATCGCCAGCACACCGAACAGGCGTGCGGGGGAGAAGATAGAGACTGGCATGGAGATCCTTCTAAACGATGGTGCGCACGGGCTTGCAGGCGGCGCACATTCCTTGGATAAACTGCTTAATGCGAAACATTACCATATAGAGATGGCGATAGGCTGGCAGATTTTTGTGTGGTTCCCCCAGGCAGGTGGCGTGCAAGGTGGGCACGCTGGGCACCAATGTGACTTTTACTGGTCAATAATCCTCGCAATATCATGTACTTGGCTGCGTTTCGCGGAGCCTGTCGCCTCACTCTTATTCGAAGAATCACTCCATGCACCTGCGCAAAATTGCAGTTGGGCTGTCAGCCCTTGTTTTGCTTTCCTCTGGGGCGCAAGCCCGGGGTCTGTTGGATTTTCTCAAGCCACCGGCTGAGCACGCCTCACGCTCCGGTTCGATCAGCCAGGGCGCCGCCCTTGATCTCTATTCCAGTCAACAAAAAAAGCCTTCGTTTGAGGGTTGCGCCGATCTGTTCCCGGCAGCAACACCGATCAACACCGCCACCGTGCCGGCTACGATGAAGCCCTTGGCGCTGTGTTCAGACAACTTCGCGGTGCTCTATTCGCAAACCAGCAGGACGCCGCTGGTCGTGGTCGAGCGCCTGAATGCTGCGCAGTTGAGGAACGCCAAGGGCGAGGAGCGCACCAACCAGTTCTACCCGGACCCGCGTATTCCCAAGGGTGGCCGCGCCGAGCTGAGCGACTATCGTGGCCAGCATCCGGCGGTGGACCGTGGTCACCAATCCCCTGCGGCCGACGCACCCAGTGCGAATGCCATGGCCCAATCCTTCGCGTTGTCGAACATGGTGCCCCAAGACCCCACCAACAACCGCAAGATCTGGAGCAAGGTCGAGGCGGACGTGCGCAAGTTCGCCATCCGGGCCGGTGGCAATGTGTTCGTGTTCACTGGGCCGCTGTTTGACCCGGGCTATAGCACCATCGGCACCCACAAGGTCTGGGTGCCGACGCGCCTGTTCAAGCTGGTGTACGACGCTTCGTCGAAACGCGCCTGGGCCTATGTGCTGCCCAACGGCGAAACCCGCATCGAAAAGCCGATGGACTACGACACCTTTGTGAAGAGTACGGGGCTCAAGTTGCTGGGTAATCTGCCGGTCACGGGGTCAGTCGGGCGTACCTGACTCGCCTACCTCACTTGACCTTCTTCAACGCCTTGAGCCTCTGCGTCGCACGCTGGACGGCGGCCATTTTCTCGGGGCGTTTCATGCGTTTCCACTTGCGGATGTCGTCCTTGCTGCGCCCACAGCTGACGCACAGGTCGCCGCTGAGCTGGCAGATGGAAATGCAGGGGTTTTCAATATCTTTGGCCAAGGGTTCACCCGGGTGTGCAGTAAAAGGTCACAGCTAGGCCGCGTGAAATTCGACAGTGAGATGACTCACTTCATGTACCGGCTTAAGGCGTTGGCGAATGCTGTCGGCATCCGTGGTCGAGCGGCCAACCACACTGACAATCGCCGCGTGGGCTTCGGGGCCGACGCGCCAGACGTGCAAGTCGGTGATCCTGGCATCGCCGGGTTGTTCGACCAGCTCGCGGATCTCCGCGGCGACATGTTCATCGGTCTGGTCCAGCAACACACCGGCAGTGGCGCCCATCAGGCTCCAGGCCCAACGCGCAATCACGATGGCGCCGACAATGCCCATCAGCGGGTCCAGCCAGACCCAACCCAGGTAGCGACCAGCGAGTAGGGCGGCGATGGCGAGCACGGAGGTCAATGCATCGGCGATCACGTGCACGTAGGCGGAACGCATGTTGTTGTCGTGGCCGTGAGGGTGGTGATCGTGATCATGATCATGCCCGTGGCTATGACCATGGCCCAACAGCAGTGCGCTGATGATATTCACCGCCAGGCCCACCACGGCAATCAGGGTCGCGGTCCCGAACTGCACCTCGGTAGGCTGCAGCAGGCGAATCACCGACTCCACGCCAATGCCCAGGGACACCAACGCCAGAATCAGCGCCGAGGCGAAGCCGCCGAGGTCGCCGACTTTGCCGGTGCCGAAGCTGTAGCGTGGGCTGTTCGCATTGCGTTTGGCGTAGGCGTAGGCCGCAGCGGCAATGCCCAGGGCGGCCGCATGGGTCGCCATATGAAAACCGTCAGCCAGCAGGGCCATGGAGCCGGTCAACGCGCCGGTGGCGATTTCCGCCACCATCATGACGACGGTCAGTATGACCACCCAAAGGGTACGCTTGGCGTTTTCTTCGTGGGCCGCGCCGAGGAACACGTGTTCGTGGCTATGAGTGCTGTTCATTTGGAATACCGGCGGATGGCTTCGAGCAATTCTTCGACGCCCTTGTTACGGGCTTCTTCGCTGAGGGAGGGATCGGCCACATGGGCTCTGGCGTGGTCTTCGATGATTTCTTCCATCAAACCGTTGATGGCGCCACGGGTGGCCGCCACTAGGTGCAGGGTCTTGGCGCAGTCAGCGTCTGACTCCAGTGCTTTTTCAACCGCCTGGATTTGTCCGGCGATGCGTTTGACGCGCTTGATCAAGCTGTCTTTGTTTGCGGCTATATGGCCCATGGCATACCCCCCCTACCTATAATGGCGCGGATCTTTGCATACCCCGCCCCCCTATACAAGGGGTGAGCGGTTTATACTCTCCAGCCCCTTGTCACTCACCCTCTACAAGTGAATCGAGACCCCCATGAGTACCTCTCTTACCCTGAGCCCCGCGCGCAAGCCCACCGCGCCATTGCTGGCTTTTGTCCTTCTGTTGTTCGGCGCCGTATTCCTGCAAAACACAGTCGGCTCGCGCCAGGTGTTGTTGCTGGTCGTCGGCGCTGCGCTGGGCTTGACCCTGTATCACGCGGCTTTTGGTTTCACCTCGGCTTGGCGTGTGTTTATCAATGATCGGCGCGGCGCCGGTTTACGTGCGCAGATGGTGATGTTGGCCATCGCGGTGCTGCTGTTCTTCCCGGCACTGGGGGCGGGCACGTTGTTCGGGCAGCCGGTGGTCGGGCTGGTGGCGCCGGCGGGGATTTCCGTGGTGTTTGGTGCGTTCATTTTCGGCATCGGCATGCAACTGGGCGGCGGCTGTGCGTCGGGCACCTTGTTTACCGTGGGCGGCGGCAATGCACGCATGCTGGTGACCCTGGTGTTCTTCATCTGCGGTTCGTTGATCGCCACACACCATGTGGACTGGTGGTTTGCGCTGCCATCGTTCCCGGCAGTGTCCATCGTCAAAAGCTTCGGCGTGATGCCGGCCATGGCGCTGAGCCTGACAGTGTTTGCGTTGATCGCGCTGGTGACCGGGCGTTTGGAAAAGGGCCGTCATGGCCAGCTTGAGGCGGGCGTGATCAGCGAGCACAGCGGTTTGCGCCGCTTTCTGCGCGGGCCTTGGCCGCTGCTGTGGGGCGCGATTGGCCTGGCGCTACTCAACTACGCGACCTTGGCTCTGGCCGGGCGTCCGTGGGGTATCACCTCGGCGTTCGCGCTGTGGGGGGCCAAGGTGGCGAGTGGGTTGGGTGTGGACGTCGCCGGTTGGGCGTTCTGGCAGATGCCCGGCAATGCCAAGGCCTTGGCCGCGCCGGTGTGGGAAGACATCACCAGCGTGATGGATATTGGCATCGTCCTCGGTGCGCTGCTGGCTGCCGGCCTGGCTGGGCGCTTCGCCCCGAGCCTGAAGATCCCGGTGCGCTCGCTGGTGGCGGCGGTGATCGGCGGTCTGCTGCTGGGTTACGGCTCGCGCCTGGCGTACGGTTGCAATATCGGCGCGTACTTCAGCGGCATTGCTTCGGGCAGCCTGCATGGCTGGGTCTGGTTGGTGGCGGCGTTTATCGGCAACAGCGTGGGCGTGCGCTTGCGGCCGTTTTTCTTTGCGGGCGAACGGCCGCAGGTGGCGTTGAGCGGTTGCTGAGACTCCCATAAATGGATGTCCGAATCCGTCCTTAAGTGGTCCGGCTTGCGCCTGTTGTGCGTGCACCAGTATCTCTACCATGGTGTGCATCACTCGCTGAAATGCACACCAAGAGGACTGCCCATGAGCCGAAAAGCCCTGATCGTGATCGACGCCCAGCATTCGTTCCGCCATTCCACCTACTGGTCTGAAAATGACCTGGCTGACTACCTGGAAAAACAGCAGGCCCTCATCGACGGGTGTGTTCAGCACGGCATCCCGGTGATACAAGTGTTCCATGTTGAAGAACAGGGGCATTTTTCGATGGCATCGGGCAACGTCAGAACCTTGAGCGAATTGTCGATCGCCCCTGCCTTGACTATCCACAAGCGCTACCACAGTGCTTTCGCCGGCACCCCGCTGGCTGCACGGCTGACGGAGATGGGGGTGACCAGGCTGATCATCAGCGGCATTCGCACCGAGCAGTGCTGTGAAACCACCACGCGACACGCCTCGGACAGCGGCTTTACGGTGGATTTTGTCAGCGAGGCGACGTTGACCTTCCCGATGACGCACGCACGTAGCGGCCGGGTGTACACCGCTGCCGAGATTCGCGAGCGCACCGAGCTGGTGCTGGAAGATCGCTTTGCCCGTATTGTCACCGTCGCCCAGGCGCTGGAGGCATAAAACCGTGAGTGTGCCGGTGCTGTTCGTGCTGCTGCCCAATGTGCTGATGCTGGACCTGGCAGGTCCGGCCGAGGTGCTGCGTCTGGCCGCGCAATTTGAAGACCCGGCCGCCATCGATTTCGACTTGCAGTACGTCAGCCCGGTGGAGTCGCTGCAAACGTCCATCGGTTTGCCGCTGGCTGGCTTGGCGCCGCTTCCACCGGTCTTGGCGCCCGGCACCCTGGTGGTGTTGGTGGGTTCCACATCGAAGGTGACGAAGGCACGCCAACAGGCTTTCGAGGTAGCCAGCGCCACCCTGACCCAGTGGCTGCAAAAGGTGTTCGCGCCTTCGGGCGAGCGACTGCTGTGTGTATGCGCCGGCGCCCTGAGTGCCGCCCGGGCCGGGTTGCTGGACGGTCGCCAGTGCACCACCCACCACGCATTGTGCGCGACATTACAGGCCATCGCGCCCAAGGCTCGTGTGCTTGAAAACCGGCTTTACGTCACCGACGGTCCGGTGAGTTGCAGTGCCGGCGTCACTGCCGGTATCGACCTGATGCTGCACCTGCTCGCCGAACTGGCCGGGCCACGGCTGGCCTGTGCGGTCGCCCGAGACATGGTGGTGTACATGCGCCGCAGTGGCGCCGACCCACAACTGTCACCCTGGGTAACCGGTCGTAACCACCTGCATCCGGCGGTGCATCGGGTGCAGGACGCCATCGCCGCTGCGCCCTGTGAAGCCTGGCCCGTCACGCGCATGGCCGACCTGGCCTACACCAGCAGTCGCCACTTGGCGCGGTTGTTCCATGAACACGTCGGTCTCAGCCCGCTCGACTACCTGCAGCGGCTGAGACTGGCTGTGGCCCGTGAACTGCTGGCCGAATCGACCCTGGGCATTGAAACCGTTGCCGAGCGTGCAGGCTTCGGTTCGGCGCGCCACCTGCGACGCATCTGGAGCAAATACGAAGTCGGCACGCCTTCCACGATGCGCCTGCTTGGCGCCGACTGATCAGTGCGCCGTGTCGAGTACCAACCGGCCTTGAAGGTGACGGCCCAGGCTTTTCTCGATGGCGGCTTTCGCAGCGCTCAGAGGATAGGCTTCAACCGTCACCGATAAACGCCCCTGGTCGAACAGTTCGGCAATGTGCGCGAGCTGTTGAGCGTCCGAACGGGCGGCGAAGTTGATGGCGGTCACGCCATGGTCATTGGCCAGGGACGCGCTGGGTGCGCTCACGGGTGAAACCAGCACACCGTGTTTCTTCAAGACTGCAAACGAGCGTTGCTGGGTATCGCCACCCACCAGGTCGAGCACGACATCCACCTTACCGACCTGTTCTTCGAACACCTGGGTGCTGTAGTCGATGAGATGATCGGCGCCGAGGGCCTTCACATACTCATGATTGCGTGCGGACGCCGTTGCATACACTTCGGCGCCCAGGTACTTGGCGATCTGCACCGCCATGCTGCCGACGCCGCCGGCTGCCGCGTGGATCAACACCTTCTGGCGCGGTTGCACGACGGCATGCTCGGTCAGGGCTTGCCACGCGGTCAGTGCCGAAGCCGGCACCGCGGCCGCCTGTAGTGCACTGAGCGTGCGCGGTTTCAAGGCCAGCTTGGATGCCTGGGCCACCGCGTGTGTGGCGTAGCCGCCGACGATATTGATGAAACCGAACACCTCATCACCTACCGCGAATTCAGTCACGCCTGTGCCCAGCGCAACCACCGTGCCGGCCACTTCGATGCCCGGTGTAAACGGCAGCGGCAGGGGGATGAACGCTTGCATGGCGCCGGACAGCACTTTCCAGTCAATCGGGTTGACCCCGGCACCTGCTACATCGATCAGCACCTCGCCCGCACCGGCTACCGGTGCGGCAATGTCTTCCAAGAGCAGCCCTTCAGGGCTGCCATATGCATAAACACGGATGGCTTTCATGAAAATCTCCCGAGGAGCCTGAGTGGGGGGATCAGCCGCGACGTGCGTCAAGGCTGAAGCGACCGGCACCGAACGCTACGACCTGCAGCAGGCCGCCGGCCATCGCGATGTTCTTGAAGAAGTGGATGAACTGGTTCTGATCAGCCAGCGCGTTGTGGAACGCCAGCGCAGTCGCCACGCTGAACAGCGCCAAGATGGCGGCGACGGTGCGGGTGCGGTAACCGGCGATCAGGGCCAGGCCGCCACCGATTTCAACAACGATCGCCAGCGCCAGTGCCAGCGTCGGGAAAGGCAGACCCACCGAGCCGATATAGCCGATCATCATGGCCGGAGCCGCCAGTTTGGAAAAACCGGAGAGGATGAAAATGGCGCTCAACAGTACGCGGCCGATCAAGGCGGCCGAAGCTTGCTGGGTGTCGGAACGGGTGGTGCTCAGGGTTTGTGTGGTCATGGTGTATTTCCTTCGATGAGGTACGGTTCGACATGAACCGCCCGAGTGAGGAAATCTTGGACCGCATCGGCTAATCTGAATAGACGACTAATTTCGACGGTTAGGTTCGAAAAAATAGACAAGTTAATCAAGGGACCGACACATGATTTCCGACCCTGGTACACCCACTCTGGACCAACTGCGGGTGTTCCTCACCGTCGTGGAGGTCGGCAGTTTTGCTGCTGCCGCCAGGAAGCTGCACCGCGCGACGTCGGTGGTTAGCTACGCGATCGCCAATCTGGAAATGCAGTTGGGCGTGGCGCTGTTTGACCGCCAGACCACCCGCAAGCCCCAGCTCACCGAAGCCGGCCGCACCGTGCTGGCCGAGGCCCGATCCATCGCCAACGGTATTCATGGGCTGCGGGCCAAAGTCAAAGGGCTGCTGCAGGGACTGGAGGCGGAAGTGCATGTGGTACTAGACGTGATGCTGCCTGCCGCGCGCGTGGTGGACGCCCTCAAGGCGTTTCGCGAGGCATTCCCCACGGTCGCCCTGCATTTGCACATGGAAGCGCTCGGCGCCGTGACGGAGCGAGTGATCAACGGGGGAGCCATCATCGGTGTGAGCGGGCCCATGTACGAGAGCATCGACGGGATCGAAAGAATTGGCGCGGGCAGTGTTGAGCTGATCCCAGTGGCTGCGCCCGACCACCCGCTGGCCTTGAGCGGCGCGAATGCCCCGGGGGCCGGTCGCGAGCTTACGCAGTTGGTGCTCTCCGACCGTTCGCTGCTGACCAAGGACAAGGAGTTCGCCGTGCTCAGCAATCGCACTTGGCGCTTAGCGGACCTGGGTGCCAAACACATGTTGCTGCGTGAAGGGATCGGCTGGGGCAACATGCCCGCGCCGATGGTCGAGGAAGACCTGCGCAGCGGCCGGCTGGTGCGGCTGAATATCCCCGAGTACCAAAGCGGTAAATATCCCTTTGGCGTGATCTACCGCACGGACCTGCCGCCAGGCCCGGCCGCGCGGTGGTTGATCGAGCGGTTTGTTCAGCAGGCTGAGTCGCAGGAGATGACCGGCTCTTGAGCGGCTTCAGCCGCCAGTTTCGCGCGGTCGGCTTTGCTGATGTATTTGTCTTTGCTTTTCGGCGCCAATTTGGCGCTGGCCTTTTTGGCCTTGGCCTTGAAAAGCTGCTGGAGTTTCTTTTGGCGATTCATGTGTTTTTACCTGGGTTGTACAGACCCGGATGATACCAGTTTAAAAAACACGGCCGTGATCTGGGTCGCTTTTCAGCATCGATCTGTGCATTGAACCTTGGGGCTTTTTGCTAATAATCGGGACGGGTATCCAGCGCAAACGGAAGCCCCTGATGAGTATTCACACCCGTACCAAACGCATGACCGTTCCCCAACTGGTGGCGATGAAGGGCCAGCAGAAAATCGTCTCGCTGACGGCGTACTCCAGTGCCATCGCCAAGCTGATCGACCCGCTGGTCGACTTCATTCTGGTCGGCGACTCCACGGCGATGGTTGGCTACGGCCGCGCCTCGACCTTGAGCATGCAACTGGAAGAAATCATCGGCCACACCCGCGCCGTGGTCGACAGCACGCGGCTGGCCTGCGTCATCGCCGACATGCCCTTCGGCAGCTATCAGGAATCCAACGAGCAGGCCTTTCGTAATTGCGCCCAGGTGCTGGCGCGCACGGGTTGCGACGCGGTCAAGCTGGAAGCCAATCAGGCGCTGGCGGGCACGGTCGAGTTTCTGGTCGCGCGGGGTATTCCGGTGATGGCCCATGTGGGGTTGATGCCGCAGTTCGTCAATGTGATGGGCGGCTTCAAGGCCCAGGGCCTCACGGCGCAAACCGGTGCGGTGATTGCCGAAGATGCCCGCGCCAACCTGGAGGCAGGCGCCTTCAGCCTGCTGTTGGAAGGTGTGGCCGAGGGTGTTGCGCGACAGATCACCCTGGATGCAAACAGGCCCACCATCGGCATTGGTGCATCACCCGCGTGCGACGGCCAGGTATTGGTCACCGAAGATGTGCTGGGCCTGGGCGGTGAGCACTTGCCGCGCTTCGTCAAACAGTACGCCGATGTCGGGGCGGTGATCCGCGAGGCTTGCGAGCGCTTTGCCGACGACGTGCGCCATGGCCGCTTCCCCGAAGCGCGGCACTGCTACGGGCTTTGACGCATCGCCTGTGCCAGTTGCTGCACGGCCTGGGCAATATCCTTGCTCCAGTCGAGGGTAAAGCTCAGGCGCAGATGCTGCTGCCAGGTACCTTGCTGGCTGAACAGTTCACCGGGGGCGATGACGATGCGCTGGGCCAGTAGGTGTTCGAACACCTGGCGCATGTCCACGGGACGCTTGGCCTGCAACCAGAAACTTGCCCCACCTTGGGGCGTTTGTACGTGCCACAGATCGTGGGCGTCCAGCAGGGCTTTGAGTTGGTTCATGCGGTCCCACAGACGCGACCGAAGTGCTTTCAAATGGACGTCGAGGCGCCGGGAGGTGAACAGCTTGGCGATGGCTTTCTGACGGAGCGGTGACAGACGAAAACCCCGCTCCAGAAATAATCGCTGCAAGGCTGGCGCTTGCTCGCGGCACAGTACGTAACCGTAGGGCGCCTCCGCACCGATCACTTTGTCGAACGTCGAGAACACCAGCAGTCTGCTGGGGTCGGCAAAGTCGCGATAACGCGCCGGCGGTGGCCCGAAATGCAACTCGCCGTAGGTGTCGTTCTCGAACAGCCAGATGTCCCGCTCCGCTAGCCAGCGGCAGATCTGTTGTTTGTCCTGGGCCGGCATCAGGCCGCCTTGGGGAATATTCACGGTCGATGACAGCACCGCCAGCCGAATCGGCTCCTGTTGGAGCAACCCATTGAGTGCCGCCAGGTCGAAACACCCGTTCGCATCGAGGGGCAGTTCGATCACCCGCACCTTCGCCGCTGCTAGTTGACGTAAAACCGCCCACGAACAGGGCGACTCCACTAACGCCACCGTGCCCGCCAGGCCCAAGGCGTCAAGGGAGAGGTCCAACACACTGTGCAGGTCGGCGCCGATGTACACGTCATCGGCTTGCCAATAGCGGTCGGCGGATTGGGTGTAACGCTCGGCCAACGCGGCACGCAACTCAGGATCACCGAACGGCAGGTACTGGGGCGCAAGCGAGCGTGGATGTTGCCGCGCCAATTCACGCTCCACCGTCCACAGCGGGTTTTCGAGTGACAGCAACATGGCCGGTGCATCACTGCTCAGCGCCAGCGTTCCCGGTTGGCGCGCGTTAGCGAAGACCTGGTCGAGCAAGCTGGACGCGCCAGTGGGCAATACGACGCCGGGGAGCACTTTGATGAAGTAGCCGAACTTGGGCCTGGCCTCGACCCGGCCTTCATCTTCGAGCAGCGCATAAGCGTACTTGGTGGTCGACACCGACACCCCCAGGCGCCGCGCCAGTTGGCGCAGCGACGGCAGTTTTTGTTCGCTGCGCGCAGGGGCCGCCTCGATTAACTCGACGAGGTAGCGGTACACCGCTTGGTAGGCAAACGCGGTGGTGTTTTCCTGGCTCACTCGGGGCATGCCTCTGAGACGACGGGCAAGCCCTTGAGAAACGCAGCAATTTGCTGATTGCCGCGCAAATGCATTACCGGAATCTGTGGACCAACGGCCAGGCGAACCTTTTCGATCCCTGGTCGATAACCATGATCGAAACTCCAGACGAATTTCAGGAAAGTCAGAAACTCACGGTCGAGTTTCTCTTGGCAGCCCACCGGTCTGTCAGGGCTTGGACGGTTCAAGAAGCTGCGCAAGAGTACGCGGGCGAAACAGGTCAACCTGGGCGTATCGAGCCAGATGATCAGGTCGGCACGGGGCAGGCGCAGATCGAACGTGCGGCGCGCATAGTTACCTTCACACACCCAGTTATCTACAGCGATGGATTCGCGGACCCGTGCCCGGAACTGCTCGGCGTCGGGTTCGGTCCAGTTGGGCTCCCAGAACAATTTGTCCAGATGTACCACGGACAAGCCAAGATGCTGACCCAGCAGGCGGGCGAGGGTGGACTTGCCGCTTCCGGCGTTGCCCAAGATTACAATCCGTTGCATGGGGCTTCCAGTTCGGGAAAAGGGCTGCCGATTGTGCGAGGTTTTGGTGTTTAGTTGAAGTCGGCGATGACTGCGTTGTCGCCAAACGTTGCCGCGACTTCCTTCGCCACCTCAATAAACACCCGCGCCGCCGCCGATTGATAAACCCCTGTGCGTTGCATCACCACCGCAGTGCGTTGCAGCGGCTGCGGTCCCAGCTCAATGGCCACCAAATCCGGATACGCCCGCGCAAGGGCGGCTGGCAACAGCGTCGACAGCGTGGTCCTGCGTACCACCTCAATCAGCGCGCCAATCACATTGGCCTCCATGACGACGCGCGGACGGATGCCGTGTTGGTTGCAGTAGCGGTCGATCTGTTCGCGGGTCGCGAACGCTTTACTCAGCAAAACCATGGATTCGGCGCCCAGGGTCTCCAGGCCGATAGCCTGTTGCGCCGCTAGCGGATGCTGTTTGCCGACCACCAGTGCGAGGGTTTCTACCAGCAGGGGACAGGCGTCAATGTCCTGTGCATGCACCTCATCAAACGCAATGCCCACATCCAGCTCATCGGCCAGCAGTTGGCTTTCCATGTGTTCCTGAGAGAGCTCATGCACATTCAAGGTGATGTTCGGGTAGCGACGGTGGAAGGCCTCCACCAGCGGCCCGACAAGATAAGTGGTGAACGTAGGCGTCACCGCAATCCGTAGCGTCCCCCGGCTCAAATCACCCACGTCGTGGATCGCACGTTTGCCTTCCTGCAGTTCCTGCGCCGCCCGCAGCGCATAGCGCAGGTAAACCTCCCCGGCATCGGTCAGACGCGTCTTGCGCCCCGAGCGGTCGAATAATTGTGCGCCGAGGCTTTCCTCCAATTGCCGCACTTGCTGTGACAGTGCCGGTTGCGAGACATGCAGGGCCGTCGCGGCTTTGGTGAAACCTTCGTGTTGCGCCACGGCAAGAAAGTACTGGATGTGTCGTGCCAGCATATGTGAACTCATAAGGTTATCTAATGAGCTTGATCATATATCAGACTTTTACCTTATCAAGAGGGCTGCGTAACCTTTGCTCCATCGCATCGCGAACCCATGGAGTCACCCATGCAAGACATCATCGACGGTTTCCTGAAGTTCCAACGTAACGCCTTCCCCGAGCGCGCCGGCCTGTTCAGGGACCTGGCCAATCAGCAGAGCCCACGGGCGTTGTTCATCTCCTGCTCCGACAGCCGCCTGGTGCCTGAGCTGGTCACGCAGAGGGAGCCTGGCGACCTGTTCGTGATCCGCAATGCCGGCAATATCGTGCCGTCCTACGGCCCGGAACCGGGGGGGGTGTCGGCCTCGGTGGAATACGCCGTCGCTGCGCTACAAGTCAGCGACATCGTAATCTGCGGGCATTCCGACTGCGGCGCCATGACCGCCATCGCCACTTGCCAATGCCTTGACCACATGCCCGCAGTGGCCGGCTGGTTGCGTTATGCCGACTCTGGCCGGGTCGTCAATGAGGCTCGCCAGCATGTCGACCCGCACGCCAAAGTCGCGTCCATGGTTCGCGAAAACGTGATCGCACAGTTGGCCAATATCCAGACGCACCCCTCGGTGCGCCTCGCCCTCGAAGAAAAGCGCGTGACGCTGCATGGTTGGGTCTACGACATCGAAAGCGGCTGCATCCAAGCTTTCGACAGCCACACCGGTAAGTTCGTCGCGCTTGCCGACAACCCTACCGTTCGTGCTGTTTCTCACTGAACCTGTTTTTTACCCACGGAGATAACCCCATGATCCAGTCACAAATCAGCCAGAACACTCGCTTTGCCCTGACCGACGTGATCCTGTTGGCCAAGGCTCGCAAAGACTTGTCGTTCGCCCAGATCGCCGAAGGCACCGGCCTGCACGAAGCCTTCGTCACCGCGGCCTTGCTAGGCCAACACCCACTGCCGGCCAAGGCTGCGCAAGTGGTTGCCGACACCTTGGGGCTCGACGCGGATGCGGTCGTCCTGCTGCAAACCATTCCGCTACGCGGCAGCATCGGCAACGGCATCCCCACCGACCCGACCATCTACCGCTTCTACGAAATGATTCAGGTCTACGGCACTACGCTCAAGGCGTTGGTTCACGAGAAATTCGGCGACGGCATCATCAGCGCCATCAACTTCAAGCTGGACGTCAAAAAGGTCGATGACCCGGACGGTGGCTCCCGCGCCGTGATTACCCTGGATGGCAAATACCTGCCGACCAAACCGTTCTGATCGTGGTGTGAAAAGCCCGGCGCTACGAGGCGCCGGGCTGCATCGCGTGGTCAGCGTTTGGTGATTGCCTGGCTCTGCGCGCTTGTCCGGGCCAGAAACCCGCTGATCAGCTCTACCACTTGCTGCTGTATCACCGCTCGTGGCCGCGCGCCGTCACCATCCCGGCAAATCTTGCCATCGCCCGGTGACCCTTCTTCAATCAATGCTACCGCCCCCGGCTTGCAGATCGACATAAAGCTGAAGTGGGTGGCATCGCTGATTTCCACGTACTGCGTCGATGCTTCTGGCAGGCGCTTGACCATGTGGGCCGACTCCAGTTCGGGGGACATATCCTCTGTCGGCACGCCGCCTGCAATCACCAGCGCCGGCACCGGTAGCACTGCAAGGCTGGCGTCGGTCATGCCGCGAGACAGGCCCAGGTCCAAAGACACAATCGCGGTGACGCGTTTGTCGCTCAAGTCAGCGGCCAGGTGGGCCTTGCCGGCTGGCGTGGCGGCGGGGTTCATCTCCTGATAGCCAATGCAACCGCCCAGCTTCGGGTGTGCGCTGCAGTCCTGGCTGAACAGGTCTGGGTCGAAGCGCGCGCCGGCGATTTCCATCACGGTCCAGCCGCCGAGGGAATGGCCCACCGCAGCAATCAGGTTTTTAGCCACCGCGCCGAATGACGTTGGTGCGGCCAAGACTGCGTCGATCGCACGGCTCAGGTCGGCCGGGCGTTGCCATAGCTGCGCAGCGGCAGCCGGGCTGCGATCCTTGCTGGTGGTGCCGGGGTGGTTCACCGCTGCCACGATGTAACCCCGATGCGCCAAGGCACTCGCCAACCATACCTGTTTGCCCCAATTGCCACCGTAACCGTGGGAAAGCACCACCAGCGGATGTTCGCCCGCTGCCGGCGCTGCGTCGGGCACGCCGAGGGCGCCGATGAATACCACGGAGTCAGCAATCAATTCGGGTTTGGCAGTGCTTGTGCTCGGGTACCACACAGCCAGCTCCAGGGGGCGATTATTGTGAGTGTCGGGCAGGGTCGTGGTTTTGAAGCCGATGGCGCTTTCGTCAGCGAATGCGGGAGCGGCCAGGCAAAGCAGAAGGAGGGCGGCGAAGGGGTTTTTCACTGTTTTTATCGTCCTTGAAGTGAGGGCGCATCATGACTGGAAGTGGGCGGATTGAGTAGGGGAGTACGGGATTAGTTGACCACTACACTGAGACCCCAAATCACCCACTACGCACCCCTTTAAACACGAGGGAAACAAGCGCTAATAGTATCGACCGGCCGCACGTACGGGTGCTGGACTAGGATTTTTTCTTCCGGCTTTCATTGGAACTAAAAATTGACTGGCATCGGCATGGAGTAGCCAGTAGGCTACAGGTGGGGTTGTGACCAACTTGATCGGCAGGACGCCGGAGTTTGATACATGGCTCGACGGTATGAGGGATGTCTGGGGGAGGGTGGCGGTTCTGACTCGATTGGACCGGGCCGAGGAAAACAATTTTGGGGATTGCGAGTCGGTAGGCGACGGCCTGAGTGAAATGCGTGTTTTTGTCGGGCCCGGTTACAGGATTTACTTCGTACGCACCGGGCTCACCGCTTACCTGATGCTCTGGGGCAGTGATAAAACCGACCAGAAAAGAGGAATCAAACGGGCAAAAGAGATCCTCGATGCCCTGAGAGGTCAATGACATGAGTGAATCGAAATTCAAACCCGAGGACATGCCGATCCTCGATCTAGATACATCCGGCGCGACCGTCTATGAGGCCTCGCGCTTTCTCGACAGCCCTGAAACCATCAGCGCTTACCTGGCGCAAAGCATGAAGTCCCAAGACCCGCAGGTCTTCATGAAGGCGCTGGCCGAGGTCGCCAAGGCACAGGGCGTGAACAAGGTGGCCGAGGCGGCGGGGGTTAATCGGGAGAGCCTGTATAAAACCCTCAAAGGCGGTTCGAAAACCCGCTATGAGACGGTCCAGAAACTCATGCTGGCGTTAGGGGTGGAGCTGACGGTGCAGCCGATGTCAAAACAGGCAACCTCTGGCAAACCCTGATGTTTGCTGTGTCACTCCCGCAGTCGTCATGTTTTTGTCATGAATCCATGGGAGTTTCCCTCAGCCCAAAACACCGCGCCACTGTCGGCACCTGAGGGGCATTTCAAGGAGATTCAAGCATGAGGGTCGTTACCGCAGGCTCCGCCTACCTGGACATCGACGCCTACGCCTGCTGCATCGCGTACGCCGAACTGCTCAACCGCCAAGGCATTGATGCGCGTGCGGTGAGCAGTGCGCCGCTGAATTTCAGTATTCCCCAGAGCGTGCGGGGTTGGTCCGTTTCGCTGGATGCTTACAGGCCCGAGACTGAGGATGAGTTCGTGCTGGTGGACGTTTCCGACTATCACCACTTCGACCCGATGGTGGTGCTCGATCAGGTACGGGAAGTCATCGACCATCACCCAGGTTTTGAAACCTATTGGACGCACAAGCTGGGTGCTGCTGCCGATATTCAATCGATTGGAGCAGCGGCGACCCAAGTGTTCCAGCGTTGGGAACGCGCCGGCCTGCTGACGCAGATCAGTCAACAGAGTGCTGCGCTGCTGGCCACGGCGATTCTGGACAATACCTTGAATTTCACCGGGCAAATGACCACGCCACTGGATCGTCGAGCCTATGAGGTGCTCGCATCACGGGCGGGCTTGGCGGCGGATTGGCCCCAGCACTACTTCAGCGAATGCCAGGCGGCCATCGAAGCCGACCTGCTTGATGCCCTGGCTGCCGACATGAAGCAGATGACCGCCACGCGCAACCTGCCGCTGGCTGTTGCGCAGATGACGGTGTGGGACGCGGGAGCATTGATTCAGCGGCATCGCCCAGTCATTGAACAATGGCTGGCGACCCACGGTGACGATTGGCTGTTGAACGCCATCAGCATTCGCGAGTGCAAGAGCTACTGGTTGGCAGGGCCTTTGCTCAGCCAGCACAAGCTGAGCCTTCTGTTGTCGCTCGACTGGCAAGGTGCATTGGCGGTGTCGCCGCGCGCGATGCAGCGCAAGGAGCTGGTGAAGCTGGCCTTGGCTGCATCGAATGAGGGTGCTAGCGCACCAGGCAAGGCTGCTTGTTATTGAAGCGCCAGCCTGGAATCAAAAACTGCATCGCCACGCTGTCGTCCCGCGCCCCCAGGCCCATGCCTTTGTAGACTTCGTGGGCCTTGGCCACCGCGTCCATGTCGATCTCCACACCCAGGCCCGGCTTGGCCGGTACCTTCACGTAGCCGCCCTCGATCTTCAGCGGCTCTTTGGTCAGGCGCTGGCCGTCCTGCCAGATCCAGTGGGTGTCGATGGCGGTGATATCGCCCGGTGCCGCCGCCGCCACGTGGGTGAACATTGCCAGGGAAATATCGAAATGGTTATTGGAGTGTGAACCCCAGGTCAGGCCCCAGTCGTTGCACATCTGCGCCACGCGCACCGAGCCTTGCATCGTCCAGAAGTGTGGGTCGGCGAGGGGAATGTCCACCGATTGCAGCTGGATCGCGTGGCCCATTTCGCGCCAGTCGGTGGCGATCATATTGGTGGCGGTCTTGAGGCCGGTGGCGCGACGGAATTCAGCCATGACTTCACGGCCCGAGTAGCCGTTTTCCGCACCGCATGGGTCTTCGGCATAGGCGAGCACATGATGTTGATCACGGCACAAGCGGATGGCTTCCTGGAGTGACCAGGCACCGTTCGGGTCGAGGGTGATGCGCGCATCCGGGAAGCGTTCGGCCAAGGCGGTGACCGCTTCGATTTCCGCGTCGCCGCTCAAAACACCGCCCTTGAGCTTGAAGTCGTTGAAGCCATATTTCGCTTTGGCGGCTTCGGCCAGGCGTACCACGGCCTCGCTAGTCAGGGCCTTTTCATGGCGTAGGCGCAACCACTCATCGTCGGCGTCCGCTTCGTTGCGGTAGGCCAGATCAGTCGTCGTGCGGTCGCCGATGTAGAACAGGTAACCGAGCATTTTTACCGCGTCCCGTTGCTGGCCTTCGCCGAGCAGGGCAGCCACTGGCACTTCGAGGAACTGGCCCAGCAGGTCGAGCAGGGCGGCTTCCATGGCGGTGACGGCATGGATGGTGATGCGCAGGTCAAAGGTTTGCAGGCCCCGTCCCGCTGCATCGCGAGACGCAAAGGTGCTGCGCATCTGGTTGAGGATGCGCTGGTACTGGCCGATGGGTTGGCCGATCACCAGGCTGCGTGCGTCTTCCAGGGTTTCGCGGATGCGCTCGCCACCGGGTACTTCACCGACGCCGGTCTTGCCTGAGCTGTCCTTGAGAATCACGATATTGCGGGTGAAGAACGGCCCATGGGCGCCGCTCAGGTTCAGCAGCATGCTGTCGTGGCCGGCCACGGGGATGACTTGGAAATGGGTGACGACGGGGGTAGTCATGACAATGTCCTAATTAAGCTCAAAGAGGTTTGCTGATGGCGGTGGCCGTTGGCGCAACATCCGGCGAAGCCAGCGTGGGAGCAGGTGAAGTCTTGGCGAAGAACACCAGGATCGCCGCCAGCACCGAAGTGCCGGCCAGGCCATAAAGGCCGCCCTGGATCGAACCGGTGGTCTGCTCCAGAAAGCCGAACGTGGTGGGCGCGACAAAGCCGCCCAGGTTGCCGATGGAGTTGATCAGCGCGATCACGGCAGCGGCGATGCGCACATCCAGGTAGCCCTGGGGGATCGGCCAGAACAGCGAAGAAGCGGACTTGAAACCAATGGCCGCAAAACAGATCGCCACAAAGGCAAAGATCGGTCCGCCGGTGGTGGACATGAACATGCCCGCCGCAGCGATCAACAGCGCGGCGGCCACCCAGGCTTGCTGGAACTTGAACTTGCCCGACAGCGCGGCAAAGGCGTACATGGCGATGATCGAGATCAACCAGGGGATCGAGTTGAAGAAGCCGACCTGCACGTCGCTCAAGTCGCCCATCTTCTTGATGATGCTCGGCAGCCAGAAAGTGGCGGCGTAAATCGTCAGCTGGATGCAGAAGTACAGGGTGCAGAACAGCAGGATCTGGCGGTCCTTGAGCAGCTTGCCGAGGGTCGGTTTGACCGTGTTGAGGGCATCACGCTGGCGCTGTTCCTCGTCAATGGCGTCCACCAGGGTGTCCTGCTCTTCGCGGGTCAGCCATTTAGCGTCGTGGGGGTTGGAGTCGAGCCAGAACCACACGAAGAATCCCAATGCCACGGAGGCCAGGCCTTCGATGGCGAACATCCATTGCCAGCCATGAAAACCGAACCCTTCGATCTGCAACAGCGCGCCCGACAAAGGGCCGGAAATCAGCGAAGCCACGGCCGAGCCGCTGAGGAAAATCGCGATCGCTTTGCCGCGCTCGACACCTGGCAACCAGCGGGTGAAGTAGTAGATCACGCCGGGGAAAAAGCCCGCTTCGGCTACGCCCAGCAGAAAGCGCAGGATGTAGAACTGGGTTTCGTTCTGGATGAACGCCATCAACGTGGCGACGATGCCCCAGGTGAACATGATGCGGGTCAGCCAGATCCGTGCGCCGACCTTTTGCAGCAGCATGTTGGACGGCACTTCGAAGAGGGCGTAGCCGATGAAGAACAACCCGGCACCCAGGCCGTAGGCAGCGGCACCGATGCCCAGGTCATGCTCCATGTGCGTGCGCACGAAGCCGATGTTGACCCGGTCGATGTAGTTGAGGATGAACATGACCACGAACAGTGGGAGCACATGGCTCTTCACTTTGCTCACGGCGCGGTTGAGCACCGAATCACTTTCTGCGGCGGCAGATACTTGGCTTGAATTGTTCACAATTCAAAACTCCCCCTGATTTGTTTTTATGCGGGTTTGCGTGCTTTGTTGATAGACATCATACAAGTGCTTTTCTTGGCTTCGCAATTGGGTGATGGATGTTTTTGTGCTTATAAGGCCGTGGCTGTATCACTGATTATGGTTATTTGCCCATTTTCATTGGTCGGTATGCGTATTTTTGCGAGCGATTGATAGGCGCTTAGACAGTCGGGAGCGGGCGGTGAAGATCGCTGGAATGTTGTTCGATCAGATTGGTTGTCATACAAGTTGGTTGGCCAGTGAATCAAGCCTGCGCAGGCTCAGAGCGGGGTGTTAAGCTCCCATCAGCCCAACCCGTGGACCCGCGCGATGCCCATTGAAAACGGAACCCTTGTCCGTAGACGCTCCAATAACCTGGCCCAAGGTGTGGTCGACGCGCTGACTCAGCGCATCCTGCTCGGGCAACTCAAGCCCGGCGAAAAACTGCCGTCTGAATCCACCATCGTGCTGGAGCACGGCGTGAGCCGCACCGTGGTGCGTGAAGCCATTTCCAAGTTGCAGGCCTCGGGCCTGGTGGAGACGCGTCACGGCATCGGCACCTTCGTGCTGGAGCCACGCACCCAGCAAGGCTTGCGCTTGCATGTGGACACCGTCGCCAGCGTGCGCAACATGCTTGAACTGCGCCTGGGCCTGGAAGTGCAGGCCGTGGCCCTGGCGGCACTGCGCAGGTCCGACGAGCAACTGGCCCATATGCGCCAGGCGCTGGATGACTACCAGGCTTCGCTGGCCAACAACGACAGCTGCGTGGACGAAGACAAACGCTTTCACCAGTTGATCGCCGAGGCTACCGGCAACACGTTTTTCACCGAGATCATGTTGCACCTGGGCAATGCGATGATCCCGCGCACCCAGGTCAAGGGCGTTGAACGTGGCGGGGCGGATTTTGCCAAGCTGGGGCAGTTGGCGAACCTGGAGCACGAGGCGATCTTCAATGCGATCAAACGCCAGGACCCGGACGCAGCGCGGGCCGCCATGGTGTTGCATTTGACCAATAGCCGGGATCGGTTTTCCGGGGAATGAAAAGGGACCACCGTTGAACGAACACACTTTGTCCATGCGCCTGGAGCGTGTGGCCGCGAACGTGCCGGCCGGTGCACGCCTGGCCGATATCGGCTCCGACCACGCCTACCTGCCGGTGGCCTTGATGCACCGTGGTGCAATTTCGGCAGCGGTGGCGGGGGAGGTGGCGACCACCCCCTTTCATGCGGCCCAACGCACCGTGCGTGACAACGGCCTGGAGCAACACATCCGCGTGCGTTTGGCCAGTGGCTTGGCGGCCATCGAACCGGGTGACGGGATCACCGCGATCAGCCTGTGCGGCATGGGCGGCGAAACCATTCGCGACATCCTCGACAGCGGTAAAACGCACCTGAGCGGCCAGGAACGCCTGATCCTGCAACCCAACGGTGGCGAGCAACCGCTGCGCCAGTGGTTGATGGATAACGGCTACCCGATCCTGCACGAAGAGCTGCTGCAGGAAAACCGCTTCTACTACGAAATCATTGTCGCCGAACGTGCGGAATCGGTGGTCTACAGCGCCGAACAACTGTACTTCGGCCCCTTGCAGATGCAGACGCGCAGCCCCGTGTTCCTGGCCAAGTGGCAGCGCATGCTGCGCCAGAAGCACAAGACGCTGGCCAGCTTTGAGCAGGCGCGGCAGCGGGTGCCGGAGGAAAAGATGCAGGAAGTGGCCCGGCAGGCGCGTTGGATCACGGCCTTACTCGGCTGACCGCCACCGAATAAATGTGGGAGCTGTCGAGCCCCAGCGAGGCTGCGAAAGCGGTGGGTCAGGCGACATCTCTATTGGCTGTGCCGTCGTCTTCGCAGCCTCGCTAAAGCTCGACAGCTCCCACATAGGACTGCGGGCAGCGTTCGCCTAACGCCGAGTCTTATGCTCCAATGCCGTCCTTCATTCGCTCACCCAGGAACCGCGCCATGGCCGACACCACCGACCAAGCCTTCTACGACCGTGCCGACGCACACATCGAACTGTCGAACGAACAACTCAAGGCTTGTGAAAACCTCGGCGAAGTCAGTGCCTCGATGATGTTCGGCACCACGCGTTTCAACGCCTGGGCCAGCGCACGCAACTTCAAGTCCGGCGCAGAAATGGCCCAGGCGCGAGAGGCAATGCTGAAGTATTTCTGCGATCAGTACCGGATGATGCTTGAGGACAATCTGGATGATCACATCAATAATTTCAGTCAGTACATGCTGGCAAGCACCGAGCCTTAAGCAAAAACACCGTGAATGAAGTGTCGGCACTCCCGAGCGGTGGCGTAGTCTCTTTGCAAGACACCCCCACTTTCGCTTAGCGGAGCTACCATGATCACTGTCCACCACCTCAACAACTCGCGCTCGCAACGTATCCTCTGGCTGCTCGAAGAACTCGGCCTGCCCTATGAAATCAAGCGTTACCACCGCGACCCCAAGACTAACCTCGCGCCGCCCGAACTCAAGGCCATCAACCCGCTGGGCAAATCCCCGGTGATCGAAGATGGCGCCCTGGTATTGATTGAGTCCGCCGCGATCATCGACTACCTGATCCGTCGTCACGGCGAAGGCCGTTTGCAACCCGATCCCGCCACCGCCACTTACGATAGATACGTGCAATGGCTGCACTTCGCCGAAGGCTCGGCCATGCTGCCGCTGATGCTCAATCTCTATGTTGGCCGTTTGGGTGAGGCGGGTGCGCCGCTGCATCCGCGCATTGAGTCGGAGGTTGCCAATTACCTGGGTTACCTGAACGACGTGCTGGCGGATACGCCGTATCTGATGGGTGACGAATTGAGTGGCGCGGACATCCAGATGAGCTTCGTCGGCGACGTTGCCTGGGCCCAGGGCAAGCTGCCGGCGTATCCGCACCTGTCGGCGTGGGTGCAGCGGTTTCAGGCGCGACCCGCGTACCGCAAGGCCGTGGAGCAGGGTGGGGACTATGCGTTTGCAAAGAAATAGGGCGCAGACCTGCCCAGGTCCTGGCATATGCCAATAACAAAGCTCTTTGAAATTTTTTATTCTTTCCTGACCTAGCCGAAGTTCATGCACAGTCCGGCCTTGCCGCGATGACTTCCCATCGCGCCTCAACAGCAAGGCTGAACGGCCGTAATCCGCACGGAGCATGTCATGGGTGTGAACCAGAACCCACATTTCGGCCTGATCGGGCAGATGTTCAAGAGTGATTACAGCTGGCTGTGTTCCCGTGTTGGCCGGGCCATGGGCTGTCCCCATGGGGCTCAGGACATTGCTTCGGAAACCTTCCTGCGGGTGCTGGCGTTGCCGGACCCGGCGGCGATCCGCGAGCCGCGTGCCTTGCTGACCACCATCGCACGACGGTTGATGTATGAAGGCTGGCGTCGCCAGGACCTTGAGCGGGCCTATCTTGAAGCGTTGGCCCTGGCGCCGCAGGTGGTGCATCCCTCGCCTGAAGAACGTTTGCTGTTGATCGAAACGCTGCTGGAGGTGGACCGCTTGCTCAACGGGTTGTCGGCCAAGGCCAAGGCGGCGTTCCTGTATCACCAGTTGGATGGTTTGACCTATGTACAGATTGCCGAGCGGTTGCAGGTGTCAGTGAGCCGGGTTCAGCAATACATGGCCGATGCCTTCAAGCGTTGCTACCTGGCGATGGCGCAACCATGAATGCTAAAGCGCCGGACGAGGCGATGATCGAGGAGGCGGCGCAATGGATGGCGCTGCTGCAATCCGGCCATGCCAGTGCCCAGGAACACACGGCATTCAGGCGTTGGCGCGAAGGCGACCCAAGGCGGGCAGAGGTGTTCAATCGCATGGGCAGCGGCATGGCCTTGCTGGGCAGCGACGAGTTGCGGCGCATGCCCCGCGACAGCCTGTTGCACACCTTGAATGCACCGTCGGGCCGTCGTGGTTTTATGCGTAATACCTTGGCGTTGGTGGGCGTCGCGGCGTTTGCGGGGCTGGTGACGCGGCTGTCCGACGGCTGGCTGCCGTTAGGCGCGTTGCGCACCGGCACCGCTGAGCGCTTGAGTGTGACCCTGGAGGACGGTAGCGCGTTGACCCTGGCGGCACGCAGCAAAGTGATGCCGCACTTCGACGCCGGGCAACGGTTGTTGCAGTTGCTGGAGGGGCAGCTGTGGGTGGATGTGAGCAAAGACAGCCATCGGCCGTTTATCGTCGAAACCGAACACGGCCAAATGCGCGCCTTGGGCACGCGCTTCCTGGTGCAGCAGGGGCAGGCGTACACCCAGATCGTCATGCAGCACTCCCAGGTTGAAATCACCACGCGCAGCGGTGCGGTGCAGGTGCTCAGTGCCGGCCAGAAAGCCACGTTCGACGCCCAGGGCATCCTGACCCTGGAGGCTGCGAGCGGTGGCGAAGCCGCCTGGACCCAGGGCCGCCTGGAGGTGCGCGACCGCTCCTTGGGCGAGGTGGTGGACGCGTTGCGTGATTACCGGCGCGGTATCATCCGCGTCAGTCCCGCAGCGGCGAGCTTGCGCTTGAGCGGGATCTTCCCCTTGGATGACACCGACAGCGCGCTACAATTGCTGGCTAAATCCTTGCCGGTGCAGATCGACCAGCACAGCGCTTATTGGGTCAGCATCGATCGTCGATAAAAAATCATCGCAGGCTCTATAAAAATCCCGAAGTTGTTGCACAACCCCATGCAGGCACGGGTTTGTCTGCCTGCGCGTCATCCTCGTGAGTGTTATAACCCCATGCTTTTTTGGCCTAACGCCGACCTATAAAAAACTCTGACTGGTTGTTCAACCCATCAAACGGACATCACTGATGGGAAGCTTAACCATGCATTTCACACACCCGCGTCGCGCCTCTCTGGCGGCACTGTCTTTGGCGATTGGCATGACGCTGTACGGCCACGGCGCCATCGCCCTCGGGCAGCCGTTGGCGGCGGCCGCGCAGGTTCAGACGTTTGCCTTCGATATCGCCAGCGGTCCGCTCGACCAGGCGTTGTTGACCCTGTCGCGCAGCAGCGGGCAGATCATTTCCTTCCAGCAAGACCTGGTGCAAGGCTTGAGCAGTGCGCCGGTGCGCGGCACCTTCACCACCGAACAGGCGTTGCAACAAGCGCTGCGTGGCTCGGCCCTGGAAGCGCTGCCCAGCGGTGACGGCGGCTGGGTGTTGCGCCGGGTGGCCAAGGCGCCGACGGCGGCGGTCAAGGCGGCACCGACGGCGGCCAAAGTACCGGGGGATGTGGCCTTGGAAAAAGTCGTGGTCACCGGCTCACGCATCGCCCGTGCGCAGGTCGAAGGGCCGTCGCCGGTCACGGTGATCAGCGGCGAAGAGATCACCAGCCGTGGCTACAAGAACGTCTATGACGCCATCGCCTCGCAAACCCAGAACACCGGCATGACCCAGGGCGAAGACTACGGTAACACCTTCCAACCGGCCGCCAGCGCCCTCAACCTGCGCGGATTGGGGCCGAACCATACGCTGGTGTTGATCAATGGCCGGCGCGTGGCCGACTACCCCACGGCGTACGACGGCACGGTCAACTTCACCAACCTGGCGAACATCCCGGCGGTGATGATCGAACGCATCGAGATCCTCAGCAGCGGCGCGTCGGCGGTGTACGGTTCCGATGCAATTGCCGGCGTGGTCAACATCATTCTCAAGGACAAACTCAGCGGCGTGGATGTGAACGTACGCGGCGGTTATGCCGAGCGCGGCGGCGGTGACAACCAGCGCCTGCAGATCAGCGGCGGTGACAGCTGGGGCGATTTCGACGGCGTGTTCGGCCTGGAGCTGAGCAACCGCCAACCGATATGGGCCAACCAGCGCGGCTTCATGACCGACGGTCCGCCGGTCAACGTCGGCTACCGGCGCAACCTCGACACCGGTGCCTACCTCGGCCCCGGCTGTGCGGCCTATGGAGGGATCTTCAACGGCAAGCTGGGCAACACCGGCAACCGCTGCACCACCAACCAGTACTACAACGACTACTCCACTATCCAGGCACAAAAGGAAAACTACGACGGCTACACCCGGGGCACCTGGCATTTCAGCGACAGCGGCAAGGTGTTCGCCGACCTGCTGTTCGGCTTCGACCATATCCAGAACAACACCCGTGGGCCGAGTTTCACCTCGCCCGATTTCATCAACCAGAACACCGGCAACCTGGAGCGCTGGTCGCGTACCTTCGCCAGTGAAGAAATCGGCGGCAAGACCAGCAACAACAGCAAATGGCGCGAGCTGTCATGGACCGGCACCCTGGGCCTGGAAGACAAAATCGCCGACACCGGCTGGGGTTATCAGATCGCCGCGAACCGCTCCGAGTACAGCAGCACTCGTAGCACCCGCTACACGCCGTTGAGTGGCATCCGCGATTATTATCTGGGGCCGCAACTGGGCACACAGGACGGACATCCGGTGTTTGCCCCGGACCCTTCGCGCCTGGACCAGCCGCTGACTGAGGAACAATGGCGGCAGTTTCGCGGCAACCTGGTGCAAAAGAGCAAGTCGGTGTCTCAGACCTTCAGTGCCAACATTAACGGCGACCTGTTCGAGCTGCCTGCCGGGCCGGTGGGCTTTGCCGGTGTGACCGAAGTGGGGCGCCAGTCCTACAGCGTGCATGCCGATGACCAACTCAATGACGGCACCTTCTACAACACCACGCCCACCCGCAACTCGGGCGGCGCTCGCGACCGTTATGCGGCCGGTGGTGAGTTCAGCATTCCGCTGACCGATACCTTGCTGGCATCGGCTGCCGGGCGTTGGGACCAATACAAATTCAGTGGTCGCTCCGAGCAGCAGAAAACCTACAACCTGGGCCTGGAGTGGCGGCCCATCAGCAGCTTGCTGTTTCGCGGCAGCTACGGCACCAGCTTCCGCGCGCCGGACCTCAATTACCTGTATCAAGCCCCCACCAAGGGCTACAAACCGGACCAGATCGACTACTACGGTTGCAGCAAGGGCCTTGAAGGTACCTGTGATCGCGGGCGCGTGGACTACACCCAAAGCGGCACCCCGGACCTGGCTTCCGAGCGTGGCAAATCCTGGACCTATGGCTTCGTGTGGTCGCCATCGCCGCAGTTCGATTTCTCCGCCGACTTCTGGCGCGTGCAGATCAAAGACCTGCTGACCACCGTCGACATCAACCGCCTGTTGCAACAGGAAGACCAATGCCGCAACGGCTTGCTCGATGCGGCCACCTGCGCCGACGTGCTGGCTCGCGTGCAGCGCAATGCGAGCACGGCGGCGGTCGACCCGAACAAACTGCAACAGGTGTATGTCAACGCGATCAACGCCGCCAGCGAACGGGCCAGCGGCCTGGATTTGAAAAGCAATATCCGTTGGGGCGCGGGGCAATACGGTGCGTTCAGCTCAACCATCGGCTACAGCCTGGTACTGTCCCATTACCTCAAGGAGTCGGACGAAGCACAAACCCAGAACCTGCGCAGCAGCACCAACAACTACGACTGGCGCAGCAAGGTCAACGCCAGCCTGACCTGGGATTACCAACACTTCACCAGCACCCTCACGGCGCTGCGTTATGGCAGCGTGACCAACGGCGCCGGTGACGGGCGCTTGTCGCCGTGGACCACCTTCAACGCCAGTGCGCGCTACCAAGTCAACAAACAGGCCAGCGTCGGGCTGACCGTCAACAACCTGTTCAACACCTACAAGCATGACGACTCTGCCGGCTGGCCCTATTACCCGGTCGGCAACTACGACCCCTATGGCCGGCAGGTGTGGCTGGACGTGAGTTACCACTTCGGCCAGTAGCATAAGCACATGCGTTAACGGTCTAAACGGGCCTCTATAAAAACCTCGGCGTCGACGCACAACCCTGCATACCCAGACATTGGACAGGGAGCCCTCGACGCCATGCTTGAACCCAAACACATTGGTTTTCTACTGACCTTCGCCGCCGCCACTGTGGCGGCGGCTGACCCGCAGAGTGACGAAAGCCCCTCGCTGATCCCGCAACTGCAACGCATCGAAGTCACCGGCAGCGCTATCCGCCGGGTCGATGCGGAAACCGCCGTGCCGGTGACGATCCTGCGCACCGACGAGCTGAAAAAACAGGGTGTCACCACCACCGAGCAACTGGTCAGCCGCATTGCCGCCAACCAATCTTCGGTGGGCTCTGGCCGTTCGATTGGCTCCAGCAGCGGCGGCGCGGCGTATGCCGATTTGCGTGGCATCGGCCCCAACAAAACCTTGGTTCTGCTCAACGGTCGGCGCCTGAGTAATAACGCGACCAGCGCGATCAACGCGTCGGGCGTCGACCTCAATACGATCCCGTTCGCCGCCATCGACCGTGTGGAAGTCCTGCGCGACGGTGCCTCGGCGCTGTATGGCACGGACGCCATCGGCGGCGTGATCAACTTCATCACCAAGAAGAGCGTGACCGAAGGCCAACTGACCGTGGGCGGCAGCACACCGACCCATTCCGGTGGGGGTGACACCAACAACATCAGCGGCAGCTGGGGTTTCGGTGACCTGGAGGAGGATCGCTTCAACGTGTTCGGCGTGGTCAGTCACGACAAACAACAGAGCCTCAAAGCCAAAGACCGTGACTACACCTACAATTATCAGCCGGGCCGTGGCCTGGATTACTCATCGGGCGTGTCTTCGCCGGCCAACTGGAGCCAGGGCTCGAATGCCAGCAACCCATTGGCCGCGTCCGGTTGCAACGCGCCCGGCTTGATCGCCCGCAGCGGCATCTGCCGACAATCGTTGTGGAGCTACCTGGACCTGGTGCCGGAAACCGAAAAAACCTCGTTCTTCGGCAAGGCCAGCGCCAAACTGGCCGACGACCACACCGCCAGCCTCGAATATTTCTGGGCACGCAATCTCAACCGCACCCAGATCGGCCCGGGCTTGTTGCAGGGGTTGCAAGTGCAGCCCGGCACGCCGTTCTACCCTGGCAACGGCATCACGCCGGGGCCAACCCGCTTTGCCCTCGACCCGACCCAGCCGGTCGATGTGAACTGGCGCGAAAGCGAGGTGGGGCCGCGCAAGCATGAGGACGATAACGTCAGTCAGCGCCTGCTGCTGACCTTCGAGGGCACGGCGGCAGGTTGGGATTACAACGTCGGCGCGGCCTACAACCAGAACAAAGTCACCAACGCGATCCAAAGCGGTTATGTGGATGACCGCGCGGTGGCCAACGGCATCAATACCGGCGTGATCAACCCGTTCGGCCCGCAGTCGGCGGCGGGCAGGGCATTGCTCGATGCCAGCGCGGTGGACGGTGACTACGCCACGGCCGTCGGCCGGGTCAAAAGCCTCGATGGGCGCGTGAGTCGTGACATTGGCGATTGGTTTGGCGCCGGACCCTCGGCCTTGGCACTGGGCGGTGAATACCGCAAGGAGGATTTTCACCAGGTCTTTGAAGACTTTGCCGCCAATGTGCAAAGCCTGGGGATCGACCCGGCCGGCAGCGTTGCGGGGGACCGCACGGTGTCGGCGCAGTATGCCGAGGTCAACGTGCCGGTGCTCGACAGCCTGGAAGTGTCGGCGGCATTGCGGCACGACAAATACAGCGACTTCGGCAACACCACCAACCCCAAGTACTCGTTCCGCTTCCAACCGTGGCGTGAGTTGGTGGTGCGCGGTGCCTACAGCGAAGGGTTTCGTGCGCCGTCCTTGTATGAGCTGTACAACCCGAACAGCACCGGCTTCACCAACGCCAACTACAACGACCCGCGCCTGTGCGCCGGCGGCTCACCGAGCAACGGCGGCCTGGCCAACCGCGACTGCGCCCAGCAGTTCTTCAGCCGCACGGGCGGCAACCCGGACCTCAGCCCCGAGACGGCGCGCAACGTGACGCTGGGCTTTGTCTATCAGCCGGTACGCGATCTGTCCGTGGGCCTGGATTTCTGGTGGATCAAGATCGCCAACCAGATCGCCGAATTCCCCGAGTCGGCGGTGTTCGAACAGCCCGACCTGTACCCCGAGCGCATCGTGCGCAAGGCCGATGGTTCGATCGACCACATCGTCACCGGGCTGGCCAACCTGGGCAAGGTCAAGACCAATGGCGTGGACGTCAGTGTCGATTACCGTTTTCCCGAGTCCAGGCTGGGCCTGTTCGGCGCCAACCTGCAAGGCACTTACGTCAACAGCTACGAGTACCAGCAGCAGCTCAAGGGCGCGTTCATCGACAAGCTTGGCGACTACCGCGGCGGTGACTTCGCCTCGGCGGGGGCCGTGGCCCGTTGGCGCCACAGCCTGACCGGCACCTGGAGCAAAGGCCCGCTCGGCGCCTCGCTGACCAACCGCTACACCAGTGGCTACAACGACTACAACCGTGCGTATCACGACAAGGTCAGCGCCTGGAGCGTCTGGGACCTGGCCGGCACCTACACCTGGCGCGACACCGCCCAAGTCACGGTCGGCGTGCAGAACCTGTTCGACCGCGAACCGCCGTTCAGCAACCAGACCTCGACCTTCCAGAGTGGCTACGACCCGCGCTATTCCGACCCGTTCGGGCGCACGTTGTATAGCCGGGTTTCCTACAACTTTTGAGTGCGAAAGACATTCGCCAAAACGATGCAATTTGAAGGTGGGAGCTGGCTTGCCTGCGATGAGGTCGTGTCAGTCGATGCTTCAGTCATTGACATACCGCTATCGCAGGCAAGCCAGCTCCCACATTGGATCTCCGGTGTTTTCGGAAAAGGAGCTGCGTTTGTGAGGTTGTTTCGTTGCATCTTATGGGCAGCGCTGATGGGCTTTTGGGCACCATCGCTGTTCGCTCAGCCAACACACGCCCTGACGGTTTACGGCGAAGCGCCCAAGTACCCGGCCACGTTCAAACACCTGGACTACGTCAACCCGGACGCGCCCAAAGGCGGCAGCTTCCGGCGTTCGTCCATGGAGGGCGGGGCGTTTGATCATTTGATTCCGTATGTCGACAAAGGCACCGGCATCACCCAGATCCAGGGCTGGCTGTACAGTCCACTGGCGTACCGTTCCCAGGATGAGCCTTACACCGTGTATGGCCTGGTAGCGCAGTCCATGGAGCTGGCGCCGGACCATTCCTGGTTGCGCTTCACCCTCAACCCCAAGGCGCAGTTCGCCGATGGCACGCGCATCACCGCGCAAGACGTGGCCTACACCTTCAAGCTGTTCACCACCCAAGGCAGCCTGGCTTATCGCCAAAGCTTTGCCGATGTGGACCAGGTGCTGGTGGAGTCACCGAGCCAGGTGCGTTTTACCTTCAAAAGTGCAGACAACCGCACCTTGCCCCTGGACATCGCTTCGCTGCCGGTTCTGCCGGAACATTGGTGGCGTGGGCGCAACTTCGCCAACGGCGGTGGCTTTGAACCGCCTCTGGGCAGCGGCCCGTACCGCATCAGTGCGGTGGACAACGGTCGCAGCGTCACCTTTGAACGGGTCAAGGACTGGTGGGGCAAGGACCTGCCGGTGAGTCGGGGGCAATACAACTTCGACACCCTGCGCCTGGAGTTTTTTGGCGATACCGATGTGTCGCGCCAGATCCTGCAAGCCCAGGGGTATGACTTCAACCGCGAGTTTTCCGCCACCAGCTACTCGGTGGGCTACGACGGCGAGGCGTTGCGCGATGGCCGCCTGCAACGTGAGCATCTGGCGCCGCACGCAGTGCAGGGTACCCAGGGGTTTGTGTTCAACCTGCAAAAGCCACCGTTCCAGGATCGCCGCGTGCGCGAGGCGTTGAGCCTGTTGTGGGATTTCGACTGGAGCAACCGCCAGATGATGCACGGCATGTACCTGCGCCAGCGCAGCTTTTTTTCCCGTAGCGCCCTGGCCGCCAGCCAACTGCCGGATGCCGAGGAGTTGGCGATTCTGGAACCCTGGCGCGGGCGCATTCCCGATGAAGTCTTCACTCAGGTCTACCAGCCGCCCCACACCGATGGCAGCGGCCGCATTCGCTCGCAACAGGCCCGCGCCTTGAAACTATTGGAGGAGGCCGGCTGGACGCCGCGTGGCGATCAACTGGTGAATGCCCAAGGCACACCGTTGCAATTCACTTTCCTCAACAGCCAGAAGGGCTTCGAGCGTTTGTTGCTGCCCTACAAACGCAACCTGGCGCAGATCGGCATCGGCTTCAATATCCGCCTGATCGACGCCGCCCAGTACACCAACCGAGTGCGCGCCCGGGACTACGACATGATCGTCGCCGGCTACCCGGTCAGCCCCTCGCCGGGGCGCGAGCTGATCAACTACTTCGGCTCCGACAGTGCCGACGATCCGGGCTCCAACAACTACATGAGCCTGCGCAACCCGGCAGTGGACGCCTTGATCGACGGCCTGGTACGCGCCGGCGACCGGCCGACCATGGTGCGCTACGCCCATGCCCTCGACCGTGTCCTGCAGTGGGGCTTCTATTGGATTCCCAATTACTACCCGCCGGGCTCGTCCACGCTGTGGTGGAACCGTTTCGGCCGCCCGCACACCGCGCCACTGAATGAAGTGGGCATCGACACCTGGTGGGAACTGAGTCCCACGCCGCTGACCACTGCGCAAATGCGCCAACTGACTGAGGTGTCCCAACATGCTGGCCTATAGCGCGCGCCGTTTACTGCTGATCGTGCCGACCCTGTTGTGCATCCTGCTGGTCAATTTCTTTATCGTGCAGGCCGCTCCGGGTGGCCCGGTGGAACAAGCCATCGCCCGCTTGCAAGGGATCGGCACCCAGGCATCGGTGGCGGGCACCCGGGTAGAAAGCGGCAGCAATGAATCGCGTACCCAGCGTGGGTTGGACCCGGCGCTGGTGGCCGAGATCGAACGTCAATACGGTTTCGACAAGCCTTTGGGCGCGCGCCTATGGCTGATGCTCAGCCGCTATGCGCAGTTGGATTTCGGCGACAGTTTTTTCCGTGGGGCCAAGGTTACCGACCTGATTCTGCAAAAGCTGCCGGTGACCTTGTCGTTGGGCTTCTGGGCCACGTTGATCAGTTACCTGGTATCGATCCCGCTGGGCATCCGCAAAGCCGTGCGCCATGGCAGCCGCTTCGATGTATGGAGCAGTGCGGCGGTGATCATCGGCCATGCGATGCCAGCGTTTTTGTTCGCCCTGTTGCTGATTGTGGTGTTCGGCGGTGGCAGCCTGTTGAACTGGTTCCCGGTGCGAGGGTTGGTCTCGGAGAACTTCGCCGACCTGTCGTGGCCGGGCAAGGTGCTCGACTATTTCTGGCACTTGGTACTGCCGGTGCTGGCGCTGGTGATCGGCGGTTTTGCAACCTTGACCATCCTGACCAAGAACAGCTTTCTGGATGAAATCAGCCGCCAGTACGTGGTGACGGCGCGGGCCAAAGGCTTCAGCGAACAGCAGGTGCTCTACCGGCATGTGTTCCGCAACGCGATGTTGCTGATTGTGGTGGGCCTGCCCCAGGCGCTGATCGCGATGTTGTTCGGCGGATCACTGCTGATCGAGGTGATTTTCTCCCTTGATGGCCTCGGCCGCCTGAGCTACGAGGCGGCGGTGGCGCGGGACTATCCCGTGGTGTTCGGCACGCTGTTTATCTTCACCTTGGTCGGGTTGGTGATCAAATTGCTCGGTGATTTGTGCTACCGCCTGCTCGACCCTCGGCTCGATTTCTCCGCGAGGGCCCAGTGATGTCGGTTTTTTCGCCTATTACCCGCCGTCGCTGGCTGCACTTCAGACGCAATCGCCGAGGCTGGTGGTCGCTGTGGATCTTTCTGGCGCTGTTCACCGCGTGCCTGGGCGGCGAGCTGTTGGCCAATGACAAACCGCTGCTGGTGGCCTACAAGGGCCAGTGGTATTTCCCGGCCTTCGCGCGCTACACCGAACAAGACTTCAACGGCACGTTGCCGTTTCAACCAGACTACCGCGATCCCTATGTGCGCGAGCTGATCGAGCAGAGCGGCTGGCTGTTGTTCGCACCCATCCCGTTCAGTGATGACACGGTCAACTACGATCTCACCGCGCCATCGCCCACCCCGCCCAGTACGACGAACTGGCTGGGTACCGACGACCAGGCTCGGGATGTGTTGGCCCGGGTGATTTTCGGTACGCGGGTGTCGCTGCTGTTCGCCCTGGCGCTGACCTTGGTCAGCACGCTGATCGGTATCACCGCGGGCGCGTTGCAAGGTTACTACGGCGGATGGGTCGACCTGCTGGGGCAGCGCCTGATTGAGATCTGGTCCGGGCTGCCGGTGCTGTATCTGTTGATCATCCTCTCCGGGTTTGTCGAGCCGAGTTTCTGGTGGCTGCTGGGGATCATGGCGCTGTTTTCCTGGCTGGCCCTGGTGGATGTGGTGCGCGCCGAGTTCTTGCGCGGGCGTAACCTGGAGTACGTGAAGGCCGCCCGTGCGTTGGGCGTGGGGGATGTTCAGGTGATGGTGCGGCACGTGCTGCCCAACGCAGTGACGGCCACCTTGACCTACCTGCCGTTCATCCTTACCGGAGCGATTTCCACACTCACCGCGCTGGACTTTCTCGGCTTCGGCATGCCCGCCGGCAGTGCGTCCCTGGGCGAGTTGATCGGCCAGGGTAAAAACAATCTGCAAGCCCCGTGGCTGGCACTGACGGCATTTTTTGCGTTGGCGCTGATCCTGTCCCTGTTGGTGTTTATCGGTGAAGCCTGCCGCGACGCCTTCGACCCTCGATCCTGATAAGCGAGCCCGTGCCGTGACTGATGCATTGATTGAAATTCGTAACTTGCAGGTGGCCTTCGACGGGCATAAGGCGGTGCGCGGCATCGACCTGGATATTCACGCAGGGGAGTGCCTGGCGCTGGTGGGGGAGTCGGGCTCCGGCAAATCGGTGACGGCCCATTCGATCCTGCAGTTGTTGCCGCCGCATACCACGCGCACCGAAGGCAGCATCCGTTACCAGGGCGAGGAGTTGCTCGGTGCTCGCCCCGAGCGTTTGCGCCAGATTCGCGGGGACCGCATCGCGATGATCTTCCAGGAGCCGATGACCTCGCTCAACCCGCTGTACAGCATCGAACGGCAACTGTCGGAAACCCTGCTGCTGCACAAGGGCCTGGGCGGCGCGGCGGCGCGGGAACGGGTGTTGGAGTTGCTGGAACTGGTCGGTATCCGGCAGCCGCGCCAACGCCTGAGTGCCTATCCGCATCAACTTTCCGGCGGGCAGCGCCAGCGCGTGATGATTGCCATGGCGTTGGCGTGCGAGCCGCTGCTGTTGATCGCCGACGAGCCCACCACCGCACTGGATGTGACCGTGCAACGGCGTATCCTGACGTTGCTCAAAGACCTGCAACAGCGCCTGGGCATGGCGCTGTTGCTGATCAGCCACGACCTCAATGTGGTGCGCAGCATTGCTCAGCGGGTGGCGGTGATGCGTACCGGGCAGATCGTCGAGCAGGCCGACTGTGAGGCGCTGTTTGCCGCGCCGCAACATGCTTATAGCCAGCAATTGCTCGAAGCCGAACCAGAAGGCTGTGCGATCGAGCAGGCCGCGACCGAAAATCTATTGGAAGTGGACGGTCTCAGAGTCTGGTTCGCCCAAGGCGGCCTGTTGCGCCGTCGGCCGCCGATCAAAGCGGTGGACGGCATTGACCTGCGCCTGCAACGCGGCAAGACCCTGGGCATTGTCGGCGAGTCCGGTTCGGGCAAATCCACCCTCGGCCAGGCGATCCTGCGGCTGATCGACGCCCAGGGCAGTATCCGCTTCCAGGGACAAGCCCTCGATACGCTCAAGGGCAAGGCCCTGCGCCCGTGGCGGCGCAAGTTGCAAGTGGTGTTCCAGGACCCGTTCGGCAGCCTCAGCCCACGCATGAGCGTGCAGCAGATCATCGAAGAAGGCCTGCGCGTGCACACTGATCTCGACCGGACTGAGCGCGAAGCCCAAGTGATTGCAGTGTTACGCGACGTCGGCCTCGACCCCGCCACCCGCCATCGTTTTCCCCACGAATTCTCCGGTGGCCAGCGCCAACGTATCGCCATCGCCCGAGCGCTGGTGATCAAGCCGGACCTGATTCTGCTCGACGAACCCACCTCGGCCCTCGACCGCACCGTGCAAAAACAAGTGGTGACCTTGTTGCGCCGCTTGCAGCAAGAGCACGGGCTCACCTACCTGTTCATCAGCCATGACCTAGCGGTGGTGCGCGCGTTGGCCCATGACCTGATCGTGGTCAAGGATGGGGTGGTGGTGGAGGCGGGGAGCACCGAGCAACTGTTCGAGACGCCCCGGCATGGCTATACGCGAGAATTATTGCTGGCGTCTGCGTTGTAGAGGCAACACCGCAGATCAAATGTGGGAGGGGGCTTGCCCCCGATGACAGCGTGTCAGATCAGTAATCTATAACTGACACACCGCTATCGGGAGCAAGCCCTCTCCCACAATGGTTCAATGCCGGCCTTGCTCAAGCTCGACCTTGCGCCTGCATTCGAGCAGTATCAGACCAGACGGCGCCGATAACCGCCATGTTGGGTGTTGCAGGCTTCATCGTTGCTGAAACGCCACTTTCACGCCCAACCCCATAAACAGCGTACCGATGATTTTACCTTCCCATTTACGTAGCGCGGACAGCCCTTTGAGGCCTCGGCTCAACGGACGGATAGCGATGGCCAACAGGCTGGTGTACACCGCGCTGAGCACCGAAAAGATCAAGCCGAGTACGGCAAATTGCACCAGCGACGAGCCCGATTCCGGGTGCACGAATTGCGGCAGAAAGGCCAGGAAGAAGATCGCCGTTTTCGGGTTCAGCACCTCCGCGCCCACGGCCTGGAAAAACGCCTGGCGCGGTGTCACCGCCGGCAACTCAAGCCGAGCGTGGGTGCCGGTCTTGGTCATGAAGGCACGCATACCGAGGTAGATGAGGTAAGCCGCACCCGCCCACTTCACGGCATTGAATGCCGTCGCCGACGTCATCAAGATCGCCGACAACCCCAACGCCGCGCACAGTGTATGCACCAGGTCTCCGCAAGCCACGCCCAGCCCGGTCGCGATACCGACCTTGCGCCCGCCTTGAAGCGTGCGTGTAAGCACCAGCAGCACGGAAGGGCCGGGGATCAGGAACAAGCCGATCACAACGGCGACGTAGGTGATAAGGGCGGTGATTTCAAACATGGCAGGGACCTCGACCTGGGGCGCGGCCTACAGTAATCCTCAAGTAGAAGGGCAATGCAATGTTATTGCACTGCCCTCACTGTGGTTCAGCGTTTCGATGCAGACACTAAACCGTCACCACAATCTTCCCCACTTGCTGGTTCGCCTCCAGAAAACCATGGGCCGCTTGGATCTCATCCAGCGCAAACGTCTTGGCAATGATCGGCGCCAGTGCGCCCGACGCGAGCCCTTCCAGGATGAACGCCTTGGCCCTGGCCAGTGCCGCGGGGTCGGAGACGATTTCCGCGTAGAGGTAGCCCTTGAGCGTCAGGCTCTTGCCTAGCACGGTGAACAGCGGAAACGGCGTGGGTTCAGGGCTCAGTGCGCCGTACTCCAGCAGGATGCCACCCCTGGCCATGCTTTGTGTGAGCGCTTCGAAGGACGGCCCGCCGATGGGGTCGAACACCACGCGCACGCCCTGGCCGTTGGTCAGGGCCATCACCCGTTCCACCAGGTCTTCTTCATCACCGATGATCACATGGGTGGCGCCTGCGTCGAGCAAGGCCTGTTGTTTCGCACGGGTACGGGTGACGGCAATGGCCGTGGCACCGACGCTGCGGGCGATTTGAAAGGCGGCCAGGCCGACACTGCTGGACGCGGCGGTCACCAGCACCACGTCGCCTTGGCTCAGCTTGGCCTGTTCGACCAGCGCGCCCCAGGCCGTGACGTACTGCATCCACGATGCGGCGGCCTGTTCGAAGCTCAGGTTTGAAGGATGCTTGACTGCAAGGTAAGCGGGCACATTCGCCACCTCGCCGTAGGTGCCCCAGCGGGCGATATCCAGCGGCGGGATTACGCTGACCGCATCGCCTACCTTGAACTCGCTGACAGCGCTGCCGACCGCCACCACCACGCCTGCGGCTTCATAGCCCAGGCGGCTGGGGAATTCGGCTTCCTGCAAATACGCGTGGTTACGGAACATCACTTCGGCGCGGTTCAAGCCAATCGCCTTGACCTGGATTTGTACTTCATCCGCCTGGGGTGCAGGCACATCAACGTCTTCCAGTTGCAAGACGCTTGCGTCGCCGTAGGCGTGAATCCTGACAATACGTGCCATGTTGACCTCGGTGTTCATCAATGAGGCGTTCAATTTAGGCGTTGGTTGCGCAGGGATAAAGGCCTAGGATGGCGCAACACTAGAAACAACGGGTTTCCAATGGACCGCCTGACCTTGATGGCCACGTTCGTTAAAGCGGTGGAGCTGGGCTCGTTCAGCGCCGTGGCGGATGAGCTCAACCTGTCGCCGCAGTTGGTAGGCAAGCAGGTGAAAATGCTTGAACAGCACTTGGGTGTATCGCTGCTCAACCGCACTACACGCAAGCAAAGCCTCACCGATTTTGGCCGTACGTTTTATCAACGCGCCAAGCTGATCCTGGCCGACATGGACGCCGCCGAAGAAATGGCCGCCGTGACCCGTGGCGTTCCCAGCGGGCGCCTGCGCATCAATGCCCCGGTGACGTTCGGCGTGAGTACGCTGTCGCCGCGCTTGCTGGAGTACATGGTCAAGTACCCGCAGGTGGCGGTGGACCTGACCTTGTCCAACGACATCATCGACTTGGTCGAAGACGGCTACGACGTGGTATTTCGCATCGGCGAACTCACCGACAGCGGCCTCAAGGCCTTGCCCCTCAGGCCGTATCAAATGCTGCTGTGCGCCGCTCCAGCTTACCTGGCGCGGCGGCCGCCCCTTCTCACACCGTCGGACCTGCAAGAGCATGAATGCCTGGCGTTCGCCTATTCCGACGGGCGTTCCCACTTGCATTTCGAGGGACCGGGCGGGCCTATTGACGTGCCGATTACAAGCCGTTTGACGATTAATCAGGGCGACCCGCTGCTCTCGGCCGCCGTGGCGGGGTTGGGGGTGGTGTTGTTGCCGCTGGAGCTGGTCAACGACGCGCTGCGCAAGGGCACTTTGGTCAACGTGTTGCCGGAATACCATGTGCCGGTATCACCAATGAACCTGCTGTACGCGCCGGATCGTCGCTTGACCCCGAAATTGCGCAGTTTTGTGGATTTCGTAAAGGCGACGTTTGGTAGGGAAGGGCGCTGATCGGCGCCGAACCTACGGCTGCGTCGCGTGGTCAGAACTTTGTTGATACGCTTGATACCGCTCACTTCAGGCTCCCCAGGAGCAGCCATGAAAACCCTACGCACCGCCTTTCCGGGCGTTTTCCCGCGAGGCACCGCCAGCGAATCGGAAACGGCCTTGTCGGACATCGAATTCCTGCACCGCATCAGCCTGGACCTGATCGGCGAACAGGACCTCGAAGCCCTCTACGGCAAGATCGTCGATGCTGCCGTGTCCATTACCGGTTCGCAGTTCGGCACCATGCAGTTGTTATGCCCCCAGGGGCATGCCGGCGGGCACGGCGGCGAGCTGCAACTGCTCTGCTCTCGTGGCCTGCCGCCCGAAGCCGTGGGGTTCTGGCAGTGGGTGAGCCCCGTGGCCTACAGCAGCTGCACCATGGCCCTCAAACTCGGCCAACGCGCGATCATTCCCGATTTTGAAGAGTGGGCCGACATTGCAGATACCGAAGATCTTCTGGCGTTTCGCCGAGCGGGCATTCGCGCCGCGCAAACGACCCCGCTGCGCTCCCGCGACGGTCGCCTGCTTGGCATGATTTCCACCCACTGGAGCCAACCGCACCAGCCGTCCGAACGCGACCTGCGCCTGCTCGACATCCTTGCACGCCAGGCCGCCGACCTGCTTGAGCGCACCATCGCGGATGAAGCCCTGCGTGATGCCCAGACCCAATTGCGTGCCCTCAACGAAACCCTTGAGCAACGCGTGGCTGAACGCACCGCGCTGTTGATGCAGGCCGAAGAGAAGCTGCGCCAGTCGCAAAAAATGGAAGCCGTCGGCCAGCTCACCGGAGGCCTGGCCCACGACTTCAACAACCTGCTGGCGGGCATCTCCGGTGCCCTGGAGCTGATGAACCGGCGCATTGCCCAGGGCCGCCTCAGTGACGTCGACAAGTACATGGTCGCCGCCCAAGGCTCGGCCAAACGCGCCGCCGTGCTCACCCAACGGCTGCTGGCCTTCTCTCGCCGGCAAACCCTGGAGCCCCGCGTCACCAACGTCAACAGTTTGATGTACGGCATGGCCGAACTGATCCAGCGCACTGCCGGGCCTGGTGTGCAAGTCGAAACCGTCGGAGCCGTGGATGCCTGGGCAGCGTTTGTCGACGCCAGCCAATTGGAAAACGCCTTGCTCAACCTGTGCATCAACGCCCGCGACGCCATGCCTGAAGGCGGCAAGATCACCCTGCAAACTGCCAACCACTGGCTCGACCACGCCCCCGCCCGCACCCACGACCTGCCCGAAGGTCAATACCTGTGTCTGAGTGTCACCGACAATGGCACCGGCATGCCGCCCGACGTGATGGCCCACGTGTTCGAACCCTTCTACACTACCAAGCCCATCGGCCAAGGTACCGGCCTGGGCCTGTCGATGATCTATGGTTTTGCCCAGCAGTCCGGCGGCCAAGTGCACCTGCATTCCACCGAAGGTGTTGGCACCTGTGTGTCCCTCTACCTGCCACGCCATCACGGCGCCGCGCCCTTAGACGAACTCCCCCTCGGACAAGCCGAGATTGAAGGCGCCCAACATGGCGAAACCATCCTGCTGGTGGACGACGAATCCACCGTGCGCATGCTGCTCGCCGACGTGCTCGGTGAACTCGGCTACACCGTCATCGAAGCCGCCGACAGCGCGGCGGGGCTGAAACTGTTGAGGTCGGACGTGCACATTGATTTGCTGGTGACCGACGTCGGGCTGCCGGGCGGGATGAATGGCCGGCAGATGGCGGAAGCGGGCATGGAGTTGCGGCCAGGCTTGAAGACGCTGTTCATTACCGGCTACGCCGAAAACGCGGTGATGGGTTATGGGCAACTGGCGGCGGGAATGGGTGTGTTGACGAAGCCGTTTGCGGTGGAGGGGCTAGGGGGGCGGGTCAGGGAGCTGTTGGGGCGGTGAGGTCCGCCCCACGCTGTTCATGCAAACACGCGCGCGATAAAGGCCTCCAGGCCTTTCTCCTCCAAGATCTCGACAGAGAAATGCCCAAAACGCTTGGGCAGCCAAATGATGCGCGTGCCGGACGGTGACTGCAGATCCTCCAGGGCCAATGGCCGGCCGTTCTCATCCTGCGGCTGGACCCCCTCGGCGATCAACTCGGCATAGGCCACCTCGATATCAGGTGTGGTGTAGCAATGCCGGTAAATCATTCCTTCGCCGTGCTTATCCAGCAGCTCCCGCAGGTTGCCCGCCAGTGGTTGCACCAGCATGAAACGCTCCTGGCCCATCAGCGCCACTGCATAGCGCACATGCAAGCCACCGCGTTCCCACACTTGGGTGGTGGAGATCCTGGCTTTGAGGATTTTCGCGTAATACGCACAGGCCTCTTCGAGATCTTCTACCAATACATCGACGTGACTGAACTTCAGCTCCATGGCTTGCCCCGGTTGAATGTTGATTTACGCGACAGTAGCCGATTTACAACTATTAACGTATTCCCCACGCCGTTCGAGCTAGCGTATTCACGCGCATCCCTTTTCCGTGAACTCGTGACCATGAAGCTACGTGCCGTTGCCTCAACATTACTTGCCTTCGCCGCATTGCAGCCGTCTCCAACCCAGGCGGCGCCCACTATCAGCCACGTCGCCATCTACCGTGGCCCGGCGGGTTGTGATGACTGCTCTGAAAACGTCAAAACCGCCCTGTTGCACTTCAACCCGAACGTCCACATCGACTTCGTCGGCGCGAAAGAGTCGATCGACATCACTCCGCAAAACCTCGCCCGCTATGACCTCTATGTGCAACCCGGTGGCGGCCAGGACATTCCCGGCGCCCTGGCCAGCCTGGGCGACGCACGGGCGCAAGCCATTCGTGACTATGTGGCCAAGGGTGGGCGCTACCTGGGGCTGTGCATGGGAGCTTACCTGGCGGATGACAGCAACCTGGGTTTGATACCGCAAGACCTGGACTCCGAAGCGGGACGGCCCGAGTTTGAAGTGAAAGGGGTTGATGATGCGGCGGTGCGGGTGGTGTGGGATGGGCAACCGGATAACGTGTTTTATCAGGATGGGCCATACTTCCCGCCGGCTGATGCGGCGTCACCCTATACGACGATTGCGACTTATCGGGATGGCGATGTGGCGGCGGCCCGGTATACGTACGGGAAGGGTGTGGTGGTGTTGAGCGGGCCGCATCCAGAGGCGGGGCGGGAGTGGTTTGAGAAGGCGGGGATTGGGGTGGGTGAGAGGCCGCGCGGGGAGTTGTTTGGGGTGTTGGTGCGCGAAGTCGAGCGATAAGGCTGGAAAGCAGAACTTTATTTCCAAACAGGTCTAACATGCCAACCCCGGCAGTGGTTCCACGCGCTACCGATCCTTCTTCTTATAGGTATCGCCATGTCCATCGACCAAATTTCCCTTCCCAAGGGTGTAGGCCCTCACGCCGCCAAACTCCTGGATGCCATCACTGGCGCCTCTACCCATGAAGAACTCAACCGCGCCGGAGGCAAGGCTGAAGGTTTTGTGCTGGGGCTGGAATCCACCAAAGCCATCAAAAGCCAGATCGCCGAGTCGTTGTATGTGGCCTACGACGACGCGGCGGGCAATCGGGCAGTTGAATTGAAGGGCTGATCGTCAGCCAGGGCTGGACCCTTCTTGAGGGGCGAGCAAAGGATTGCCGTTACGATATCTTGGTCAAAGAATACAAGGGCCCCAAGGACGATTTACTTATCGAGGTGAAGAGCAGCGCAGATCCATCGCAAGTTCGGATGGCGATTGGTCAGGTCTTCTCCTATTGGCACCGGCTTATAGGTCCTTCGGAGAGTTGTCATACCGCGATTGTGCAGCCGACACGGCCTGACAGTGAGACCGAAAAACTGTTGAAGTGGCTGGATATCGGGCTCTTATGGCTGGAGAACGAAAAGCTGCACACATCCACTGAGTGGCAAGGGGATTTTGTCGCCTCCATTCCTTCCAGGGGCTAAACAGTCAACTGGCTTAAGGGGGACTGTCATCATGGGTGGGTTACAGTCGGTCGCTTACACCGTAGATGAAGGAGTCACCATGACATTGACCGTCAAAACCTTGCTCGAACTGGCCATGGCCAACCCCATCAATGCTGAAATCACAGCGCGCCTGCCTGACCTCTGCGTGTCCCAATGCATGCTCACGGCAGGCTGTCTGTTCCAGGCGGTGTGGAATCATCAATCGAACCTTCCCGCCGCCCAGGGAGTAAAGGACTACGACGTTTTTTACTTCGATACCGACCTGTCCTACGATGCTGAAGACAAAGTGATCCGCGCCGCTGAGCAGCTGTTTCAGGACTTGGGCGTCAACGTCGAGGTCAAGAACCAGGCGCGGGTTCACCTGTGGTACGCCGAGCGGTTTGGCCGGCCTTATCCGCAGTTGCACTCGGCCAGACAGGGCGTTGACCGTTACCTGGTAGCGGGCACGTGCATCGGGCTGGAGATTGAGACGGGTGAGGTGTATGCGCCGTATGGGTTGGCGGATGTAGAGCAGGGTGTACTGCGGATTAACCCCCTGCACCCGGAGCCTGAGTTGTTCGTGCAGAAGGCGCGCAGTTATCAGGCGCGCTGGCCGTGGCTCAGGATCATTGATGAAAATCTGCGGTGAACTATCCCTAAGTGGCCTCTCCAGGACCTCTGTGGGAGCTGTCGAGCTTTAGCGAGGCTGCGAAGGCGGCGGCACTGCCAATGAATAGGTTGCCTGCCCCACATCTGAGCGGTGCTCCATCAGTCAACTTGGGCGTAAGCGCAGGATCTGCGCTCCGTCGAACGGGTCTGTCAGGTAATGCGCCTGCACCCCGAATGTGTCCTGCAAGCGTTGTGGCGTCAGTACCTGCAGCGGCTTGCCCAGCGCCACCAAGTGCCCGCGATCCAGCACGGCCAGGCGATCGCAGGTCAGCGCCTGATTCAGGTCATGCAGGGCAATCAGCGTGGTCACCGGCAACGCTTGCACACCTTTCAAGATTGCCAGCTGATGCTGGATATCCAGGTGGTTGGTTGGCTCATCCAGTAGCAGAATCTGCGGACGTTGCGCCAGGGCGCGGGCGATGTGCACGCGTTGGCGTTCACCGCCGGAGAGGCTGCGCCAGGCGCGTTGGCCCAGGTGGGTGGCGTCTACGTCATGCAGTGCCTGACTTACGATGGCATGGTCTTCGCCGGACCACGGGCTCAGTGCCGACAGCCAGGGCGTGCGCCCCAGGGCCACAGCGTCGAACACGCGGATGGCGTCGTCGGTGTCGGCTTGTTGCTCCACCATCGCCAGTTGCTGCGCGATGGCGCGGCGTGACAGTTTGCCCAGGGGCTGGCCGCCCAACCGTACTTCGCCGTTGGCCGGTGCGCGCAAGCCGGCGAGCAGCTTGAGCAGGGTGGATTTGCCGGAACCGTTCGGCCCGACGATGCCCAGGGTTTCGCCCAACTGAACGTCAAGGTGAATGTCATGCAGCAACTGGGCCTCACGCACTTTGAAACCCAGGCCGGTGCAACTCAAGACATTCATCGCGCGTTCCTCCGGCCGATCAGGATCAGCGCAAACACCGGCGCGCCCACCAATGCTGTGACCACCCCGACCGGAACCACCTGGCCTTTGATCAAGGTGCGTGAAAGGACGTCTGCCGCAATCAGGAACAGCGCGCCACCCAGGGCACTGGCCGGCAGCAAGCGCGAATGTCCAGTGCCCAGCAGCAGGCGCACGGCATGGGGAATGACCAGCCCGACAAAGCCGATGGAGCCGACAATCGACACCATCACCGCCGTCACCAGCGCCGCACAACCCACCAGCACGAACTGCACGCGGCGCACCGGGATGCCGAGGGACGCCGCCGAGTCCGTGCCGAAGGTGAATGCATCCAGCGCACGGCGATGCCACAGGCACACCGCCAGGCCCAAGACCGCCACGGGCATCGCCAGCCACACTGACGGCCAGCGCACGCCGCTGAGGTTGCCCAGCAGCCAGAACATGATGCCGCGGGCCTGTTCGGAGCTGGCCGACTGGGTGATCAGGAAGGCGGTGAGGGCATTGAACAACTGCGAACCGGCAATACCGGCGAGGATGATCTGCCCGGTGCCACTGGCCGAACCGCTGGCGCGGGCCAGCAGAATCACCAAGGCAAACGCCGCCATGGCGCCGACGAACGCGCCCGCCGACAGCGAAATCAAGCCGCCGCCCACGCCGATCAACGCCACCAGCACGGCGCCAGTCGACGCACCGGCGCTGATGCCGAGCAGGTACGGGTCGGCCAGGGGGTTACGCAGCAACGACTGTAAAATCACGCCGCAGGTCGCCAACCCGGCACCGCAGGCGGCGGCGACTAGGGCGCGGGTCAGGCGGTAGTTCCACACCACGCCTTCGTCGATGGGGTCCAGCACATAGCCGGCCGCCCACAGTTTGTTGGCGAGCACCTGCAACACCACCTGCGGTTCGATGGCGGTTTCGCCGATGGCCACGCCAGCAAGGACCGCGAGCAGTAGCAGGGTGAGGGCGAGCAGGGTACGGATCATTGGGGCAGGTCGTAGCCGTCGATCGCGCCGGCCAGTTGTTCCAGGCCATCGAACATGCGGATGCTGGCTTGCAGGGCCAGGGCGTCAATAATGATGATGCGGTTGTTTTTCACGGCGTCCATGTTGCGAGTCACCGGGTCGCTGTGCAGGAAGGCGAGTTTCTTTTCATGGTCGTCGGCGGGGTAGCGGCGGCGGTCCATGCGGGCGATCACCAGGAAGGTCGGATTGGCCTTGGCCAGGGTTTCCCAGCCGACGGCGGGCCACTCTTCATCGGACTGCACCACGTTGTGCAGGCCCAGGGTTTCCAGCATGAACTCCGGAATACCTTTATGACCGGCCACGTACGGATCGCTGGCCATTTCGGCGCTGGAGAACCACACCAGTGCGCTGGCTTGCTTGAGGCCTTTGCTCTGCGCGGTGGCGACCGATTTGGCCAGGCGCGCCTTGAGCGTGTCGTTCAGTTGCTGGCCGCGGTCCTGTACGTCGAAGATCTGCGCCAGTTGGCTGATGCTTTTATAGATCGTCTCGATGCGAAACGGCTCAAGGCGCGTGCCGTCGGCGCCCACCAGGTTGTCCTTGCCTTCGCAGTCGGAGGGCAGCAGGTAGGTGGGGATTTTCAGTTCATGGAATTGCTCGCGGGTACCGACCACGCCCTGCGGCCCGACCACCCATTCCAGCTCGGCGGCTACCAGTTGCGGGCGCTTGGCGATCACGGCTTCGAAGCTCGGCTCGTTGCTGGCCAAGCGCTCGATCTTGTCGTTCTGCGCCTGGAATTGAGGCAGTACGTTGTTGAACCACAACGAGGTACCGACCACTTTGTCCGCCAGGCCCAGGGCGTAGAGCATTTCGGTGGCGGCCTGGCCGATGGTCACGCTGCGGGCGGGAGCTTGTTGGAAGATGAGGTGGCTGCCACAGTTTTCGACGGTCAGTGGGTAGTGGGTGGGCGCGGCCTGGGCCAAGGCACAGAAGCCTACGCCGGTGAGCAGGGCGGTAACGCGTGGCAGCATGGGGCATCTCCGTTTGAACCGTACAAGGAGCTGGGGAGGCACGGTTTGGAAATACAGCCATGAACGCTGCCGATGGGGCAGGGCAAGGATGTCCTTCCCGGACACCCCGCCGGTTAGTGATCTAGCTGGGCCGGCAGGTCTCCTGACTGATGCGTCGTTGCCTCGCTCCGGCCTTCCCGAGCATGGCTCAGTGGCAGTGTGGAGCAGGCTCAGCACCTACAGTTGCGGGGGCAGTTCCGATTGACGCGATGGGGCCGCGCTTCGGATTCCCTATTAGTCCCGTTTGGGAACCGGCGCGGTATGGTAGTCGATCAGGACGAGGCGACATAGCCCAAGGTGCGCTTGTTCAGACGCGAATGTCCTCAAGGCCTTGGATCAGCGCTTCGATCCGCGTGCCGGTGGCGCGTTCTTCGTTGCTGAAACCATCGTAGTCGGCCAGGTTGGCGAAGCGGATGCCGGTCAGGCGCTCTATCTGGATCACGCTGCGCTGGTAGGTCCTGAGTTGACCGAATACCAGGTCGAGCTGATCCAGTTCGCGGATTTGGTCGATCATGTAGGCGCTGGCAGAGGGTTTGCCGTCGTCGTTGAGGTAGGCGACGACTTTCCAGAACGCTTGGGGAATTTGAACGCCTCGGTACACACGGTCACCCGCGGCAAACACCGGACCGGTAAACACCGTGGCGCGGGCTTTCCAGCGTTGCGTGTTGTCCAGAATGTAATCTTCGAGTTCCAGCCAGGTCTTCTGGTTGAACCCACTCATCTGTGGCGAGCAGTTGGTGAAATGGAAGGTGTCGGCGTTGGCGGTCTGGGCGTCGTCGCCCCAATTGGGGTCTTGTCGGCGGACCAGATGACCACGATCCAGGCCGTTCTTGGCATACAGCTCGTCGCCCACCTGGGCACTGTTGGGCAGGCGACCATCGTAGGCCCAGCTGTCGTTGCGGCGGATGATGTCTACCGACCGGCCTCCGTCGATATTGACGCCCACATACAGTGCGAGCCGCTTGGAGCGTGACATCGTCACCGAGAAGTGCGTGTAGTCCAGGCGCTGGCCGCCACCGTCCAGTGTCTGAACGTCACCTGCGAGGGTTTCCTCCACCGTTGGCCATGGCACTACGAAGCTGCCGAGAAAGTCGTCTGCGTAGCCGCGCCGGTCTTTCAAATCTTTGGCCGAGGTAACGCGGGGCGCCGCCGCCCTGGCTTCCATGAGGCTGGGGCTGGGCATGATCAACGGGCGTAAATCGCCGAGTCTGGGGCGGTGGGCAAGGTCGATTTTGGCTTTACGTGCTGGCATCGGTGAGTCCTCCTCGGATAAACGCGACTGCAACATAGCTTGATGACAATTGAAGGTACGCGTTAACCCTCGGGGGCTATCCTGAAACAGTCTCCCGGACGTTCACCGCACGCCAAAAGGAGCCAGCCAATGTGTGATCGCCATTTGCGTAACCCTGTTTTCTGCTTGATTCCGCCCTACATGCTCGACCAGATCGCGCGCCACGGTAATAAGGCGCAACGAGATGTCGCGCTGCGTACTCGTGCCAAGGACAGCACGTTCCGCTCGTTGCGGATGGTCGCGGTGCCCGCCAAGAGCCCGGCCCATCAGGCCCTGGCCATGGGCGCCGAGAAACAGCGTTCGATCTACAGCGCCGAGGGTACCGATAGCCTGCCAGGAACGTTGATCCGTGGTGAAGGGCAGCCCGAGAGTGGTGATGCTGCGGTGGACGAGGCCTATGATGGCCTGGGCGCCACCTTCGATTTTTTTGACCAGGTCTTCGACCGCAATTCCATCGACGATGCAGGTATGGCGTTGGACGCAACCGTCCATTTTGGCCAGAGCTATAACAACGCGTTCTGGAACTCCACCCAGATGGTGTTTGGGGATGGGGATGGCCAGTTGTTCAACCGGTTCACGGTAGCCCTTGACGTGATTGGCCATGAATTGGCCCATGGCGTCACCGAGGATGAGGCCAAGCTGATGTATTTCAACCAGTCCGGGGCATTGAACGAATCGTTGTCGGACGTGTTCGGTTCACTGATCAAGCAATATGCGTTGAAGCAAAAGGCCGAGGACGCCGATTGGTTGATTGGCAAAGGGCTGTTTACCAAAAAAATCAAAGGCACTGCACTGCGTTCAATGAAGGCTCCCGGCACTGCTTTTGACGACAAACTGCTGGGCAAGGACCCTCAACCTGGGCACATGGATGATTTTGTCCAGACCTACGAGGACAATGGCGGGGTGCATATCAATTCCGGTATTCCCAACCATGCGTTCTATCAGGTAGCGACTCAATTGGGCGGGTTCGCCTGGGAACGTGCGGGGCGCATCTGGTATGACGCGTTGCGTGATGCGCGGCTTCGGCCCAGCTCGGGGTTCTTGCGCTTTGCGCGCATTACTTACGATGTGGCCGGTCGCCTTTATGGCGTGAACAAGGATGAGCAGAAGGCGGTCAAGGACGGTTGGAAAGCGGTCGGTATTTCCGTCTGAGGTGAGGAACAGTCATGCAAATTTCGATCAAGGAAATCGGCGGGCCTGGTTTTTTTCCGGGCCTGGCCCAACCGCGTACGGTGGAACTGGACACGCTACCCGAGCAGGATCAACAGGAATTGCGGCAACTGATCGCCGCGTCAGACTTTTTTCAGTTGCCACAAAGCACCGCTCCAGCGCCCGGGAATCCAGGCCAGGTGCATTACACCCTGACGGTGACGGAAGGCGCGCGCGCGCACACGGTCTGTGTGCTTGCGCCGGTGAAGTCTCAGGCGCTGGACGGATTGGTGCAGTGCGTGCGGCGGCATATTCGCTGCTGATGCTCGCTTCTTGATTGTAGTGAGCGGGCTTGCCCCGCGCTGGGGGCGAAGCCACCCCAACAAAGACGCTGCGGTGTTTCAGGAAGACCAAGGTGTCTGGGTTTAGGGCGGCTGTGCCACCCAGCGCGGGGCAAGCCCGCTCACTACAGGGGTTATTGGCGGTTCAGCCAGACGGTCTGTGCGTTGCAGAACTCCCGTACGCCGAAGTGCGACAGCTCGCGACCGAACCCACTCTTTTTGATCCCGCCAAACGCCACCCGAGGGTCGGAGACGCTAAAGGAATTGACGAAGATCCCGCCGGTTTCCAGCTGGTTGGCGATGTCCCGCGCCTTCGCCGCATCGGTGGTGAAGATGCTCGCCGTCAGCCCGAACTCGCTGTCGTTGGCCAGGGCCACAGCGTGGTCGGCATCGCGTGCAGTGATGATTGATGCCACCGGCCCGAACAGTTCCTGTTTGAACGAGGTCATCTGGTCGGTGACGTTGGCCAATACGGTCGGCTCATAGTAGTTGCCGGCACCGGGCACTTTGTTGCCGCCCAGCAGCAGCGTCGCGCCTTCTTCCAGGGTAGCCTGGACCTGGCCGTGTAGCTCTTCACGCAGGTCAACGCGTGCCATCGGGCCGATGTAAGTGTCGGCTGCGGTCGGGTCGCCCATTACCAGTGTGCGGCTGGCTTCGAGGAATTTGGCGGTGAACGCGGCTACTACGCCTTCTTCTATGATCAGGCGCTTGGCGGCGGCGCAGACTTGGCCACTGTTTTGGAAACGGCCGATCACGGCGGCCTGCACGGCAGCGTCGAGGTCGGCGTCGTTGAGCACGATGAATGGGTCGGAACCGCCCAGTTCCAGCACGCATTTTTTCAACGCAGCACCGGCCTGAGAGCCGATGGCGATGCCGGCGCGCACGCTGCCGGTGAGGGTGACGGCGGCGATGCGTGGGTCGGCGATGGCCTTGGAGACGCCTTCGTTCGTCACGTTGACCACTTCAAAAATGCCTTCGGCGAAGCCGGCTTTCTGGAACGCTTGCTGGATCAGGTAGGCGCTGCCCATCACATTGGGCGCGTGCTTGAGCACGTAGGTGTTACCGGCCAGCAAGGTCGGCACGGCACCGCGCAACACTTGCCACACCGGGAAGTTCCACGGCATCACGGCGAAGATCGGGCCCAGTGGGCGGTATTCGATCTGCGCGCTGCCGTTGTCCACCAAGGTCGGTTCCGGGGCAAGCATGGCCGGGCCCTGGGCTGCGTACCATTGGCTGAGTTGGGCGCACTTTTCGATTTCGGCGCGGGCTTGGGCGATGGGTTTGCCCATTTCCAGGGTGATCATCTGCGCCATGGTTTCGGCTTGCTCACGCAGGGTGGTGGCCAGGGCCAGCAGCAACTCGGCGCGCTGGCTGATCGGTTGGCGACGCCAGGTGTGGAAGGCACGGGTGGAGCGATCGAGGGCGGCATTCAGCTGCGACTCGGTTTCGTATGGGTAGCTGCCGACGGTTTCGCCGTTGGTGGGGTTGATCGAGAGGGCGTGGGTAGTCGCGTTCATGGCACCGTCCTGCTGAATGAGTGGGATGGGTTCAGCCTACGGGGATGTATGTTTTTCAGAAACTGAATAATATTAAGCAATATATTCACGATTGGAGAATGATTTGGATCTGGTGCAGCTGGAAATCTTCAAGGCCGTTGCCGAGCAGGGCAGTATCAGCGCTGCCGCACAGTTGATTCATCGCGTGCCGTCGAACTTGACCACGCGTATCAAGCAACTGGAGCAGGACCTGGGCGTGGAATTGTTTATCCGCGAGAAGAGCCGCCTGCGTCTGTCACCGGCCGGCTGGAATTTCCTCGGCTATGCGCGGCGCATTCTCGATCTGGTCCAGGAGGTCCGGGCGACGGTGGCGGGGGAGGAGCCCCAGGGCACGTTTGCCCTCGGCTCCCTGGAAAGCACGGCGGCGGTGCGTATTCCGGCATTACTGGCGGCGTATAACCAGAAGCACACCAAGGTCGAGCTGGACCTGAGTACCGGGCCGTCGGGCACGATGATCGAGGGGGTGCTGTCGGGGCGGCTGACGGCGGCGTTTGTCGATGGGCCGCTGCTGCACGCCACGCTGGAAGGGGTGCCGGTGTTCGAGGAGGAGATGGTGGTGATTGCACCGCTGCATCACGCGCCGATCACACGGGGGCAGGATGTGAACGGGGAGAGTATCTACACCTTTCGCTCGAACTGCTCATACCGGCATCACCTGGAGCGCTGGTTTTCCCAGGATGGCGCGGTGCCGGGCAAGATCTTCGAGATCGAGTCTTATCACGGCATGCTCGCCTGCGTCAGCGCCGGAGCCGGCCTGGCACTGATGCCACGCAGCATGCTGGAAAGCATGCCGGGGTTTGCGGCGGTGAGTGTGTGGCCGTTGATGGATAACTTCCGCATTTTGCATACGTGGTTGATCTGGCGGCGGGGGACGGTGTCGCAGAGTTTGAATAGCTTCGTAAAGCTGCTGGAAGAACGCAATCTGGTGGCACCCTGAATCCAATGTGGGAGCTGGCTTGCCTGCGATAGCAGTCTGTCAGCTTGCATCTCTGGTACGGGTCCACCGCTATCGCAGGCAAGCCAGCTCCCACACTTTTGATCGGCGTTAGCCGCCGAATTGGAGGGTGCCCATTGCGAGCTTTGCCATCAGCGCTGTCGCCCCCAGTTGCACTAACCACAACGCCAGGCCGCCGAGGAATACACCGAGCGCCACTTGCAGCACCAGGCTTTTCTGGCGCTTGGGTTGCGGCGTGCGCGGGGTGTAGTCGTCCAGTTCGTCGCGGTCGGCGCGCAGGTCCAGGTCATCGTTTCTCATGGGGCTCTCACAGCAAAGGGGCAGTTGGGGTTCAGTCTAGGAGCTGGATACGAAAAAGGGGAAGCCATCGGCTTCCCCTTTCGTGCAACGGCTACAGGTTTACAGCACCTGGACGATTGCCTTTGTGACTGCATCAATGTTCGACTGGTTCAACGCCGCCACACAGATACGGCCGGTGTCGAGGGCGTAGATGCCGAACTCGTTGCGCAGACGGGTGACTTGCTCAACGGTCAGGCCGGAGTAGGAGAACATCCCGCGCTGGCGACCGACAAAGCTGAAGTCGTGGCCCGGTGCAGCCTTGGCCAGGTCAGCGACCATCTGCTCGCGCATGCCGCGGATGCGCAGGCGCATTTCGCCCAGCTCGGCTTCCCACTGGGCGCGCAGTTCAGGGTTGTTCAATACCGCTGCAACAATCGCTGCGCCGTGGGTGGGCGGGTTGGAGTAGTTGGTGCGGATCACACGCTTGACCTGGGACAGGATACGCGCGCTTTCTTCCTTGGACTCGCCGACGATGGACAAGGCGCCCACACGTTCGCCGTACAGGGAGAACGACTTGGAGAATGAGCTGGATACAAAGAAGGTCAGGCCCGATTCAGCAAACAGGCGCACCGCTGCGGCGTCTTCATGGATACCGTCGCCAAAGCCCTGGTAGGCCATGTCGAGGAACGGCACCAGATTCTTGGCCTTGACCACGTCCAGCACGTTCTGCCAATCGGCCGGGCTCAGGTCGACGCCGGTCGGGTTATGGCAGCAGGCGTGCAGCACCACGATGGACTGTGGCGGCAGGGCGTTGAGGTCTTCGAGCAGGCCAGCACGGTTCACGTCGTGGGTGGCGGCGTCGTAGTAGCGGTAGTTCTGCACCGGGAAACCGGCGGTCTCGAACAGGGCACGGTGGTTTTCCCAGCTCGGGTCGCTGATGGCGACGACGGCGTTGGGCAGCAGTTGCTTGAGGAAATCCGCGCCGATTTTCAGGGCGCCAGTGCCGCCCACCGCCTGTACGGTGGTGACGCGGCCAGCTGCCAGCAATGGCGATTCAGCACCGAACAGCAGGGTTTGCACGGCCTTGTCGTAGGCGGCGATGCCATCGATCGGCAAGTAGCCACGGGCGGCGTGTTGCGCCACGCGAATGGCTTCCGCTTCGGCAACGGCACGCAAGAGTGGAATCTTCCCCTCCTCGTTGCAGTAAACGCCCACGCCAAGGTTGACCTTGGTGGTTCGTGTATCGGCGTTGAATGCTTCGTTGAGGCCCAGGATAGGATCGCGTGGTGCCATTTCGACAGCGGAGAACAGGCTCATTTTTGCGGCAGCTCTATGGGGGATAGGAGGGACGTGTCGCGCTCCAGCCGAATGCACTAGAGCGGTGCACAAACGGGGAGCTAGTATAGAGGCCATCACCGCCGAGGGCGACAGCCGAAACGGCTTTTCGGCCAAGTTTTTCGGTTTATTTACCGACCGTTAGTCTTATTGCAACATTGATTGGTAATGGCGTGTAGGACGATTGCCTTGAAACCCATCACATTCGCCACCACTTCCATGGCTATCATGGTTTTTCCTACTATCCGCTCTGAATCTTCGCGGAGGGTGGTCTATTTCGTCCTCGACGGGTTTACAGTCTGGGAGTGACTTCACGAGGTACGTTATGTCGGATTTCCAACTCGTCACCCGCTTTGAACCCGCCGGAGATCAACCGGAAGCCATTCGCCAGATGGTCGAAGGCATCGAGGCTGGCTTGGCGCACCAGACGCTGCTCGGGGTAACCGGTTCGGGCAAGACCTTCAGCATCGCCAACGTGATCGCCCAGATCAATCGCCCGACCTTGGTGCTGGCGCCGAACAAGACCTTGGCTGCGCAGTTGTACGGCGAGTTCAAGGCGTTCTTTCCGAACAACGCGGTGGAGTACTTCGTTTCTTACTACGACTACTACCAGCCCGAAGCTTATGTGCCGTCGTCCGATACCTTCATCGAGAAAGATGCGTCGATCAACGACCATATCGAACAGATGCGGTTATCGGCCACCAAGGCATTGCTGGAACGCAAGGACGCGATCATCGTCACCACGGTGTCGTGCATCTACGGCCTCGGCAGCCCGGAAACCTATTTGAAGATGGTGCTGCACGTCGACCGTGGTGACAAACTCGACCAGCGCGAGCTGCTGCGTCGCCTGACGAGCTTGCAATACACGCGCAACGACATGGACTTTGCCCGCGCCACCTTCCGTGTGCGTGGCGATGTGATTGATATCTACCCGGCCGAATCCGACCTGGAAGCGATCCGCATCGAGTTGTTTGACGATGAGGTCGAGAGCCTGTCTGCCTTCGACCCGTTGACCGGCGAGGTGATCCGCAAGTTGCCGCGCTTCACTTTCTACCCGAAGAGCCACTACGTGACACCCCGTGAAACCCTGATGGGCGCTATCGAGGGCATCAAGGTCGAGCTGGCTGAGCGCCTGGAATACCTGCGCTCCAACAACAAGCTAGTGGAAGCCCAGCGTCTGGAGCAGCGTACCCGCTTCGACCTGGAGATGATCCTGGAGCTGGGTTACTGCAACGGTATCGAAAACTACTCGCGCTATCTGTCGGGTCGCGAGGCCGGGGCACCGCCGCCCACGCTCTACGATTACCTGCCGCCGGACGCTTTGCTGGTGATCGACGAATCCCACGTCAGCGTGCCGCAGGTCGGTGCCATGTATAAGGGCGACCGTTCGCGTAAAGAAACGTTGGTGGAGTACGGCTTCCGCCTGCCATCGGCGCTGGACAACCGGCCCATGCGCTTTGATGAATGGGAAAGTATCAGCCCACAGACCATTTTCGTGTCTGCCACGCCGGGCAACTACGAGGCCGAGCATGCTGGTCGCGTGATCGAGCAGTTGGTGCGCCCGACCGGCCTGGTAGACCCGGAAATCGAAATCCGCCCGGCGTTGACCCAGGTCGATGACTTGTTGTCGGAAATCACCAAGCGCGTAGCGTTGGAAGAGCGAGTACTGGTCACCACGCTGACCAAGCGCATGTCCGAGGACTTGACCGACTACCTGGCCGACCACGGCGTGCGTGTGCGTTACCTGCACTCGGATATCGACACCGTGGAGCGCGTGGAGATCATCCGCGACCTACGCCTGGGCACTTTTGATGTGCTGGTGGGCATCAACCTGCTGCGTGAAGGCCTGGACATGCCGGAAGTGTCGCTGGTAGCGATCCTGGATGCGGACAAGGAAGGCTTCTTGCGTTCGGAGCGCTCGTTGATCCAGACCATTGGCCGCGCGGCGCGTAACCTCAATGGGCGTGCGATCCTGTACGCCGACCGCATTACAGGGTCCATGGAACGGGCGATTGGCGAGACCGAGCGTCGTCGCGACAAGCAGATTGCCTTCAACCTGGCTAACGGCATCACGCCCAAGGGTGTGTTCAAGGACGTCGCCGACATCATGGAAGGTGCGACCGTGCCAGGTTCGCGCAGCAAGAAGCGCAAGGGGATGGCCAAGGCCGCCGAGGAAAGTGCCAAGTACGAGAACGAACTGCGCTCGCCGAGTGAGATCACCAAGCGTATCCGGCAACTGGAAGAGAAGATGTACCAGTTGGCGCGGGACTTGGAGTTCGAGGCGGCGGCGCAGACGCGGGATGAGATTGGCAAGTTGCGTGAGCGCTTGCTGGCTGTTTGATTTGCGGTGACTGGGTTGGCCTCTTCGCGGGCAAGCCCGCTCCCACACTTGACCGATTTCCAGCATGAGAATGCGGTCGAATGTGGGAGCGGGCTTGCTCGCGAATGCAGGCACCGCGGTCTGCCAGAATCACCCAAGCTGGTGTTACCATTCGCCCCTTGTTTCAATTTTCAGTTTTATCGCCCATTCGAGACCTGCCATGACCACCGTCCGCACGCGCATTGCGCCATCGCCTACTGGGGATCCCCACGTCGGTACTGCTTACATCGCCTTGTTCAACTACTGCTTTGCCAAGCAGCACGGCGGTGAATTCATCCTGCGGATCGAAGACACCGACCAGTTGCGCTCCACCCGTGAGTCGGAACAGCAGATCTTCGACGCCCTGCGCTGGTTGGGCATTACCTGGGCGGAAGGCCCGGACGTCGGTGGCCCGCACGGCCCGTATCGCCAGAGCGAGCGCAGCGACATTTACAAGCAGTACACCCAGCAACTGGTCGACATGGGCCATGCGTTCCCATGCTTCTGCACCGCAGAAGAACTGGACCAGATGCGCGCCGAACAAATGGCCCGTGGCGAAACCCCACGCTACGACGGCCGCGCGTTGCTGCTGTCGAAGGAAGAAGTGGCCCAGCGCCTGGCCGCCGGCGAACCTCACGTGATCCGCATGAAGGTGCCGAGCGAGGGCGTGTGCGTGGTGCCGGACATGCTGCGCGGTGACGTCGAGATCCCGTGGGACCGCATGGACATGCAGGTGCTGATGAAGACCGACGGCCTGCCGACGTACTTCCTGGCCAACGTGGTCGACGACCACTTGATGGGCATCACCCACGTGCTGCGTGGTGAAGAGTGGCTGCCGTCGGCGCCCAAGTTGATCCTGCTCTATGAGTACTTCGGCTGGGAGCAGCCGCAGCTGTGCTACATGCCGCTGCTGCGTAACCCGGACAAGAGCAAGCTGTCCAAGCGCAAGAACCCTACCTCGGTGACCTTCTACGAGCGCATGGGCTTCATGCCTGAGGCGATGCTCAACTACCTGGGCCGCATGGGTTGGTCGATGCCGGACGAGCGCGAGAAGTTCTCGCTGCAGGAAATGGTCGACAACTTCGACCTGTCCCGTGTCTCCCTGGGCGGTCCGATCTTCGACATCGAGAAACTGTCGTGGCTCAACGGCCAGTGGCTGCGTGATTTGCCGGTGGAAGAGTTTGCCAGCCGTGTGCAGCAGTGGGCGCTGAATCCGGAGTACATGATGAAGATCGCACCGCTGGTGCAGGGCAGGGTGGAGACCTTCAGCCAGGTCGCACCGTTGGCCAGCTTCTTCTTCGCCGGTGGCGTGAGCCCGGATGCCAAGCTGTTCGAGTCCAAGAAGCTCTCCGGTGATCAGGTGCGTCAGTTGATGCAGTTGATCCTGTGGAAGCTCGAAAGCCTGCGCCAGTGGGAGAAGGATGCGATTACCGCGACGATCCAGGCGGTGGTGGAGTCCCTGGAGTTGAAATTGCGTGATGCGATGCCGTTGATGTTTGCCGCGATCACCGGGCAGGCCAGTTCGGTGTCGGTGCTCGATGCGATGGAAATTCTCGGCCCGGACCTCACGCGTTTCCGTCTGCGCCAAGCCCTTGATTTGCTTGGTGGTGTGTCGAAGAAAGAAAACAAAGAGTGGGAAAAGCTGCTGGGCGCTATTGCTTAAGCTGGCTGCGGTAACGGCGAAACCCAGGTTTTTCGGGGTTTCGCCGGTAAGTGATTGTTATCCCGGCAAAAAATTTTGGAAATTGTTGAAAATAAATTTGACACACTTCCAAACCGCCATTAAGATTCGCCCCGTCCTCACCGATGAGGGGCTATAGCTCAGCTGGGAGAGCGCTTGCATGGCATGCAAGAGGTCAACGGTTCGATCCCGTTTAGCTCCACCAATTTACAGGTTCAAGGTCTGGCCACACCGTCCTTGAATCGATCAGGTCTCAGCTCTGATCAGATGTACAGAAGGTTTTGTCCCCTTCGTCTAGTGGCCTAGGACACCGCCCTTTCACGGCGGTAACAGGGGTTCGAGTCCCCTAGGGGACGCCA